>NZ_JBEPQK010000064.1:0-1034 GCF_040547805.1 Bradyrhizobium sp. LA6.1 | reverse complement strand
CGACCTCTCGCGCCCGACGCTGTCGCGTCCACCGCAAGCCCGGCTCGCGACAGTGACGACACAAGATCGCCCCTCTTGGTGAGCCGGGATGGGCGACACATACGCCAATTCCGAATTTCGGTAAAGTGGAATATTCTTGCAAGCGCAACTTGACACCGGCGCAGATCGGAATGACCCGGTGTTTTGCCCGACGGCCGGGGTCAGCGGGGCGTGACTGGCATCACGCCTGTGCGAAGTGGCGGCGGCATGCCCCACCGCATCAACACCATCCTGCGTCTGTGTTGCGGACGACCGGCGCAGGATAGTCGGGAAACACGCCGGGCATCGGTGCGAGGTTGCCGACGTATCGGTTGGCGACGCGAAACAGTGCGGCGACGCAGCTTGGTTCGTCGCGATGCTGTAGAGGTTGCACATGCGGTTCGCGGGCTAACGCTTTTTAAAGTCCGTTAGCTTGCGCAGGTAGTAGCCTTGTCGCTGAACGGCGAGCTTAATGTTCTCACTGACGCTCGCTACTTTTTTCTTCTTATGCCATCTGCCTGACGCGTCGGGAAGCGGAATTGGCAAACCATTTCGCACAACCAACAGATCTCGCCTGGTGTTAAGATACACATCGAACATTCTAAGGCCCCCAGCCGATTGTCAGAGTATCGCGGGGAGCAGAAATAGCAAACAACAAGCACGCCGCTACAGATTGCGGTGGATGGCGTGCCGGCACGCCGGCACAACGGAGGCGACGTAGGACCTGTGTCGCGACTTGAGCGGCGGTCATCATGTGTCGTCATCCAGTGGCGGCTCACCTCACTTGTCGGCCATCTCCTGTTAGACCTTGGCAATCTCTGTGCGCACCTCGAACACACACGCTCGATGGCGCGCCGGGTCGCAAGATCGCTACGTCGCGCACCGTGCAGGATAGATGCCATCAAAACGGTGCCAGCAATGCCGCTTTAGCCACACTTACCGGTGAGGACCTGATCTTGAAACGTAGGAGAGTACGTCATTCCGCTGACCGATCAGTCGCGAAATCATGTTGGCGA
>NZ_JBEPQK010000063.1:0-1035 GCF_040547805.1 Bradyrhizobium sp. LA6.1 | reverse complement strand
GCTTCTCGGACTTCGCGCCGAACTTCTCGCGTCGCAATTCGCCGAGGATGACCTCCAGCCGACGCCGCGCTTCCTCCGACGCCGCCAGCGCCCCCTGATGCTCGCTCAAGGCCGCCTGCGTTTGCGCCAAAAGCGCCTTCAGTCGTTCATTTTCGTCGCGCAGCGCCGCGATGCTCATGTGCTAATTCGAGCACACCGCCGCCGCGTGCGTCACGTGCAAAATACCTTCCGAGTCACTCTGCCGCAGTTATCCCGCCGCCTGCGGACGCCGCGCTTCTTGCGGGCGGACCAACCTCCAATCCAGCCCCTCGAACAGGGCTGCGAACATCGCCGGCGATATGCGCATCACGCCGTCTGCGATCGTTGGCCAAACGAACTTGCAGCCTTCGAGGCGCTTGTGCACCAACACTAGGCCCGTTCGATCCCAGACCAAAATCTTGATCCGGTCCGCTCGTTTCGATCGGAACACGAAGGCTGCACCGCTGAACGGATCGAGACGAAGCATCTCCTGCACCTTCGCAGCAAGCCCATCATGGCCACAGCGGAAGTCAATCGGCCGCGTCGCCATGTAAATCTTCAGATCAGCACCGGGCGCGATCATCGTGACGCTCGTACCGCGCGGATCACCCGAGACAGCTGCTCGCCATCTATGGCCGTGTCCGTCCGCACCACGACATCGCCGATCGCTATCTCAAGCTTGATCGCCGGAACGTGACGCTCCTCTAACGCACCTTCCACGACCAGCGGCGCGAATGTCGGCTGCGACGCCTCGCACGGCGGCAACATGCCTCGCTGTCGAAAGCGCCGTCGCCAATCGTAAATCTGCCAGCGCGTCGCTCCGTGCTTGCGCGCCACCTCGGACACCTGGGCACCGGGTAGCAGACTCTCGGCGACGATCCGAGCTCTCTCAGCCTCCGAACGCACGCGGCGTCCCGACGGTCCTTCAAGGACCTCCAGCCGGCTCACCGGCCCTACCGACGAGCCGTCCAAATGGACGTCCTTTTTGCTGTCCAATCCCATCCCAAACCTCCGTCC
>NZ_JBEPQK010000062.1:0-1102 GCF_040547805.1 Bradyrhizobium sp. LA6.1 | reverse complement strand
GGGTCGTGTCCCCGGCGGTGGTGTAGCTCGGTAGAGCAAAGCCGCCCGGACGCGCGCCTCAACTAGCGCCGTAGCGGGCGGGCGGCTTTGCGGTGGTCACCGGCAGTTCTCCGGTAGGATCGGGTTGCGACACGCCAACGCAACCGAGGAACCACCGATGACCGACGATATGATGAACCTGCGCACGCTCGTGGAGAAGACCCCTGATGCCGATCTGTTGCGCGAGATGATCGGCTTTGCTGCCCAAAGGCTGATGGAGCTCGAGGTCGAAAGCCAGACCGGGGCGGCTTACGGCGAGAAGAGCCCCGAGCGTCTGGCCCAGCGCAACGGTTACCGCGACCGGATATGGGAGACCCGCGCCGGCGCGGTCGAACTGCGCATTCCCAAGCTGCGCAAGGGCTCTTACTTCCCGGGTTTCCTGGAGCCGCGCCGGATGGCCGAGAAGGCACTCACCGCCGTGGTTCAGGAAGCCTATGTGCAGGGCGTCTCTACCCGCTCGGTCGACGATCTCGTCCAGGCGATGGGGATGAGCGGCATCTCCAAGAGCCAGGTGAGCCGGCTCTGCGCGGAGATCGACGACAAGGTGAAGGCGTTCCTCGCCCGGCCGATCGAGGGCGACTGGCCGTATCTGTGGATCGACGCCACCTACGTGAAGGTGCGCCAGAACGGGCGCATTGTGTCGGTCGCGGTGATTGTCGCGGTCGGCGTCAACAACGACGGCCGACGCGAGGTGCTCGGCATGGACATTGGTCCCTCCGAGGCCGAGACGTTCTGGACGGCGTTCCTGCGCAAGCTCGCCCGCCGGGGCTTGCGTGGCGTCAAGTTGGTCGTCTCCGACGCCCATGAGGGCATCAAGGCCACCGTCGCCAAGGTGCTCAACGCCAGTTGGCAGCGTTGCCGCGTGCACTTCATGCGCAATGCATTGGCCCATGCCGGCAAGAGCGGGCGGCGCGTCGTCTCTGCCTTCATCGCCACCGCGTTCGCCCAAGACGATGCCGAGGCCGCAACAGCGCAGTGGCGCAAGGTCGCCGACCAGCTTCGCCCCAAGCTGCCCAAGCTTGCCGGCTTCCTCGACGAGGCCGAGACCGATGTGCTCGCTTAT
>NZ_JBEPQK010000061.1:0-1226 GCF_040547805.1 Bradyrhizobium sp. LA6.1 | reverse complement strand
AGCTCGAGGACGCGATCGACGTCGAGGACGACCATGAGCTGGCCGTCGAGGCGGTGGACGCCGCCGGCGAGCTTGGCCATGCGGGGATCGAGGTTGACGGGGTTCTCTTCCATGCCGGCCTCGGCAAGCCGCAGCACTTCGCCGATCTGGTCGATCAGGAGGCCGTAGGATTCACCGCGCAGGTCGACGCCGACCGCCATCGGGGTCTTGCCGTCCTCGGGCTTGGGCAGGCCGAGCCGGGCGCGCATGTCGACCACGGTGACGATGCGGCCGCGCAGGTTCAGCACGCCCGCGATCTCGCGCGAGGACAAGGGAACGCGGGTGACGCGCTCGGGCATGAACACGTCCTGGACGCGGGAGATCGGCAGGCCGAACAGCTGGCCGCCGATCATCGCGGTGACGTATTCGACCATGGCGCCTTCGCCGATCTGCGTCTTCTTGTTGCTCATAGCGGTATCTCCTGATCCCCAGTGCCGTTACGCCGCTGCCCGGCTCAGCTCGGAGGCGCCGGCGGCGCCCGCGGTCTGTTCCTTCAGCGCCGCGATCAGACCGGGACGGTCGAACTTGGCGACATAGTCGTGGAAGCCGGCCTGACGGCCGCGCTCGATCGCCGCCGGCGACACCAGCGCGGACAGGCCGATGATCGGCATCGCGCCCAGATTGGTGTCGGAGCGGATCACTTCGGCGAACTCGAACCCGTTCATGTCGGGCATCTCGATGTCGGTCAGGACCACGTCGAAGCTCTGCGCACGCAGCGCAGCCAGGCCCTCCTGCGCGGTCGGCGCGGTGCGGACGCGGTAGCCGGCCGCCTTCAGCACGGGTGCCAGCATGTTGCGGAAGAAAGCCGAGTCGTCGACCAGCAGCACCGACTGCGAGTGCTGCGACGGCTTCATCTCCTTGCGGGTGAACCAGTCGGCGAACGCCATCGGCAGGAAGTGGCCGACGTCGATCACTTCGGTGGCCTGGCCCTTGATCACGGCCGAGCCGAGAATGCCGGAGGCGGAGCCGCCGACCTCGATGTTGAGCCTTTCCTCGACGATGTCGATGATCTCGTCGACGACGAGGCCCATGGAGCGGCCGTCGTCCGCAAACACCAGGATCGGCTGGGCGCCCTGGCTCGCAATGGTGACGCTCTCCATGGCGACGAGCGGCATCAGCTGCTCGCGGTACTGCACCATGTAGCGGCCGTTGCTGAACTCGATCTTGTCGGCCGGGAGCTCCTCCAG
>NZ_JBEPQK010000060.1:0-1418 GCF_040547805.1 Bradyrhizobium sp. LA6.1 | reverse complement strand
GAGCTATCGCCCAAAGTTGGTGACGGCGGGAATCGGAAAGGCGGCATATCGTGGGGGTGCTTGACGCCTCCACTTCTCCACCGAAGGAGCGATATGCCGTGTCCAACGATAACGTCATCCATCTGATTCAGCCAGGAATCTTCGACGATCAACTCACAGAAGTCTTGCGCAATGGAGCGCGTGCCCTGCTGGCCCAGGCGGTCGAGGCCGAGGTTGCAGACTTTCTCGGCCAGCATGCCGATTTGAAGACCCGGGACGGCCACCAGCGCGTCGTCCGCCACGGTCACCTGCCGGAGCGCGAGGTGATGACCGGCATCGGTCCGGTCGCCGTCCGCCAGCCGCGTGTACGCGATCGCGAAGCGGACGCCGCCGATCCTGGCCGCATCCGGTTCTCGCCGTCGATCCTGCCGCCCTACATGCGCCGGTCGAAGTCGATCGAGACGCTGCTGCCGATCCTTTACCTGAAGGGTATCTCGACCGGCGACTTCTCTGAGGCGCTGGCTGCGCTGCTCGGCAAGGATGCTGCCGGGTTGTCGGCATCCGCCATCGGTCGCCTGAAGGATGGCTGGCTCGACGAGCACGCCGCGTGGCAGAGGCGCGATCTGTCGGCGAAGCGCTACGTCTACATCTGGGCCGATGGCATCCATCTCCAAGCGCGCCTCGAAGACGAAAAGCAGTGCATCCTGGTGCTGATCGGCGCGACGCCGGAAGGCCGCAAGGAACTGGTCGGCTTCACCGATGGCGCCCGCGAGAGCGCGCAGGACTGGCGCGATCTGCTGCTTGACCTGAAGCGGCGCGGGCTCGACGTGGCGCCGCGGCTCGTCATCGCCGATGGCGCACTCGGGTTCTGGAAGGCCGCCGCCGAGGTCTGGCCGAAAACGCGCGAGCAGCGCTGCTGGGTGCACAAGACCGCCAACGTGCTCGCCAAGTTGCCGAAGAGCCAGCAGCCGAAGGCCAAACGCGCGTTGCAGGAGATCTGGATGGCCGAAACCAAGGCCGCCGCCGAACTGGCGTTCGACGCCTTCATCGAGAGCTACGCGCTGAAGTACGAGAAGGCCGCCGATTGCCTGAGCAAGGATCGAGACACGCTACTGGCGTTCTACGACTTCCCGGCCGAGCACTGGAAACACTTGCGGACGACCAACCCCATCGAAAGCACCTTCGCCACCGTTCGCCACCGCACCATCCGATCGAAGGGCTGCCTGTCCAACAAGACGGCACTCGCGATGGTCTTCAAACTGCTCGAGGCCGCGCAGAGAAGCTGGCGTCGTCTCGATGGCCACAACCAGTTGCCAAAACTCGTTGTCGGTGTGACATTCAATGATGGGATCGAGGTCATCGCCAAGCCGACCGACCGTCAGCCCATAACCGCCGCCGCCTGACCGGCTCCGGCCGTCACCAAAATTTGGCGATAGCTC
>NZ_JBEPQK010000059.1:0-1422 GCF_040547805.1 Bradyrhizobium sp. LA6.1 | reverse complement strand
CGGGCTCTCGTGTTGGGGTGGACGGCCCCCTTCCGCCGGTTTGCGTGGCAAGATGGGTCATCGATGACCTGAAACGAGGGAGCCGCCCGTGGAAACGATTGTTCGCATCGGTTTGGACACGTCAAAGAGCGTATTTCAGCTGCATGGCGTCGACGGGATGGAGCAGCCGGTCCTTCGGCGTAAGTTGAGACGCGGCCAGGTTCTGGCGTTCTTCGGCCGTTTGCCGCCGGCGCTCGTCGCGATGGAGGCCTGCGGAGCATCGCACTATTGGGCGCGGGAGTTGCGGTCGCTGGGGCATGAGGTGGCAATGATCCCGCCGCAATATGTCAAACCCTACGTGCAGCGCGGGAAATCCGATGCGGCGGATGCGGAGGCGATTTGTGAAGCGGCCAGTCGACCGAAACTGCGGAAGAACTTCGTGCCGATCAAAAGTGCCGAGCAGCAGGGCGCACAAATGCTGACGCGTGTGCGCAACCAATTTATCGGCAGGCGCACCCAGATCGCCAATTCGATCCGCGGCTACGCCGCAGAGTTCGGCTTTACAGCGCCCAAGGGGCTTTCGCGGCTTCCGCAACTGCTGATCGACATTCGAGCCGACGCGACCGTCCCCGATTTGGCGATGGAGTTGGTGGAGGCGCTGGCGACAGAATTGGCGCGCGTCGGTGATCTGATCGCCAAGCTCGACAAGAAGCTCATGCAACTTCACAGGAGTAACGAGATGAGCCGACGACTGGCGACTATTCCAGGAGTTGGCCCGATCGGCGCGACGCTACTGTCAATCAAGGTCGTGGATGCCCGCGGGTTCAGGTCGGCAAGAAACTTTGCCGCCTGGCTTGGCCTGACGCCAAAGAATCACTCGACGGCCGGCAAGAACCGTCTCGGTGTCATCACACGCGCTGGTGACGGTATGTTGCGAACCGTCTTGGTGGCTGGCGCGACGGCTGTGATCGCGGATGCGCGACGACGCGGTCGCTCTTGGCCCTGGCTGAAAGACTTGATCACGCGCAAGCCGCCGAAGCTGGTGGCCATAGCGTTGGCGAACAAGCTGGCGCGGATCGCCTGGAAGCTGATGGTTAGCGGCGAGCGGTACAGGCCCGTTAGCAATGCCGTACCGATGCCGGCGCAGACCTAGACGTGAACGAAATACAGAGCTTGGCGCCAGGCCGGCAGGTTTGACGCTGGGGCCGGAACTTGCAGGATAGGAAGAGGTGGTACGTTCGGCGCGAGCCGGTCAAGTGAGACACTCCGCTCGGTTTACCGGCAGGAAATGCCGCTCTCGTGTTTGGATCTCACTGTCCGCGAAGCCCATCTTGGCCAGTGGTCGTAAGACCCGAAAATAGGCCGGACATATGAGCGCGAGCGATCCGAGCATGCTGCCCGAGCCAATCCTTGTAAGTCGGGGGCCGTCCACATATGAACCGA
>NZ_JBEPQK010000058.1:0-1501 GCF_040547805.1 Bradyrhizobium sp. LA6.1 | reverse complement strand
CCGCTTTAGCCACACTTACCGGTGAGGACCTGATCTTGAAACGTAGGAGAGTACGTCATTCCGCTGACCGATCAGTCGCGAAATCATGTTGGCGAACTGAACGAGAGAAAAAATTGCGAGGAATTCCAAAATCATTTCGAAAAGCCTCCGGGTTCGAAAATTCGCTGTCGTAAAACACGCCCCAGCCCGGAGACCGCAAATCTAAAACTGTTTGTTGCGGCGTAAACGCAAAATGGAACAGTTCAACGAAGAAACAATAAATCAGTTGCCTTTCGGCAACAGCATGAGGAGATTGCAGCGTTCTCGAAAACACGCTGTCATTGCCGCGACGTGCGCAGCATCGGCTTCACTGCGCGCGACGATTGCCGCCGCTCGCGCCGCAGGTATCGCAGATAGGCGACGCGGCTTGATCGAGCGGGAAGCCGTCACCTTGCCGCTGGATCACGCCTTCGGCTTCGAGCTTGCCGATGTAGGTCCGGCTGCAATCGAGGTGCTGCGCCAGCGCCGACGCGCTGACGGTCTCGGCGCTTCTGGATCGCGGTCGAGGGACAGGCTTGGCGACGGGCGCGACGGTCTCGGTCATCAGCGTCATTCCTGCTGCATCGCGGCAGGATAGCTCATTTCCGCTTCCGGCGGCAGAGCGGACCATATCCAGATTTGCTGCTGGTCGACCTTGGGCGCGATTGACCCTAACCGGACCTTGCCATGCGGTCTTGAACTCATTCGTTGACGAGGGCGTGTATTGCCCCGTGACCCAAATCCCTTATGTTTATTTGTAGCAGTGATCGGAGCCGGCCCATGTTTCCGTTAATTGCTGCTGCAATCCTTTATCTCAGCCTCATCTCTGCGTGCGGGCACTATACTGCGAACTATGCCGAACAGAGGGGACGCTCTAGGGCCGCCTGGTTCATCTGGGGCGGATTGTTTTATCCACTCCCCTACATTGCGTTGGCACTCTTACCACCAGTCCGCCGGGAGACGCCGGTCTAAGTCCGCCTCGCTTGGCGGCTTTTCTTCAGTGTCGCCTTTGGGCCCATCGCGTCATTTCGCTGCAAAGCGCTGGCTGCTCGCTATCGGCGCATAGCGAACGTTCGGGCGTCCCCTGCAACTGCAACCACGTGTTTTCTCGCACCAGATATTCTCAATAGACTCGGTCGCGCGGTCCCCGCGTTTCTTTTTGCCCTCTGAAGGACCCTGACGACCGATAGCGGAGGGACCGCCCATCCTTCGACGGTCGCCGCCAGCCATCGCGGACATCACGTCATCACCACGACACGGTGCGAGCCATCGACGATTCCGCGTTCGGGGCAAAAGCAGACATACGCTGGCCTTTCTGACCCAAAACAACCATAGGCATTATTCCGAGAACCGTGTAGCTTCCTCGCACCGTCACGCTCTTTGCTTGCCGGAAGCTGCTGCCCACAAAACGGAGAAACGCCGAACTCTCCGCTTCTCTTTAAATTGCAGCCTTGGTGCCATTGGCAGGCGCGATCTTCAGAAC
>NZ_JBEPQK010000057.1:0-1585 GCF_040547805.1 Bradyrhizobium sp. LA6.1 | reverse complement strand
GGGTCTTGGCCGTGTAAAAAGCAGTTTCACGGGAGGTCGGTTCTGAGAGTTAGGTGCCGAGGACGTTTCAGGCCGCGATCGCAGCGATTAGCCGCTTGGTTCCGATGATGTTCATGACCCGTGTCAGATTGTAGGCCAGGACGGAGAGTGCCATCTCAGCGGCGACCTTCGGAAGGGTTTTGGTGAGGAAGTGCGTCGCTCCCATGCGGGCCTTCATCGTGCCGAACGGATGCTCGACTGTCTCGCGACGCTGACGCATGGCTTGTGGGTTCGCATCAAGGCGTTGCTGCACCGCGTCGAGCAGATGCTCATACACCCATCGCGTAATCCGCCGCTCCGGTCCTGTCGTGCATTGGGATTTGAGTGTGCAATTTGAACAGGCAGTGGTCCAGTAGCGCCGCAGCATCTTGCCGTCTTCTTCGTTCGTATAGCGATATGGCAGCCGCTCCCCAGCTGGACAGCGATAGACGTCCTCCTCCGGCTGATAAGCGAAGTCCTGCTTACCGAATCGCCCTTCCGATTTGGCACCCGACGTCATCGGCTTGGGCAGAGTCACCGTGATGCCGGCCTCGTGGCACGCGAGGATTTCTGAGCTGCTGAAGTAGCCGCGATCGGCTACGGCCTCGAGCGTCTCGGTCCGGAGCACGGCCTTGGCCTGCTTGGCCATATTAGCAAGTTGTGCTCGATCCGAGCCGCGGTTCGTCACCTCGTGCGTCACAATCAGATGATGCTTGGTATCGACGGCGACCTGCACGTTGTAGCCGACGACGCCGGAGCCGCGGCCGCTCGTTGCCATCGAACGACTGTCGGGATCGGTCAGGGAGATTTGCTGATCAGACGAGGCAAGCATCTGCTCCTCGTGGACAACAAGCTTGGCCATTTGCTCTTTCAACTTCGTCAGCTTCTCCGTGAGCCTCGTTACCTTCGCGGCCAATGCTTCCGTCGGTTCCTGCCGGTCGGCCGCATCGAGTTGGCTCAAATAGCGCGCCACGCTCTCCTCCAACTGGGCCCGCCGCCGCTCCACCTTTGCCCGGGTGAAGTTCTTGTCCCGGTTGTTCACGGCCTTAAACTTGCTGCCATCGATGGCGACGCTCGCCGTCGTGAGAAGGCCCATCTCACGGCAGAGTTCGACGAAGCGCGCGCAGACCTTGCCAAGTGCTGGACCGTTATCCTTGCGGAAGTCCGCAATCGTCTTGTGATCGGGAGCGAGCCGACCCAGCAGCCACATGACCTCGACATTACGCCCGGCCTCGCGTTCGAGCCGACGGCTCGACTGCACCCGGTTCAAATAGCCGTAGATGTACAGCTTGAGGAGGAGCGAGGGGTGGTACGATGGTCGGCCAGTTGCTTCGGGATCGATCCCGCCGAACCCAAGCTCGGCCAGATCGAGTTCATCGACGAAGACGTCGATGAGACGAACTGGATTGTCCTCGCCGATCCAGTCTTCCACGCATTCAGGAAACAGCGTGCTCTGCCCACGATCCGCACCCTCAATGAAGCGCTTCATCCGAGACCCCCGCAAATCGTGCGGGAATCATACCGCGAGAATCACGTCAAGCGCCGCGTTTTTACACAGCCAGGGTCA
>NZ_JBEPQK010000056.1:0-1620 GCF_040547805.1 Bradyrhizobium sp. LA6.1 | reverse complement strand
TTCTAAAAAACTGATCTCGGCGCTGCACGCCCCCTGTGGGATAGAAACGGGTTAGTGATAGACTGCGTTCGGAAGGGAGCGGCCGATACGATTTTGGTGGCATTTAACCCCGTCAAAAAACCTGGTCCATGAGCTGTTGCGGACTTGAGAGTGGTGACGCCGCATAGGCGATCCCGTTTAGGAATCTGATTAATTGCGCAACTCAGCCCTTCCGCCCTGTCAGCAGGAGGATTGGAGATGAACCGCAAGAAGTCGAAGTCCAAGGTCGACCGTACCATGCCCATGGTGCACCCGAACGCGGCTGCCATCGATGTTGGTGCGACTATGCACATGGCTGCCGTAGGAGCGGATCGCGTACTCGAGCCAGTACGCAGTTTTGGCACCTTCACGGCCGATCTCGATCAACTAGTAAAGTGGTTTGTGGAATGCGGCGTCGAGACCGTCGTCATGGAGTCAACCAGCGTCTATTGGATTCCGATCTTTGAGCTTCTCGATGCACGAGGATTTGCCGTGTTTCTTGTCAACGCGCGCGATGCCAAGCATGTGCCGGGGCGCAAGACCGATGTCAGCGATGCCCAGTGGCTGCAGCGGCTCCATTCGTTCGGACTGCTGCGGGCGAGCTTTCGGCCCAAAGGGCAAATTGCGGAGCTGCGAGCCTACGTGCGTCAGCGTGAGCGTCTGCTGGAATACGCCGCCTCACACATCCAGCATATGCAAAAAGCACTGACCGAGATGAATCTTCAACTCCACCACGTTGTGGCCGACATCACGGGCACGACTGGCCTGCGCATCATTCGCGCGATCCTTGCCGGCGAGCGCGATCCAGAGGCGCTGGCGTGTTTGCGCCATTACAGTTGCCACTCCAGTGTCGAGACTATTGCGAAGGCGCTCACCGGAAGCTACCGCGCGGAGCATCTGTTTGCGCTCGATCAGGCACTCGCGCTTTACGACGCTTACCATGAGAAAGCATCTGCCTGCGACGTCCGAATCGAGACTGTGTTGAAGGAACTCATTATCCATAGGGGTCATGATCATGGATCAGCGCCGCCGGTCTCGCGGCGTCGGAACAGAACCGATCAAGCGAACGCTCTGGCGTTCGACGTCCGCGCGTCGTTGTTTGGGCTGCTCGGAAAGGACGTCACCACCATCGACGGCCTCGGTCCTTACCTCTCGCTGAAGCTGATCGCAGAATGCGGCGACGACCTTACCTCATGGCCAAGTGCAAAGCATTTTACCTCCTGGCTGGGGTTGGCGCCGAGCAATAAGGTCTCCGGGGGCAAAATGCTCTCGTCACGAACGCGCCGGTCCGGTGGTCGGGCCGCGGCTCTTATGCGCCTTGCTGCCGTAACCGTAGGACGCACCGACACCGCGCTCGGCGCCTTCTATAGAAGACTGTCGTCCCGCATCGGCAAGGCCAAGGCAGTCACCGCGACGGCCCGCAAGATCGCAGTCCTGTTCTACAACGCTGTCCGTCACGGAATGGACTACGTCGATCCCGGCGCCTCGTCCTACGAGACACGCTACCGTACGCGAGTGATCAACAATTTGCACCGACGTGCCAAGATATTCGGCTTTGTTCTGCAGCCCTTGGAACCGGGAGCTGGTGCCGTTTCTTAGGAA
>NZ_JBEPQK010000055.1:0-2127 GCF_040547805.1 Bradyrhizobium sp. LA6.1 | reverse complement strand
CTGCTGCCATGGAATTGGCGCTCTGCCATCCGGAACGTTGATCAAGCCGCCTGAGCCGAAAATGACCCGCGCGCGGTCTTCGCCGGATGCTTACCGGAAGACCGCCATGTCCGATGACAAAACGGGCTGGGACTGCATGGTTGGAAATCAAGCCAGTCTCGGAAGGCAGTATCCGTTGGTCAGCACCGCGACGTATTGCAAAGCTGAGGTGAAATAGGACGCCGATCGAGGGGGGCTCCCAACCGCGGAGCCCCTACTCGGGATTCATTTTACTCATGGGGTGGACTGCTGAAGGGGGCTCGTTTTCTTGGTCCTTCGTGGCCTTGTTGAGCTCGCCTTGAGGGCTCTTACCAGCTTCAGACGGTTTGGCCGCCACACGGTGATCCTGCCACTCTCGCTCGATGAGCTCAACTTCGGAGGTCAGGGCCTCTAGCTCGATCGCAATGAGGCGGCGCTTAATGGCGGATCTCATGGCCGGCTCTCCTCGAAGCTGGATCGCTTTTCAGTCGTCTGATGCCCCGCCGTCGTCGAGCACCGGCGGATATGTTCGCTCGGGAGCCGGAGCGCATACAGAGCGCGGGGACCGAAGCGACCACATGCCCAATTGCGCCCAGCCGGCCGCCCAGCCAGCGAGGCTTTGCTCCTGGTCTGTCACGAGCAGCGGTTCCTCAGACGTCAAACCTTATCCAGCGGGCGCACCGCTTACGGCAGGTCGAAGCTGCCATTGCCGACGCGCCGTATTCATCGCGATGTCTGTCCCAGCGCAGCGCTGGAGGAAATACCTAGTCCGTTTAAAACTTTCCTGACGCGGTCAGCCCACCATCGGGAGGCTAGTTCAGCTGCCGAACACGTTGGTGAACCCAGCGCTTTCATTAACCGAGAGCGTCTGAAGCCTAACCGCACGTGGGCGCCGGCGGAACGGTGCCGCCGAACTTGCATCGCGGAACCTGCTGCTTTCGGATGATTGACTAAGGTGGCAGTACGCAGTCTAGGCTCTGCGCCTGTGATTGTGCACGGGAAGCAAATGAAAAAGATTACGAAAAGCCGCCTTCACCTGCTCTTAGAGTTAGAGAGGATCATCGGTCGGGAATGCTACAACGCAAAAACGCAAAACTGGGGACCTAACGGGGTCTTTGAAGGCGAAGGCCGTCACTTCCCGTACCCGATCACATTCGTCGACTCGGACGGCAACAAAATCAAGCGGAAGAATGCAGATAGCTCGCTATCCGCTCAGGTAGCGGTTACCGGATACTATGCGTTCGGAGCGAACCAGCTCCTGATAATGCGGGCCTTGGAGAAGGTTATCAGGCATTTGGAGGACAACCACGGTTTCAGCATTAGCTAAAGTGGTGTCGTGGTGAACTTTGCTTCCTTGGCAGAATACGTCCAAACATTGCGTAAGCCATATCCCTACCTGAGTGGAATGCTCCGAAACATGGTTGTTTGCAAAAAGCAGCATGGCGCGGTGTTCGTTCGGATCGGGATAACAGGGAAAGGCATCGAGCCCAATTATCTGGTGACCTCGAACCGATCTGATCCCGACGGATTTCCAGAAGGAATCCCAAAATTCATTGTCGCCTACAATGGCCGAACTCATGAACCATTCGATTGGGAAGACGTCGATTTAAAACCCCTGAGTTGGAGCCGCGAGTTGTTGGACGGGGCACAGGTGCTTGCGCTCTACAACGAGGTCAACGGTAGAACTGGTTGAAATTCCGGTACCCCGTAAGGATGGGCCTCTGAACGCCCGCTCTCATTCAGAGGGACAAGGGACATTTCTCGTCCCTCATTCAATGCCAGCAGCGACACAAAGCTGAAGTCAGCACTGGGGAATGTCCTCGCTTGGACGACGCGGCGCACGCCGGAAGCGACCGTTCAAACAACCGATCTGGTGATGCAGCAGAACGTTTGGCGCACGAGGGCGTCTAAACGGCGCGAAATGTCTCTAAAAGTTCTCACTCTGTCTTTGCAGGTGAGACCTTAGACGCTTGATCTCGCAAGAGGATTTATGGTGGGCGCACCAGGGCTCGAACGTAAGCGCGAAGCCGATACCCTTGCTTCAGAATTCGAATGAACGTGCGAAGAAGCCTCCGACTAGGACGGAGGTTTGGGATGGGATTGGACAGC
>NZ_JBEPQK010000054.1:0-2477 GCF_040547805.1 Bradyrhizobium sp. LA6.1 | reverse complement strand
TGTCAATCGGCGTTCGACTGGGACCCCCTAGCGGCATCCAAAAGGGACCCCTTTGATCGGCGTGCTCTGCTGGTAGCGCTCGGGTCGTCGGAGCTGGTCGGGGTTGCGGAGACGGCGCGAGCGCGGGTTGTTTGAACATCGTCGCGGCTTTTGAATCGCCAGCTGTCGTTGCCGGTTTCGACGATGTCGCAGTGATGGGTCAATCGGTCGAGTAGCGCGGTGGTCATTTTGGCATCGCCGAACACGCTCGGCCATTCGCCGAACGCAAGATTGGTGGTGACAATGATGGAGGTGCGCTCGTAGAGCCGGCTGATGAGATGGAACAGGAGCTGACCGCCGGATTGCGCGAACGGCAGATAGCCCAGCTCGTCGAGAACGATGAAGTCCATGCGGGTCAGATGCTCGGCGAGCCGTCCCTGTCGACCGTTGCGGGTCTCGGTCTCGAGCCGGTTGACGAGGTCGACGACGTGGTAGAAGCGTCCTCTGGCGCCATCGCGGATGCAACTTCTGGCGATGGCAATGGCGAGGTGTGTTTTGCCTGTACCGGTGCCGCCAACCAGCACGACGTTGCGTTGTTGGGCGATGAAGCCGCCGCCAGCGAGATCATTGACGAGAGTCTGATTGATCGGCGTGCCGTCGAACTGGAAGTCGGCGATGTCCTTGGCGAGCGGCAGCTTGGCAATGGTGAGCTGGTATTTGATCGACCTGGCTTGCTTCTCGTTGATCTCGGCGTTGAGCAGGTCGCCGACAATGCGCTGAGGTTCGTGCTGGCGCTTGACGGCAGTTGCCATGATCTCGTCGAAGGCGGCCTTCATGCCGTAGAGCTTGAGTTCGCCCATAAGATCGAAGATTTGGGTTCGTTCCATCAGATGGTCCTCCGGAGGTTGTCGTAACGGGCACAATCGGCGATCGGTGCATGACGGAGCGTCAGTGCGGCCGGCGTCATGATGTTGGCCGGTGGGGCGGGTTCACGTTGACGGGCCAGGATATTGAGAACGACATCGGCGGAATGGACGCTGTGACTGAGCGCTTCGGCACAGGCCGCTTCCACGGCGGACAGACCGTCAGTCAGCACCGCGTTGAGGATGTCGACCATCTGCCGATTGCCATCGTCGGTGCTGGCCAGCTTGCGCCGGATCCGCTCCATCGCGGCCGGCAGCACCCAGTCTTTGAAGGGAGCACCGTTGCGCAAGGCGCCGGGTTTACGGGCGAGCACCGGCACATAATGCCAGGGGTCGTAGACGGTATCGCCGCGGCCAAAGGATCGCGGGTGCTCGGCAATGATGCGTCCGTCCTGACGGATCACGATGCGATCGGCATAGGCTTGAACCTCGACCGGTCGTCCGACTGCGCTGGCTGCGACCGAGTACTTGTTGTTGTCGAAGCGCACCAGGCAGGTCTTCGAGACTGATGCCGTCACCGCATGGAAGCCGTCAAAGCGGCCGGCATAGGGAACGAGTTTGGGGCGTTCGGCTTCGAACACGTCCCAGATCGTCTGATCGGCCAGCTCCGGATGGCGATGAGCCTTGGCGTAGGCGATGCACTTGTCGAGCAGCCAGGCGTTTAACTCGTCGAGGTTTTTGAACCGCAGCCGTGGCGTGAAGAAGCGTTCCCTGACCAGCCCGACCTGGTTCTCGACCTGCCCCTTCTCCCAGCCCGACGCTGGCGTACAGGCGACCGGATCGACCAGATAGTGGCTGCACATCTGCAGGAAGCGGCGATTGTAGAGACGGCCTTTACCGACGAAGATCGTCTCTACGGCGGTCTTCATGTTGTCGTAGATGCCGCGGGTGCAGGTGCCTTTGAACAGGGCGAACGCCCGGTCGTGGGCGTCGAACACCATCTCCTGCGTCTCCCGCGGATAGGCCCGCACGAACAGCATGCGGCTGTGACAGAGCCGGACATGAGCAGCCTTCACCATCACCGTGGTGCCGCTCAGCAGGACGACCTCGTGGCTCCAGTCGAACTGGTACGCTTCGCCTGGTGCAAAGCTCAGCGGGACATAAGCGGCTGCGGTCGATTGCCCGCGTTCCTTGCTCCACCGCCGTGCGTATCGACGAACCGCATCATAGCCGCCGGCATAACCCTGGCCGCGAAGCTCTTCGAATAGCCGGATCAGCGTCAGCCGTTCCCGTGCTGCCTTGCTCTCATTCCCTGCCAGCAACCGGTCAAGCTCGGCACTCCAGGCACCGATCTTCGGGAGCGGCTGCGTCTCGCGCTCATACCGGAACTCCGTCGCTTGAGAACGAATGACCTTGCGAACCACCTTCCGCGATACGCCAAGTTCTCGGCAGATCGCCTTGATCGGACGACCATCAACAAAGTAGGCGCGACGGATCTTACCAATCGTCTCCACCACCAGCATCCCAACCTCGGCTTCCATGACTCGATGGAAGCCACTGTGGACCCTTATCTCGGGGTCCCGATTGGATGCCGATCACCCCGAAAACGGGGTCCTTATTCCATGCCGAAACACA
>NZ_JBEPQK010000053.1:0-2538 GCF_040547805.1 Bradyrhizobium sp. LA6.1 | reverse complement strand
GTCTCCCTCCGGCGAGGGCCGCCTTGTTGGATTAGTCCAATTGGTGCGTAACAGTCCTTATGGACAGCCATAAGCGCAGTACTCAGCTTGAACGGCTTGAGGTGGTCGAGACTGGTCGTCGTCGGCGCTGGTCGGATGACGAGAAGCTGCGGATCGTGAGCGAGAGCTTTGAAGCGCCGCGCGCTGTATCGTCGACGGCACGGCGCCATGGCATATCACGTTCGTTGCTGATGACATGGCGACGCGCGTTCGGGCCCGAGCCGATCAGCCCTCAAAGCGAACAATCTGGCTTTGCGCGGGTCGTCCTGGCCGCTGAGGTCGAGCCGGCGGTTGCTCCCACACCGCCGAGTGGGCAGATGGTGATCGTGATTGGCAGGGATCGTCGAGTGATTGTCGACGCCAGCGTCGATGCGGCAGCGCTGGCGCGGGTGCTGCAGGTTCTGGAGCGTCGATGATACCGATCTCTTCGAACGCACGGATCTGGATTGCGACCGGCCACACCGACATGCGCAAGGGCATGCAGGGTTTGTCATTATTGGTGCAGGAAAGCCTTGGTCGTGATCCGTTCGCCGGAGATGTCTTCGTGTTCCGCGGACGCGGCGGTTCGCTGATCAAGGCCTTGTGGCACGATGGAGTTGGACTGTCGCTCTACGCGAAGCGGTTGGACCGTGGCCGTTTTGTCTGGCCGTCGACGGTGGGCGGTGTGGTGGGGCTGAGCGCGGCGCAGATGAGTTATCTGCTGGAGGCGATCGACTGGCGCAATCCGCAGCACACGTGGCGGCCACAGAGCGCAGGATAGGCTCAAAAAAGTTCTGAGGTACGGAAGAAAAGACGCCTCAAATCGCCTCTTTTGTGATTCCATCGGGCCCATGGGTGACGGCCTTGAATCGCTGCCACACGACGTCGAAACGCTGCAAGCGGCATTGATCGTTGCTCGGGCGGAGGCTGCGGCCGCCCGTGCTCGGCAGTCCGACGACCAAGCGTTGATCGCTCATCTGAAGCTACAAATCGAGAAACTTAACCGCGACCGCCATGGTCCGCGCTCGGAGCGTACCGCGCGGCTATTGGATCAGCTTGAACTGACGTTGGAGGAGCTGGAGAGTTCGGCGACGGAGGACGAACTCACCGCCGAAATGGCCGCAACCAAAGCCACGAAGGTGGCGTCGTTCACGCGCAAGCGGCCGTCACGCCAGCCCTTCCCGGAGCATCTACCTCGCGAGCGGGTGATGCTGCCGGGACCTGTGGCGTGCGCCTGCTGTGGCGGCGCGCGGCTGTCCAAGCTCGGCGAGGACATCACCGAGACGCTGGAGGTGATCCCGAAATCCTGGAAAGTGATCCAGCACGTCCGCGAGAAGTTTACTTGCCGTGATTGCGAGAAGATCAGCCAGGCTCCGGCGCCGTTCCATGTGCTTGCCCGCGGCTGGGCGGGGCCAAGCCTGCTGGCGATGGTGCTGTTCGAGAAGTTTGGTCAACATCAGCCGCTGAACCGGCAAGCGGAGCGCTATGCCAAGGAGGGTGTGCCGATCAGTCTGTCGACCCTGGCCGACCAAGTCGGCGGCTGCACCGCGGCGCTGGCGCCTTTGTTCAAGCGCCTCGAGGCCTATGTGCTGAGCGCCGAGCGATTGCACGGGGACGACACCACGGTCCCGGTCCTGGCCAAAGGCAAGACCGACACGGGCCGGATCTGGGTCTATGTGCGCGACGACAAGCCTTTTGGCGGCCCGGCACCGCCTGGGGCGGTGTTCTATTACTCGCGCGACCGCGCCGGCGAGCATCCCCAGGGGCATCTGGCCGGTTACAGCGGCATCCTCCAGGCCGATGCCTATAGCGGCTATGGCAAGCTTTACGACCCAGGCCGCAACGCAGGTCCGATCCTGGAAGCCGCGTGCTGGGTCCATGCCCGGCGGCCGTTCTTCGTGATGGCTGATCTCGCCGAGAATGCGCGTCGCAAGGCTCAGGGCAAGAAGCCGGCAGTGATCTCGCCGCTGGCGCTGGAAACAGTCCGCCGGATAGACGCCCTGTTCGAGATCGAGCGAGGCATCAACGGCGAGACGCCCGAACGGCGCCGGGCCGTCCGCCAGGAACTGAGCGCGCCGCTGATCGCCGATTTAGCAGCCTGGATGCGCGAGCAACGCGCCAAGCTCTCACGTCGCAACGACATCGCCAAAGCAATGGACTACATGCTCAAGCGCTGGACCGCGTTCACACGCTTCCTCGACGACGGCCGCATCTGCCTGTCCAACAATGCAGCGGAGCGTGGCGTGCGCGGCATCGCTTTAGGTCGCAAGTCGTGGTTGTTCTGCGGCTCGGATCGCGGCGGCGAGCGGGCGGCGGTGATGTACAGCCTGATCGTCACCGCCAAGATGAACGATGTCGATCCGCAAGCCTGGCTCGCCGACGTTCTGGCGCGCATCGCAGAGCATCCCGTCCAAAGGCTCGACGAACTGCTGCCATGGAATTGGCGCTCTGCCATCCGGAACGTTGATCAAGCCGCCTGAGCCGAAAATGACCCGCGCGCGGTCTTCGCCGGATGCTTAC
>NZ_JBEPQK010000052.1:0-3799 GCF_040547805.1 Bradyrhizobium sp. LA6.1 | reverse complement strand
GGGGGCGCTGGCGGCGTCGGAGGAAGCGCGGCGTCGGCTGGAGGTCATCCTCGGCGAATTGCGACGCGAGAAGTTCGGCGCGAAGTCCGAGAAGCGTAAGCGGGGCTGCGAGGCCCATCAGATTGTTTGTGCGTAGACCTATGAGCGCCGTTAGAAGAGTCATCTTCTGCAAGGGTGCTCACAATGGACGACCATTCGGACGACATAAGACGACCGTTGTCACCGCGCATAGAAGTGTACGCCGGCGGCGGCCGGAAACAGTGGCCAGATGATTTGAAGGCGCAGATCGTCGCGGACAGTCTCGAGCCGGGCGCGATCGTAACAGATATCGCACGTCGCCATGGCTGCCGGCCCCAGCAGGTGCATGACTGGCGGCGCCGGGCGCGTTCAGGTCAACTGGTGCTGCCAGCTGCGGGGGGAGCACTGTCGTTTGTGCCGTTGGTGTCGGAATCGTCGCCATCGGTGGCTGCAGCTCCCTCCGGGTCGCCGGAAGCAGCCGTTGTGACGGTTGAGCTCCATGGGGCACGAGTTGAGGTGCGAGGGACGCCTGGCCTTGCCGTGTTGAGTGATGTGTTTGTTGCGTTGCGCCGGACACGTTCATGCTGACGGCTCCCGCTGGCCTCATGATTTATGTTGCGACCCGACCTGTAGACTTCAGGAAGGGCGCAGATGGCCTGGCGCTGTTGGCGAAGGAGACGCTGGGCCACGATCCGATGAAGGGCGTGGCGGTGGTCTTCCGTGCGAAGCGCGCTGATCGGGTGAAGATTGTTGTCTGGGATGGTAGTGGCCTCGTGCTGTATTGGAAGCGGCTTGAGGGCAGCGCCTTCAAGTGGCCGCCGGTGGTTGACGGCGTCATGCGAATGAACGCCGCGCAGTTGTCCGCGCTTCTGGCCGGCATGGGTTGGACACGCATGCATGCGCCTCGAATCCTGCAGCCGAAAGCGCTTGCGTAGGACATAAAATCTTCGCTGCATCGGGGCGCGAAGCATGACAGACTCGGGCCAATGAGTGATTTGCCTGATGAGCTGCCGAGCGATCCAGCCGAGTTGCGTGCCTTTGCCGCGGCTCTGCTGGATCGCTGCGCCAGGCTCGAGCGGTTGCTCAAGCTTGCAAAAGACGCGCAGTTCGGTCGATCCTCGGAAAAGCTTGACGCTGATCAGCTCCAGCTTGTTCTGGAGGATACCGATCAGGCTGTCGCGGCTCTCGAGGCAGCCGAGGACCGCGCCAATCCCAAAGCACGCGAGAAGAGAGCTGCCGAGCGCAGGGCCAATCGTGGCAAGCTGCCGGAGCATTTGCCGCGCATCATCGAGACCCTGATGCCCGCTGCAACCTGCTGCCCGTGCTGCGCAGGCGACCTTTTTGAGATCGGTCACGATGAGAGCCAGAGGCTGGACGTCGTACCGGCGCAGTATCGCGTCATCGTCACCCGCCGCCCCAAACTGGCCTGCCGCGCCTGTCACGGCGTCGTCCTCCAGCACGCTGCTCCCGAGCGATTGATCAGGGGAGGACTGCCGACCGAGCGGCTCGTCGCGCATGTGATCGACGCCAAGTATCATTGGCATTTGCCGCTTTACCGCCAGGCGCAGATGCTGGCGACGCACGGTATCGCCATCGACCGTTCCACGCTCGCCTTCTGGGTCGGCTACGCCGCCCAGGAATTGAAGCCCTTGTGGCATCGTCTGCGCCAGCTTCTGCTCGCCTCTTCGAAGCTCTGTGTCGACGAGACCCCCGCACCGGTATTGGATCCGGGGCGCGGCAGGACCAAAACCGGCTACTTCTGGGCGCTGTCACGCGATGACAGGCCCTGGGCCGGACCTGACCCACCTGGTGTGGTTTACGCCTATGCGCCGGGCCGTGGGGCCGTTCATGGCTTGCAGCTACTTGAGGGCTTTCGCGGCATCATCCACTGCGACGGTTATCAGGCTTACAAGACTATGACCCGAGAGACGCGTGCGGACGCCTTGTCCGGGACGCTCGCCTTCTGCTGGTCGCATCTGAGGCGCCAGTTTGTGAAGATCGAGCGCGAGGCCGCTCCGGCGCCAGCTCCGGTTGCCCGCGAGGCTCTTGAGCGCATCGCCCAACTTTACGCGGTCGAAAAAGCGCTCCGCGGCCGATCAGATGTCGAGCGCCGTGCTGGCAGGCAGGCGCATGCCCGACCTCTGGCTACAGCCTTGAAGCAGTGGTTTGAGGCCAAGCTTGATCACCTTGCACAGAAGAGCGACACGGCGAAGGCCTTGCGTTACGCGCTGCGTCATTGGGACGGCTTGACGCTCTATCTTGATGACGGGCGCATCGAGATGGACACGAATGCTGTCGAGCGTGCGATGCGGCCGATCAAGCTCAACGCCAAGAACTCCCTTTTTGCCGGTTGCGACGAGGGCGCCGAGAATTGGGCAGTTCTGGCTTCGTTAATCGAGACCTGTAAGCTCAATGGCGTCAGTGCCGAGCACTGGCTCGCTGATGTTCTCGCGAAGCTCGTCAATGGTTGGCCTGCGGCGCGACTGGACGAACTGCTCCCTTGGGCATCGATCTACACGATGCATGCACACGATCCGAGGCTGGCGGCATGAGCCTGAACACGACCGCGGTCCGGATCAAGGTGACCCTCAAGGACGTAAAACCGGAGGTGATGCGTCGCCTTGTCGTGCCGCTCACGCTGCGCCTTGATCGGCTGCATCTGACGCTTCAGGAGGCATTCGGCTGGACGAACAGTCACCTCTTCGAGTTCTTCGCTGGTGAGGCACATTGGGGGATTCCCGACCCCGACAATGATTACGGCCACCAGCCCATGGATGCCCGTAAAGCGCGGCTTTGCGATATCGTTCGAGAGACCGGCGCCAAGACGATCCACTATCTCTATGACTTCGGCGACAGCTGGGATCACGTGATCAAGCTCGAAAAATGGTTCGACAACACCACGACGGAGGGCATGCCCTTCCTGCTCGAGGCCGCCGGTCGTTGTCCTCCGGAAGACGTCGGTGGTGCGCCAGGCTATGCCGAATACCTCGACGCCATCAGCGACCCTGCTCATCCGGAGCACGAAAATATGCGCCGCTGGGGCCCGGAGCGGTTCGATCCCAACGTGATCGACCGGAAGGCCCTCGAGGCCGCCGTCAACGCGTTGTCCGACACATGGAAACCGCGGCGACGCGCCACGCGAACAAAATAGACGTCAAGCGCGATTCAAAAGGGCCGCAGAGCTACGCTTACGATCCAATCTGCCGAGTTGCCCTTGGGAAGCGAACGGCCAGTCTGGCCTCGCGGCGACAGCGCATGCCACCGAGAACGGGCTGCCGTCGGACTAGGGGTCGGGTGTATCCCGATGTCTGCGGCGTGTCCGCTTCTAGGGATAAAGGAAACTTAAGCCGGCAATTCAGTCATTTCGCCTTCTGGCCGTATCAGTCAGCTATTGCGGCGCAGCGACATATCCGGAATAGAGGGCAAACAAGAAGTGATTGGCGAGTCGCAAATTGACGCGACTGACCCCGGAGCAGACATTGGCAATCGCGCGGTAGACACGTTGTGACGAGTGAGTGACGCGGGTCGCAAAACATCCCGCCCCCGAGTCAGGGGAAGAACAGAAAGTTCGTTCTAAAGTATGGAGGCGGGTTGCTAAGTATTGCCTACTAACAATCGGGCAGTAGTCCGTAAGCCTACCGTCCAGCTTCGCTTCTACCACGGAGTGATAGGTCAGTGAAGCCGCTGAGCTATCGCCCAAAGTTGGTGACGGCGGGAATCGGAAAGGCGGCATATCGTGGGGGTGCTTGACGCCTCCACTTCTCCACCGAAGGAGCGATAT
>NZ_JBEPQK010000051.1:0-4111 GCF_040547805.1 Bradyrhizobium sp. LA6.1 | reverse complement strand
TCAATGAAGCGCTTCATCCGAGACCCCCGCAAATCGTGCGGGAATCATACCGCGAGAATCACGTCAAGCGCCGCGTTTTTACACAGCCAGGGTCATTCGCGGACATGCCCGGTCCCGGCCTTCGAGGTTCGCTTTGCCGAATAGAGGGCGTCAGAACGAAACCCCCTCCTTTCGATAGGTGAAAGAATCCTTCTGAGCAAACGGAAGCCCTTAGAGGGCCGCCGGTGCCCGTGCGATTGCCTCCTTGACGAGGCTGGTTGAACGTTCAAGCCGATGCAGAAGGGATATCAAATCCGAGGCGGTTGCTTCTTCCATGCGAAGATTTGCCTGGGTGAGCGTTCGAGCAACGAGATCGTCGATCTGTTCGTTTGCCGCCGAACCGCCCGACGACGCTTCGAGCGGCCACTTTTGGGAGCGTTTTAGTGAGGAAATGTCGCCCGCATGCAGGCTTTCATCGTGTCGAACGGACGTTCGACTGTCTCTCTCCACTGTCGCATGGCCTGCGGGTTTGCATCAAGCCGCTGCTGCACAGCCTTGGCGTGCGGTGTGGCAATCGCTGTTAGAGACTTTCATCGATGCCGATATCAGGTTTTCGGGGCGATAAAGCAGCAGGTGCGAGAGCACAGTCTTCGGCGCTGTGTTGTTTCGCGTCCTCAGTGCAGCGAGTAAGCGCAGCCCTCACAAGGTTGGCTGAATCCTCTAGTCTTTGCAGGAGATTGGTCAAGTCCTCGGTTGTTGCTTCCTCCATGTGAAGATTTTGGGGAGCTAAAGCCGCACGTATGAGCTGATCAAGCGGCAGTGGGCCGGAGCATTTTTCTATTGAGGACCCAGCATGGTTTTGAAACGACAGCTCAGAAATCACCTGACCATCTGGGGTGAGCTTAACCGATAGTCTTGAACCGCAAGGAATCATTTCCTCCACCAGTCTGGCGGGAATCTCAACAGATGCGACAACAGTTTCGGCCCCGACGGCCCGGTATCCAAAACGATAGAAACTATCGAACGGATGCACCTGGCACAAACCAACGCGCTCGATGAAGGGTTCAATTACTTGTTGAGCCGAAGTGCCCAATATCGCGAACTCCGTCACGCCATAGACCAGCTTACAATACCGAATTTATCGGTATCGTAAAAGTAGTTCTATGTCTCTAGCCCCCTTCGGGAGGCTAGATGCCCAAAACGGTCACGTCGCCCATTCAAAAGAAGCTCGCCGCTATGTTGGTCGAGCTGAGGAAGGGTGCGGGTCTACGCCAGGTTGATTTAGCCAATAAACTTGGGGTCTACCAATCTTGGGTACCCGAAGACGCCCCCGTCATCCTGCTCGACCACCAGCCGAGTGATGCGCGGCACGCCGCCAAACTCGGCGTAGCTCTGCAACTGTCCGGGCATACGCACGGCGGATTGATCCTGGGAATCGACCGGCTGGCCGCCCCCGCGAACGCAGGCTACGTCTCGGGCCGGTACGATGTCGACGGGATGACGCTCTACGTGAACAACGGTACTGCGCTATGGCCAGGCTTCGCGCTGCGGCTCGGTCGCCCTTCCGAGTTGACACGAATTACGTTGCGCCAAGTGGCTGCCAACTGACCGCGTAACGATCGGTAATGGCAGCGACTGCGCTCAGGAGGATGCTGCAAGAGTGACCAGGGGAAGCAACCGGACGTGATTGGGCAGGAATACGACACGATCATCATCGGCGGAGGTTCCGCCGGAGCGACGTTGGCCGCGCGTCTCAGCGAAGATCCGGCGCATCGTGTGCTGCTGCTCGAGGCTGGGCAAGACTTGCGCACCGCGACCACGCCGGAACACATCCGCATTCCCAACCCCATGCGCGCCATCGGTGACGATGATTTCCGCTGGCCAAAGCTCCTGGCGCGACGCACCGAGCGGCAGCAGCCGCTGCTGCTTTGGCGTGGCCGCGCCATGGGCGGCAGCTCGACGATCAATGGCCAGATCGCAATCCGTGCCGTGCCCGACGATATCGACCGCTGGGCTGCCGCGGGCTGCAGGGGGTGGACGTGGGACGAGCTTCTGCCCTATTTCTGCAAGCTTGAAACGGACAAGAATTTCCCCAGCTCCCCCTACCACGGCGATCGCGGTCCGATCCCGATTTATAGAGCTCCGATCCCGGATTGGGGCAACGTCGACCGGGCGCTGCGCTCCTCTGCACTGAGCCTTGGCTATGGCTGGTGTGAGGATCACAACGCGCCTGATGGCACCGGCGTCTCGCCCTATGCCATCAACAGTGAGGGCGGCTTACGAATCTCCACCAATGATGGCTATCTGGAGCCGGCTCGCGCTCGCACCAACCTCGACATCGTCGGTCGCGCCCTGGTCGACACCATCACCTTCGAAGGCAACCGGCTGCACGCCAATGGCGTCCAGGTCCGCGTGAACGACCGATCCTACGCGCCCCGCGCAACGCGCGAGGTTATCCTCTGCGCCGGCGCCATCCATTCGCCGGCGATCCTGCAACGCTCCGGCATCGGGCCCGCCGCTCTGTTGGAGACGCTCGGCATCCCGATCCGCGCGGACTTGCCGGTGGGCGAGAATTTGCTGGACCATCCAATCGTCAACGCACTGCTGCATTTGCGCGAAGACAACAGGGTCAGCACGCTGATGCACAGACACACCAATTGCTGCCTGCGCTACTCGTCCGGTCTCGCGGGCGCCGGCGACAATGACATGATCATGATCGCCGGCAATCTTGCTCGCTCGCCGCAATCGATGGCTGATGTGACGCTGGGACGCATTGCCGTTTCCGTCTATCAGGCGTTCAGCCAGGGCTACGTTCGCATCGTGACGACCGACCCCGAGGTCGATCCGGTGATCGAGGAGCGCATGCTGTCCGACCCTCGCGATCTGGTACGCCTGCGCGACGGCGTCCGCCGCCTGCGTGACATCTGCTTGCAGCCTGGGGTGGCCGATATCGCTCACCGCGTCGACTATGGTGCGAGCGGACGTTCGATGGACGCGCCGTTCAGCGACGCAGAGCTGGATGACTGGCTGTTTGCCGAGTGCAGCGACGCTCAGCACGCGAGCGGCACCTGTAGAATGGGCGCACCGGACGACCCGCGCTCGGTTGTCGATCCCGAATGCCGGGTAATCGGATGCACGGGATTGCGCGTGATCGACGCCTCGATCATGCCGGAGGTCCCGCGCGCCAACACCCATTTGACCACGGTTGCCATCGCTGAGCGCATGGCGGATCGGTTAAAGGGCGCGAGATAAGAGCATTGGGCGCTACAGCCCATGCCAGCCTTGGAGCTCGCGCCTCAGGAATCCGTGGTCGCAGCTGATCCGGGCGTGCGCGAGCGGCGCGCCTGGAGCATTTCCATGATCGCAAACATGACGATCACGACAATGAGCACGACGACGGACGCCGCGGCGATGACGGGGCTGACCTGGAGGAGAATCTCATCCCACATCTGCTTCGGCAGGGTCGTCTTGATGCCGCCGCCGACGAACAGAGCGACCGTCAGTTCCTCGAACGATTGCAGAAAGCCGGTCAC
Source organism: Bradyrhizobium sp. LA6.1 (assembly GCF_040547805.1). Lineage (NCBI taxonomy): Bacteria > Pseudomonadati > Pseudomonadota > Alphaproteobacteria > Hyphomicrobiales > Nitrobacteraceae > Bradyrhizobium > Bradyrhizobium sp. LA6.1. Next base: position 599 of record NZ_JBEPQK010000051.1, on the reverse strand, counting down.
GAAGCCGACGGCGAGGCCGCCAGCCACCTGCGGCAAAGTGATGCGCCAGAAGGTGCGCAGCCGTCCGGCGCCGAGCGTCGCGGCCGCCGCATCGAGCTTCCAGTCATAGCCCTTGAAGGTCGCCAGCATGACCATGAACACCACCGGCATTGCGATGACCGTGTGACCGATGGTGATCCCGATGTCGCTTGCCACCAGTCCCATCCGCGCGAACAGATAGAACAGCGCGATCGCGGTGACGATGAACGGGACCATCATTGGTGAAAGGCACAGCAGGAACGCGATGCCACCGAGCCGGCTGCGAGTCCTGGCAACCCCATACACTGCCATCGATGCGATCAGCAGCGTGACGGCTGCCGCGGCGAACGCGATGCCGAACTCTTCAGACTGCGCGCCCGCTCTGACGTCTGTCTGACCGTCCCAACGCCCGCGCCTTGACCGTCTTGATGTTGACCGTCTTGCCGATACCCTTGGCCTTCACCCTGGTGACGATCAGCTTCTTGCTGGCCCGCGTCTCACGCTGCGCCCTCGACTTCGTTTGCGTGGGCTCGATCTTGGTCTCTGTCATCATGGCACTCCCATGTTGTCGAGCAGTGCAC
>NZ_JBEPQK010000050.1:0-4504 GCF_040547805.1 Bradyrhizobium sp. LA6.1 | reverse complement strand
ATATCGCTCCTTCGGTGGAGAAGTGGAGGCGTCAAGCACCCCCACGATATGCCGCCTTTCCGATTCCCGCCGTCACCAACTTTGGGCGATAGCTCCTCCGACTGGCACTTCCATCTCAGTGCGCGAAGGCTGGTGGGAACCGACCTTCGACGTGCCCGGTGTCATTCCACAGTCGGACCGCTGGCTCTGACTGATCGCGTTCGTACCCGAGTATGCTCAGGCTTGCAGTGTCGAGCGTAAAGAGTCGTCCGGCCTCCGCATCGAGGCCTAACCAGCGTGCTGTCAAAACTCGGAGAAAATGTCCGCTCGAAAACAATAACACGTTACCTGGGACGTTGCGAACACGCTCCACAATGCGATCAGCCCGGGCGCCGACTTGATTCGGTGCTTCTCCTCCTGGACAGCCGTCGCGAAACAATTGCCAGCCTGGACGCTCTTCATGGATTTCCTTTGTGCGACGCCCCTCGTATTGGCCGTAATTCCATTCCAGCAGATCGCAGTCGGGCTCCGCCTCGACTCCGAAACCAGCTAACTCCGACGTCCGGACCGCTCGCTTCAGGGGGCTTGTGAACACTTTTGCGAAATTGAAACTCAGCAACCGCGAGGCCAAACTCTGCGCATTGAGTTCGCCGCGCTCAGTGAGAGGCAAGTCTGTGAGGCCTGTATGCTGGCCTGAGAGGCTCCACGCCGTCTTGCCATGCCTTGCGAGGCAAATGATCGGAAGGACGGCGCTCATGGTCTCGCCCCTTCAGCTTCGGCCTGCCACCGCGTGCGGTAAGAACCGAACTCGGGACACTTCAGACTAAGGCATCTTTATCGTCAACGCCTTCAAGGTCCGTGCGCATACCTGTGCACTGGTAGCGCGACTTCTTCGGAGAAGCAACGATCCCTCTCGCGTTATGACAGTTCGGCACTCGAACGGATGTGCGTCTGAAACGCTGACCTATTCGCTTAGGCATGTTCCACTATGGCGCCGGAGTTCTTTGAACCGGCCCACCTTAGGAAGGAGCATTGAATGTCACGGTCGGCGGAGGCGATCCGAATTCTGATTGAGATTGGCGCATACTGCGTCTGAGACGAAAGTGCGAAAGTTACTTCTAGGCAGCACTCCAGGACTTGAGCGAAACTCCTAGTTCGTCGCCGGCTCTCGCAAGAGCCTCGGCGAGCTCTCGCGGGACGTGCTAGGATTGGTGGTACATCAACATCGAAACTGGCACGTTCGTGCCACGGGGCTGCCGATAATCGGGACCGGCGACCTTAATCGCCTGTCGAGCTATTGAAAGTGCGGAGCAGTTGATCTGGATGCAAACGACGTTCTTCGTCGATCTCAGCTGGAAGTTAAGAAATGTTACTGGCGAGGGCCGCGCGCGAAATTGCGAGCAAAAGACGAATATCGTTGTGTCGTTTCGCTGCCTCAAGGGATTGATGATCGTGGGGCTCGATCAGCGTCGAGCTAGCGGAGGAGACGAGATCATGGGCTACAAGCCGATCGAGTCCTACGGCGTCATCGGCGACCTGCACACCGTTGCCCTGGTTGGCATCGACGGGTCCATCGACTGGTGTTGCCTGCCGCACTTTGACTCGCCAAGCGTTTTCGCGGCGATCCTCGACGATCAGAAAGGGGGCTCATTCCGCATCGCTAGTCTCTACGAGGCGCAGCACAAACAGATGTACATGCCTGACAGCAACGTCCTGGTGACGCGCTTTCTTAGCGACCAGGGCGTCGGTGAAGTCGTGGACTTCATGCCGGTCCAGGGCCCGTGCGAGATCAGAAAAATCCACCAGATCGTCCGAGTAGTGCGAGCGGTTCGCGGGTCTGTCCGTTTCCGCCTCGACTGCCGGCCGGCTTTCGATTTCGCCCGCCGGCCCCATCATGTCATCCTCGAGGGCCGGGGAGCGATCTTCGAGGCGCAAGGCATGAAAGTCTCGCTGGTCAGCCGCTTCCCGCTTGGTCGGCAAGGCGACGGCGTCGCTGCCGAGTTCGTCCTCAACCCCGGCGAGACGACCACGTTCATCCTCCGCCAGGTGGAGGAGAACGGCCACGGCAGCGTTCATGATGGGGTCCTGCTCGAGGCGCGGCTGGTCGGCACGGAGGCGCTGACGCAGACCCTGGCTTTTTGGCGGCAGTGGCTGAGGAAGTGCAGCTATTCAGGTCGCTGGCGCGAGATGGTCCACCGCTCGGCGCTGGTGTTGAAGCTGCTGACGTTCGCGCCGACCGGCGCGATCGTGGCGGCGCCGACCTGCGGGCTGCCGGAGGAGATCGGCGGGGTGCGCAACTGGGACTATCGTTATACTTGGGTGCGCGACGCCGCTTTCACCAATTACGCCTTCCTGCGCCTGGGGCTGACGTCGGAGGCGGAGCAGTTCATGGCCTGGTTGGAGCAGCGGGCCGTCGAGGGCGCCCGGGGCGACCCGTTGCAGACTATGTATCGCATCGACGGTGGCCGCGAGCTGCCCGAGGAGGTCCTCGACCACCTCGATGGCTACCGCGGGTCGCGTCCAGTGCGAGTCGGTAACGCCGCTGCCGACCAGCTGCAGCTGGACATCTATGGCGAACTGATGGATGCAGTTTACTTGTACGACAAGTACGGGACGCCGATCGCCTATGACTCCTGGCGCCACGTGCGCAAGATGCTGGACTGGGTGGCGAGCAACTGGGAGCGAGCCGACGATGGCATCTGGGAGGTGCGCGGTGGACAACAGCAGTTCGTGTACTCCAAGGTGCAGTGCTGGGTGGCGCTGGACCGAGCGATCCGCCTTGCGCAGAAGCGGAGTCTGCCGCTGGACCGCGCCCGCCTGGTCGCGGAGCGGGACCGCATCTACGAGGCCATCATGACGCACGGCTGGAACACCGAGCGGCAGACGTTCGTGCAGCATTTCGCCACTGACGCGGTGGATGCGTCCAATTTGATCATGCCGCTCGTCTTTTTCCTGTCGCCGACCGACCCCCGCATGCGCGGGACGTTGGATCGGATCATGGCGGAGCTGGTTTCCGACAGCCTAGTGCACCGCTACGAGATCGGCAGAGGAGCTGGCGACGGCCTGACCGGGAGCGAGGGGACGTTCAACATGTGTACGTTCTGGCTGGTGGAAGCGTTGGCCCGGGCGGGCCGCGCCGAGGAGGCCCGCTTCATCTTCGAGAAAATGCTGACCTACGCCAACCACCTCGGCCTGTACGCCGAGGAGACGGGTCCGTGTGGCGAAGCGCTGGGCAACTTCCCGCAGGCATTCACTCACATCGGGTTGATAAGCGCCGCGTTCAACCTGGACCGCCGGCTAGGCGTGGGATCTTGAGTGGGGGGCGGGCCATGAGCGCGCAGATCGCTTACCTAGGGACTTCCGTTCCAGGCTGGGTGAGGGAGCTTTCGAGCAGCGATCCGCTCCAGCGCCGCCTCGGTGCATATGCCCTGGGCGAGATCGGCCCGGCGGCAACCGAGGCTATGTCCGACCTCGCCGCTGCCCTCCAGGACCCGGTTGCGTTCGTGCGCGTCTGGGCGGCGGCGGCCCTGGCCCTGGTGGTGCCGTCGAGTGGAGAGTCGATCACCGTCCTCGTCGCGGAGTTGGGCAACGAGCTTGCCTTCGTCCGCAGCCTGGCGGCCTGGCACCTCGGTCGCCTCGGTCCGGCCTTCCCGGGGATCGAACAAGCCCTCCACCCCCTCCGACAGCTAACGGGCGATGAGGATCCGAGCGTGCGGGTGGAGGCCGCGCTAGCGCTGGGGATGCTCGAGGGGAAGGGCTCCCCGCCGCCGGAGCTGAAGTCCTTGTGCACTTGAGCCTCCGGCTGCATCGCACTGCGCGGATTTGTCCGCGCACTGGTGCGCTCCAGGTCATGCGGCACTGCTGAAACCATCATCTGGTCGTGCACCGAAGGCAAATTCAACTGGTGCTATATCTCGACGAGACCATCATGATTTTGGAAGGGGCGATCGTGCTCCAAGGTGAAGGTGCGCCACCGAAGCGATACGGCGTCGGTGACGTGATCTATTTTCGCAAAGGCGCGCACGCAAAATGGCACTCGAGGGCTACGTGAAAAAAATTGCTTTCCTACGCCTGAACAATCCGTTCCCGCTTGGCATCGCCATCCGCGCATTGAACAAGCTCACGTCCGTGATCGCGCGCAATGGCCCAGTCATGGCGGGAGCTGGCGTCGTCTTTGCGGGCTAAAGTCGCAGTAACTCGGCGGCCGCCGCCGGCCGCCGGTTTACGCTGGCGAGCTTCGTTGTCACAATACCTTGACGGACGTGTGCCGCCGTTGCAGGCGCCGGGATATGACGCAATTTCTTTTCGCGACGCCATCTTAGATCGCCAAATCCTCTTCGACCGGGATGGCGAGGGTGTTCATGAACTGGTGTGCGCAAGGAAAGAATGTCGCCGTCGAGGTGTACATAACGAAGCTGTTCCGTACCCAGCCACTCGGTAACCCAACTTATATCGACGGTCGTCGTAAATGTGTCGCCACTCAGTTTGAATTTTCCCGAATAGGCCAGCATCGTATTGAACAGCT
>NZ_JBEPQK010000049.1:0-5206 GCF_040547805.1 Bradyrhizobium sp. LA6.1 | reverse complement strand
GGTTTGGTCGCAAAGCCGACATCGGCAGGCACGTATGCGTCTTCCAGACGATCTGGATCGTCGGTCCATTCCTTCGGAAGATACAACGCGCGATCGATGAACGCATGACCATGACGCGAAACGTAGGTAGCGAAGACGCCGATCTGGCAGTTCGTGATCTTCCCTGCCGAACCAGTGTATTGCCGCGCCACTCCGCACGAGGCCTAAGGCGTCTGGTACGCGAGCTTGCCGACGTCGTGGCCAGACTGGCAAGAGCCGGGCGAGCTACTCGCGACGGTCGAGCATTTCGCCGTCTACATCAACTGCTGCGAGTTCGCTCCTTGTCCTCTTTAACCCTCGCGCCGCAACGCTGCAAAGGCGCGCTGTCGCATTCCTGACGTATGTTCGAAATCAGCTGCGCTGTTGATTGCCATTGTTAGTTGGGGTTCTCTTAACTCGTTGGATTGTCGTTAGATCTTTGCGATCCGCGAGCTGGCATGGCATTTGCTATAAGTCCGTCATTCACGCCGGAAGCGGAGCGCCGCACCCGAGTAATGGTGGGATCGAGATGGGCGATGAACAGAAGTCGGCCCAAGCCGAAATAGTTGGAGGCCATAAACATGGCAACGCACGATCACGACAACAGGTCTAGCCACACCGCCGAGCCCGTCGACGAAGCAGTTCGACGTACCGGCGAAAGTGCGGCCGAGCAGATGAAGCACATCTGGGAAATGGCGGTTGAGGCTGGTCAGGAGATGAATCGCATCGGTACCGAACTGCTCCGGCAAAATGCGGAGGCGTTCCAAGACGCCATGCGGGTCAGATCGGAGATGACGGCAGCCGCAATGGGCCGCTCTACCGATCAGTTCGCGCTCCCCGGCTTGTGGAGCGGCCTCCTACAGGCTACCGAACGGTCGGCGGGTAACGCTGCGGCTACGCTACAATGCACAAGCGCCGTTACTCAAGCGACAAGCGAGATGTCTCGAGAGTATTGCGCGTTCGTTCGGCATCAAATGGAAATTACGATGACGTGCATAAAGAAGTTCTGGGCCTGTCGAACTCCCCCAGAGATCGCGGTCCTGCAGAGTGAATTCTTGCGTGAAACTGTTCAGGGTCTGGTGGAGAGCAACCGCCGGGTGGTCGGCATCATGTCGAAGGTCGACGAGACCGCAAAGCGCATGGCCAAAAACACTCACTGGCCTGCTGCCTAGCGGGGTTCGGGCGCGACAGCGCTTGCTTGGCACGCGACTTACTGAATCTCGTGCTGAGGGCGGCGGGGCCGATAACAGCGGCGCAGGTTGCCCGATCCGCTCCGCGGCTGAGGGCTATACGTGCTGCGCCAGCTCGTGAGCTAACGATCTCGCAATTAAGCTACGGACCGCGATCGAGCAGACGTTGCAGGTCGACAACGTGCGGACCGCCAATCTCGGCGGGGAGGTCTCGACGTCGGAGTTTGCGAGCGCTGCAATCAAGCGCCGCATAACCAAGCGGACGAGGCGATCGACAATAGGGAGTAGATAGATGGTGAAGGGTTCTGATCTTTTGGTCGCTGCATTGGAGCATGAAGGCGTTGACCGCATCTTTGGCGTGCCGGGCGACGAAAATCTCGACTTCGTCGAGTCGCTCCGCACTTCAAAGATCCAGTTGGTCTTGACCCGTCATGAACAGGCGGCGGCGTTCATGGCGGCGACGCACGGGCGGCTGACGGGGCGGCCAGGCGTGTGTTTCTCGACGTTGGGTCCTGGCGCGCTGAACTTCTCGACCGGCGCGGCCCATGCACATCTCGGCGCGATGCCGATGGTGATGATCACCGGGCAGAAGGCGATCATGAGCAGCCGGCAGGCCCGCTTCCAGATCGTCGACCTGGTCGGGTCGATGAAGCCGCTGACCAAGCTGGCGCGTCAGATCGTCAGCGCGCCAAGCATCCCGACGCTGTTGCGCGATGCCTTCCGCATCGCGATGGAGGAGCGGCCGGGCTCGGTCCTGCTCGAGTTGCCCGAGGACATCGCCCGTGCCGAGGTCGAGGCGGTGCCGATGGTGCCGATCCATCCGATCGAAATCCCGGTCGCGCACCCCGCGGCCCTCGATCGCGCGGCCGAGATCATCCTGGCGGCGAAGCGGCCCCTGATCATGGCCGGGGCCGCGGCCAGCCGCCCGCGTTCGACCTACTGTCAAGCGCCAGCGTTAGCGGTGGCCTCCAGCTACTCTGGAGCCCTGCATGCTGGTCGTTGAAGGTCTGACGTGCCGCTTCGGCGCAAAAGCCGCGGTGGACGACGCTTCGTTTCAAATCTCCCCCGGCGGCTTCGTCGGTGTGATCGGGCGCTCCGGCGCCGGCAAGTCGACCTTGCTGCGGACCATCAACCGCCTGGTGACGCCGACGCAGGGCCGCATCCAATTCGACGGCATCGACGTAACGGCGCTGCGCGGCAAGGAGCTGCGGCAGTGGCGGGCGCGATCGGCAATGATCTTCCAGCAGTTCAACCTGGTCGGCCGGCTCGACGTCCTCACCAATGTCCTGATGGGGCGCCTCGCAACGATGCCGGCATGGCGCTCGTTGACGCAGACCTGGCCCGAGCACGACAAGGCGCTGGCGATGTCGGCGCTCGAGCAGTTCGATATCGCCTCGCTCGCCGCCCAGCGTGCCGACCAGCTCTCCGGCGGCCAGCAGCAGCGTGTCGCGATCGCCCGCGCGCTGGTGCAGCAGCCCGACATCATCCTCGCCGACGAGCCGATCGCCTCGCTCGACCCGCGCAACACCAAGATCGTGATGGATGCGCTGCTGCGCATCAACAAGCATTTCGGCATCACCGTACTCTGCAACCTGCATTCGCTCGATCTGGCGCGCAGCTATTGCGACCGTCTGATCGGCATGGCGCAGGGTCGCGTGGTGTTCGACGGCGCGCCGGCCGAGTTGACCGACCACGTCGCGCGCGAGCTCTACGATCTCGAAGCCACCGACGTCATGGGCGGAATGCCTGTGCCGGTGCCCGAGGGCGTGCCGGCGCTCGGAACGGCCGCGGCCGCCTGAGCCGCGGCATACCTGTTAGTTGCCCAATTTTTGCGTCAACCGACCCCAACCGATGAAGAGGGTACCATGATCACTCGCAGACTCATCCTCGCCGGCGCCGCCGCGCTCGCGTTCACGACTTCGGCCTCCGCCGTTGCGCCGATTTGCGATGCGCTCACGCTTTACGGCAGCGCTGCCAACTCCGGACTCTGCAAGAGTCTCGGCATGAGTAACCATTGGGTCTGCGAGTTGGCGCAGGGAAGTCCCGACATTCATCTCACCTTCAACGAAACGACCAAGCTGCACATCACGGTCAGAAACCCGAACTGCGAGGGGAAATCAGACCTGACGGGGGCCTGGAATGCCGAGGGTCACACTCTGAAGCTCGCGAACGGGCAACCCTCGATGATCTGTAAAGTGAATGTGCAGAATTATGTTTATCGCCTGAATGCGCAACCTGGCATGGAGGGTGCGGGACGCCGCGCCTGCGTCGCTGCGTTCAATACGGCCGCTAGCAACGGCAGAATCTCATTTGATGCTCAGTCGTTCTTTATCAATCTGTGTAAGAAGGACTGTGCGGAGGACGCCAATAAGCCGTGAACTCGTTGACATTTGAGTGCTCTCTCCGAGTGCCGGCGCCTACATGAATGGCGCCCGCACAATCGGTAGTGCACATTAGAGCAGACGACCGGCGCGCGCAAATGCGGCGATAACTTAAGGTGTAAGTTCTGAAGCGGGAAAATGCAGGACAATCTTTAATACGATCTCAGGTCCTTTTTCGGTAACCACAACAATTGCGCTCGTCGCAAGCGGTACTGCCAACCCGTCGGAACTTTCCAGCCTTGCACGCTGCGGAGGCGATGGCCTGTTCCGGAGGTTGTCGTAACGGGCACAATCGGCGATCGGCGCATGACGAAGCGTCGGTGCGGCCGGCGTCATGATGTTGGCCGGTGGGGCGGGTTCACGTTGACGGGCCAGGATATTGAGCACGACATCGCGGCGGAATGGACGCCGTGACTGAGCGCTTCGGCACAGGCCGCTTCCACCGCAGGCAGACCGTCAGTCAGCACCGCGTTGAGGATGTCGACCATCTGCCGGTTGCCGTCATCGGTGCTGGCAAGCCTGCGCCGGATCCGCTCGATCGCGGCCGGCAGCACCCAGTCCTTGAACGGAGCGCCGTTGCGCAAGGCGCCGGCTTTGCGGGCGAGCACCGGCACATAGTGCCAGGGGTCGTAGACAGTATCGCCGCGACTAAAGGCGCGGGTGCTCGGCAACGATACGTCCATCCTGACGGATCACGATGCGATCGGCATAGGCTTGAACTTCGACGGGGCGTCCGACTGCGCTGGCTGCGACCGAGTACTTGTTGTTGTCGAAGCGCACCAGGCAGGTCTTCGAGACCGACGCCGTCACCGCATGGAAGCCGTCGAAGCGGCCGGCATAAGGACCGAGTTTGGGGCGTTCGGCTTCGAACACGTCCCAGATCGTCTGATCGACCAGCTCCGGATGGCGATGAGCCTTGGCGTAGCCGATGCATTTGTCGAGCAGCCAGGCGTTCAACTCGTCGAGGTTTTTGAACCGCAGCCGCGGCGTGAAGAAGCGTTGCCTGACCAGCCCGACCTGGTTCTCGACCTGCTCCTTCTCCCAGCCTGACGCCGGCGTGCAGGCGACCGGATCGACCAGATAGTGGCTGCAAATCTGCAGAAAGCGACGATTGTAGAGACGCCCTTTACCGACGAAGATCGTCTCTACGGCGGTCTTCATGTTGTCGTAGATGCCACGGGTGCAGGTGCCTTTGAACAGGGCGAACGCTCGGTCGCGGGACACCGAGTAGTAGCCGGTCGAGCCGTCGGCGTTGATGTCCTTGGCGAAGGCGTCGGTCTTGACGCCGGTCAGGCGGGCGCGGGCGAACGAGGCCGAGCCGTAGCTGGCGATATGGATGTTGCCGGCGCGCTGTCCTTCGATGACGGCGGCGTAGTCGTTGGCGATGCGCAGCGTGACCTTCACGCCCAATTCCTTGGAGAGATAGCTCATGAACGGCGCCCAGCGCTCGGTCACGCCCGAGGCGTTTTCCGCCGGAATGACCGCGAAGGTCAGCTCGGGATATTTGGCTTTCCAATCGTCGGATCGCGCGTTGTATCTTCCGAAGGAATGGACCGACGATCCAGATCGTCTGGAAGACGCATACGTGCCTGCCGATGTCGGCTTTGCGACCAAACC
>NZ_JBEPQK010000048.1:2500-5741 GCF_040547805.1 Bradyrhizobium sp. LA6.1 | reverse complement strand
CTCTGGAAGGTTGGGACCTCCTGGTCCCGGGCTGTTTGACAAGTGAAGATGAAGAAAGAGAAACGTGGACGGCGGAGTCCTTGCGCCTCTCGGACACTGAAGAGCTTCGGCTTTTGAGTTCTGAGAGGGGACGAAAGACTTCGGCGGTACACGTTTTAAAGGAAACACCATCGCTGCCAGCGATGTGAATCGCGGGCAGCTCGACGACTTCGGTTGTCGAAATAATGGTGGGACCTCGTCAAACGTTGTGATCAGCCGGTTCAAAGTTCAAGTCCAACTTGAGAGTTTGATCCTGGCTCAGAGCGAACGCTGGCGGCAGGCTTAACACATGCAAGTCGAGCGGGCGTAGCAATACGTCAGCGGCAGACGGGTGAGTAACGCGTGGGAACGTACCTTTTGGTTCGGAACAACACAGGGAAACTTGTGCTAATACCGGATAAGCCCTTACGGGGAAAGATTTATCGCCGAAAGATCGGCCCGCGTCTGATTAGCTAGTTGGTGAGGTAATGGCTCACCAAGGCGACGATCAGTAGCTGGTCTGAGAGGATGATCAGCCACATTGGGACTGAGACACGGCCCAAACTCCTACGGGAGGCAGCAGTGGGGAATATTGGACAATGGGGGCAACCCTGATCCAGCCATGCCGCGTGAGTGATGAAGGCCCTAGGGTTGTAAAGCTCTTTTGTGCGGGAAGATAATGACGGTACCGCAAGAATAAGCCCCGGCTAACTTCGTGCCAGCAGCCGCGGTAATACGAAGGGGGCTAGCGTTGCTCGGAATCACTGGGCGTAAAGGGTGCGTAGGCGGGTCTTTAAGTCAGGGGTGAAATCCTGGAGCTCAACTCCAGAACTGCCTTTGATACTGAAGATCTTGAGTTCGGGAGAGGTGAGTGGAACTGCGAGTGTAGAGGTGAAATTCGTAGATATTCGCAAGAACACCAGTGGCGAAGGCGGCTCACTGGCCCGATACTGACGCTGAGGCACGAAAGCGTGGGGAGCAAACAGGATTAGATACCCTGGTAGTCCACGCCGTAAACGATGAATGCCAGCCGTTAGTGGGTTTACTCACTAGTGGCGCAGCTAACGCTTTAAGCATTCCGCCTGGGGAGTACGGTCGCAAGATTAAAACTCAAAGGAATTGACGGGGGCCCGCACAAGCGGTGGAGCATGTGGTTTAATTCGACGCAACGCGCAGAACCTTACCAGCCCTTGACATGTCCAGGACCGGTCGCAGAGATGTGACCTTCTCTTCGGAGCCTGGAACACAGGTGCTGCATGGCTGTCGTCAGCTCGTGTCGTGAGATGTTGGGTTAAGTCCCGCAACGAGCGCAACCCCCGTCCTTAGTTGCTACCATTTAGTTGAGCACTCTAAGGAGACTGCCGGTGATAAGCCGCGAGGAAGGTGGGGATGACGTCAAGTCCTCATGGCCCTTACGGGCTGGGCTACACACGTGCTACAATGGCGGTGACAATGGGACGCTAAGGGGCAACCCTTCGCAAATCTCAAAAAGCCGTCTCAGTTCGGATTGGGCTCTGCAACTCGAGCCCATGAAGTTGGAATCGCTAGTAATCGTGGATCAGCACGCCACGGTGAATACGTTCCCGGGCCTTGTACACACCGCCCGTCACACCATGGGAGTTGGTTTTACCTGAAGACGGTGCGCTAACCAGCAATGGAGGCAGCCGGCCACGGTAGGGTCAGCGACTGGGGTGAAGTCGTAACAAGGTAGCCGTAGGGGAACCTGCGGCTGGATCACCTCCTTTCTAAGGATGATCCTTCAGTGAGCTTCGGCTCACTATCGGATCGTTTTAGAAACATCAGTGGCCAACGGTCGTCAGGATCGTTGAGCTGCATTGGCGGGATTTCGCCGTCTTCGTTTCTCTTTCTTCGCGGACGAACACGCGCTGGGGCTGCAAGCTTGCAGAATCCCTGGTCCTTGACTGGATATGCGTTAGGGGCTTGTAGCTCAGTTGGTTAGAGCGCGCGCTTGATAAGCGTGAGGTCGGAAGTTCAAGTCTTCCCAGGCCCACCACACTCATCGAGTGAGCATTCGTCTTCTGGTTACGGGGCCATAGCTCAGCTGGGAGAGCGCGTGCTTTGCAAGCATGAGGTCGTCGGTTCGATCCCGTCTGGCTCCACCAGATGGTTTGATCATCGACTGATCGTGCACCTAAATCGTCCGCGAAACATCACTTCGCACTTACTAGTCCGGATGGACAGTAAGCTGCGTGATTTCTGACATCGTAAAGAGGAGATCGATCCGAGTTGGATCGGGCAACAAGCAATTGTTGCGCGATACTTCATTATCTCCGGATCATTTCGGCGCTCGTGCGCCTTTCAATGTAGCTCACAAGGCTGCGTCTGGAAGGAATGCGAGTTGTAAATGATCCTTTTAGCGAAGCTTGACCGCCTCGCTATCGGAACGATCTTACGAAGCAAGCTGGTCTTTCTAATCATTGTCCGGCTGCAGATAGCGTTCATCGAGGGCGCGTGCCGCAAGGTAATTCTGCAGACAACATTCTGCCGAGTGTGTGGACATTGATAATGAGAGCAATCAAGTGCCTTAAGGGTGTTCGGTGGATGCCTTGGCGCTGAGAGGCGATGAAGGACGTGCTACGCTGCGATAAGCCGTGGGGAGCTGCGAAGAAGCTTTGATCCATGGATTTCCGAATGGGGAAACCCACCTTCGATAGCCGGAACTCCAAGACCTTTGTCGAAAGACATCGGTGTGGGGTTTGATCAGAAATGAGAGATGCCTGGACCTTTAGATTTCGATCGAAGAGGTTTTGGATTTCCGGTTATCAAGAGAAGGTATGAGACTTCTGAATACATAGGAGGTTTCAAGCAAACCCAGGGAACTGAAACATCTAAGTACCTGGAGGAAAGGACATCAACAGAGACTCCGTTAGTAGTGGCGAGCGAACGCGGACCAGGCCAGTGATACATCAAAGACAATCGGAACCGGTCAGGAAAGCCGGGCCTTAGAGGGTGATAGCCCCGTACGAGTAATGCGATGATGTATCCACGAGTAAGGCGGGACACGTGAAATCCTGTCTGAACGCGGGGGGACCACCCTCCAAGCCTAAGTACTCCTCAGCGACCGATAGTGAACCAGTACCGTGAGGGAAAGGTGAAAAGCACCCCGACGAGGGGAGTGAAATAGACCTGAAACCGGACACCTACAAACAGATGGAGCCCAAGATACGTTCTGGGTGACATCGTACCTTTTGTATTATGGGCC
>NZ_JBEPQK010000047.1:0-7113 GCF_040547805.1 Bradyrhizobium sp. LA6.1 | reverse complement strand
ACAAGAGCGCATTTGCCGCGATGTTTTCTAGCCTAGCCAGTGAACACAATGCGCTGTTCTATCCGGCTTTCGACGATGCGTTTGTAGACGATGCTCAACTCAAACTGTCGGACGGCATACACCCAAACGCAGCAGGAATCGAAGCGCTCGTCACACGCATATTGCCGGACGTCGAAGGCCTGAACGACCGCGCGCGTCGTAAGGACCGCTGATCTTATCAGCGAACACCTACCGGTCGTGGATGGCCCACGACTTCCTCTATTGGCCGATATTGTTGCAGAAGTCGATTTTCGCCGATGACCAAAATTCTGCGGGCCGTGGGCGCGACTTTCGCATACAAGATGCGAGGGACCTCACGGCCTCACGCAAAATTCACAGGCGACTTCGGCAACGCGATTGAGGTCATACGAATCAGCGATCGCTCGCTGCTTAGTGTTTTCGCGAAAAATCTTGAGCCCTGCAACTTTCGACTTTTGCAACACAATCGGCCCTTAGCCGAACAAGGCTGAGGCTATTGCAATGTCGGCTATCGGCGGTGGACCGGAAGCGCGGGCATGTGTGCCTCGACCGCCGCTTGTGACCCGGAGCGGACGTTAGATCTGAACGATCTATTGCGGGGTACGCAGTGTGAAACTGGTCGCTGCGGCTAGGGAGATGTCGCCGTGAGCGCCTTGTAGCGATCAACCGATCCAAATTCTCCGAGCAAACAGGGCGGCGTTCATGAGCAAAGACGCACCGAAAAATCCTATCACTCCTGCAAAAAGCCACTTCGCTCGCAATCCCAAATCAGCCAGCACTACAAAAAGTGGAAATGAGAGGAGATTAAATCGGCTCATTGAGACGAAGCCTGCTGGCCCACCGCTGAGTGTTAGATATGGCAACAACAGCACACCCATGGCAAACACTGTCCAAGTTGAGGGCAGTCGAGACCAACCCACAACAATCAGGACAAGGAACAACAATGTAAACCAGCTGGCTTGCCCCCATGGATTCCAGTCATTGAGCATCATTCGGGTGAAGGGTTCAAATTTGAGTGCTGCAATCAATCGTGTAGCCAAGGTCGTTCCTTGATGGAAAGCCGTCTGCCCATCTGAAAATGCAAACGGAGCCCCGAAAGAGCTCCAGAGATAAATCATGAACAGCCAGATACCCGATGTCGCGAGAAGGATGCATGGCAAGAGGGCAACAAGGAATGGCTTCTCATTGCGATTGCGCCACATCTCCCAGAGGAGGACCGGCAATAATACAATGCCCGTTGATCGGTCGGTAAGTGCCAAGCCTGCGAGCAGCGCTGCCGACAAATAATGTTTTCGTTTTAAAACAAGAAAAAACGAAACGATTAGAAGCAGTGCTAAGGATTCGGTATACCCGGCCGATAGCAAAACCGACGCCGGAAAAAAGCTGAACAGCGCGATGGCGGCGAGAGCGAGTTGATCACCAGATTCCTCGCGAACCAGCTTGAAAAGAACGACGATAGCAAACAATCCTGCGACATTCGATACCAACAGCAAAGCATCCGCAGGCGTGAGGCCGCTAATCGTTGTCAGGCCCCGTGCGAGCATGGGATACAGCGGGTAAAACACGATATTCTGTTGAATAGTCGGATCACCGTTATACCGATAGCCTTCTGTGACGATCTTGAAATACCATTCCGAGTCCCATTGTAACAATTGGTGGTACCAGATCGGTCCCGCAGACCAGACATCGGCCCTCCCGATGGCCAGATATTTTTGAGAGAATACCAGCCCGAGCGCGACCACCACCCGCGAACAAGAAAATATCAAGATGGCCCAACAATAGGGAAGCCAAGAATGACTTTTCCAGTTCGGACACTGCATCTCCATGTCCATACTGTCGCTTGGTACAGGCCTAAGATCAATCGCCCTAGATGTATCGAAAACCATTCCACTTCCGGTTTTGGCCCGTTTGAGACTTGGCGAGGGGTACCAAAGATGTCCGCTCACTGGGGCTGACCGGAAGTCGTCCCGGGAGGACCAAACCGACGCGATTGACCCAAACCGGACTAGCCGCACAGTCCTGAATCAAGCTTCTTTGCTAGTCGACGTTCCAGGAGTCGCTATTTTTCGCCAGACGAGCATGTACGAAACTGGCTTGTTTACATGGTGCCGCCAAGCAGGCCGGTCCGCGATCCAGGACCTATCAACGACGGCTTCTTCGACCTCAGACAACGTGAAGTCGTTGGCGGTTGCGGCGGTAAAGTGATCGCTGAAGAGATGAATGTAGTTTCAAATTGCGACTTGGCTGCCGTCACGGCGATCGAAGTGGGTTGGAATACCACTCAACAGAAAATATTGATGAAAGCCGATTGTGACGAGAAGACCATCGGCTTTGAGAAGTCGACTACTTTCGGCATAGTACACTTTTAAATCTTCCACATGCTCTACCGCCATCGAGTTTATGATCAAGTCGTAAGAAGCACTGGGAAGACCAGTCAACAACATGTCGGCTAGTTTCAATGCTCGATAGCAACCCTTGCGGGAGGCTTGCTCCAGCATTAGTTCGCTTAGATCGATGCCGTCGATGCTCTCGATGAGCCGCTGCTTAAGCCAGCAGCCAATCCTCCCGGTGCCGCAGCCGAGGTCAAACGCATCGCGAAACGTTGCACTCTTCAGGCTGAGAGATTTTTCCAGAAGCGGCAAGTCCAATTGCTCGCTGACTGTGGCGTCATAGAATTTAGACCATTCATCATACCCGGCCGCTGCTGAAACTGTTTGGCATCCTCGTGTGTCATGAGAGGAAAAATCCATGAGTTTCTCCAGATTCTGTCGGCCAACTCAAACACTTCGTGTGACGTCGGCCGCTGTAGATGACCGACTCGCATATCACCATTGGAAAGCTGACCTAGCTTGCATGCCGCGCCTGGATTTATGTTAGCTGGCGCTTGGCCACTGAGCCAGTGTCTATTTGTGGCCCTGTTCAGATCCGACAGTAACGGCTGACCATGTCTGGTGTTGAGGGAAAAGCGGACGTTCCCTTTATGGGGGCCTGGACTTCTCGGTTTGACCCACAACAGACTTCCGGAACGACCATCGCACTACATTGAGTTGGGAGTTGTAACAACGAGCTGTGGTAGTTTACCGACATCACCGGCCGAGGCTCTGCCCGAGGCGTCGGTGGCTGAGAGACCGATTGGGCTCCCGCCTGCATAGCGGAGGAAAGCCCAATGGCGGATAACATCCCCATTGATCACGTCCACGAACAGTCTTCCCGGATCGCGAAGCAAAACGAATTCATGCGCGAGATCGCCGCGAAAGCTAGGGAGATACTTAAAACTCCGATCCCCGATACCTTCCTAGGTCGGAAAACAAGAGAGCCCCGCCCAAAGAGGATGATGAGTTCGCGCGAACAGTCTAGCGGGAGAGCGTCAAGAAGCTCCGAAACATCCGAATTAGATGCAGTCGTACTGTCATATCGTTGGACCGTGCTTGGCATCTTTTAGCAACCCTTCAGTTGCTGACACGTTGGGAACCATCACCGTCCGGACCGTGGCTTTTATCGGTGATGAGAACGCCCGTTGCGCTCCCGCCTTCCTCGCATGGAAAGGAGCCGCGCCATGTTTGAGCGGCGTCGTTTCAAACAAACCATATCCCTTGAAGAACGGCTCGCCGAAGAAGTGAGACGCCTCCGCGAAGAAGCCGAATTGCTCCCTCATGGACCTGTACGCGAGGCCGCCCTCCGCAGGGTGCGGCAAGCCGAAACCGGCTCGCACATTAGCGACTGGCTGCGCTCCGCCGGTTTACAGCCGCCGAAGTAGGCCGGTCATGCCACTCGGATACTAGGCTTACGTCATCGGTGACGATGGCCACATTTCCAATCGCGTTGATGTTGTTTGCGACAATGACGAAGACGCGCTTCGCCACGCCGAGCAGCTAGTGGATGGTCACGCCATAGAGCTATGGCAAGGAGCGCGACGGATAGTGACGCTCAGGCCAAGGTCCAACGAAGGTGCGAATAAAGCTACGTCACAGATTTCCACCTCCGAAACCTTGGGTCTGGGAGATTCATGTCGGCAAGCGTCTGATCAAAGCGTCGCATGAATCCTATGCCTCACAGGAAGAGGCCCACGGCGCCGGCAGGGCCGCGCTCGACCGCATAGTCTTGGAATATGCAAACCGGCCTACAACACGACATAGACGGTAAGGCTGCCTCAGTTGGCGGCTTCCTCTATTTGTGGACTATGTCGCCTGTTGGCCCGTTTGAGACCTGGCGAGGGGTAGCTAAAGATGTCCGCTCACTGGGGCTGACCGGAAGTCGTCTCGGGAGAACCAAACCG
The DNA here is from genome assembly GCF_040547805.1 of Bradyrhizobium sp. LA6.1. Taxonomy (NCBI): domain Bacteria; kingdom Pseudomonadati; phylum Pseudomonadota; class Alphaproteobacteria; order Hyphomicrobiales; family Nitrobacteraceae; genus Bradyrhizobium; species Bradyrhizobium sp. LA6.1. The sequence goes on along the minus strand of NZ_JBEPQK010000047.1, from coordinate 2,819 downwards.
ACGCGATTGACCGTTAGCGGTCATGGCGCAACGCAGAACAGCGGATTGCCGCGCGCGACATCTTGCGCCTCCAATACCCCGACTCCCATGCCGCGATGTGGTATGCTTCCAACTGAATTTAGCGTGGTCCTGAGCCTCCTTGGAGGGTTGCATGAGACGGCGCGATTTCATCAGTCTTCTTGTTGGCGGTGCGGCGGTCGTATGGCCGCTCGCTGCGGGCGCACAGCAGATCCCCAATCGCAAGCGCCTTGCTATTTTCAGCCCAGCAGAGCCAAGCGCGGACTTGCGTGAGCATAGCAAAACCAAAGCTTGGCGAGCCTTATTCGCTGAGCTTCGGCGGTTGGGGCAGATAGAGGGACAAAACCTCGAGGTCGAACGTTACGGCCGAGAGCAGAACACGTCCGGCCTCGAAGCCCTGGCGACGGAAGTCGTTCGGGGCAACCCGGCAATCATCTACGTCATTGGCGCTGACGCCGTCATCTTCAAAAAGCTAACATCGCGTATTCCGGTTGTAGTGACCACTTCCGACCCCGTTAAGCAAGGGCTCGCCGAAAGTCTGGCTCACCCAGGCGGCAATTTCACGGGAGCCAGCATCGACGCTGGTCTATCCATTCATGGAAAGCGAATTGCACTGTTGCGCGAGATGGTTCCGACGATCTCGATACTTGGGTGTCTCGCTCTTCGAGCGTACTGGAATGGGCCAACCGCAGGCCCCGCAATTCGCGCAGCGGCCGAAGCGGCAAGCCTCGCTCTCCGGGTGTCTTTAGTGGAATTTGGTGCCAGCGAAGCAGACTATCGGGCGGCCATCGAGAGCATCTCCCGCGACGGTGCAAATGCGGTCATGGTCCTCCCTTCGCCTGAAACCTTTCAAAACAGCACTTTGATCGCCAAGTTGCTCAGCGACGTGAAGCTTCCGGCGATTTTTTCGTTTACCGAATCCGTCGAGGCCGGGGGCTTAATGGCCTATTCGTTCGACCTGATCGAATTGAATAAGCGCGTCGCCAATAATATCGACGCAATTCTCCGAGGAGCAAAGCCCGGCGACATCCCGATCTACCAAGTCACCAAATTCGAGTTGTCCATTAATATCAAGACAGCAAAGCAGCTGGGGCTTTCCGTACCTCCTGCGCTCGTCGCGATTGCCGATACGGTCATTGAGTAAACAAGCAAAGCCCCGGTTGTGGCCCCATTGGGGGCATAACAACGAGTTGGGCTGATATCGGCTTTCCCAACTCAGACATACTTGGTGTCGTGCTTGACCGAATAGGGGGTAGTAAACGGTACCGATTTTTCGTCATGAATGACCCCGGTCACGTCGAACCCGGCGGGGCTTCACAGCAACGTCGAGATCAAAACGTCGCAGCTGAATGGCTTGCCCGGAGTTCATGGGTGAGGCAAGCTCCCCATAGCTGCCGGCCCGGACACTCGGGGAACTGAAAATGAGGATTGTTCCCGCGCTGCTCTCGTCTGTGATCGTTTGTGGCTTACTCGCGATACGGATGGCAACCGCCGCAGACGGTCCTCCCGCTTGGGCCTATACGCCGAACAATCCCGACTACAAGCCTCCCGTCGATGACGGAAAGCCAGTTCGCGTGCCAGAGAGCACGGCCGGCTATACCTGGAGCCAGTTGCGTGATCGTTTTGTTGCGCCCATTTGGCACCCCAGCGATCACGGCGCGCTGCCGGACATCGTCGCGAACGGCCGCAAACCCGGTGTGTTCGCATGCGGATTTTGTCACCGCGCCACCGGGCCTGGTGGTCCGGAAAACGCGGACCTTGCAGGGCTGCCGAAGAGCTACATCATCCAGCAAATGGCCGACTACAAGAGCGGGGCGCGTAGTACAGCCCTCCCCGAGCGAATTCCGCCAAAGCTAATGATCGAGCTTTCCAAGCCGATCACTGACGCCGAAATCGAAGCCGCGGCAGCCTACTTTTCGGCCTTGCAGCCGCGCAAACGCATCAAGGTGGTCGAGAGCGACACCGCGCCAAAGACCTATGTGGCGGGTCTGCTTTGGGCGGCGGTGGAAACCAGCGAGCGCGAGCCGATCGGAGCGCGGATCGTGGAGATCCCCGACGATCTGCTCCGCTTCGAAAGCCGCGACCCTCGATCGACCTTCACAGCGTATGCACCAATCGGGAGCCTCGCCAAAGGCGAGGCGCTAGTCATGAAAGGTGGGTCGGGCAAAACGATCCAATGCGCGTTGTGCCATGGCGCGGACCTGAAAGGGCTTGGACCGCTGCCAAGCATTGCTGGTCGTTCACCGAGCTACATGTTCCGGCAGCTCTATGACTTCCAGCATGGCGCTCGAACGGGAGAATGGAGCCCGTTAATGGCCCAAATTGTAGCCAATCTCGACGAGCAGGACCTTCTCGCGATTGTCGCGTACCTCGCATCTCGCGATCCGTGAGCAGGCACGAAACCGCGCCACGCCACAGCGGGACAAGGCCATGCTCAGGAGCATCGGGCCCAACTCCTGAATGTCGCATCGCTCTCTTCATAGAAGGGCGTATGAGATCCGGTTCTGGCCCGTTTGAGACATGCCGACTGCAACGGGCAATGTCCGAGTTCGAGGGCGAAGCGGAAGATATATGCTCGCACTGAGTTCTTCGCATTTTGACCCGAAGCGGGCAATCACCTTTCCAGGCGGAGACCAACCATCGTGCGGTTGCGGCGACGGATGATAGCCGCGCATTCAGACCTTCCAAATCATTGATTACTTCGTGGGGGCACTTGTCGGAGGAGGCGTTGGCGCCGGGTTAGCGACGCCATAGTGGTCAGCAACGAAGTTGCCAGTGTGAGTAAAGGACGCCGGCCGCGA
>NZ_JBEPQK010000046.1:0-7431 GCF_040547805.1 Bradyrhizobium sp. LA6.1 | reverse complement strand
GACTCGATGGAAGCCACTGTGGACCCTTATCTCGGGGTCCCGATTGGATGCCGATCACCCCGAAAACGGGGTCCTTATTCCATGCCGAAACACACGTAGACATCTTGCTCTCAGGAGGATTTGGCTATGCGCACCTACGATTTTGCACCCCTCTGGCGCTCGACCATTGGCTTCGACCGCCTTTTCGACCTCGCAGAAACCGCTCAGCGGGCCAGCGAGGACAACTATCCACCCTACAACATCGAACGGCTGGCGGAGGATCGCTATCAGATCTCGCTGGCTGTGGCGGGTTTCTCGCCCGAGGATATCGTCATCACCGGCGAGCAGAACGTGGTGACGGTCGAAGGCAGCAAATCCGACAAGACAGATTTCCTCTATCGCGGTATCTCGCACCGCAACTTCAAGCGCCAGTTCAGCCTCGCCGAATATGTCCAGGTGAAGAGCGCAAGCCCCGCCGGATTGCGATCGGCGATGCCTCGGCCGGCAGCGTGCCGAAGCTGGAAGCTAAGGCCGCCGCCTAGCGCAGACGCCATTGGAGCCGTGCGACGAATCGTGCGGCTCCCATCCATTCGTCAATGAAAAGGAGAGGACCATGCGGCCAACGACCGCTGACGACAACGTTTTCGACTTCAACGCTCTTCTTCATCCCGGCACGGTGTTTGAAGCACCGAGAGACGTGCTGGATCATCCGGCCCTGACGCTGGCCGAGAAGCGCGCAATCCTGGCATCATGGGCGTCCGACGCGTCCGCGATCGCTTCCTGCCCGTCGATGCGCGCACCTGCCGGTCTCAAGAAGCCGGTATCGATCGACGAGATCTTGGACGCGTTGCGTGCCTTGGACGGTGGCCCCCGGACGCCACCCGGCGGAAAGCCTTACCGTCTCCGTTCGACCGAACGTGCGGCCGCCGCGGCGTAGTTTCGGAGGCCCAGATGACGATGGACGAAAACCTGGCACGCCTTCGTGCCCATCATAACAACATCAGCCGCTACCGCCGGCTCCTGCGTACCAGGCTTTTGCCTTTGGAACGCCAGTTCATCGAACGGCGACTTACCGAGGAGGAGGCCGCTCTGCAAACCCTTTCCGCTTCGACCTTTCCGATCGCCTTCAATGAGCCAAGGCCTGGTCGACCGCTGCCGGTTGCAGAGGTGATGCCATGAGCACGACCGTCAACCTGGGCCGACCGGGCTCGGGCTCGTTCCCTTTGGCGCTCCTCGGAAGGTCTTTCGTGCGCGAATATTGAAGACTCCGGCTGCGGACGGCGTATCATCGGCCGTGGAGATTTCAGGGATGGCTGTCTCGACCAACGAGCGTCCGATGTGTCCTGTGTGCAAGCACCGGATGGGGTTGGCGCGCATCTCTCCCGGCCCCCGCGGATTCGATGAGCGCACCTTCGAGTGCTCGACTTGCGAGCGAACCGAAGTGGTCCGCTTCGCCGTGGATCCGATGCAAACCGACGCGGTCGGCTGGCTCGCCGGTGAGCTGAAGCCGCCCAACTGAGGTTCGGTGTGAGTGGCGCGATGGATGAGGACTTCTGCAAAGACTAGACGCAACGCATTCGCGCATTGGCTGAGCGGGCTGATCTCCTTCACCAGGCGCTGCCTGTTGGCGCTGGTCGGCCCATACGCCCCAAGGTGGCCGGTCCCTTGAAGGCCGCGGAGCGGCCGCTGCCGGAGTCGGGTCGGCGAGGCGTGACCAAGAGCGCGATCGAAGTCTGGTGCGACACTCGCGGCGGCGGGGATCCCTGCCCGCGCGGGAGTCCGAGCCGGCCGCAGGACCTATCCGGGCCGCTGCGTGAAGGCAAGGGCCGTCTGCCGGCCAAGCCCGAGTGAGGTGCGGCTCGCACCTCCGGGCGCTTGACATGGCAACCATGAATCGAGGAGGCGAGAATGGTCCTGATAGGATTTGGCGGCCTGCTTGTTCTCGGCGGAATTTTGTACATGGCACGCGCTACTATTTGGCGGGGATCGCTTAGCCGGCCCGCTGGCGATTCCCTGGAGCCGACGCGGCGCGGCGTGGGATTCTTGGGGGTCGGAGCGAACTGGCCGGGCATTCTCCTTATGGCAATTGGTGCCGTTCTGTTGGTGGTGGGGGCCGGCCTTTAACTCAGCCACCCGCCGAGCTGTCGCCCTGGATGACAAGTTGGTATCGACGCTTCAGCCGATGGCTCGTGGTAGTAGCGGCGTTTTGGAGGCGATCGAGGTCCGCACCGTCTTTAGCAATCACGAGCAGTCGCCAATTCAGGCCATCGGGTTCCGCGTCGCCGTGTTCAATCCCGACGGAGATAACGAGCTCCCCGCCGGGAACGTGCCGGATCTCCTGAAGAGCGATCAGTTCGAGATCGGACTTGGACACCAACGTTCTTGCCACCGGTCTCCTCCCGGCCGGCCTAACGCAGCCTCAATCGTTCCGCGACTGCTTCATGAAAGCGGCCCGCTCGATCATGTCAGCGGGCTATTCCTTTTCGCTTCTATTTCCCTTTCATCTTCGGGTCATTCATAGTCGCCCCGGGGTTAGCGATATTGTAGCGACACAGCAGGGTCTGTTAGCGACAAATCTTGGATGTGCAGATAAGGGCTTAGGGCTCGCCAAGCGACAGAGCTTTTATCTTGCGCTGCTCCCTCTGCTCATCGTTACTCGCTCACCCTTCCTCTGTTTGACGAACTCGTGTCTGCTGATCTACGGATCAGCAGACAAATCTCCTATCTTTTTTGGTCTGTAAAAGAGGGAGATTTGCGACAAAACGCAGTTCGGATCATTGTAGTGGATCCTCCAAATAGCGCCTGCAGAAACACGTCGGCTGGTGGCCGATTCATTGCGAAAATGCCGCGCGACTTGGCAGTTGACGTACGAAGCCCCACTGCTTGCGCGCTTGCGATAGCGATCGTTACCCGGAGGGCCGAGACACCCGTAGGGTGGCTCGGTGAGGAGCGAAGCGAGGAGTAGAGCGCGGGCCGAAGGCATCGCCCGTACGCCATCAATACGCAATTATCGCACTCCTCCGCGAACTGTTGCCCGCGTGATCGAGGTCCTTTAGTGGCAAACCAGTCCACGGATCAACACACGGAACTAAGTCCCTTTTGTCTGCAAAAGAGAGCGATCCTGGTGCAGAAAATCCCAGCTGTGGCACGCCGAACGCACCAGCTTTAAGCAAGCGATCTGAGGCAGAAGCACGCAAGAATCGACCGTTCGGCACGCGTTCAAGCCATCAATTACGCCTCCGCGGTTGTCCATAGCTCGGCCTCAATTCCAACGGCGATCGAGCGATTTTCTGCATCGAAACAAACAGAAAAGGCCGTCGAACGACCTTCAGCTCCAGGCAAAATTCCGCTCGGTGCGAGTGCGTTTCTTCGATCATGATGGGACGTCTCGCAGGCAGTTCAGCCGCCGCTCCCTCTTCTACAGTGCCCACTTGAGGACGCTCTGACACCAGTCGCCGATGTTCAAGACCTAATTTCCGGACACAAGAACGGGCTCCCGCGCGATGCGCGGGAGCCCAACATTTTGATCTAGTCGACAGGATTCCAGATCAGGAAGAAGCTGCCTTCACCGTAAAGGCCAACCGTTCGACCAAGGTTGGCACAGAGCTTACGGCCTCCGAGGCCAGGTGCTGCAAATGACAAGCTGAGATAGTCCGCTCCGCGGCCGTCGCCGGTCAAAATCCGGCCGGATCCGACCTCGAGCCCGTGGGTGAAGATGCGAAAATCTGCTGAGTTATCGCCGGACTTATCGCGATTGGGCACGATGTCGATGTCGGCGCAGATAGGCAGGAATCTGAGCTGGCCCCTGAAGCCGCCGTGAATTGTGCGGGTGACGAATCCGATCGCGGTCATGGTCTGTCTCCTTCGTTGCCGCAAGGCGCCGATGCCCTGCGATGGCGAGACCGTCATGGCGGCCGGCCCGCAGCCGAACCCTTGGGGCGAAGCGCAGCGGCGCACCCGAGCTCGCTCCTTTTTTGCAGCGAAGCGGCCGCGAGGAGCCGGCTTGCCGGCGGGGAAAAAAGGAAGCGTGCGAGGGTTTCGGATGAGGGACGGCTGCCATAGGTCGTAGCGTCATAAGCAGGGAATCGCCCTCATCGGACGTAGGAGACAAGCCTAGCCAAAGATGGCCATTCAGCCGGTCAAACTCGGATTGAGCGAGCTGAAGGGCGGTCTGATCTTGCGCCGAAAGCTCGACCGGATGCGGGTAGGCACGGCGCATGCAGTGGGCATGCGGGAAGTCGAGATGGGGCTCCGTCCACTTCCATCCCTCGGCCGCCCGCAAGGCGTCCGCCTCCCGGCCAAGCCGTGCCGTCACCAAAAGATCGAGCAGCGCCAAATCTTCCAGATAGCCGCCGCGATCCTCGGTGAAGAGGTCGCGCAGGACCGTACCGCCCGCCTCGATATAGGCCTCGAGCCCGACGAACCGCGCCCGGCGATCGGTTGCGGCGACATGGGTTTCGGTGAGCAGACGGCGGATGGTGCTGGCATCGCGGTCGTAGGACAGGCGCTCATAAACGCCTTCCTGCCGCGCCTGATCGTCGGTGATGGCAAAGGCCATCAACTGCTCAAGGGTCAGATCGCCATCGCGATAGAGCTGCATCAGTTTGGGAGAAACCGCACCCAGCTGCAGGCGCTGCCGCACCACATGCGGCGTCACCCCGAAGCGCGCGGCGATCTCCTCCGCACCAAAACCACGCCCCTCCGCGAACTTCCTGAACGCCTCGAACTGGTCGGCGGGATGCATGTTTTCCCGGGTGACATTCTCGTCCAGGCTGATCTCGTGAGGATCGTTCGCGGTGTCGATGATGCAGCGGATCGCCTCGGTTTTCTTGATCTCCTTCCGTTTCACCCGCAAAAGCTGGGCAAGCCGCCTGCCCTCGCCGATGGTCACGAGATAGAACCCCGTGGCCGTTCCTTCTCCGTCCAGCTCTGGCTCAACCACCAAATTTTGCAGGATGCCCTTTGCGGCGATACTCGCCGCATAGCCCTCGATCGCCGCCCCGCTATGCGGCGTCCTGCGCGCATTGTTCGGTGACTTCTTCAGCTTGTTGAGCGGAATGAGGACCTCCGTCCCGCTCGCCGGAATGATTTCAACTGACTTGGCCGACATGATCATTCTTCCTCTTGCTTCCTTGGGTGCAAGGCGCACCACGCGCCTGCACCCCTGCCCGTCGGCAAGACCGGGGGTAGCAAGTGCCAGGGCGACCCGAGCGGAGGGGACTCCCCACCTTTTGCAAGAGCCTTTTTCTTGCAAGTTTGGCCAAACATTTGCAGCTTCCCGTTCTCACCTTTTGGGCAGGGTGAAGAGCGCAACATCGCGCTCGAAGCCCTGCCTCGCGGCGAGCAGCGGGTGTGCAAGCGGAGCGAGTGCCTTCGCGGGGAACCGGCTGCAGGAAGCGTGGATATCTGTCGCCGATCGCGTCAGTGAGAAGCGACCGAAGCTGGGCGGAAGGCACTCCGCAGCGCGCTGAGGGCGGAGCCCTAAGCCTTCGCTGCGGGAGCGCAGCGACGCGCAAAACGACACCGGCACGGCGACAACACTCATAAGTGCCATCGCTCGCTGATGTGAAGAACGACTGGTTACATCCGGGCCTGTCGTCGTCGCGACGCTACGCAATTTGGAAGCTTCGCGTCTCGCCGACGGCAGGATCAGGCCGCCGCGGACTGCGGCGGTCGGCCGTTGTCGAAGAGTTCGCCGGTCTTGAGCATGGCACAAGCGACGCCAATCAACCTGCTGCCGATTGATCGGAGCGCGCGCGCATGAGAATGTCCGCGCTTGCGTAAGGCGGCATATCGATTGCGTGTTTGGAAGTCATGCAGCACCGCAACGCGTGCCCAATGATAGACAGCGGTCCTGAGACGGTGCGGACAAGACTGCCTCATGATCACTACAATTTGCTTACCGCTGCGTCTCGTGACGGGCACGACGCCCGATAATCCCCGGAGCGCCTGAGCGTCTCGACGAACGATCGCATCGTGTCCTTCGGACAGAAGTGCCGCGAGGACGATCGTTCCGATTCCAGGCATCGACCGCAAGATCTCGGGATCGGCGTGAGGGGCGATGCCGCTCGCTGATGGAAGTTCGGCCACCGCCGAACACAGGCGCTCGAGTTCCTTCATGGCAAGCTTCATCTGCTGCATAACCAGCCGCAGACGGCCTAGAATGAGCTCGCAGTGCGCCACGCAGGCCTCCGTGACACCGGATGCAACAGATATCGGTGTGCTGCGGAGATGATTGAGCAAGGTGTCCGCAGTCCACCTCTTTACCCTGCTCTCCTTAAGGCGCCTTGCGATCGTCGACGTCCTCACGGCCCGCGCCCTTGCCGGTGTGGGGATCAGATCCCAAAGATCCAAAATCCACTGCTGCGACCAGTCTTCCGCGAGCTCGAGCATTTGCGGAAAATAACGCCAGAGCTGATGACGAAAGCGATTGGCCAACCGATTGCGTTCGGCGGACAAGTCCTCCGTCATGCGCGACCACTCACGTAACTGAATGATCGTCGGATGCACTGGCTCCAGGAATCGATAGAAACGGCTATCGGTCCGCAGAGCATCAGCGAGCACGAACGCGTCGAGCCGATCATCCTTGGCGCCTGCCATGGTGAAGCGATCTCGAAATCGATCAAGCTGCTTTGGATTTAGCGCATGAACCAGGAAACCCGAATCCATCAGGCTCTCGACGACGGGCCCGTGCGGGACCTCGATGCCAATCGCGATCCGGCCTGGCTCGGCACCCCGTCGTGCGCTGAATCCAGTCTGCCAGTTCAGCCAACCCGTCACCGCTATGTTGGAACGAACGATGGCCGAGTTTTGCTCCTTGGGCATCCAAAGCGTAAGCGTAGTGTGTCGCCGATGCCCAATCGACACCCACGTATGCAGCTATGTCTTCATTCATTCCCTTCCCTCCTTCGCAGTCGGGCAGCTGCGATCTTCGCCGGCCCTGTTCTGGCGCTCAAAGGCGCAACTCCCCACGGGGCGTCGAACGCAGCTCATCCGTCGGGGCACTCGTCCCCTCTGGGCGCTCACGGCGCAGGATCGCCAGGTGGCTCCCAACGAATCAGCCCGTAGGCCAACGATAGCCCCGTGAGGAGCATTTTGATTGGAACAGGGATCGCCCGCCCGATCAGGGCCGCTCGATAGAAGCGGGTCTGCACGGGCGCATGTCAGGCGTTCGAGAAGTTGATGTCCATTCGAAAGCACGGAAGACCGGGGAGACCGCTCGGGTCGGCGCCGGCGCCAGCCGGCGCTTTACCCTGGCGCGCGCGAGGGGCGGAGCCCATTAGACTTCAAGTGTTAGAACGTTGACCAAGTCAGCGCAGGCCAAAACAAGCGATCGACAACAAGAGCAAGAGTGAGCAAATCAAAAGAGGCACCCGCAGGAGGGTCAGCATAGCGCCGACGCGGAACGCGGCGGGACCCGGGACCGAGTGCAGTCGCGAGACCGGTTAACAA
>NZ_JBEPQK010000045.1:0-8452 GCF_040547805.1 Bradyrhizobium sp. LA6.1 | reverse complement strand
AAAATCGTATCGGCCGCTCCCTTCCGAACGCAGTCTATCACTAACCCGTTTCTATCCCACAGGGGGCGTGCAGCGCCGAGATCAGTTTTTTAGAAGGCGCGCTCAGCAAAGCTGGCCTGCTGAGCGCAAAGCGATGATCGACCGTGAGCACGACCTGCCGATCACGAAACAGACGGAAGTTTTGAAGATCAGCCGTGGCAGTGTCTATTATCTACCACGTCCGGTGTCGCCCGCGAATCTCGCGATCATGCAAAGGCTCGACTGGCTGCACCTGGAGTTTCCTTTCGCCGGTTCGCGAATATTGCGAGACCTGCTGGCTGCCGAGGGCTGCAAGATCGGCCGCCGGCATGTCACCTCATCAATTGACGGAGATTGTTATGAGTGATCAGAGCATTCGAATTGAACCTCAGTATCTCCTCGCGGCTGCGCAATCTTCTATCGGCTATTACCAGGCGATATGGCAGAAGATGGGACTTGTGTTAGCAATCCAACTAGGCGGTATCACCGCCACATATGGGTTGCACCTGAGCCGCGGAGGTATTTTCGTGATGATTGCAGCATTCTTCTTTAGCTGCGGTCCGCTTCTGGCGGCAGAGTACGACATAAGAAATAGAAGCGGATTGCTTGCTCAGGTAGATCAGATCGCGCGAGCTTTCGGGACGCCAGCCGAGCAGATTCCTGGGATCACTCTCGAACTCGAACCATTCAAAATGGATAGGCTTTTCCCCGCATCCCGATTGGGCCACACTGGCTGGCTGCTTATGCGCATCGCCGTGTTGCTACTTCTCGATATCGCGGCGGTCGTGTTCATCCGGCGCATTTCTTGACATATATCCGATTTGCGGTATCTTTGTACCAGAACCTCCGTTGCTATAGGCATTAGCTGAATTGTCGTTCGGAAGCTGCCTCTAGCAACGGAGGTAGTACCATGGTCGTTAATTATCCTAAGAAGTCGGTCGTTCTCATTGGTGTTTCGGCTTTCTTCGTCGGTACTGTTCTGCTCATTTGGAAACTGGGGTTCACAGCAGATCCTGTGGAGGCGGTCTGCGTCTTCATCATCATCTTTGGTCTGCCGATCGCAACGTTTTTCCCTCTTGGTCTCCCGATCGCAATTTTTTTTCCGCACTTTTCTTCACGCCCTCACTCATGAGGGCGTTTCCATTTAGAGGGAAGCGTGACGACCCCATAGTAAACTGTTGATCGCCTTGAAGGGCCGATTCTCCTTCCGAAAAATCGACGCGAGCAAAGCGAGTGAATATCCAAACTGCGCACGCATCGTTGCTTCGATCCGATGTGCGCGCCAGGGAAGCGGAATTGTAAAACAAAACGAGCCAAAAACAGAATCAAACAGACATCAAGGCGAACAAGAGCAATTTGTAATTCGCGTTAGCATTTGGGCCAAGAAGGGTTTCGACTTAGATATCCTGTTCCTCCGCGCGGATGATGGATGGGCAAACGCTTCGCTTTTGCGCCGCGCCATCCATCCCCCTCCCTAAGACCCTGGAAACCTATTAGCGGCCAAAGCGTCGTTACATATTTGAGAAAAGCGCGGGTGATGGGTTATGTGCCTTCCAGTGTGGGCTGTGAGCCCACCCCCTGCCATCGCCGGCTCTGCCGGCGATGGCAGGGGGTTTCGCTGTGTTCGCCAGAACTAGCTACTCAGCTAAGCAACAACAGACCCTCGGGTCTCCGCCGCCGGGCTCAGCCGATCGCAGATCGAAAGAAAGCAACAACAAACAACAAAACCAATAACGTCAGGTCGGAAATGCTGCTTAGAGCGGAACGGCCAACCCGTTGAGGTAATTTGTTATTCGGCGCACTCTCCCCTAGAGCGTTGGCCTAGACACGGCATCAAGGAGTGTTTCTGGGAGTGTGTGCAGGGGTCACTGGCATTGGCGAACCGGCACTGAACACGTGACGACGAAAGGTTCGGGCTGAAAAATTTATTGCACCTGTGACGTATGTCACAGGGGGGTGCCTGTCTTTGTGGCTATCCTTGCACGTGCATCGCAGGAGGCGCACATGTCCATTCCCGCAGCAGGACAAGATTAACGCGCTGCAGCAGGAGCGCGAACAGCCTAATTCTGATGCCCGGAAGCTTGGGACAGCTTTCGAGAACAAACCGGGGAGGCGATGATGGCGACCACTCTTGGTTCATTCCTGGTCAGTGTACTCCTGATGGTACTGGGAATTTTTTTGATGATTGCAGCGTACTCAAGAAAGCCGCTCTTGCTTAAGATTGGCGTGCTCGGAACGATGAATATTGACCCCGACTGGCCGGGACGGCGCCAGCGGGCCATCATGTTCGGTGTTGGCGTCGCATTCAGCGCTGTTGGGCTTCTGCTAATAGTTCTTGAGAAATTGAGCGCGCTCGGTTTGCTAGCTAAGTCATAAATAGCTGAGGCGGCGGCGAGCGCGCCGCGCACTCCTGCCCGATTGATCGCCAGAGCATCAACGCGCAGCGTGACACGCGTCGCTCTTGTCCCCCCCTCCCACAGCTCGCGGAAACCTATTAGCGGACTAAGCGTCGTTACATATTTGAGAAAGACGCGGGTGATGGGTTATGTGCCTTCCAGTGTCGGGCCTGGGCCCACCCCCTGCTTATCCGTCCGGCTCTGCCGGACGGATAAGCTATCGCAAAGGAAAGCTTGAAACGACGGGCGCGAACGTCGATCTGGTCAAGGTATCCCTTTCTGCGAAATTCGGTCAGTAGGAAGCGTTAAGAGCGCACGACGTTGTCGGACAACGGCATGGGCCAAAGGTGCGGAATGTCTGCAGAAATAGACGGCTACACCAAATGGGACTTCCCTCATGATGGGATAAGCCACGCGATCTACACTACGGGGGCTGGACCGAACGTGGTGATCCTCCACGAACTTTTTTGGCCTTACCGACCCATGTTTGAAGCTCGGGCTCCTTCTTGCAGGCAAAGTTCCTGCAAAAGTGCACCTTCCATTGCTGTTTGGCCCGGCCAAACCGAACTCGCTTGAACAGCTCAAGAATGGTATCAGGGCCTGCATCAGCAAGGAAATCTATTTGCTTTCCCGTAACCAGACGAGCCCGATCGTCGGTTGGTGTCGCGCTCTTTGCGACCGGCTAAAAGCAGGTGACCCATCCTATCGCGGTGTCGGTGTCGTTGGAATGTGCCTTACGGGAGGGTTTGCCTTGGCCCTCATCGCAAACGCATCAGTTAAGGGGGCCGTCGTTGCACAGCCGAGCCTTCCGCTGTTTATTCACCGAGCGTCCCTTGGACTAACAGATGATCACATTTCAGACGTAGTCGAAGGAGCGGCCCAACATGACGGCGAATGCGTGCTTGGTCTACGTCACGAACGCGATTTCATTTGCCCGGCTCAACGGATGTCTACGGTCAGAACGCTACTTGGCCCGAAGTTCAGAGAACTGACTGTCCCTGGCTTCGGGCACTCGACGTTGACTGCTGGAAACCGCAAGGAGGCTCTCAAAGGGACTATCGCGTTCCTCTGTGAGCGTCTTGGAACGGGCGGCAAGGAGTAGGTTGGAATGTCGCAGCGATTGCGATCATCGGCTCGTTTCTGTCGTCGTCTCCAATGAATTTCATGGCTATGTGAAGATTTTCTATCGTGCAAAAACCTCGACAATCGCGAGCTCGATGAGGCCTTAAATGACATCAGGTAGGCTTGAGGGCGAGCATAGTGAAGCGGACAAGCCGGACCTCGTCTATTCTCTCCATGGGATCAGAACTAACGCATTCTGGCAAAGTCAGCTCGCGGAGAAGATTAAGACGGCTACGGGCTTCGAAGTTAAGGCTCGCAATTATATGCGGTTCAGCGCGGTCATGTTCGTGCTCAAGAACATTTTCGCAGCGAAGCCGCTCCGACTTGTAGAAGGAGATCTCCTCGATCTCCAAAAGCGCTATCGGGTGAGCGTCATCGCGCACAGCTTTGGCACTTGGCTGCTTTTTAAGGCGCTCTGTGAGAACAGCAAGTTACGGGTGCACAACATCATATTGTGCGGTTCAATCTTCCCGCGAGCGTCCTCAGCATGGCGCCAGCTCAAGTACGGTACCGGACAGATTTCGGGTAACATCGTAAATTTCTGTGGCGCCCGTGATCCTTTTCCGGCGCTCGCGGAACTACTATCACGCGACTTCGGCGCTTCGGGTGTCGTGGGCGCGGGCGACCCCACTATCGAAGACTCATTTCACGATGTGGGACACAGCGGGTTTCTAACGCCGGAGTTCTGCTCAGAGTACTGGATCAACATTCTAGCGTTCAAGCCCTACAACTTGCAGCCGGCTCCGGTTAGTAGCCGATGGTACATCCCGGTCATACTCTGGAGTGCCGCTCACCGTGGAGTGCTGCTAATCTCGCTTAGTGCAATCGCGGTTCTTGGATATTGGTTGAATCAATCTGAACATGCTTGCTGGTGGCGCGCCTGCTATGTCGATGTTGTGCGAATTCATAACTTTGGGAGTTCGACTCGACAGCCCAGATCTCCGCGTCGCTACGTTGATCAGGTAACGTTCGAATACACGTATAACTTCAATCGATCTGAACTGGTTTTCCGTGCTCCACGTGACCGCAATCCTGTCGTGACCAGCCTGATCGGCGACAACTTGGAACGCATCAGTCCGCAGGAAAGTGTCGAGAAGCTCTTCACCGGTGCTGATACTCCCTCGAGGGAGTATCAAAGATTCAAACTGCCCGTCCGCGATCGTCGGGCAAACTTCTCGGTTGAGTTTGCCAACGACTCTAGCGAAGCGCCGGATGGCATCGAGGTCTTTGCAGACAGAACTATACGCAATCTCAAGCTACAGATTTTCCTTCCGGATAAGGTATCCCTCAGTCCTCCAAAAGGCTCTTTCAGAAAAGGCGTTCTCATTAAACGTCAGTCACGAGAAGACATCGGCATCGGAAACTGTCAGTTCGACGCGGATGGTCGGTCAGTCAGCTGCACCGAATTGAACATCCCGAGTTCGTCCGGTTTCTACTATTGCTTCGACGTGAAGGGCTGGGATGATCCCCAGGACGTTCAGGAAACCAAACTGAGCGAGTGCAGGCCAAGCGCAGCGCCAAAAAAATGAGCCGGCGCGATGATGGCTCGCGCCGGCTTGAAAATCGTACATGCGCCCTGGGGCATCTATGCTAGCCGCAGGGATCGACCTGTTTCATGGTGGCCTCCTCTCGACTGTCCACACATATAGGTTCTCCCTCCTGAGTGTTCAATGAACGGCGAAATTCATCGTAAAACGAACCACTTAGGGAGTGAGCGCCGCATCTAATACCGACCTGAAGTTGAGCGCGAGCAGCCCAGCTGAGAGCGGAGTGCTTACCCGAGGAACGTCGCGCGGCTTGTGCGGCAGCATCGGCTTAATGGCAGTCCATTCATAGTCGTCGAGTTCGTAGCGCATGATTCGAGCCCCCTGTTTCGGGGTTTGAATCACGGGGGTCCGGCCGAGCGCAACGCCCCCCTGGCTCGGCCTTCGCTGCGGCGCTTATGGGCGGAAGCCGGCTATTGACAGGCCGGACTTGGTTGAGACGCGCGTCGGAATGCCTACCGGTGCGAGGTCATCGCATGAAATTAAACCCAAATCGACAGCCTGATCCTTCGAGCCGTCACCGAAAGGCGGTGAGGACCTTGGCGCATGCAGGCGCTTTTCAAGGGGAGGAAAGCTCATGAACATCAAGCGAACTGCTATCGGCTTCGTCACAGTCGCGTGCCTCTTCGGGGCCGCCATGTTTCTGCCAAATGTTGGCAACGCTCAGGATGCAAAAGTAAAGACAGCAATGGAGCTGCTGGAGTCAAAGGCGAATAAGCTAGGTCCACCTAAGATCGATGGGACCGATACTGTCGCCGGCAAGCAAGTCCCTGCAATCTATTTTGGCTCTACAAAGATGAACAACAATTTCGATTTGGTCGATGAAGTGGTTAAGGAGGCTCAGGGAACGGCCACCATATTTGTGAAAAACGGCGAGGAGTATGTTCGCGTCGCCACGAACGTCAAGAAGGATGACGGCTCGCGAGCAGTCGGAACCGTTCTCGATCCCAAAGGCAAAGCGATCGAGTCCATCAAGCGAGGTGAGGCGTTTTATGGAGAGGTAGACATTCTAGGTAAGCCCTACATCACGGGCTACAAGCCGATCCATGATGCATCAAAGAGTGTGATCGGTATCTACTACGTGGGATACATGAAGTAGAGGCCACGCTCC
The DNA here is from genome assembly GCF_040547805.1 of Bradyrhizobium sp. LA6.1. NCBI lineage: Bacteria > Pseudomonadati > Pseudomonadota > Alphaproteobacteria > Hyphomicrobiales > Nitrobacteraceae > Bradyrhizobium > Bradyrhizobium sp. LA6.1. The sequence goes on along the minus strand of NZ_JBEPQK010000045.1, from coordinate 2,261 downwards.
TTCTCGAAGCATCAGCCTCCTCGCGGATTTTGGAACTTGCTGGGATCGCAATTCGGGTGCGGCCCCACCGAGAGTGAAGCCAAGCCGAGGGTCTTGTGCGACTAATGGTTTGCCGCGCCAACGCGCGACTTATTTCTGCTTCTGGCCCATCGACGAAGTGGCGTCATCGCTCCACAAGGTCCGCTCATTGAGGCATGGCGGACAAGATTGCGCAGGTTGAGTTCTTCGCATTTTGACCCAATTCGGACCTCGACAAGTGGCTAATAGCCGTGTCGAGCGGTTGCTCGACGTTGAGGGGGAGCAGCAGACGATCCATGATATGGTGCCGCGACATGGCGTAGTTCTCTGCATGGGAGCCTACCATGATCAATCGTCGGACGTTCGGTGCCTTCCTCGCTGGCACGCTCGCAGCGCCCCGGGCCTCATGGGCTCAACCAGGGACAGGCACAGCCGTTTTCTATGCCAGCATCGGACCTGTGCTCACTCTCTACCACGTCCACGTGGATGGCAGTGAGCTTGCCAAGCAGGGTTCGCTGACGCTGCCCGCGAATGTGCAATATGCTTGGCCCCATCCCTCGGCCCACATTCTCTACGCAGCGTGGAGCAACGGCGGTCCTGGGGTGGCCGGCGACAAGCACGGTGCGAGCGCGTTGAGCATCGATCCCAGTACCGGAGCGCTGCAGCCGCACGGACCATCTCCTGGGCTGCGATCGCGCCCGCTGCACATCAGTATCGACAGGTTCGGCAAGTATGCCCTGATCGCCCACAACGATCCGAGCGGCGTCACCGTGCATCGGATCAATCAGGATGGAACCATCGGAGACGAGGTGAAGCAGGTAACAGCTCTGGACGTTGGAAGCTTTGCGCACCAAATCCGCGAAATGCCTTCTGGCAAAGCAGCGATTCTCGTTACCCGCGGCAACGATCCCGCTGCCGGCAAACCGGAAGATCCCGGTGCGCTCAAGATCTTCGGTTTCGAGGACGGCCAGCTCACGAACCGGGCCTCAATAGCTCCGAGAGGCGGCTACGGCTTCGGGCCGCGACATCTCGACTTTCATTCGGCGCAGCCCTGGGTGTACGTCTCGCTCGAGCGCCAGAACAAGCTCGATGTCTTCAAGCTGCAGAACGACAGCCTCGATCCGCAGCCAATCTTCAGCAAGGATACTTTGGCCGAACCGGGCAATATCCGGCCCCGCCAGCTCGCTGGAACGGTTCATGTGCATCCGAACGGACGATCTGTGTATGTGGCCAATCGGTCGGACGCCATGACCGATTTCCAAGGCAAGCAGGTTTACCTCGGTGGCGAGAACAACATCGCCGTATTTGCCATCGACGCCGGCACGGGCGAACCGACGCTTATTCAGACCATGGACTCACACGGGTTCCATCCGCGGACTTTCGCCCTCGACCCTAGCGGACGCATGCTGGTCGCCACCAACGTCACGCCGCGACTGGTGCGTGACGGAGATCAAGTGCGACTGCAATCAGCCACGCTCGCCGCCTATCGGGTCGGTACCGATGGCAAGCTCGCGTTCGCCCGCGCCTATGATGTCGAGACGGGTGGCAGCTATCAGTTCTGGAGTGGAATGGTGGCGTTGCACTAGCGGGCGAAGATCGACGAGCTTGTCGCTCGGCGCGGGCGACCCCGGCGAGATCGTCGTCATCATCGTCCCCTGAGCGATGAGGCCACCGCGCTGAGTTCGGGAGGTTTCCGCTGGTCCGATAGTCGACCCACATGAGTCCGCTGGTGGCCCGTTTGAGACATGCCGACTGCTACGGGCGATGTCCGAGTTCGAGGGCGAAGCGGAAGATATATGCTCGCACTGAGTTCTTCGCATTTTGACCCGAAGCGGGCATCACCTTTCCAGGCGGAGACCAACCATCGTGCGGTCGCGGCGACGGATGATAGCCGCGCATTCAGACCTTCCAAATCATTGATTACTTCGTGGGGCACTTGTCGGAGGAGGCGTTGGCGCCGGGTTAGCGACGCCATAGTGGTCAGCAACGAAGTTGCCAGTGTGAGTAAAGGACGCCGGCCGCGACCGTTCAGGCAGCATCGTAGCGTTCCAAGCCTCCCAGTCACTTTTCAGCCGTTCGAAGACGTCTATCTCCCGGTCCTTGAGATTGGCCCGCTCACGCGGGTCTCTCACCACGTCGAAGAGAAACTCGTTTCCCGCTATCCGCAGATATTTCCGGTCGCCGTCGCGGATGGCACGCTGCGATCCCGCCTTATAGCGCCAACACAACTTCCGGGGATGCGG
>NZ_JBEPQK010000044.1:0-10491 GCF_040547805.1 Bradyrhizobium sp. LA6.1 | reverse complement strand
CTGCTGCCATGGAATTGGCGCTCTGCCATCCGGAACGTTGATCAAGCCGCCTGAGCCGAAAATGACCCGCGCGCGGTCTTCGCCGGATGCTTACGATTGAACTCACGCTGACCATTCATCACGGTGCGCAACACCGGAAAGCCACGCATGTTGCCATTATTGAGGATCTTGACGATCTCGGACCGTTCATCGCTGAAGCGGAAATCCGCCTCGTCAAAGATCAGCGTCCCTCGAAACGCGTCCAGCGTGTGGAAGATCGGCGAGACGGTCGAGGCTCCGCTCGCAAAGAATGGCTTGTAGCAGAGCGATCCGATTGTCAGGAGGGATCGGGTCTTACCTGTACCGAAGTCTCCCCGAAGCCGGAGGTACGGCAATTCGTTGAAGGCGTCATACAGCCAGCTCAGGAGCACATAGTGGCAGGCAACCTGCTCGAAAATTGGAGTGAGGTCGGCATATCGGTGGATAAAGCCGGCGATCTCGAAGATGAGGCTCTGCTCGCTTTCGTAAATCCGGGGCTCCGAAGGAAGCAGAACCACCTCATTCTTGATGAGATTATTATTTGGGGAGAATGGGACAAGCCGTTGTCCCGCCACGTCGACGGACCTGCCAAGTGTCCAACGCCCTGCAGAATACGTACCGAGGAGCGTGGTCCGCTCCTCTGGTCGGTACACGAGTTCAATCAGGGTACCGTCTTGGAGCACATCGGAAACCGTCGGTACGGCGCGTCCACGGTCATTGCGGCCTGCAGTGGCATCGTTCATGCTCCAACGATTGCAGATCATGGCGAGCGCGGCGAGGCCCGGAGCTGTGCCTCGTCTGGCACATTCACGAGCCTTGGCCGGAACGTCTCCTACTCTTAGCCTATGGGCATATGGAGGGAATAACAGTTCATATCGGCTGGGAGTATTTCCTAGGACTCTTAGGCGCACTGGTAGCCGTGGCGTGGTACTCGAACGGCCGATTTACAGCCCTGGAAACGTCGATGGACTGGGTCAAGAATATGCTGCTGGATTTGAAGAAGTCGATTGATGATGCAAGTGCTAAAGCGCGTGGCGACTCGACTGGAGATAGGGCCAAAGCCCCCGAACCGCTCAAACAACAAACGCTTTGGTAAGCCGAGCTTGAGGAAAGGCAGAACCTTGGCGACCGCAGTAGGACAACTTCATTCTTGTAGGGTTGACATTCTGAGAGAATGGGACGCGATTTACATCGTTTGCGAAGTCGTTCCATCCCGCAACGTCCAACACGGCCGAAACGGCTGTGCCGCCGCCGCTAATTTGCAAAACGACACTTCGCCGCGTGAGTCTCGGACGTGCTCGATATCCGTCGCGAACGAAAGTCCTTTTACATCAACTGCGTGAAAATGGAATAAGGAGCTTGCCTGGTACGGGAGCGTGACGGCAGGAGGCGCATCGAGGTGGTCGGCTTCCGGGCCTCCGCCGCCTCACCCAGCGCCCAGCCCTGAAGAACGGGGTCACACCTGTCGAGCGCGTAAACTGAATTGAAATACGGCGCCCCGCGGTTCATTTGCGCCGACCCAAAGCCGTCCTCCGTGCGCCTCGATGATCGAAAGGCAGATAGCCAGACCCATGCCCATGCCCTCCACTTTGGTGGTGTAGAAGGGCTCGAACAGGCGATGGACGATGGTCTCGTCAACTCCCGGACCGTTATCCCGCACGGCGACAAGAATGCCGCTTGCGGCATCCGAGGTCGTGCTGATTCGCAGCTCTCGCCCTCCATCATCGAGCGAGTTAATTGCTTCGATCGCATTGAGGATCAGGTTCAAGACAACCTGTTGCAGTTGAACGCGATGGCCTTCGACGAGCGGCAAGCCCGTGGCGAGGTCGGCCTGCAGGGAAATGCCATGTCTGAGCAGTTCGGCCCGGACGATGGCGATGACATCCAGGATGACATTATTGACATCAATGCTCTCCTTCGGCGCCGGCGCCTTCTTAATCAGAGCACGGACCCAATTGATGACCTCTTCGGCTCGATTGGCGTCCGTGATGATGGCTGCGAGCGCCCGCCGTACCTCTCCGATATTTGGAGGTTGGGAGCCTAGCCAGCTGATTGCGGCCTCTGCGTTGCAGATCATGGCGGTGATCGGCTTGCTTATTTCGTGGGCGACCGACGCGGTAACCTGACCCATTGCTGCCGCGCGATTGGCATGTGTCAGCTCCCCCTGCATCTCGCGGAAAGTCTCCGCGACCCGCCTGCGTTCGGTGATGTCGCGGCTCAGAGAGATGACCAGTCGCTGCCCGCCTTGACAGAACTCACGCATGCGGATTTCAACGGGAAACACGGTGCCGTCCTTTCGGCGATAGCAACTCTCCCGCGTTGCGATGCACCCAGCCGTGAGGCGCCCGCGGTCAAGCCGCCAGTTCATTTCATTTAACTCCAGGTCGAAGACGGATTGGGTGGTGCCAATCAGTTCGTCCCGGCTGTAGCCCAGGCTCTCGCAAGCATTTCGGTTCACATCGAGAACGTAGCCGTCGTCGTCGTGGAGCATGAACAAGTCTGTCGCATGATCCACGAAGGTGCGGAAACGGGCCTCGCTCTCCCGCAGCGCATGTTCGGTGCGCTTCCGCTCCGTGATGTGGCGCCCGACGCCGCGGTAGCCTGTGAAGCGCCCATTCGAGTCAAAAACGGGCAGCCCGGAGACCGAGACATGGCATTTGCCGCCCTCGGGCGTAGGGCGCGCGAGTTCGAAATCGCGGAACGGCAGGTGCGCATCGAGCGTCTCCCGGTGCTTACGCCAATCCTCTGCGCCGGGCTCCAAATAGGGCACTTCCCAGCGCGTCTTGCCGATCTCGGAAACCGGAGGCTCGGCAAGCGTCTCAGCGAACTCCTGGCGGACGAAGCGATGCTGCGCATCGGTTTCCCAGTACACATCAAAGGAAAATCGCACCAGGGTACGGAAGCGTTCCTCGCTCTCGCGTAGTGCATCTTCGGCGCGCTTGCGCGCGCCCTTGGAGTTGCCGAAGACGAAGACTTTGCCGTCGGCCGGCTCGCCCCGCCTTTTCAAAAAGGGAGCACGCACGATCTTGATAAGTATACTCACAACCTCTTGCCACTTGCCGGCAATCTGAGAGGGCATTTGAGCCGGGTTTTGCACGGCCTACCTTGCTGCTGAAGTGCGATGGCCCAAAGGACACATCCCTTGCGATAGACGCCAGAGGTTGTCCGCGCTGGAGTGGCAGGCGGCTCCATTGGTCGCCAATGGTGCGCGGTGGGGCAAACTAGCTTCCCGGAGCCGAATGTCGATTAGGAACAGTCGCCTGACGACTATACCTACGTATGCGACAGCTTCTCGAGCGTCGCGCCGTACTTAGCGATGACGAGCCCGACTTGTGGTGCGGTTTGCGCCGCAGCCCCCTTGTGGATCGCGTCGTCGCCGGACTCGTAACTCGGTCGGGCTACGCCCTTCCTGGGTCACGCGCCCGCCGAGGCTCTCTCATCATGATTGACGCTGCACTTCCATCCTGATTGCTGCGCCGCATCGCTAGTCGGGCGTTCGCGATCCGATAGGACCAGGGTTGCCTGGGGCGGTAACTGTCGAAAAAATCTTCTCTACTTCGAGACGTATCGTGCCGTGGCATTCACACGCCGCCGCTGCGAGTCGAAATGGGTCAACCTCGATGTGGCCTCGCCGATCAGATCGAATTGCTCCGGACGAACGTAGATTGCGCATTAGGAGCGTCACCGTTGTTCGTCGCACGCCCAGTATCTCCGATAGTGCTTCCTGAGTCAGCGGCAGGACATCAGTGTCGATACGGTCGCGAAAATTAAGCAACCAGCGTGCCATCCGGGCTTGCACCGGATGGAGTGCGTTGCAGGCTCCGCCGAGCTGAAGCTGCACCAGCATCGCCGTGATGTGGCTCTGGACCGCATGCCGGATCGCCGGGCTCCGACTAAAAGCGGCGTGAAAGCGCGAGACGGGAATCAGCGAGGCAGTGCCTGCTGCGCGAACGACGGCCGTGATGGCGGAGGGCGAGGAGCCCAGCACGGAAAGTGTGCCTAGAGCGCCCTCGCACCCGACTACAGCACTAGCAACGGTCTGCCCATTCGCCATGTCGATCATGAGAGAGATGACGCCGCTGTGAGGGAAGACGACATGCTCGACCTGGTCCCCCATTCGCGACAGCAGCGCATCCTGATCGAGTGCGACCCTCTTCAGATCCGGCGCGAGGAGAGCGAAGTCTCCTGACGGCAGTGCTGCCAAAAGGCAGTTACCGATCCCGCCAGCGCGCGTCACCGCAGATGACCCTTACGACGCTCAAGTCCGGCTTGTGTTCGTATAACGTGATTCAACGGCCTGCACACGGCTTCGTTCTCCTCAACAACCAAACTCCCTCTCTCAGTGAGCGCCAGCCGACTGTTCTGCTCCCTGCGTCCTCGCTTAGATGCAAGTGCCTGGACAAGACAATTGCGAAATGTGCATGGGTAACACCGTACGGGTAGCTGCTTGTTCCGCCAGGCAAACTTTGAGACTCGCGTCGCAAACTGGCGCGCGTCACCGCAATGTCTTCGCTTGTGAGCGATGATGTGGCCTCGAACGAAAATAAAACGAAAGGTTCCTACGACAGATGAGGGGTGGTTCTCGAAATGCCCGTGTTTGGACTCACGGGAAATTGCCCGGCATCTTTAGCGAGCTTCCGGGCAGGGCCGGCCTCGCGATCTCCAGACCGCTCATTGCCTAATGGTCGACTTGCGAATGCCCACATGGCAAGGGTCGGTTGCGTCCCGGTCCATGCCCGGGCAGTTTGAAGTCAGTATGGACTATGTAGCCGACACGAGCTGTCGGTCGACTCGTCGTAAAGGCCAACTTGCGTTGTCGCTAAGCCTGACTCTCGTCCTATCAACTTCTCACGCCTAGAACGCGTTCTGCAAAGGCTTAAGGTTGCGCCAATGCTTACTATCAACATCAATTGGGCGTGCTTTCTCGCGGCCCTAGGGACGCTGGTCGTGCTGGCGTACTACGCGAATGGACGATTCACGAAGCTGGAGACAAATGTTGAATGACTCAAGAAAGCGATTGAGGCACTCGCGCAGAGCAAACAGGCTCCACGTCCGCGCGAGAGCCGCAGTCTCGTTCTAAGCTAATCGAAGGCGCGCACGCGCTAACCTCGCATGGCGAATGTTGATCGAAGCGCCATGTCCATCGTGGTGCTCGAAGACAAGGGCACACCTTTCCTGGCCCGTAATCCGTCAGTGATCCTCGGGTCAGTGTAGCGTGGCATTGGGCTCTGATGGAGCAGATCGAATTATGTGACCCTTTGTATCGCGACTTACGATCGTTCGCTCATAGCGTGGAGGTGGAAGTTCTATCGTGAATTCGAATGGAATTTCGGGGACGTTCCGATGTTGGACTGCGTTCAAACCATGCCCTTAGTCGGCCTTTCCTTATCAAATGCGAATCGCGAAGCCGGTCCTGATTCGGCGGAGGCGAGCCGGCCTTTGATCCGCCGAGCGATCACTCCTGAAGGTGCCGAGTCCGACGCAAAACCTAGGTGTGTGCGTTTTCGCGGGCCTGGCCGACGCTAACCAAGATCACGACCACACCTTGATGTGGCAAATTCTAACACCTATAGTTGCGGTTTTCATATGGAAGTTTTTGATGATGGTCCGCTTACCCATAGTCGGGGTCATCTCGCCCGAAGGGAAAAGGTCATACTGGGTCGCAGCAGTGACGCCAGAAAAGGCGATGGAAGCGGTCGCGCGGGTCATCCCCGAGGGGTATGCGGCTAGGCTCTTGAAGCACCGCCTGCGCGTAAAACTAGACGCGCTCCGGCCAGGGGAAGTTCAGCAACTTAGGTTCTGATCAGAACAGATGGGTCAGATCGCATTTCTTTTCGCCGGGCTACCCTTCGGGACTACGCCGAGGCTATCCGATGCAGGAATTGAAGAATTTTGCGGGCTTCAAAGATAGAATACTGCAACGGCCTCCTCTGCAGCATGTCCTTGCGAAAGAGAGGATCAATTTCTAGGACGGCTAAGACGCCACTGTTGCACTCGTTGGCTAAGGCCCGCTTTCGACTTCCGTTGTTGGCCCATGCCGACTAACCCGAACACTTCACTCCGGAGAGCGGACACAGCCAAACCGGCGCCGAAGCGGCGCTTTTGACCGACAGCGGCCATTCACTCGCGCGTTCTCCGCAAGCCCCCACGAACGAGCTCGTTCATAAACCTTGAGCAATTTAAGTGGGCCCGCGAAGCACGTCCACGACGTCAAGGCCCGTTTTGCTACCTCTCTAGCAGTGAGCTATCATCGACCACAGAAGGAGCGGGTCTTGTTTCTGGAAGCGCGAGAGGCTCTGTTATGGCTCAATGAGCCGCCCGCGACCGCATGCTGCGCGGTGTCGACATTCTCCACAATGCGGTGAAAGTGACGCTCGGCCCGAAGGGCCGCAACGTCGTCCTCGACAAGTCGTTCGGCGCTCCCCGCATCACCAAGGACGGCGTCACCGTCGCCAAGGAGATCGAACTCGACGACAAGTTCGAGAACATGGGTGCGCAGATGGTGCGCGAAGTCGCTTCCAAGTCCGCTGACGCGGCCGGCACCACCACCGCGACCGTGCTGGCGGCTGCGATCGTCCGTGAAGGCGCCAAGTCGGTTGCCGCCGGCATGAACCCGATGGACCTGAAGCGTCGTCGAAGAGCCGCGGGGACGCTGGCGTCGAGTAAGTCGTCGCGAGCGTCCCATACGCTAGTTGTCAAGGCGTTTTGACGATGAACCTTCCGTCAAAGAGACCCGCGCCCTTGAACGTGCTCTTGACGGTCTCAAACCCGCCCGTGCCAATTGCATTGGCGTAAGCTCCGGTGCCCGAAAGGATCGTATATTCACCTTTCGTTTGGCCCTCTTTGACGGTTCCGGTGTAGCGCGCCGTTATCGATGACCCGTCTTCGAATGTATAGGTGCTGTATCCGAAAATGGGGCCTGAACCTTTGAGCAGGTCGGCAGCGTGGACGAAATCCTTGATCGCAATTCGTCCATCCTTGAAGTAGGCAACGCCGAACATTTTGCCGGACATCACCGCTTCACCTTCGACGTTCGCGACCTCTGTTACTTTCAGATCCAATGGCTTGGTAACAAGCTTGAACTCAAGCACCTGCTCGCCTGCAAACGCAGCCGACGCGAACGTGAGAAGTGCTGCTGACATGACATACGAAGCGGAGCGCACAGTCATGATGGCCTCCCAATAACTAAAAAATGTCCGCGTGTCCTGGGACTACTGACAACTAACACACCAAAGCAATCGCGTGAACATCTTAGATTGTGGCAATGTCGCTGACCAAGGGACATTGAAGCGCCGCCGGGATGCTTCTGCTTGCAGGTTACAGCTCACTAGGCGTGTGATCCAATCTGCCGAGTTGCCCTTGGGAAGTGAACGGCCAGTCTGGCCTCGCGGCGACAGCGCATGCCACTGAGAACGGGCTGCCGTCGGACTAGGGGTCGGGTGTATCCCGATGTCTGCGGCGTGTCCGCTTCTAGGGATAAAGGAAACTTAAACCGGCAATTCAGTCATTTCGCCTTCTGGCCGTATCAGTCAGCTATTGCGGCGCAGCGACATATCCGGAATGGAGGGCAAACAAGAAGTGATTGGCGAGTCGCAAATTGACGCGACTGACCCCGGAGCAGACATTGGCAATCGCGCGGTAGGACACGTTGTGACGAGTGAGTGACGCGGGTCGCAAAACATCCCGCCCCCGAGTCTCGTGACCCAACTGAGACATCGGGGCTCCTCGCCAAGGGAGCTGGTTTTTGTGTTACCTTCACGGGGGGCAACGTATCGTTTCAGGCGCCCGTCGACCTGACGGGACCTTGCGCAGGAAAGGAGGATAATATGATGAAAACACTATCGGTGGCACTCTCTATTCTGGCGGCCGGCGGCGGACTAAGCATCGCGATTGCCCAACAGGCCCCAACGGAGAACAAGGGGATGAAGGCGGAAGCGTTGTCGGGCTTTGCGCTTGGCAAGCAAGGATTGGACGACTTTGCACAGCGTCAGATGCGCGTTCGACAGATCACCATCGAACCAGGCGGAGTTGCCGGCTTTCATAGTCACAAAGACCGTCCTGCGCTGAGCTACATAATGAAGGGTAGCTTGACAGAGCACCGCAAGGGCGGCCCCGACCGGACCTATAAGGCCGGCGAGGTGATCACCGAAAGCACTGATGTTGACCACTGGGCCGAGAACACCTCATCCGAACCAGTCGTCCTCATCAGTGTTGACCTGTTCAAGGAGTGACGCGGCCTTCGCGAGCACAGAGAACGCAACTATTCTCCAAAAAGAACAACTCGTTCCTCGCAGTCCGCTGGTCGAGAATACTGCATTGAAAGCCGCGGCGACGTCCGGGGCTTTGCTTATGGCCACCTCAGCCGCGCTCGTCGTTAGACCTGCAGCGCAATGTCGCCTGCTGGCCCAGATGCGAAGTGGCGACACCTCTCATTGAAGTCCGCTTAGTGGGGCGGAACGGACTAGATTTGCTCACGCTGAGTTCTTCGCATTTTGACCCAACCGGACATCTATTCGGACGACGTAGAACCGACAATTGTCCAAGCGACAACTTGAGAGAGGCGTGAACTAAGTCAGCAACCTTGACTAACTCGAAGCCGCGAAAATCTGCTAGAATAGTGTTTGAAATCCGGGCGTTTGGCCCCTGCGGGGAAGCAACGGTGACGAACTCGGGAGTCTCCAACGACCTACCGGACAAACCGACATCCGATAACGAGCAACCGGACAAAGCGACGTCCGATAAGGAGCAACCGGGGAAACCGCCATCCGATCGCAATCTAAAGAGTCGCCTGCGGGCACGATTGCGGTTGATCGGCGGGGCGCTTGCCTCGATTGCCGCCGTCGGCGCGATCGCGGGTGGCCTCGTCGGCTACTGGAATGTGTGGAAGACGCTGCGCACAGACGTGTTTCCGGAAAGCCAAAAGACGCAGAGGGAGGCTACGGCCCGGCCCGACATTGCTCCCCGTTTGTCTCTCGTTGTTCTGCCATTCGCAAACCTCAACAACGATCCGGAGCAGGACTATTTCGCCGACGCCATTACGACCGATCTGACGACCGACCTCGCGCAAATGCCCGGCGCGTTCGTCATCGGACGCGGAACGGCCTTTACATACAAGAACAAGCAGATCGACTTTAGGACGCTCGGCAAGGACCTTGGCATTCGCTGGGCGGTCCAAGGCGCGGTGCGGCGCAATGGAGATCAGATCCGAGTCAACGTTTCGCTTACTGATCTTCCAAGCGGCCGCGACGTCTGGTCGGATCGTTTCGACGGCGATCGTACGAACCTCGCCGCCTTGCAGGACCAGATCACAGCTCGGCTCGCTCGCTCGCTCAACATTGAACTGATCCAGGCCGAAAGCCGCCGTAGCGAAACGGACCGATCACGCAATCCTGACGCCATGGACTTCAGTATGCGCGGCTGGGCAAAGTTCTACGAGACGCGGCAGAAGACAGAAAATGCTCAGGCAAAGGACTTGTTCGACAGCGCGCTACGGCTCGATCCGGACAACGTTGAGGCCATGGTCGGGAAAGCGCAGTGTTTAGCCGCGGATGTGAACAACGGATGGTCTGCGTCCGTTGTTGAAGACAAAAAGCAAGCGATCGACCTCATCGACAGAGTTCTGTCCAAAAGCTCGGCAAGCGCGAGGGCTCATGCGATCAAGGGAAACATTCTTCTATTTGGACACCCTGAGGAGGCATTGGCTGAATACGATGCTGCCCTCGAAATTGATCCAAATTATCCAACTGCCCACGGTATTAAAGCAATCGCATTGATCGTCTCCGGGCGGGCGCGCGAAGCCTTCTCCCCGGCCCAGTTGGCTCTCCGTCTCAGTCCCAGAGATCCTCTTGCTTTTCTTTGGCGTTACTGGCTCTGCCATGCACACTTGCACCTGCACGAATATGGAGAAGCCATCGAGGAATGCAGGCGCTCGGTCAATCTGAACAACTCGTACTGGTACGCCTATGTAGATTTGGCCTCGGCTTATGGAGCCACGGGGCAATTGGAGCAGGCACGGCAGGCGTTAGCCGAATTGAACAAGGTTCGACCAAACTTCACCGTGCAGGCGTACGGTCAACTTGCTTATGCATTCTCAACTAACCCGCAGTTTCGGCGTGAGCTCGACGATATTCTCGATGGGCTGAGGAAGGGAGGCGTGCGGGAGCAATGAATGAGGTGACAGCTAGACGCCTCTTGACGAGGAGATCTAAAGGAGGGCAGCGAGTGCGCTTGTGGCCCCAACCGGGCGACCCGGCATGACCGCTAGATGTCCGCTCTTTGGGGGGCCAAGCGGACTCGATATGCTCAAAGAGAGTTCTTCGCATTTTGACCCAACTGCGACATTGAGCCAGGCCGGTTCGGGGTCGTGGCCAATGGCTTTCGACATCTGACGTTTGCCAATTCAACTCCCCATCTTTGTGTGTGAAAACGATCAGGGAGTTGACCCAGACAGTTTCACCCGTTCGTCTTTCGATT
>NZ_JBEPQK010000043.1:0-15896 GCF_040547805.1 Bradyrhizobium sp. LA6.1 | reverse complement strand
ACACTGCATCTCCATGTCCATACTGTCGCTTGGTACAGGCCTAAGATCAATCGCCCTAGATGTATCGAAAACCATTCCACTTCCGGTTTTGGCCCTTAGCCGAAGGTCGATTGAGCGCGTGTCATGTCGGCTGTCAGAGGCAAACCGGACGCGATCCAACTTGGCGTCCACCGTTGCTTTTGACCCGAAGCGGACGTTCCGACTGGCGGGTGATCACGGCATCGATATCGGCGGTCGCCAAGAATGGAATCCGTTTCGCTCCTGCAAGCTCAAGCGCCGGCGTGCTCGGCGGGAACGGTCTTACCCCGTTCTAGCGGGAGGGTGAACTGAAAGACGGCGCCCCGAGGTTCATTCCCAGTGGCCCACAGCCTGCCACCGTGGGCCTGGATGATCGAACGGCAGATCGCAAGGCCCATGCCCAAGCCGCTAGGCTTGGTCGTGTAGAAGGCTTCGAACAGGCGGTCCACACTCCGCGGGTCCAGCCCTGGGCCGAAATCCCGCACGGTGACGAGCACGGCGTTCGAGGCCTCTCTCTCACTGGTGATCCTCACCTCGCGCGTCCCTTTGTCGATGCTGCTCATGGCTTCGACCGCATTGAGGATCAGGTTGAGGATTACTTGTTGCAGCTGGATGCGGTCGCCTTCGATGAGCGGCAAGCCCGTCGCGAGCTGGGTCTGCAGGGATACGCCATGCCTCACCAATTCGCTCCGGGTCAAGGCGATGACTTCGAGGACGGCCTCATTGACGTCAACCCGCGCCAGGCGTAGGGGCGCCTTCTTGGCTAGGGCGCGGATCCGGTGCATGACATCGCCCGCACGCTCGGCGTCCTGGACGATATAGCCGAGGGTCGCGCGGACCTTATCCAGATCGGGCGGTTCAGCTTCGAGCCAGCCCAAGCCGGCTGCGGCATTGGTGGCTACCGCCGCAATGGGCTGGTTGACTTCGTGGGCGATCGAGGCCGTCAGCTCGCCCAAGGTCGTGACACGCGTGATGTGAACGAGGTCCGCTTGTGCCTGGCGCAACTCCTGTTCCGCTTGCTTGGCCGCAGAGACGTCCATGATCGCTCCAACGAACTCAACCTTGCCCGATTCATCTGCTACGGCGCGAGCCACAACCTTCACGAACTTGACCGAGTCATCAGGCATCTGGAATCGATGTTCGAGCTCCCAGTCCTTGCCCTCGCGCGATGCGCGGTCGATTACCCGCCTAACTCGGTCGATGTCCGCAGGATGAACTCTTTGTATGAGCAGCTGCAGTGATGGCTTGGTTGTTCGGTCGTATCCAAGGATTCTGGAGCTCTCCTCCGACCAGAAGAACTCTCCGCCAGAGCTTTTCCAACTGAAACTGCCCGTGAGACTCAATCTCTGTGCTTCGGCCAAATAGGCCTCGCTGAGCCGCAGCGCATTTTCGGCCTGCTTGCGCTCAGTGATGTCATTATTAGTCTCCATGATCGCGACGGGCCGGCCCCGTCCGTCCCGTTGCACAGACCACCGACTCGCCACGGTTGCTTGCGTGCCGTCTTTTTTCGTGTGGACGAGTTCCCCTTCCCAGCGGCCGTTGCGGAGCAACTTTGCCATGATCTGCTCGAGCGGCATGGGGAAGGTCGTCCGCATGAGTTGGTGGGTAATCTTGCCGACGGCTTCACCTCTTTTCCATCCGTACAGTTCCTCGGCGCCGCGATTCCAGTAGGAGATGACATCGTTCATGTCGCGCACGAACACTGTGTCGTGGGTGAGGTCGAGGAGTCCGGCCTGCTCGCGCAGCACCATTTCTCTCGATCGGCTTTGCACCGCGAGGAAAGCCGTAATGCCGATCGCCGCTAGGGTGAGAAGGCCGTTCGAAAGTGCGATGCCTGGCGATACATCGTGCTCCGACAGCATGTAGCTTAGCCCCGTCAGAGCCATTAATCCCAACGACGCGAGCACAACTCCACGCTTCTGAAGAAACTTCGCAGATAGCAGCACAACGCCCACGTACAGCACCGCGAGGGCAATCTCCTTTGCGGTAATTGTGTCAAGAATGAAGACAACGATAGCGACGGCAGCGCCAATAGCTGCAAGAGCGCGCGACCTGACTATTGTCGGCTGGGTCGCCGCATATTCCACTTGGTTCTGCTCCGTCCGCATGTCTCGGCCTCGCCAGGGGACTTGCCGGCGGTCCTGGTGTCGCGATCGGGTCGGCACTTTTCGCTCGGTCAATCTGGCAAGCTGACGTTCCCGGTTCGAGAGCGACGGAGCACAAGCCGCTGCCTTGCACCGCCAGTCATCCGCTTTGCCGCATCGGGAGTTTGTCCCGATCTACCTTGCGAGTAAAGCGGCAGCAGCGGAGCGTGGCGAAACGGAACAGCATGCCGCAGGCCGACAACACTACCAGCGGCGCGGGCACTTGATAGCCTTCCCCCAGTCCGAGCCTTCCTGCGTGGCCTTCCATTGATGGACTACAGATCAATCCGTCAGCAGATCATAGTCCCGGCGCAAAACAGTTTGGACGTGAACCGCCGCGCGCGCGGCGGGATTTGCATCTGCCGCACCCGCTGCGAGCACACAGAGCGACCAGTTATTTTCAGCGTGCTTTGCAACGCGATTGATCGCTATTTCCAGGACGTTATGACAGCCGGGCTGCTTTCTCACTTCTAGCAACGCTCGTCGCTGCAATTCCTGGATTGAAACGCGGATCTTGGGCATAGGCTGGCTCGGCAATCTTACTGGTTGGGGGCCGCGCGCTATACCTAACAGAACAAGCGCAATCCGGGTTCCCCTTGCGAGAGGCACGAACCTTCGATCGCTAGCTCGGCACCCGATATCTTGCGGCAGCGTCACACTCGCGATGTCGGCTCATTGGAATAGCGGACCTCGCAACAGAGCGCGCCTAAGCCCGAAAATGACCCTTAGGCGGTAGCTTGTCGCTTTGCAGAGATACTTTTCCGAGACGCTGAACTCAGCGAAGGGAGACCGTTTCAAGGTCAGCCATTCCCAGTGCACGCGCGGCCCCGGTAGACAGGTCTATGCAGCGTCCCTTTACGAAGGGACCGCGGTCATTGACTCGGACAGTGACGCTTCGTCCGCTTGAGTGCGAGGTCACTGTGACGTCAGAACCGAACGACCTAGTGCGATGGGCTGCAGTCATCGCGCTTGGATTCATCCGTTCGCCGGAAGCGGTTCGGCCGCCGCTATAGCCATAGTGAGAAGCGATACATGTCTCGGCGAACGCCGGTGTTGATGTACTGGCAAGCGCCATAGCGACGAATATTGGGCGGATCATCGTCTCACTTCCCAAGTCCCGCCCACATGAGCAACTTTTCTGAAGCCTCTACGTTCCCGTCAGATCGCTCGATACCGGCCATTGCTGGGGCATTTTGCTAGTCCCGCTGCTGGGCCCTTTTCGGACATTGCGCGAGGTCTGACATAGGTCCGTCATTGACCCTTTTGCGAAGTGGCTGCCGACACCGAGTACGTCCGATTGGCGGTGCAGACCGCCGTAGCCAAAACGGCGCTTTTGACCCGTTGCGGAAGTCGTCGGCTTTAACGGCGAGCCCCTATAAACGTTCGTATGGTTCCGTTAACCCATTACATGCCGGACGATTACCTACGTTCAATTGAGCAGCTGATCGCGAGCGTCTTAGGCTGCATGCGTTGGAAAAGCGCACAGGCTCATCAAGTGCGACAGCGACAATGGATGATCGACGGACAGCTGCGATAAAGCCAAGAGGAGACTACGATGCTCAACTGCTCCGAAAGCATTAAATCTGGCAGTGCCGCGCGATGCGCAGTTTGTGATGGCGGAGCGGCGGATTACGCGATGGGTGTATGAGCATCTGCTCGACGCGGTGCAGCAACCCTTGATGCGAACCCACAAGCCATGCGTCAGCGTCGCGAGACAGTCGAGCATCCGTTCGGCACGATGAAGGCTCGCATGGGAGCGACGCACTTCCTCACCAAAACCCTTCCGAAGGTCGCCGCTGAGATGGCACTCTCCGTCCTGGCCGACAATCTGACACGGGTCATGAACATCATCGAAACCAAGCGGCTAATCGCTGCGATCGCGGCCTGAGACGTCCTCGGCACTAACTCTCAGAACCGACCTCCCGTGAAACCGTTTTTACGGCCAAGACCCAGAGCAGTCCTCACATATGCCGGATAGATGCGGCTGAAGCGAGCGATGGCGAAGCCGACTGGCGTGCGTCCCTCCGCTGAGTATGCGATGACGAAGCCGCTGATGGCGAAGAAGACCGGGACCCCGAGGAAGCCGTATTGCGCGACAGGGGCCAGCGCGGGCAGCGCGACTTGAGCAACGCCATGCGATGCCGCGCCCCAGAATCCGTAGTGGTACAGAACCACCGCGCCGACGGCCACGAGCCGCAGCAGGTCGAGGGCGGGCACTCGCGAAGAATCCGTCCGGATTTGGTCCACGTACGATCTCCAGATAGACCGGGAATTATCGGCGATACCGCCATAGATCGCTTTAACGGGACGTTCGAAAACCCGGCTATTCGCGGGACCGACCTCAGAGGAACGCCATCGCGGATCCAGCGGCGGCACTCAAGGTGACAACGACGAGCGGCGGGGCGCGCCAGGCGACCAGCAGAACGAAGCCGACAAGCGTGATGCCGAAATCCCGCGGCCCATGCACGGTCGTCGTCCATACCGGATCGTACAGCGCAGCGCCCAGTACGCCGACGACCGCGGCGTTGATGCCCCGCATCATGGCCTGGGCGCCGGCCCGCTTCCGGAACAAATCCCAGAACGCCAGGGCGCCGAGCAGGACCAGGATCCCGGGTAGGAATACGCCGATGAGGCCGAGCGCCGCGCCGGCGAGCCCGTTCGGCTCCGGAGAGACCACCGTGCCGAGGTAGGCCGCGAAGGTGAAGAGCGGGCCCGGCACCGCCTGGGCGGCGCCGTAGCCGGCGAGGAATACGTCGTCGCTCAACTACCCCGGCGTGACGAAGGCTTCGCGGAGGAGGGGGAGCACGACATGGCCGCCGCCGAAGACGAGCGCGCCGGAGCGGTAGAAGGCGTCGAACAAGGCGACGCCCGTGGATCCCGTCAGGCCGCGCAGCGCGGGGAGCCCGGCCAGCAGGACGAAGAACATCCCGAGGGTGATCAGGCCGACGGTTCGTGACACGGGAATCTCAACGTGTCCGGACGGCGCCGGCGCCTCGCTGCGGCACAGCCACAGACCGGCGAGGCCGCCGAGCACGATCGCTCCGATCTGGGCGACCGACGCTATGCTGAAGAGGATGATCAGCGCCGCCACGACCGCGATCGATGCTCGCTCGTGGTCGGGACAGAGGTTGCGCGCCATGCCCCACACCGCCTGCGCCACGATGGCGACCGCGGTCAGCTTCAGTCCGTGCAACAGACCGGCGCCGACCGGTCCGCTCAGCGCGCCGGCGCCGTAGGCGAAGAGGACGAGGATCGCGGCCGACGGTAGGGTGAAGCCGGTCCAGGCGGCGAGCGCGCCCAGGTAGCCTGCCCGCATCAGACCGATTGAGAAACCGACCTGGCTGCTGGCAGGGCCCGGCAGGAATTGGCACAGCCCGACCAGATCGGCGTAGGCATGGTCGTCGATCCACTTCCGCCGCACGACGAACTCGTCGCGGAAGTAGCCGATGTGGGTGATCGGGCCGCCGAAGCAGGTCAGACCAAGCTTCAGGAAGATCCGCAGGACCTCCAGCGGCGATCCGGCGGGAGATTTTTGGACGGCGGAGATGTCAGTCGACGAATTCAAGCTCACGGACGTTTGATCCGGTCCAGGGCATTTGCTTATCGGAATTCGATAAACGATGTCGGTCGGGCTGGCTAGTCGCTGATGCGCTTTACGCGCGGCGACGTGAGGGACCATATCGTTTCATCCAAAATCGATCACGGACCTCCGAAGTGGCGTTGAAAAGCGACACGGCAGCAGAGAGAAGTCCAAAGATCAACCTTCGCGAGATTTTTAGGGTTGTTCGATCTTCGACTTTTACAACAATATTGGCCCTTAGCGGACATGCCGGCCCGTCCGCTGGATGTCTGCTTTCGGGGGTAGACCAAATATAGCAAAGGGAAGTCGTCACTTCCGCTAATGACTCGAAGCGGGAAATGTATTTGTCACCTAATCGCGGCGTGCAGGTGCGTTCAAGCAACGACTTCGATGATGCCCATCATGCCCTTGTCTTCGTGATCGACTGCATGACAATGGTACACAAATCGACCGACGATCGCTGGATCGGTGAACGGAATGACGACCTTGAGCGCGCCGGGCCCTTGGTCCGTTGCGGGCGGTACTGAAAAAGTGTCGCGCAGACTATCATCGCGCCAGGAAACGCCGCCTACTTCCGTCACCAGGAACGGTGTCTGGTGAATGTGGAAGCTGTGATACTGCTGATCCGTGTTGACCACCGTCCATTCTTCCGTATCGCCGAGCTTGACGGTTTGGTCGGTGCGCGCCTCGTCGACGACGCGGCTGTCAATCATGAATACCTTACGGTCGGCGGTTCGCGAATAAGATAGCGTCCGGCGCCGTGCAATGGCCGCGGCGCGAACGTCGTTTATCCATTGCGGCCCAGTGACTCGCTGGCGCAAGATATCATCCTCGATCGCCGCACTCTGCGACGAACCGCTGGAATGGATGACTGCCAATTGCCTCACCGGTTCCGGCGGCCGCCAGGCTTCGTTCTGAAAAGAAATGGTTCGCATCGGGTACTCCCCTGCCGGCGGACCGATCGCAATGGCGTCAATCCGCTCGCCGGGGCCAATGAAAAATTCGGTCATCTTGCGTGGCTGCGACAACGCGTGCCCATCAGTCGCCACGACGTATAGCGGCATGCCCTCAATGCGCAATTTGTAGAAATCTGACGCTCCGATGTGCGCGATGCGCCAAAATTGCATTTCGCCGGGGCGCATGACGACGACGGGATTGATCTGACCGTTGATCGAAACCATTTCGCTTTCGTCGTCAAACTTGACGTGCTTGATCAGAAAAAAGCGTTCAGGCAACCTGTGCAGCAGCGGGAAAAGTTGATCAATGCCATCGACGACCAGAGCACCTGACATACCGCCAAGGATTTGATCATTGACGAAGCCGTGCGCATGGGGGTGGTACCAGAACAAGCCTGGACCTTGCCGACCTGACGCCGGGATGCGCACTTGGTATTGGAATGTATCGCCGGGTTGAATGTGAACGAACACGTTATCGCTGTTGCCCTGTGGCGACACGCTCATACCGTGAAAGTGCAGGTTCGACGCGGTGCCGGCGCCGGTACAAATAGGACCCACGTAGCCAGGACGATCGAGCCCGGAAGTCAGATTGTTGCGGAACGTGATCCGCAGCATGTCTCCCAAGCGCGCTCGTAGCATCGGCGGCACATAGGCGCCATTGTAAAGCAGTCCGGCAAACGCGCGATCGCCGAGTTGCACCGATCCGGGCGCTGCCGTAATCGTCGCATCGAGCACGCCATTGACGCTATGCATCTCCGGCGGCTGGATGAGCGGCTCCGGCTGCGGCGCTTCAGGCTGCGAACGTGCCCCCGGCATCGATGGGCCAAGCGACAGCAGACCTCCGGCCGCGGCCGTCGCGCCAAGGAAACGACTAGCGGCCTTGATGAACAAGCGGCGGTCGGGCGTCCAGGACTGGCACATCGCATCCCTCATCACGCGCATCGCTACCGCCAGACGATACTAGGTATCCTCTATCGGGCCAAATTGCGTCCTGCCATTGGTGGGTGAGCCGGATGGCGGTAGCCGGTTAGAATGTGTCGCGACTTACCGTTTTGTCACAGCTTCTTGCAGCCTCCCATCGCAATTTGCCCGGAGAATGTCCGGGCGAGCTGGCCGATGATAGTTCTCGTTTCATCAGCTTTGGAAATTACGTCGAGCTGTTCGGCAATGCACGAAGAACTTTACCGGTCGCTGACCTGGGACAGAGGCAAGGAGGTCGCAGACCATCAACGGCTGACATTGGCCACCGAAGTCGAGGTCTACTTTGTGATCCTCGATCTCCCTGGCAGCGCGGGTCAAGCGAAAACACGAACGGATTACTGCGCCAATATCTTCCGCGCGGCACCGATCTGTCCTTGCACAGCCACGCCAAGCTCAGTGCCATCGCAAGGCAGCTCAATGAAAGGCCGAGAAAGACCTTGCTCTATCAGACGCCGGCTGAGAAGTTCGCAGAATGTGTTGCAGCGATCGGTTGAACTCGCCACGCCATAGCACCGCTCACTCATTTGCGTCGCTTTGACACAGTGTCATAGGCCGCGGGCGTGACAGAGGAACATCAATTCAGCGCGCCCGTTGAAGCCTTCTCATCGAAAGGAGGTTTGTGATGAAACTTGCCACAATTCTGGTTCTCGGTTCCCTCGCCATGGGCTCAGCAGCGAGAGCAGATCAACCCGGACCTGACTGGATGCCGATGGAGCAAGTGAAGGCTAAGGTCATGGAGTCGGGTTATTCGCAGATCACTAAGCTTGAAGCCGACGACGGCCAATGGGAGGGCGAAGGCATCAAGAACGGACAGAAGATGGAATTTCATGCCGACCCTAAGACCGGCGTCATCGTGCGCGAAAAGCCAGACCACTAACCCTTGAGATCATGCGAGGCGGGTTGCCAATTGTGCTGAACGACGGGGACACAATTCACTTCGGAAGCAACTTGTCCCGAATGTAGCGCGAAGTCGGCGTCAGCCGGATTCCTCGTGGCTTGCACCAGACCGCCCTGTCGATCTCCTTCTTGTCGCCGATCTTCAGGGGGCCGGACGCGTTCTTGGCTAAGAAGATCGCATCACTCATCTTGCGACCGGACTGACGATTCTTTGCGCTCACTTCTCTCCAGAGCTTCACCGGCCCCAGCTTAAGCTTCGGCAGTTCTTCCCTGATCTCTCGGCGAAGGCACTTCCTTTCGCTCTCACCTGAACGCTTGCGACCGCCCGGAAACATCCAGAGCCTATCGCGCCGTCGTCTGACCAGGAGCACGCGCCCCTTCTTCGCGACAACAAGTTTTGAAGACTTCGCCATTTCTCTTCGAATCGATACGGCAGATCGCCACCAGCCTAGACCGGCTGCTTCGACCTGCAATGATGAGCGTCAGCCCGCCCCCGTAGTATCACGGAGCAACCCCACAGGTCGTGACCACGTGTTCAGGTGCCCTATCCTTACGCAACATGCTCGAAATCTTCGACATCCTCCAAGAGCCCAAGTTCTGGGTCGCGATGGCCTTTGGACTGGCTCCGATCGTCATTGGCATCATCATCTTGTGGCCAAGCCGATGAAAGTCGCCAGCGACACCTTTCATTTCCCGTCCCGGCGGCAGTGGGTAGATTTTCCCGGGTGGCCGAGCCGATGTCGGTTGTTGGCCCATCAGCGAAGTGGCTAGCCTTCGCTTTGAGGTCAGCTTAATGGGTCGGAGCGGACTAGATTTGCTCACGCTGAGCTTTTCGGATTTTGACCCTAAGCGGACGCCCCAAGAAAAATTGACTGACTTGCCCTTCAGCAGTCCACAAAGATTGAGGTGTACTAGCCTCACGACCGCAGAAGCGCTCGGTCTCGAAGTGCAGCCGACATTGCTCACCCGCGCCGATCGAGACCGACCTTTGCTAGGCGACTTATCCCGCTTTCTGCTTCGCCCTCGACGGATGGCACAAGGTTCGCGGCGAGAAAGTCCACGAAAGCTCTGAGTTTGGGAGCGAGTTGCCGGCTCGACGGCCACAGGACCCGTAGCGGTCCCGAACGATCGGTGTAATCGTTGAGCACGGGGACGAGCAGACCTTCGCGAAGCTGGCGGTTGATGGCGAAGTCCGGCAGGTAAGCGATGCCCATGCCCTGTTCGGCCATATAGATGAGCGGCTCAAGCGTACTCGCCACGACCGTTTTTGGCAGCTCGCTCTCGATGTCGGCATGCTCTCCCCGCAGCGGCCATCGCTCGAACCTTCGGCTGGTCGGAAACATGTGGCGCAGACAGGCGTGAGCCTTGAGGTCGTCGGGGATCTGAGGAACGCCTTTGGCCGCCAGATAGGTCGGCGATGCCACCAGGCGTCGGCGATACATGCCCAAAGCCCGGGACATCAAGCGCGTGTCGCCGGCGTCGGCGAAGCGCACGACGGCGTCGAAGCCTTCCTCGATCACATCGACGACCCGATCGCTGAAATCGAGATCCAATGTAATCTCGGGATAGGCCCGCATGAACGCGACGAGAGTCGGCATCATCAGCATACCAGCCAATGGCAGGCCGACACGCAGCGTGCCACGCGGGGCCTCCTGCGTCTGCGACAGCTCAAGCTCGGCCGCTTCAATCTCAGCAAAGATGCGACGGCAGCGTTCCAGAAATCGGGCACCTTCCGCGGTGAGCGTGATGCTGCGCGTGCTGCGATGGAGAAGGCGCACGCCGAGCCGTTCCTCCATCCGAGCTACCGCCTTGCCGATCGCTGACGACGACACGCCAAGCTGCCGTCCCGCGACCGTGAAATTTCGGGCTTCCGCCGCCCGTACGAAGGCATTGAGCGACCCCAGACTGTCCATAGGCGAACCTCCATTTCGGACATTCTAGTCCGATATGTTTGGAATTGCGGCCCAATTTTCAAGGCGTTCAGGAGTGCTCATCTTCGGCCCAACGCCGCGCTCTCTTTCGCCTCACTGAAGAGATGGAGACGACGGGCGGTCCAGGGCAGAGGAGCCACCTCTGCTCAAAACCTCGCTTTTTCAAGGAGATAGTCATGTCATCGTCAGTCGTATTGATCACAGGGGCCCTCACTGGCATCGGCCGCGCTGCAGCAGTCGCGTTCGCAAAAGCAGGCCATCGCGTCGTTGTTTCCGGGAGAAAGCCGGATGCCGGGGAGGCTTTGGTCCGCGAACTCCGCGCGTCTGGTTGCGAAGCCGAGTTCGTCCAAGCCGACGTGCGCAAGGAAGACGATGTCCGTCGCCTTGTCGACCGCACGGTTGAGCGCTTCGGGCGTCTCGATGTCGCGGTGAACAATGCCGGCACCGAAGGCAAGCCCGGCCCGATTACGGACCAGACCTCGGAAAGCTACGCCGCGACGTTCGACACCAATGTTCTCGGCGTGCTGCTGAGCATGAAGCACGAAGCGCGCGTCATGAAGGGACAGGGCAGCGGCAACATCATCAACATCTCCTCGACCTACGGGCATGAGGGCGCGGCTGGAGCGTCGATCTATGTCGGCAGCAAGCACGCCGTCGAAGGCATTACCAAGTCGGTGGCGCTCGAACTCGCAAAGTCGGGCGTCCGTGTGAACGCCGTGGCTCCCGGTCCGACTGACACCGGCATGTTGACCCGCTTCACTGGCACGCCCGAGAACAAGGCGGCTCTGGTGACGACCGTGCCGATGGCCCGCCTCGGCCTCTCGGAGGAGCTTGCCAATGCGATCGTCTTCATCGCGTCGGAGGGAGCCTCATACATCACAGGCCATGTCCTCCACGTCGATGGCGGCAAGAGCCACTGACCGTCGGGGCTTTCCATGACCCAACACAATCACCAGACCGCTCCCACGCAGTTCATCGAGGCCCACGGCATCCGCTTCGCCTATCGCCGCTTCGGCAGGGCAGGCGGCGTGCCGCTGGTCTTCAACCAGCATTTCCGCGGGACCATGGATCATTGGGATCCGGCCGTCACCGACGGTCTGGCCGGGAACCGCGAGGTGATCCTCTTCAATAATGCGGGCGTATCGAGCAGTTCAGGCCGGGTCCCGACGAGCTTTCAGGAAATGGGTGCAAATGCAATCTCGTTCATCAAGGCACTCGGGCTTACCGAGGTCGACGTGCTCGGCTTTTCCATCGGCGGCATGGTCGCCCAGGAAATTGCAATCCAGGCTCCCGATCTAGTTCGCCGGCTCATTCTTGTCGGAACCGGGCCGCGTGGGGCTGACATGGCAACGAGCAGATCAGCAGAGATATTCGCGGCCACCTACGACTCGCCGGAGTATCTCTGGCTCGCCGTTCACTTCTCGCCGTCCCCTTCGAGCCAGGCCGCAGGCCTCGCCTTTCTGGAACGCAAGCTTTCCCGCGACGTCGCGACCCAGAGGTGAGCGGAGAAGCTGCATCCGCGCAGCGCGAGGCCATCGGCAAATACATCGCGCCGGCCGAGAGCGTCTTCGACCGTCTGAAAAATATCCGTCAGCCGACGCTGATCGTGCAGGGCAGTAACGATGTCATCATACCTACGGTGAACTCTTACATCCTACAGCAAAACCTGCCGAATGCGCAGCTGATCCTTTATCCGGATGCAAATCACGGGTCGTTCTACCAGTACCCGGAACTCTTCGTGTCGCAAGCCGACCGGTTCCTCAGATCGTCACTTCAAGGCGACGATGCGAACCTGCAACCCGCCGAGCGGCTGCCATTCCCCTCCATCGTCTCGGAGGGAATTTAGCTGGCTGGGACACGGAGCCAGGACATGGAAACGCCGCCCAAGACCCCGCTTCCAACTGAAAAGGATGCAAATCATGGCTGACAAAGTGGTGAAGATTCCGGGGGCTGATCACCCGATTTCGATCGAGGCGAACCCGTCGCGCATCGTGGTCAAGATCGGCGGAAAGACCGTCGCAGACACAAGCGCTGCGCTAACGCTGCGCGAGGCGTCCTATCCGCCTGTTCAGTATATCCCCCGTCGGGATGTCGATATGACCGCGCTCACGCGGAGCGAACACACTTCGTACTGTCCCTACAAGGGCGACGCCTCCTATTACAGCATTCCGGTTGGAGGAGATCGTTCGGTCAATGCGGTGTGGACTTATGAGACGCCGTTTGAAGCGGTGGCGCAGATCAAGGACTACGTCGCCTTCTACCCGGACCGGGTCGACGAGATGAGTTAACCGGTGAGAGCACGGAGCGGTCTGCTGATGTTCGGCGACAGCTTCGTAGATCGATCTTGATAGCGACGGAGCGAAGGCGGCGAGCTTCACCGTGAGCGATGTGATGGAGAAAAGTCACGACGACCAGTGCGAATAGGAACTAAGAACAGCCCAAGGTTCGCGGCATTTATGGTGGTAAGGGGTGCTAAAAGGCATGACCGATATTGGCCCATCAGCGAAGTGGCTAGCCTTCGCTTTGAGGTCAGCTTCATGGGTGGCAGCGAACTAGATTTGCTCACGCTGAGCCTTTCGGATTTTGACCCATTTCAGACCTATCGGCCAGTTCGAAGAACAGTTACCCTTTGACGCGCGTCTCAGCGTCTTGGATCACTTTCCCATCCGGCTATCTGTTTGGAGGGAACACGACATGGGTGGAATAACATTCACGGATGAAGCTGCGCGGCACCTCGAAAAGCTATATCGTACCAAGGACATTGTTGCGCAGCGGCGCGAGACAATTCGGCACCTCAACTTATCGGCCGGTGAAAAAGTTCTGGATATCGGATGTGGCCCAGGTTTTCTGTGCGAAGAGATGAGCGAAATTGTTGACCGCCATGGAGCTGTGGTCGGCATCGATATCTCGCCTGACCTGGTAGAACTTTGCGCTCGACGTGAGCATCCTACATGGCTGTCATACGAAGTCGGTGATGCGACCAAACTCCGTCACCCGGACGCGTCTTTTGACGTCGTGGCGTGTGCGCAGGTTGCTGAGTATATCGCCGATGTTGACGCGGTCTTGTCGGAGGCTTTTCGCGTTCTAAAGCCGGGCGGGCGAACCATCTTCATCACTACCGATTGGGACGCCGTCGTATGGTTTTCCGACGACGCGAAACGAATGGCGGCTGTTTTGAAATCGTGGGAGGCGCATTGTGCCCACCCGCGTCTGCCGAGAACGATGCCACACAGGCTCAAAAATTCTGGACTTCGACTTGATGATGCTTTCGTATACTCACTCCTCAACCTGAGTTACGACGATGATAGCTTCAGCAAAGGACTATCAACAATCATAAAAATGTTTGTCGGAGGACGCGGAGATGTTTCGGCAGGCGACCTTAATCAATGGCTTAACGAGTTCGAGCGTTTGAACGAAGCTGGCCGATATTTTTTCAGCAGCAATAGGTATATCTTCAAAGCTTCAAGACCGGCACGCTGACTCTCCTGAATGTCGGTTGTTGGCCCTTTGCTGTCCTTAGCGCTCGCTCTTATGATGTCGGCTTCCGAGCCCAAACCGGAAACCGAGCAACTCATCTCGCTGATGAACCATTCGAGTTGCGACCCCGACTAAGGGGGCGGGATCAGCGCCCAGGGGAATAGCAAATCGGCTATCCCGGCTCCTCCCGTCAATTGCGGAGACCACGTGCGATGCAGATGCGCTCGTCCGCATACTGGTTGTTGCCATGGTTGGCCGTGGCGGCTCTCGCAGGGTTGCCTACGGTGGCTGCCGCAGACGACGCGGACACCTGCGCAAAGCAATCGGGCGACGCTGCCATCGCGGCGTGCTCTCGCGCCATTGCGTCGGGCGAATTCAGTGGCGAGGAACTTGCGAAAATCTACTCAAACCGTGGCGGTGGATATAAGAGCAAGAGCGACCTCGACAGCGCCATCGCCGACTACAGCGAAGCGATCCGGGTCGATCCGAAGCACGTCACTGCCTACAACAAGCGCGGCATCGCTTGGGCGGAGAAGGGCGCGGTCGAGCGCGCCGTCGCCGATTACAGTGAGGCAATCGGCTCGATCCGAGCTACGTCTATGCCTACAACAACCGCGGCGTCATTTGGTCGGAGAAGGGCGCGGTCGACCGCGCTATCGCCGATTACGATGAGGCAATTCGGCTCGATCCGAACTACTTCACAGGCTACAACAACCGCGGCAACGCCTGGAGGGCCAAGGTCAACCTCGATCGCGCCGTCGCCGACTACAATCAGGCGCTCCGCCTTGCTCCGAAATATGTCGAAGCGTACGAAAACCGCGGGGACGCTTGGGTTGCCAAGGGCGACCTCGAAAGTGCCATCACGGACTACAACGAAGCGATCCTGCTCAATCCGAAATATGCCAAATCCTATTACAACCGCGGCGTTGCGTGGGAGAGGAAGCGCAGTCTACTAGAGGCATTGTCTGACTTCGAAGCGTACTCTCAACTCGTTCCGTCCGACCCAGATGGCCCAAAGTCTGTGGAGCGCGTAAAGAAAGAATTGAGCGCAAGATGACAGGGCGGCGCTGACTGCTTGATGTCTGGAAGTGGCCCTTAGCTGTCCACCCGCGCAAACGCCGTGATGTCGGCTTTAGGACTGGGAGCGGACCAAGGTAAGACGGCGCTGCGGTGCCCCAAAGCACTCGGCATCAACGTGCCGCCCGCGTTGCTTGCGGTCGCTAACGAGGTGATCGAATAAGGCCACTTCCGCTCGTGGCCCATCGCTTCCGTTGACGCGACGCAGCTATTTGTCGGGGACGACGCCAGAGCGGAAGTTTGCCGCCGAGCGCGAGAGCGACGCTTGTGACCCAACTCGGACTACGGCCCGGTAGATCCCTTCAGCGATGCCGCACACCGACCGCTCTGAACCCATACCGGCTAGATGTGAATGGTCGAGGTCAAGATCTGCCATCGTTCGTTGGGTCGGATCAAATTTTACGATTGCCACCATCTGCGAAGTTTACTCCAGTCTCCGCGAAGCATTTGCCACTTCAGCGTGGCGAGGACGCTTTTTGAGCCAATCGGCTTTACGTCAAGATCTGTGAAAGTGGATCTGCGTAACCCCTCTGCGTAATACTTCTAGGCCACATTCTGGAAAAATTCCTGCAAATCCTGGCGTGTCTGAAAAACGTGAACAGACGCGTCGGCTCGCATGGTTATGCTTGGCGCATGGTAGTATGTCGCGATAGCGGCACCGTTCCTCTCGTCGAAGAGCTTTGTGTAGTCGCTGAAAAAATTGCCGATCTCGGATAGTTGCGCCTGATCCGACATGGAGTCGAGCTATCGCCCAAAGTTGGTGACGGCGGGAATCGGAAAGGCGGCATATCGTGGGGGTGCTTGACGCCTCCACTTCTCCACCGAAGGAGCGATA
>NZ_JBEPQK010000042.1:0-19795 GCF_040547805.1 Bradyrhizobium sp. LA6.1 | reverse complement strand
GGCTAATCGCTGCGATCGCGGCCTGAAACGTCCTCGGCACCTAACTCTCAGAACCGACCTCCCGTGAAACTGCTTTTTACACGGCCAAGACCCAAAGCGGCCTGGCAGCAACGCTCGCCCCATTCTATCATGCGGCTTATGCAACCAGTTTATTCCCTAGATAAAGCACGCCGCCAGATGGACACAGAATCGGGCGGGCACTGAGCGAGTTGCTGTGCGCGGCTAGGCACTGTTAGTATCGCGCCCATGCCGTTCGCCATTACACTCCGCTTAGACCCCATCAGCGCTGTTCCTATCGAGGCAATGTGGCGCAAGCTTGCGGCCAGCGGAATCGATGCAACTTGGGTACGCGCCGCATATTACCCTAGCGATCTACCCGGACGAGACCCCCGTCAAAAGGCTACACGCCGCGCTTGAAGATACATCTCGAAATTGGGAGGCCCTCCCGATTAGCTTGAGCGGATTGGGAGCTTTTCCGGGTAACGGCACCGTTCTATGGGCAGTGCCGGTCGTGACGCGCGAGTTGCTTGCGCGGCATCAGGCCATACAAACTGCACTTCCCGATCTTAAAGTTGATGCGCATTATCGACCGGGAGCTTGGGTGCCCCACGTGACATTGTCGGGAGCTTTGCCCAACCCGGGGCCGGCTCTCATGGCTCTCCTATCAAGCTGGGAGCCAACCACCGGCTTTCTCGAGCGCGTGGAATTGGTGCGTTTCCGTCCTGTCGAAGTGCTGTACAGCTCGGTGTGCCGGCAAAGCGATTTATAACTCAGGATGTCGCTTCTTGGCCCGTCGCTTCAGTTAGTGCGGTGCAACGGTATGTCTGAAGTTCGGGGTACATCGGACGTGACTGGCCAACTCCAAGAATGTCGAGATTGATGCAAGAATGTCGAGATTGACCCCAAGCGGACTCATTGGCCGCTGACAAACGGCCTGACGGATAGACCGATCAGCCCACGGGTGGCTGAGCAGGCGAGTTTGGCCGATTTGTCTTTCGCGCGCTGGTCATTGCGGCTTATTATCGGGGCGTTCAATAAGTTCGTAAATCGGAACGTGGGTGCTTTCCAACCACGATTCTAGCGCGGCTCCGCAAACCGTGCAGACCGCGTCACCCGTATGCGGCGCCAAGAACTTCTCTTCAGTGCGTCTATACTCGGCGCCGCAATTGCATTGAACAATTGTCGCCTTCATTAGAATATCTACCCAGAGGCAATCGAGGAAAGAGAGCGCCAACTGAGCCGGCCCTTAGTCCGGCGTTTGTAATCCGGGTGAGTAGGCCCAGCTGCCGAGATTTAGGGCAACTCGGATTTGGCCGAGCTTTCGCTCTAGCTTTTCCCGATATAAACCCGGCTCTGCCTCGTTCAGCTGCGCCTGAATGCGTGTCTGATCTGCGATCAGCTTCTCTCTCTGGAGATCGGAGTATCGCGCCATGCGTCCTCCTTTCCCCCCTGCTTCCTTACGCGGTCTCACTTTAACGTTTTATGACGTGCCTGGTTCGATTGGTTCCTGTTGAAGAGATCTGAAACAATCTCCAACCCTGTAACTTAAGCTAATCGTGGGGCCTAATCGAGATTTCGCGAAATGGAACCCCATAGCCGAATATCCGAGCAGATCGACCCTAAGACTGCCCGGTTGATCTGTGACGAGGTGGGTGACCAATTGCAGAAGGACTTAACTCCAAAAGTCTCGCCTCTGCCGCCCTACCTCGAACGTCTAGTGGATGAATTGCGCAAACGGGAGCGTCATCTAACCGATGGCATCGAAAGCTGGCGCTACCGCTTCACCATGCGGCGATAGTCGCGGCCATGTGAGCGCGTAAAGAAAAGCCGTCGCCGCTCTCAACCCGGCGGCGGCTTGTTTCTGCGAATCTTGTCGCTGAGTGCGGTTCTTGATGTTGCGCCGGAAAATCCGCTCATAGAGACCGAATTAATTGCTGCGGTGCATACGTCTCTTCTTGGCCCATCGCTTCAGTTGGCGTAGTGCCGCGCGATGTCTGAAGTTGACGGCAGACCGGAAGTAGCTGGCCGACTGCAAAAACGACGCGATTGACCCATCTCGGAACTCGGCCCTGGTCCGATAGCGGCCCGATATGCTTTGATGCGTCTGTACCGCGACTACCGGCGGGTGCATTAACTTCAAAATTTCAAGGACGTTCGAACATGCGTTTCTGGGCCACGATAATTTCAGCGCAAATATTGGCCACGGTCGCAATTGCTCAAACCCCGTCCGAGAAAGCTGTATCCATTCTCAATGAGGTCTGCACTGCACCGAACTCTTCGGAGGCAGTGATGGCCGCCGGCGAAAAGACTGCCGTGAAAGAAAATTGGAAGCTAGTTCGATCGGAAGCTGCCCCGATGCCGTTCATGCACAATGAAAACGGTGTGAAGAACTCTTTCATCAGCGCTTGGGAATTAAATTTGCCGGGCGGATCGCGGGCCCGATTGTATGTTTCGGTTCTGCGTCCGGAGCGGCCCGACTTCAAATATACGGTATGTCTTGTTCAGCCGGAAATTGATCTAGATGGTGATGACCTGACTCAATCCATTGATCGTCAGTTCGGATCAGCTGTAACGAAGGACATGTCTGGCAGATTTAAGGACGAGAAGAGTTGGTTTTTCGTAGCAGAACAGTCGAAGGGCAACTGTGGAAAGGAAATCCTTCTTGCGCTGCACCAGTTAAGCCAACGCGGCAAACCGAAAACTCTGACCTTCACTGACTTCGTGTACCCCAGCGACTGGCCTGCGGCTGAGTCGACAAGGTGTCCAAACTAGCAACCTGTTCCCAAACAGAGTTCACGACGGCACTTCTCCGAGAAAATACTGAGCTATCACATGCCCGCTTCTGGCCCCTTTGAGACTTGCCGACGTACGGTAAAGATGTCTGTTTATAGGGGTAGAGCGGAAGCCTTCGGCACGTGGCCAAACCGACGCGAATGACCCGAAGCGGGCCTTGCTTTAGGCCGCCTCGGATGTCCGCGCCGCTCGCATCTCGCGCCGTCTGCGTTTGGAGCTGAAACATTTTCTACCCTGAATGATTTACTCCCGGGGCTTCGTAAGATGCGAGGCATTCATGAACCCTCTTTCGGCGAGCGACGTGTTCCTTACGGTCGCGGTTATGAGCACGACGTTCCTGATTGAGATCGGGTTTTTCATCCTGATCGGAATGTTCTGAAATGGCGCGCTATTGGTGGTGCGCAGCAGGGTGCGAAGGCTAGTTCTCCTCGAACTTGATGGTTGAGACCGGCCATCTTCCGTCATGACCTTTGATTGAAATCCGAAGCCCGTGCAATTCATCCAGCCAAACGTTCTCGACCGTGCCTGCCTTTCCGTCAGTAAGGACGACGGTTTTGCCGATCAATTCGGATTGCGCCTTACCGTACTCATTCAAGATCGTCGATGCACGAAGCTTCACCGGCGGCATCGTTCATCCATGTTCGGCCGAGCCGACTGCGGCTCAACCGCGCGGCTTGTTCCAGTGCTCGGCCGCTTCGAATTCGCGGAGCCGATCGATTTGCGCTCTCAGGCTCGCCGGGAGTTTCGACTCTGGTTTCAGCGACGCACGTAGTCTCTCGCCGATCTCTCGAATGATGGCCCGACAGTGTATGTGGTCAATGTCAATTCGGTTGCGCATGACGGAGCCTTCGGTTCCGGCAGCACCCGTGCCTCCCCCGCAACCGATCGGGGGCACTGCTGGCGATTTTGAATAGAACTGGAGACCGTCGCTTTTGGCTATCTGCGCGAGCGCTTGTGTTAAGAACAGCGGGTCGTTCGCCACGACCTTTGGCTATCCGCGACATGCGCCGTGTTACTACCGGCGAGCGACGGCCTCAGTTTTTCTAAAGCCTGACGGACGCTTTCGTTCCTTGATTTCTGATCGCGACCGCGATGTTCCATTCCGAAGGAGGAACCTGCCCCAGCGGCTAGTCGCTGGCGCCATGGAAGCAACTTCCGATGCGGCCGAAAACATTGGGCCGCAGTGTTCGGGAACCATTTCTGAGAGTGCCCGGTTAGTTCATGGGGCGATAAAGGGGACCATCGTCATGAGGACCAAATATCTCGCTGCGATTGCGATAGCTGTTCTTGCTTGTAGTGGGCTGGTCGTGAATTCCGTCGGCTCGCTTCATCGCGAAAAGCAGTCCACGCCGGCCGCCATACAAGTGGCGGACCGATTAGCTGGGTCCTTGGATCCGTATTTGATACGGTCTGGTGGCTAAAACGGCCGGTGTAACTCAGAAATGCATTGGCGTCGCTGCCTTAAATCATGGGGCATCGCGCCCGTTCAGCAAGCAAAGCTGTAACGCCTTTGCCCCACATCCCATCGCGCTCGCATCCATACGTCGCATTCCTCGTCTGTCGGATTGAATGCTGCCTCTGCCTACGCCGCAACTTCGTGTCCGTTGCTTCCGATATTGGCACGAAGGCGGACCACGAACACAGATTGTTCGACTTGGATCTGCCGTTTCATAGGGGCCCTCAGATTTCGCACTCGGCTGAATTCAAAGCCTTACGCAAGCCACCAAACGCCTTGAGCCGACAGGGCTCGGTATCGCTGGCGGCCTTTGAACGCTGGGAAATGGCGGTTCGCTTGATAACGGTTGCCTTTGGCTCCAACTTGGGACGTGCAGGGGTCGTGACCTTCTTCGATTTGGGATTGTGCCGATGACGGGCGATCGGCCTCGGAGACTCCGAAGAACCGATACTGATGTCTTCCGGCCGAGCAATGCCTTCGTCGATCAAAACAGCCTGTTCTGGCGTCTCGCGGCTCACAGCGGCAACTTCAAGACGATCAGCCTTCGCCAGCGCGTCATGTGAATCGGAAATGTCTACGTTTGGCTCGTTAAGCGGCTGGACGATTGCTACTGCACTGCGCGGTGGAGTTCTGAGCTCCATTGCTGACAGTACTCCTACACCCAACAGGATGAGGAAGCCCAACAACACCATTCTGAGCATGATGCGCCTCTATCCCGAGTTAGTGCTGGTGAAAGTTCTCCGTTCCAATGAGGCAATTTGTCGGTGGCTGCCGACCCACGTACGGATCATTTGCAGACAGGGTTAACGTTGGCGATGCTCCTGGCGCGCGACGGTAGGCCCGGCGTTGGTCGAGGTCAGCTTCAGGCCCATCGCTGCCGACGGCGCCGTCCGCCTTTGACGGTGAGTTTTGGAGGCGAAGCGGACTGGTTGTGCTCACTCCGAATTTTGTAGAGATTGACACCCGGAGTGGACGTTGCAGTGAACAGATTTACTAGGCTGGGCGTACCGGACCGCTTTGCGAAGCTTCATCAGATCGGAGCTCTACCATCACCTCTCAGGCAATAGTCGCGCGGTGTTGCAGCCGAACTTCCGATTATACGATCGTGCAGCGCTATACACGGGAGCGAGTCTCATATTGGCTTTGCAGGCCCGCCGCCCTAGAATTGCGGCGATCGCAGGACGGGCGAAATGCAGTATGTTTGCGACGCCCCGAGGGGTAAGACCTGGTTCCGTATCGAGACGGAAGGTGAAGCGGTGCATGAGTCGCGCCTGATGGGCCACACAGTCGAGAAATATTTCCGCCGCGAGCGGGAGAAGGCAGTCCAGTCCTGGCGTCCGGAGCGGCCCAACGCGATCGAGCGCGACATCGGCCTCGAGGCCCATGTACAGCGAGAGATGCCGCTTTTCCTCACGCTGCGCGACAGGGAGGGCAATGCACTGACTACAGCGATGCTGCCACCGGGTGGCAAGGATCGCGGCGGGTTCCGGATCATCATCGTTGCCGCATCCAATGCCGATCCTTATCCTCAGCAGGACGCGGCCATCGCTGCACTGGGAGCGCATTTCGGTCTCACACTCGATCGCAACCGCTGCTTCCCCTACGGCCGCTAAGGAGCCTGACAAGTATCGCCGCTTGATTGGAGCGATGTCGGCTCATGGCCCGAATGCGAAGTCCGGGCGGACGCAGAATTGGTCCGCTTATCGAGGTGGTCCGGACATGACTGGCCGACTGCCCAAACGGCGCTTTTGACTCGGAGTTGACCTTACGGGACACCGTACGAAATCCCGTCGTCTGCTCGTGCCAGCGACGTTGCGACAAACGATGTCGCTCTAGCCGTCGCCGTTGAAGTTTCCGTTGCCCCACCGTTGATCCCTCCCCGCAAGGAGGAGGGAACGGCGCGGATCGATCGGATCATGGCCCGCATTTGAGGAACGGCTAGCGCGGTGATCGCCGCTTTGCATCGACAGATCCGGCCGCGCACCGTGTGGTGCGCGGCCGGAATTTGATGGCACGCCGGGGCCGTTCTTCCGACCCCGGCTCACCTCTTACTCGGCAGCTTCCGAGCAGAAATCATGGCTTTGCGTCCTGTCCGGCGCACCGACCCGATCCTCCGCTTTGGCCGTACGGAGCACAGAGGGCAGCCAGTCGGTTGCCGCCAACAGCTGCTCGGCGGCTATCGCCATCTCGGTCTTTTTCATCCCCGAGATGCGTTCGGCGGCCTCCTCGCTGACGCCTTCGCGGACGGCCTCAAGGATGCCTGCCTTGGTGACCCGGCCGAGATAACTTTGCACCGTCGGACGCCAATATCCGGTCATTTCGAGGGCGACTGCCCCGGCCAGACGGCTGGCCGTCGCCAACGCGCGCGGCCGGAGGTCAAATGGCAATTTGGGCAAGCCGCCTGCCCTCCCCGATGGTCACCAAGTAGAACCCTGTGGCCGTGCCCTCTCCGTCCAACTCGGGCTCAATCACCAGATTTTGCAAGATGCCCTTGGCGGCAATGCTCGCCGCATAGCCCTCGATCGCCGCCTCGCTATGCGGCGTCTTGCGCGCATTGTTCGGGGACTTCTTGAGCTTGTTGAGCGGAATAAGAGTCTCCGTCCCGCTCGCGGGAATGATTTCAATTGATTTGGCCGACATGATCATTCTTCCTTTTGCTTCCATGGGTGCAGCGCGCACTCCGCGCCTGCACCCCTGCCCGTCGGCGAGACCGGGGGTAGCAAGTGCCAGGGCGACCCGAGCGGACGGGTATCGCCCGCCCGAAAGGGCCGCTCGAAGAGCGGGTCTGCACAAGCGTGTGTGCATGCAGTCCAAAGTCGACAGGATGAGCAAAGCGCGGAAGACCGGGGAGACCGCTCGGGTCGGCGCCGGCGGCAGCCGGCGCTTCACCCTGGCGCGCGCGAGGGGCGGAGCCCCTGAGATCTCGAGCGCTAGGTCCTTGAGCAAGTCAGCGCAGGTGAGAACAAGAGCAAGAGTGAGAAAATCAAAAGAGGCACCCGCAGGAGGGTCAGCATAGCGCCGACGCGGTACGCGGCGGGACCCGGGACCGAGTGCAGTCGCGAGACCGGTTAACAAGGCACCCGCGCGACGGGCAGTGATAGCGGTGCCGCGAAGCGGCAGCCCTTCGTGCGAGTGCCTCCGGCGAGCGACACATTATATCTACTTGCACGAGGGATCGAAGCCGGACGGCCGAGACGCGACGCGGCTCGGTTCATATGTGGACGGCCCCCGACTTGCAAGGACTGGCTCGGGCAGCATGCTCGGATCGCTTGCGCTCATATGTCCGGCCTATTTTCGGGTCTTGCGACCACTGGCCAAGATGGGCTTCGCGGACAGTGAGCTCCAAACACGAGAGCGGCATTTGCTGCCGGTAAACCGAGCGGAGTGTCTCACATGACCGGCTCGCGCCGAACGTACCACCTCTTCCTTTCCTGCAAGTTCCGGCCCCAGCGTCAGATCTGCCCGTCTGACGTCAAGCTCTATTTGTCGCTTAAGTCTATTTCGGCGTTGGCATCGGTACGGCGCTCGCAGGCCGGTACCGTTCGCCGCTAACCATCAGTTTCCAAGCAATCCGCGCCAGCTTGTTTGCCAACGCTATCGCCACCAGCTTCGGCGGCTTGCGCGCGATCATGTCTCTCAGCCAAGGCCAAGGGCGACTCCCACGTCGTCGCATATCCGCGATCACTGCCGTCGCCCCAGTTACCAAGACGGTTCGCAACATGCCGTCGCCGGCGCGTGTAATCACGCCGAGCCTGTTCTTGCCGGCCGTCGAGTGATTTTTTGGGGTCAGGCCGAGCCACGCGGCAAAGTTTCTTGCCGACTTGAATCCGCGCGCATCCACGACCTTGATTGACAGCAGCGTCGCGCCGATCGGACCAACTCCTGGAATGGTCGCAAGTCTTCGGCTCATCTCGCTGCTTCGATGGAGTTGCATGAGCTTCTTGTCAAGCGTAACGATCTGATCATCGACACGCGCCATTTCTGCGGCCAACGCCTCTATCAACTCCATCGCCAAGTCCGGGACTGTCGCATCAGCCTTAAGATCGATCAGCAATTGCGGAAGCCTTGCAAGCCCCTTGGGCGCGGTGAAGCCGAACTCTGCGGCGTAGCCGCGGATCGAATTGGCGAGCTGGGTGCGCCTGCCAATGAACTGGTTGCGCACACGAGTCAGCATCTGTGCGCCCTGCTGCTCGGGACTTTTGATTGGCACAAAGTTCTTCTGCAATTTCGGTCGACTCGCGGCTTCGCAAATCGCCTCGGCGTCCGCCGCATCGGATTTCCCACGCTGCACGTACGGTTTGACATATTGCGGCGGAATCATCGCCACCTCATCCCCCAGCGAACGCAGCTCCCTCGCCCAATAGTGCGATGCTCCGCAAGCCTCCATCGCGACAAGCGTAGGCGGCAAACGGCCGAAGAACGCCAGAACCTGGCCCCGTCTCAACTTGCGTCGCAAGACCGGCTGCTCCATCCCGTCAACGCCGTGCAGCTGAAATACGCTCTTTGACGTGTCCAAACCGATACGAACAATCGTCTCCACGGGCGGCTCCTTCGTTTGAGGTCGTCGACGACCCCATTCTGCCACGCAGACCGGCGGAAGGGGGCCGTCCACCCCAACACGAGAGCCCGGTGCGGCTATTGCCGCACGCGCACCGTTGAGAACAAGTCCCGACACCGATCCTCGATCTTGTCCAACTTGCAGATACCACCAAGCCGTTCAGGCGGGAGCCGCTATCCATCTTGGAAAGATGCAGAAAACGGGACCTAACGGGTTCTGCGGGTGCCGACTCCAGCAAATCCGCACGCCCCCAATAGGAGCGATAATGTGTGGGGTCAGCGATAGGACGGGCCCTCCAAGGAAACGACAGCTGGCCGCTCATCGCGAGAAGCGGCGCGCGGCCGGCGATGTAAGGCAGCCGCTATCTCGCTCATCGACCCTCGTCAGACCCAAGTTCGAGACTCAACACAAAGTGAGCAGCAAGACCGAGCATGATCTACGTGGCGGGATGGCATCCCGGTCCGGCGGCAGCTTGATCTCGATGCCGCTGCTTGCAAACTGCTCCGGCTAGCGCAAACCCAAAGCTCATGATCGAATACAGGACCTGTCGAAATCTCTGACGTGCGTTGGAGGGCCTCCGGCGCGGTCGGATGTCTTCATTCTGGTTCATCGGGCTTCGGTCAAAAAGGCCATACGTTGCGTCACCAGAGCATGCAGCCACCCTATTCCTCAACCGAAGTCGCGACGGCGATAGGCGTCTCACTGGATACATTCTATCGCACGCGCCGCCTCAGGCATGAGCGCGACGGGCTGCCTGCGCCGATCAGCGAGCGGGGACCGCTGAAATGGGAGCGGACCGGCTTCGATGCCTGGCTTACCCGACATCATCCTATGCGCCCAAAGGCGATTGCTAATGACGCATTCGCGCCGCCACCAGCAGGAAACGACGACGAACACCGCGAGCGGCTGCGGAAGGCATACGGCCAGCCTGACGCTTGACAGATTAGGTTGCGCTAGATTCCAATAGGCGCGATCTCCTTCTGGCACCGAGGCTCATTATGGCCGATCCCAAATTTCCCCATGTGAAGTGGCGCGAGGGTCGTCCTCGCTCGTCGCACGGCGCTCATGCCAGAGCACTCGGCTTCTTTGATGCCGACCTGCGCCATCCGCCGTACGATGAAAAGGGCCGTCCGGTCGGTGCGTGGTTCAATCTTCAGGAAGCCTCGGACTTTTCAGACAAACGGAAGTCGGAAATCGAGGCGGCGCGCCGTGCCGGCAAGCTGCCAAAGAAAATGACGATGCGGAAGCGTTCTACAATCGAGGATCTTCTCGACGATTGGAGCAAATCGGTTGAGTTCAAGGCGTTAGCCTCCGCCTCACAGGCTTCGTATCGTAAATGTATTTCTGCCATTCTGTACCGACCGCAATCGCGCGAATCCGCGGCGAAGTTGCGTGCCGAAATCCGCGCCGCCAAGCTGCTCGGCGTAGCCGAGCCTGCGCGAGAACTTGAGGCGATTGCGACTGCTACGCCGACATCGATCGGCAAACCGGAGTTCCGAGCCTTCTATAATTATGCGAAATCAGCTCGCGGTCATCATATGGCGCTTTCGATGATAGCGACGCTCTCGGCGGCGTTCACTTGGGGGCAGGAAAGCATCCTGTGGCGTCTAGGGCCCAACCCGCGGGAAGGCATGGAGTTCGATCATCCGGACGGGCGGATCGTCCAGGTTGCGATGCCCGAATTTTCCGCTTGGGTCGCCGCAGCTGATGCGATTGATCGGCCTTCGATCGGCGACAGCTTTCATCTGGCGTTGTTCACTGGGCAGCGCCAGACTGACCGTCTAATCATGCGGAATGAGAGCGACATCGAAGGCCGCCACACGTTCCGCCAGAGCAAGACAGGCGAGCTTGTCGACATCAAGGAGGCGCCCCAACTCAGCGCACGGCTGAATGCCTCGCGTGCACGCGTAAAGGAGCTCAAGCTCCGGCTTCAATTGGATAAGGTGCCTCCCGAGCTCGTGGTCAACGAGGACAATGGTGAGCCTTATGACGAGAGCACTTATCGGCATTGGGTGTCGACCGCCCGAGCCGTCGCGGTCTTCGGCTTTCTCGCGCGCGATAGCGCGCGCCAAGCGATTGTCCGCGCGGAGCGACTGAATGCCGAACTGATCAAGATCTCCGACAAGCTATTCGCTCCATTTCCTCTCGATGAAGAGAACAAGGCGCAGCGCGCTCGGGCGGTTGATCAGCGCAAGCGCGTCTTGTCAGAATGGCTGGATGCGCAGGCCGCACGCGACAGCAATGGCGATGAGACCGCATGGCGTCTAAAGCCTTGCCCCGCTCTGATGTTCGTCAACGGCGCCGGCGACCTCGACCAGAAGCACGACCAAGACCTGCGGGATACCTGCGTCATGCTGCTCGATCGGGCTGGCTGCGACTTACTGACGATCTGCGACATCACTGGGCATTCATATCGAAGTGCGCAGACCATCGTGAAGCACTACCGGGCAAGAAATGCGGCTCGCGCTGACTCCGGCATCGACAGGCTCGAACTGCAGGTTCGAAAGGAAGGGATGAAGGGCTGAACGGACAGCGGCAGAATTTCGTTTGTCCGGTTGGCCTTAAGCTCGCAGGTCGCCAGGAGGCGGTGTGTCGCGCAATCAATCCCGCCACGCTTTCCGCCTTCCTACGGCGAGGCGTACGCTCCATCTCTGCCCCGCGCCGTCCGCAAACAATGACCGTCTGCGCTCGGTGCGATGAATAACGCCCCCAGTATCTGGCACGTCGCACGGCGTGCGACGTGCGACTACCAAAGGCGTCGCACGAGACTCGATTTGTTCTGGCGGGGAGATGAAAAAAGCCCTTGCGGGCCAATCTCTTAAGGGTGGTGGGCGCACCAGGGCTCGAACCTGGGACCCGCTGATTAAGAGTCAGCTGCTCTACCAACTGAGCTATGCGCCCGAAAGGCGGTCAATGCCTTGCGAGGCCGGTCGTTTAGCAAAGCGATCCGGGTATGGCAAGCGATGTGGCGCATGTTTTCTAAGGTTCTTCCACAGGCCCGAAAATGCGAAAAGCCGCTGGATTCCAGCGGCTTCGCCAAGGCCAATCCCGGGGTTAATTCCTCGGGAAATACGGGGAGGCTCAGAGCCGGCCCTCGCGATCCCGGTCCGGGCCGCCGTCACGGTCGAAACGGTCGCCGTGGAAGCGGTCCATGCCGCGCTCCATCATGCGGTCCATGCCCCGTTCCATGAAGTGTCGGGACGGGCCGTCCCCACCGCCGCCGAACGGACCGCGGTGGCGGGTCAGCACGGCAAGGCGCCGCTTCTGGCCCTCGTCGAGCGTCTTGTAGAGCGGATCGGCGGCATCGGCGATCTTCTTCAGGGCGGCGGAGGTCGCGCCCATGTCCTCGGCGCGCTGGCGCAGGCGGGCGACCGGATCCTCGGGCTTGTCGGCGTTCTTGCCGGCGTCACCCGGGCCGGCATTCATCCGTGCGTTGGCGCGGTCGATGCGCAGCTTGGCGAAGTCGCGCACGGCGGCCTCGACCGGCGGCCACAGCTTCTCCTGGTCGGCGTTGAGCTTCAGCCCGGCATGGACGGCGGCGATCCGCGCGTCGACGAAGGCGGCACGGTCCTCCGGGTTCATGCGGACGTGGCGGAAGTGCTCCATCCACGGGCGATGAAATTGGGCATAGACCGCGCCCGAGCCGGCGATGCTGAGCACGGCGATGGCGGCGATGGTGAACTTCCTCATACGGACCTCCTCTGGAAGGATGCCGGTGAGGATGAGCGCCGGACGGCTGACGCGCAACTTACAACTTGGACAGAGAGAGCGTTCTTACGAAGATGTAACTCCCCTGAATGTCCATTCAGATGCAGACTGAAATGTTTTGCAACAAAAAGGGCCTCCGCGCAGGCTGCACGGAAGCCCCTTGATTGATGGTCGATCCTGATCAGTTCGTCGTGCTCTTCGATTCCTTGAGGAACTCGTCGATCAGCGGCTGGCCGACGCGGCCTGCGGCGTCCTTGTAGACCGGCTCCATCGCCTTGCGCATCGCCTCGTCCTGCTGCGGCGTGAGCTTGATGATCTCGCTCTTGCCGCTCTTCTTGATCTCCGCCAGCGCGTCGTCGTTCTCCTTCTGCGACTGCGCGTTGTTGAAGTCGGTCGCCTCCTTCATCGCCTTCGACAGCTGCTCGCGGATGTCGGCCGGCAGATCGTCCCAGAACTTCTTGTTCACGATCACGACGTAGCCGATGTAGCCGTGATTGGTCTCGGTGATGTACTTCTGCACCTCGTGCATCTTCTGCGTATAGATGTTCGACCAGGTGTTCTCCTGCCCGTCGACGACACCGGTCTGCAGCGCCTGATAGACTTCCGAGAACGCCATCACCTGCGGCAGCGAGCCGAGCGACTTGAACTGGGCCTGCAGCACGCGCGAGGACTGGATGCGGAACTTGACGCCCTGGTAGTCGGCGGGCGTGACCAGCTTCTTGTTGGCGCTCATCTGCTTGAAGCCGTTGTCCCAATAGGCAAGGCCGGTGATGCCCTTGGAGTCCAGCAGCTTGAGCAGCCGGAGGCCGAGCGGGCCTTCCGTCACCTTCCGCAGCGTCTTCAGGTCCGGAAGGATGTAAGGCAGATCGAACACCTCGAATTCGCGGATGCCGAGCGGGCCGAACTTGGAGTTGGACGGCGCCAGCATCTGCACGCTGCCGAGCTGGAGCGCCTCGAGCTCTTCCTTGTCCTTGTAGAGCGTCGAGTTCGGGTAGACTTCGATCTTGACCTTGCCGCCGGTGTACTTCTCGGCGAGCTCCTTGAACTTCTCCGACGCCTTGCCCTTCGGCGTGTCGGTGGCGACGACGTGGCTGAACTTGATGATGATCGGCGATTGGGCCGATGCCGGCCCGGTCAGGGCCAACGCCCCGGTCAAGACCGCAACCGATGCCGCAGCCCAAATGAGTTTCCGCATGCTTCCTCCCGCACGTTTTTTGGTGGGGCACGAACCGTCGCCCCCAAGCCCTAGATTCAAGACTTGAAGGCAGGATTATAGGGAAGCGGGCACAGGCGCCATTGCCCCTTAGCAGGGGGCGGCTTGCAAAAATGCGGTATCCGGAGGCGAAATCTGCTGGACTGGCTCACGCAGGACGATGGCAGGGAAACCCTGCCATCGCCGCTGCCGCCTCTCGCAACCTCAGCCGTGCAGCGCCGGCGCGAGCTGGGCCTGCTGCGCGACCGCCGGATCGGTGATCAGGGTGCCGCCGTGCCCGTCCGACGATAGGGCGAAGTCGGCCGCGCTGTACTGACCGAGCAAGTGCAGCGTCGCAACGTGGGTGCCGTCGGAGACTGTCAGCGTGCCGCCGGTGTTGTCGTTGTTCTGCGCATAGGCCATCGAGGTCAGACCGTCGCTGAACAGGATGTCGCCGAGATCGAGACTGTCATGGTCCTGCCAGCCGGAGATCGTTCCCGTGAAGGCCGACGCCTGGGCCAGCACCAGCGAGGCATTGGGACCGGCGAAGATCACGTCGTCGATCGTGCCGCCCGCATGGACGAAGGCAAGCGCGCCCGAGCCGATCGTGGTGTCATCAGCGCTGCCGCCGGCCTGCACGTGCTGCGTGCCGGACAGGACCGTCGTGCCGGTTGCGCTGCCATACACATATTGCACGCCGCCGTTGACGATGGTGGCGTTGGCGGCGCCCCAATCGACCTGGACTCCGCCGGCATTGATCGTGGTGCCGGTCGCCGTGCCGTCGGCGTAGACGCTCTGCTGGCCGCCGGCGTTGACCGTCGTGATCGACGCGTTGCCGTGGAGATACTGGAGGGCGCCATTGCTGATCGTGGTCTGGACCACCGTGCCGCCATAGACCGACTGGACGCCGCCATCCATGGTGGTGTTGATCGCGGTTCCACCCAGATAGACGTCCTGCCCGCCGCCATGGATCGTCGTGTCCGACGCCGTGCCGCCGCTCTCGACGGCCTGCAGGCCCGAATTGATCGTCGTGAGGCTCGCCGAGCCGAACACGTACTGACCGCCGCCGTTGATCGTCGTGATGATCGTGAAGCCCCAATCGATCTGGATGCCGCCGGCATTGATGGTGGATCCGGTCGCACTGCCGTCGATGTAGACGTTCTGCTCACCCCCGGCATTGACGATGGTGTTGAAAGCATTGTTGTGAACGTGCTGGAAGCCGCCATTCGCGACCGTGGTCTGGATTGCAACGCCGAAGACGTTCTGGGTGCCACCGTCCACGGTGGTGTTGGTCGCGATACCGCCGCCAAGGATATCCTGGTCGCCGCCGGCCTCGATCGTCGTGCCGTCGGCCGAGCCGCCGATCTGGATGTATTGATTGCCCGAGATCACCGAGTTCGAGGCCAGACCGAACACCAGCTGCGCGGCCCCCGCGGCAACCACCATTCCATTGGCCGAGCCCTCCAGCACGACCGCCGCGCCGCTCTCGACCTGGATGTCGGAATAGCCGGACGCATCCTTGATCCGCCAGACGCCGCTCTTGACGTCGAGCTTCTCGACATTGACGACGGTGCCAAGGAGCGAACCGGAGCCACTGCCCGACAGCACCAGCGTGTCGACGCCGTCGCCGCCGTCGATCGTGCCGGTGACGATCGAAGCGGTGGCGAGATTGATGCTGTCGTCGCCTGCGCCCATCGAGACGTCACCGATGATGGAGCCGCTGTTGGTGAGCGTATCGTTGCCACCGTCGGTGGCGACGCTGCCGAAAATGCCGCCCGTGTTGGTAACGGTGTCGCCGAAGGTGCCGACGATCGAGATCGCCTCGCCGTTGTTGCCGCGGATCGTGCCGTCGTTGATGATGGTCATGACGCCGAAGGCGCTGCCGTCATTGCTGTCGTCCACGGTGATCGCGCGCTGATCGCTGATGATCAGGCCGCCCACCTCGTTGTGGACGAAGCCGCCACCGATCGCGAGCGCCTCGTTGAGGCCGTTGGCGCCGCTAGTCAGGCCGACCGCCGCGATCGTCCCGA
The DNA here is from genome assembly GCF_040547805.1 of Bradyrhizobium sp. LA6.1. NCBI lineage: Bacteria > Pseudomonadati > Pseudomonadota > Alphaproteobacteria > Hyphomicrobiales > Nitrobacteraceae > Bradyrhizobium > Bradyrhizobium sp. LA6.1. Next base: position 4,058 of record NZ_JBEPQK010000042.1, on the reverse strand, counting down.
AATTGTCGATCGAGACCAGACCGTCGACATCGACGCCGTCGGCGTCAGCACCGCCGACCGCCGTGCCGGTGATGGTGCCGCGGTTGGTCACTGTTGTCGTCGTGTTAGCCGCGCTGTCCATGTTGATGCCGGAGCCGCTGCGGCCGGTGATCGTGCCGTCGTTGTTGACGGTGATCGGCTGGTCGCCGGTGATGCCGTGGCGGGCGCCGTCGATGATTCCGCCGGCATAGTTGTTGACCACGCCGCCGGTGTTGACCGACTGGAAGTCGATCGCGTCGTTACCGGACGAGGCCGCCGAGGCATTGTGGCTGACGATCTGGCCGTAATTGTTGATGGTGGCGTTGGCGCCGGGCCGGATCGCGTCGGCATCGGCCGCCGAGATCACGCTGGTTGCCGCGTTGTTGATGACGGTATTGGCGCCGCTCGAATTGATGTCGTCGAGATCGAGCGCCTGGCCGGCATTGCTGCCGGTCCCCGTCGAGGAGATCGTGCCCTCGTTGTTGACGGTGAAGGTGCCGCTCTTCGAGATCTTCACCGCATCCTTGGTCGCGGTGATGGTGGCGCCGGCCTTGTTGTTGATGGTGAAGCTGCCGCTGGTCGAACCGCTGGTGGCGATCGCGCGGCTGGTGCCGGTGATGGTGCCGAAATTGTCGACCACCGCGCCGGGCGAGGTGCTGCCGCCGATCCAGGTGACCGGGGTCGAGCCCGACAGGGTCGCGCCGGCGAGGACGGTCAGATGATCGTTGTTCGCCAGCGTAATCGGGTTCGACGAGTTGCCGGAGACGAGAGTGCCGTCGTCATTGGCGATGGTGCCGGTCGCCGTCGCGGTGCCGATCGTAACCGCCGCGCCCGGATTGCTGGCGCTGGTGAGCGTGAGCGTAAAATTCTCGTCGGGCTCCGCGGTGGTGTCGCCGGAGATCGTGATGGTGATGGTCGCCGAGGACGCACCGTCGGCGAAGCTGCCGCTGAAGGTCGAGGCCGGCAGCGTGCCGCCGAAATCGGCCGCATCGGTGGTGCCGGCGGCGAAGCTGCCGGAGAAGCTGAGCACGCCGGTGGTGCCGCCGGTGCGCGCAATGGTGAAAGTCATGGTCTTGGTGCCGCTCTGCCCCTCGGCAACCGACACGCTCGGAGACGAGAACGAGATCGTCTGCGTGGCGGGCGCGGCCACGGTGAAGGCGGTGGTCGGGAACGGCGCGTCGGGCGTGGTGCCGTCGGTGCTCTGGTCGCCGCTGCCGTTCTGGGTCGCCCAATTGGCGGTGTTGCCGATCGCGGCGAGGTAGTCGGCGAAGCTGGCGAAGCCGGAGCGCGGACCGTTATAGCCGACGATATCGAGGCCGCCGGTGAAGCTGACCGCGGTCTGGCCGGCGACGAGGCCGGTGCCGGTCAGCGTGCCGTCTGAGGTCGCATAGCCGACATTGGAGATCGCGGCGAGAAAGGTCGGGGCGGTCGAGGTGCCGACATAGGCGTAGACGACCTCGCTATCGTTGGACAGGCCGGTATTGTTGGCATTGGTGAAAGTGGCCGAGCCGGCGCTGGTGCCGAACGTGCCCTTGCCGATGTTGCTGATGTCGATGACGGTGCCGGCGGGAATCGCGCCGGTCGCGGTCCAGGCGATCGTGCTTTCGGCGTTGCTGCCGGTTGCGAAGGCGGAGCCGTTCCAGTTGCTGTCGGTGAAATTGATGACAGTGCCCTGCGGGATGTCGGTCAGGGCGACAAAGGACAAATTATCGTTGCCGTCACCGTTGAAACCGGTGAAGGCGATCGAACCAGCGGAAAGGGGCATTCCAAATTCTCCAGCAGCAAGGGCGCGCGACGCTGCCGGTTAATGGAATGTTAACATGACATGTTAATAACATATTTATTGCGATGCACCCCCGCATAACGGGATCGTGTGCCAAACGAAAAACGCGGCGCCGAGGGCGCCGCGTTTGCCGATGAACCGGAGAGGATGAAGCGTCAGCTCGCCGCTGCCGTCGTCACCGTATCGCGCTGGCGCTTCATGACGATCTTGTTGAGCGCGCCGAGATAGGCCTTTGCCGAGGCCACCAGCGTATCCGGATCCGCTGCGCGTGCCGTCATGGAACGGCCGTCATGGGACAGCCGCACCGAGACTTCGGCCTGCGCGTCGGTGCCTTCGGTCACCGCATGGACCTGATACAGCTCGAGCTTTGCCTCATGCGGCACCAGCGCCTTGATGCAGTTGAAGACCGCGTCGACCGGCCCGTTTCCTTCGGCTTCCTCGATCCTGATCTGGCCGTCGACGTCGAGCTTCATGGTCGCGCGCTGCGGGCCATGGGTGCCGGCGATCACGGTCAACGAGGTCAGCTTGATGCGGTCGTGGGAGGCCGCCATCTCCTCGTCGACCAGCGCCTCGATGTCCTCGTCGTAGATGTCCTTCTTGCGGTCGGCCAGTGCCTTCATCCGCGTGAACGCATCCTCCAGCTGGTTGGCGCCGAGCTTGTAGCCCATCTCCTCCAGCTTGTGCACGAAGGCGTGGCGGCCGGAATGCTTGCCGAGCACCAGCGACGACTGCTTCAACCCGACCATCTCGGGCCGCATGATCTCGTAGGTCGAGGCGTCCTTCAGCACGCCATCCTGATGGATGCCGCTCTCATGGGCGAAGGCGTTGCGGCCGACGATCGCCTTGTTGTACTGGACCGGGAACGAGGTTGCGGCCGACACGACCTTCGAGGCGCGCGTCAGCTGCGTGGTGTCGATCTTGTTCCACCACGGAAACACGTCGTTGCGGACGTTGATGGCCATCACGACTTCCTCGAGGGAAGCGTTGCCAGCCCGCTCGCCGATGCCGTTGACGGTGCACTCGATCTGCCGCGCGCCGCCGGCAATGCCGGCCAGCGAATTCGCCACGGCCATCCCGAGGTCGTTATGGCAATGAACCGAGAATACCGCCTTGTCGGAGTTCGGCACGCGCTCGATCAGCGTGCGCATGAAACGGGCATATTCCTCGGGCGTGGTGTAGCCGACGGTATCGGGGATATTGACGGTGGTCGCGCCGGCCTTGATCACGGCCTCGACGATGCGGCAGAGATAGTCCATCTCGCTGCGGGTGGCGTCCTCGGCCGACCATTCGACGTCGTCGATCTGGTTGCGGGCGCGGGTCACGTTGGCGATCGAGAGCTCCATCACCTGCTCCGGCGTCATGTTCAGCTTGACGCGCATGTGCAGCGGCGAGGTCGCGATCACGGTGTGGACGCGGCCGCGCCTGGCGAATTTCACCGCTTCGGCGCAGCGGTCGATGTCCTTCGGGTTGGCACGCGACAGGCCGGCGATCACCGAGTTCTTGGAGCGGCGGGCGATCTCGCTGACGGCCTGGAAGTCGCCTTCGGAGGTGATCGGGAAACCGGCCTCGATGACGTCGACGCCCATGTCGTCGAGCATCTCGGCGATCTCGATCTTCTCCTCGAACGTCATGGTGGCGCCGGGGCACTGCTCGCCGTCGCGCAGCGTGGTGTCGAAAATGATGACGCGGTCCTTATCGGACTTGTTCACGGGGGCCATTGCAAAATTCCTTTTGAGCTTTTTGCGCCGTCAGTCTGCTGGGCGCTTGAGGTGTCCGGTGATCTCGACCAACCCCTGAGCGCCCAGGCGCATGGCGCCCAGCCGGCCCTCAGGGGCAAGTAAGAAGAAGGCCGCCAATCAGGAGGGTGGGCAGCAGCGCGGCCGGGATCGTGGCGGCGGCCAGAGCCACCTCCCCCGAAATCCCATCGATTTGGCCGCGAATCAGCATTGCCAGACCCTTTTGAGCCCTCAAATCCTCGGTCAAAACCGTTGACGGTTGGTTGCCGGGAGGCTCGATGCGCCGTTTCTAGACGAGAAACGGCAGCAACCGCAACGCCAAAAGATGGTCAGGAGGACTGACCTGATTGCAGGGGGCGTGGCGTCTCGCCCATTGGTTCGCAATGACGACCACATCGGCCCCGTCACCCCCAGCGGCCACCCCGCACCGGTGTTGGGGGGGGGGGGGCGGCCTGGCGGGCGGACCAGCACACCCGGTGGCACGAACGGTGCACCGCCGAGCGGGTGGCGCGGGGCCCGCC
>NZ_JBEPQK010000041.1:0-21073 GCF_040547805.1 Bradyrhizobium sp. LA6.1 | reverse complement strand
GGGATCGAGGTCATCGCCAAGCCGACCGACCGTCAGCCCATAACCGCCGCCGCCTGACCGGCTCCGGCCGTCACCAAAATTTGGCGATAGCTCCATGGAGTCTCCAAACAATGCTGCAAGATGATCGATCGCGACCATCGGTTGTTCGGATGTGCAATGTTCGCGAAAATATCCCCGAGTTGCGCCGTTGGCAATGCCCGTGATCTCCCCTGTGAACACTTCACGGCTGCCCACGCAAGCGGAACCTTGTGCATCACTAGGGGCGGGGGCAGCTGACTAAACTTTTTTTGGGAGACGTTCTAACTGCCTGCGCCAGATCGGTCTGGTTCAGATAATCCTTTCCCTATGGCATCCAGATGTCGGACACGATTGATGTGGGGCCAAATATCAGCCAGATTGTCCCAAGCTCAGAGGGGTCTGTAGCAGAGCGCTGTCGACTGAGTCAGTAACTACACAGCCCCGAAGCCCGTGCCCTTTCGCTTGGTTGCCCTGAGTTGTTGCGCCGCTACCAGCAAGGTTGAGCTATGCTGAAACACTTGCTCTTTGAAGTCATTGGTCACGTATCCGGTCTCAGCGATACGCAGCTTGAACAAATTGAGCGGTCATTGCCGGCAACCAAAGCGCTGATCGATCTTCTCAATCAGGCGCACCCAATCATCGAACAGGCGGAAACCCTTTACAATGAAGCTCAACCACTGATCGATCAAGCCAAGATGGAGTGGCAAGCAGTCGCCCCTGCAGTGCAAATCTTGATCGATGCGATCTCCCATCATCTCGACAACGGCAGTTCGCCGGCGGAGGCCGCTGAGACAGTGCGCGCGTCACTCGGCGGTTCAATGCAGAACGTCGCACAAGGTCGCGGGTTGGACCGGGGAATGAACCGCGTAACCGTGTTTGGTGGGACTGGCTTTGTTGGTCGCCGCGTTGTGCGCAATTTGTGCGACTCCGCCGTGATGGTGCGCGTAGCTTCGCGGCATCCCACGCGAGCCGAGGGCGACAACGTTGAACAGGTCATCGCTGATGCGCATGATGAGCGCTCCATAGAGGCCGCCGTTATGGGGGCCGACGGTGTTGTCAATGCGCTTAGTCTTTACGCTGAGCATTCGGGCGACACATATCACTCGGTGCACGTCGAAGCGGCCGCTAGAATCGCCGGAGTGGCGCGGCGCGCCGGTACCAAACGGTTTGTGCACCTGTCAGGAATAGGTGCGGACCCCGCATCATCTTCACCCTATATTCGCAGTCGCGGCGAGGGAGAGGCGGCCGTACAAGCCACATTCCCTGGCGCGGTCGTTGTCCGCCCTGCGGTAATGTTCGCGCCGGACGACGTCTTTCTCACAACAATTCTTGGGTTGCTTCGGACCTTGCCGGCCTATCCGCTATTCGGCGACGGCAGGACTAGGCTTCAGCCGGTACATGTAGACGACGTAGCGGCGGCGATCGCACAAATCCTGCGGCAAGCGCAAAGACCGTATCCTATTTACGAACTGGCCGGCTCGCGCGTTTACTCATACGAGGAACTACTGCGGACCATTGCGCGCACCGTTGGATTGCGGCCAACGCTGGTGCGAACACCCTTTGCTTTCTGGAGTGCAGCCGCGGGCCTCGCTGAGATCCTGCCGCACCCGCCGCTTACGCGCAATCAGGTTGAGCTTATGCAGATCGACACGACGGCCTCGGGCGGTCGGCCGGGATTTGGTCTACTAGGAATTTCGCCGCGATCGCTCGAAGAAGAGCTCAAAGCAATGCTCGAGCAAGCCAACAAGAAAACTCAAAAGCCAAAAGAGACGCGCACCAGCTAGGTGCTAAGGGGACTTCTGCCACGTCACGATGTGACTGGTGGGGCGGACCTTAGGATCGAACGGGATTCGCGTCGCCAGAGTGCTTTGCGGGCTTGCCCCGCCAAAGCTTCAAGATGCTCCGCAAGCCACGCGAGCAGGTCGCGCTTCTTTAGGTCGGTCGCGAGATCACGAATTAGAGCGCATTTAGCTGCGTCAGTGCGCATGGGCTTCCCTCTGAGTTGATGCGTAATGCATCAATATGGCGGGCCCTCTCCATCTGCCGCGCCCTGCGAAGTAAATCCTCCCGCTTGCTGCCGGCCGAAGCACCGCGCGCAATCTCCCTGAGACGCTGTGCTTCCGCAGCCAGCCGCTCCGCGAGCGAGGACGAATGCGTTACGCGATGCGAGATTGTTTCATGATCCGCTCCCGAGTATCAGGTGCTCGGGGGTGGCGCGACCGTGCCGATGTCTCTTGCCGAAATCCCCGACGCGGAAGGCTCTGAAACATAGATTTGGGGTTCGGGCTGAGTTAGGCGTTGAAGCGCAGCCATCTCTTCAGACAGTCGTCGCGTGATGACCTGACGCTCGATATCCGACAATCTGGTCCCGAGCAGGCTGCGATAACGGGTGATGTTGTTGCGATGGGCACGCAAGCGGGCGAGGTTCTCGTCGATCATGGTCGTCGCTCTTGATCGTCTTCGATTATCCTTCAATTGCCGGGATCATCCCGCCAAAAAACTTAGAATGACGGGGATCGGTGTCAAGTGTTTTGCGTTGCGAAATTCGTCGCCGAAAAAGGCAAGACGGTCTTCGTTAGCCTGGTTCAGGTATCAACGTCCTCCTAGCTACATCTACTTCTGCTCTAGTTCTGTACGACGCGCTTGGCTCCTACACCATGGCTTGGCGCATCGCCGTGGCTCTCGGTCTTGCCAGCATCCAGGTTGCGTTCGCGGCTGATCCGGCCTTCGCAGCCGCCGTCGCCGATGCTGCGGACGGCGTAGGCGGGGCGGTGCTCACTAGCGTCAGCTTGTGAGCTTACAGCGGACGCCGTGCTGCTTGGTCGTGATGGCCGCTTGCGAACCGGAACGGACATTCTGAGTGTCGAAAGTCGCGCCCCAAGAGTTTCACTAACTCGGCGGGTTGCAGGTATCAGCACTGACAATGGCAATCGGCCTGACGCACAGTGTCTTCGTTCCATTCAATGAAGCCATCGGCATTCTTCGAAGGTGCGCGAAACATTTTCGCATCCCTGTAACTTGAGTTAATCGTGGGGCCTAATCGAAAGGTCGCGATATGGAACCGACCAGCAGAATATCGGACCACATCGATCATCAGACTGCCCGGTCGATCTGTGACGAGGTGGGTGACAGATTGCAACAGAACTTATCTCTCGGAGCCTCGCCTCTGCCGCCGTACCTCGAACGTCTAGTCGATGAATTGCGCAAACAGGAACGTCATCCAATTGATGGCGTCGCAGCGCCCGCTAACCGTTTCCTTCATGCGACGCGACGGGTAGTCGCCGCCATCTGAGTGCGTAAAGAAGAAGCCGTCGCCGCGCTCAACCCGGCGGCGGCTTTTCCGCTAATCTCGTCGCTGAGGCATTCCAGGCTTGGCCGCACCGGACGCTACCAGGACGCACTTGTTCAGTGAACGGCCAAGCCGCGCTGCTTCCCCTGTTGGCCCTAAGCTGACGTTTTTGGGACCGTTGGCGTGAGGTCGGCTTATGACCCAACTCGGACATTTGCGCGAGACGGGGGTGGCGGCGAATAAATGCGACGCGCGTACGTTCGAGTAACCCACCTCAGCGCATGGTCGGAGCATGCTCCCGCTTGGCTAACGCCAGAGCACGGTGAACTAAGATTGGAGCGCTGCCAAAGTAGGGCGACAGCGGAATTAAATGTCGGCCCCCTTGTTGGGGTCACCACGCTCTTCTGCACCCTGTAATTCCTTCTGCGCTTGGTCCCAGAACTCGTCTTGGCGTCCTTCGGGTTTGCCCGCCTGCTCCCACAGCTCAAACGCGCGTTTCCGTATCTGCTCCTCGGTTGGGTGGGCCATCACGAAATCTCCCAGAGCGCAGGTCCTGCTTTGGACAGGAGGCACAAAGGGCAGGACCGCCGGGCCAATTTTATCCCAAAGAGCCAATTCGAGCTTCGGAGAGTCGTTCCTTGTCTTCAGGTATGCCGCCGCCCGATCTTCCTCGTCTCGCCACGTGCCTTGTCGGCCGGATCATCCGCCAAGGCCCATAGCAGCCGTATCCCGGCCGATGGCCCGAAGTCGGCTTCTGACCCCGGCAGACGTTTGCTGGGCTAACTTTTGTTCTGGCGTCGCTCTGGTTCCGGGTGCACACTGGTTCCCTCACCGCTCAGCACCGTGCTTTGATCGGTGATGAGAACGCCGGTTGCGCTCCCGCCCAATTCACGCAGGGAAAGGAGAGTGCCATGGGACGACGCCCACGATCCCACATTGACGACAATCTGAACGTGGAAAGAACCCGCTTCATAGCGGAACTGGAAAATACGCCGCCAGGACCGCGGCGTGATCTCCTAGAACGCAAACTGCGGCAGCTCGAAACCGCTTCTCATATAGACGGCTGGCTAACGTCGCCGGGCCTACAACCCCCGGAGGAATAAGGCCGTCTCAGGCCAACCGAGGAATAGATCGATGAATTCGACTCATCGAACGATTTGCAAACGCGAGTGCATGCATGAACGGAACACGCAGTAACTCAAAATACGGGCTTCAAGCATTGGACGGGCAGCAGAAGCAAGAGTACCGCGCGTATATTATGGGCCTCGACGGACATATCGAGCTTCGCGTCGATCTAATGTGCGAGGACGAAATCGAAGCCAAGAAGCGCGCCAGATCCTTAGCTGACGGGTGCGACGTAGAGCTATGGTGTCAAGATCGAAAGATTGCGGAATTTAAGAGTGAGTAAGGCCGCCCCAGTTGGCGGCCTCTTTCGTGCTCACCATCCTGCTACATCACCTTATGGCCATCGCTTGCGTGAATGCGGTGCAGCTGGCCTGTCCTCACGCCCAGCTCTATTCTTCAGCCGACGATGTCACGGTCGATCGCAAAATCATCAAGTAGGAGTGAAGTGCCTCCCGAAAGCAGGCTGGCGATCAGCTCTGCCGCGAGAAAGCTGAATGTGATGCCATTCCCGCCGTAGCCGAAAGCAGCAAAGACATTCCTGCAACCAGGAACTCTCCCAATCAGGGGTAGCCCGTCACTGGTGGTATCGAAGGCGCCCGACCATTTGAAGGCCACATCGCCGGATGCCTGCGGCCAAAGCGCTTTCAGATATGCCCTGAGCGCCTTCACCTTGTCCGGCGTCGCTGCATCGCGGGCGTCTGGCTGAATGAGCGTGTCATCATCCTCACCACCCACGATGATCCGGCCGTCCGTTGTCGTACGCGCATAATGATAGTTCTGAGACGCCTCCCAGATCAGTGCTTGCTCAGGCCAGAGATTGTGTGGCTGCGGGACCGTCGCGATCGCCCAACTGGACGCTGGTTTTTGGGCTCTGGGTCGCACAATGTCCGGCATCACATAACCGGTCGCAAGCACCACGTCGCGCGCCTCAACCGACAGTCCGGCCTCAAGACCGACAGTTACGCCTGATGCGCTGCCGTCAAACGCAATCGCATCGGCTTTGAGCAGACGAGCGCCGCGCTTGACAGAAATGCCGAGCAGGCCGCGCGTCAGTCGCACGGGATCGGCGTCGGCCGCATCGCTTGACAGGATCGCGGCAGCCCGGCCGACCGTGAAACGCTGCAGCAATCCGGCATAGTCGAGCAAGTGTGACGGCAAATCGGCGCGGGACCTGACTGCATACTCGTCGTTGATGAGTTTTGGACTATCGCCCACGGCAAGATATAGCGAAAGACGTGGCCGCATCTCGCAGGGAATTCCATGATGCGCGACGAGCGACATCAATGCCCGCGTTGCACCGTGGCTCGCGCGATAGCAGCGAATTGCCTTTTCAAAACCGTAGAGCTGCGTGAGTTCGAGAAGCGGACGGTCGATTTCCCACAGCAGCATCGCCGTGCTTGCAACCGTGCTACCGAGGCTCGGCAGCTCACGATCGATCACCACCACTTGCCGGCCCTGCCGGGTCAGGCGTTCGGCGACCAGAGCGGCGGTGATGCCGGCGCCAACGATCAGCACATCGCAGCGGAAACTCTCGGTCACAGGCTTGATGTTCGGGGGTGGTAGATTGGCCCACGGCGAATATGGGCTTCGCAGGTCGTCCTGTTCGATGTTGTCATCTCTAAAGATAGGACGCTCCCACAAACGCTCGGGCACCGTAAGGGCAACTCATCAAAGGTTGTGGCGTTCCCTACGTGACGGCGCAGCTGAGGGATTGTGGACCTCAAATGGGATCCGGCGCCCTCGTTTAGCAACGATACTCCGCTCCGCTGGTTGAGACTGCAAAGTCGCGGAGCCCTTCATGGCACATCGAGACAAGACTTCCGTATCCCGCCGGCAAACCGTCCGCGCGGCGAGCGCGACGCTCGCCGCGGCTTCGCTGGCATCTTCAACAGCGAAAGGAAACACTGATATGGCCGAGCAGGAAACGTTGGTGAACACAGCCGTCAACAACTGCGAGGAACCATCGTTCCCGCAACTTACCAGACCTATCTCCGGATAGATTTGACACTTGGGGGCCATTTGCCGATGTCGGCTTGTGGACCATCGCTCCGTTGCCGCGGCGGACTGGCTTTTACATCAGCGCCAATGGCGGGTGGGGCCAGAGCCGCGGTTGCGTGGATTTCGTCACGCCGGCAGGAATAGTCGCGGGTGCTTGCGCTTCTGGTTCCGAAGGTCTTGACGGCGGACCGATCGGGTATCGCTGGCAAACAAATCAGTTTGTGCTCGGATTGGAAGCGCAGGGCGATTGGACCGACATCAAGAATACGCGCGTCAGCCTGATCGATCCGCTGCTTTCGACCACAGGGAAAACCGACGGCATTGGTCTCTTCACGGCCCAACTCGGTTGGGCGTGGAACGCGTCACTGCTCTAGGTGAAGGGTGGAGCGGCTGTGACCCACAATCGTCTTGATGTCTTCAACAACCTGACCAGGGTCGGCCTGGACTCCGCAAGCCACACGCGCTGGGGCGTTGGCTGGGAATATGGCTTCGCGCCGAACTGGTCGGTCGGTGTTGAATACGATCACCTCTGGATGGGAAATGACAACCGCACCTTCGCCGGCGCAGGTGTGCTCTCACCCGGTGGCGTTACCCTCCTCGGCGACAGGGTTAGCCAGGATGTGGACATGGTCACCGTTCGGTTGAACTATCGCTTCGGTGGCTTTGGTGCCCCGATCGCGGCAAGATACTGATCGCACCAGACTGCACGAAGGCCCCGGCGAGCCGGGGCCTTCGGTCGCGAAGCCCTTTCCGGGGCGCCGACTGTGTGGCACTGGCTGAGACTCGGCTGTGAATTTTCAGGTCACGGTGTTGAAGATCTTGATGTCTTACCCGGGCGGCTTCGCTGTGATGGACGACATCAAGCGCGACATGGCGATCTTGGCGACCAGCGGCCGAGACTGGGCCGACCGGACCAAGCGGCTGGCTGCGCGCGTACCTGAGCTCGATATCTTTTCGCAAGGTCTGGTCGATCGCGAAAGCGGCGGGTGGAAGATCACCGACAAAGGTCGTTCCGCACTCGAATTTATGGAGGCGCGCATCAGCGTCGACCAGGCGATCGAGACGACGCCGTCCGAGATGGTCAATGCACCCGTGCCACCGCTGCCTCCGCTCGCGGAGCGGGCGAAGCGAAGGCGGGAACGGCGCGAGCGTCGTCGCGAAGGACGCGAACGAGCTCGAGCGACCGCGTCTTGAAGGCGTAAGCGCGTCAGAAGGCCGTGAAATCCAGGTGGTAGATCATCGCCGCGACTAGCGAGAGCAGCTGTCCAAAGCCGCAGAAGATCGCGATGGTTTTGAATTCCTCCGCGCCGTCAGTCGAGCGGACCGCGCTCGACGTTACGGCAGAGCTCGTTAAAGGTCTCAAGCGGAATTAGGTTCGTCGGCCTCCCATGCCGGGGGAGTAAACGAGCGCAACCATCCGGCTAAGGCCGCAGGAATCTTACCCTGCGTTCTGCTCGACCGTCTCGATCGTCATCGAGAAGGTTTTCGCCGCCGCGGACAAGCCCGGCAATTTCTCCAAAGTTCCATCACGCGCCCATCTTGTAAGGGACGGAGTGCCATCCATATACCATCCACTCAGATGGTCAGTGGATGGCGAAAAGAATGCCTTCGAATGTTCAAGAACTGAGGCCGAAGCCTCCGGAATCCGAAAAGATCACCATCAATCTCGGCTTCGTCGACCTGGGCCACGTCGATCTGATGGTGAATGACGGGTTCTATTCGAATCGCACAGATTTCATCCGGACGGCGATCCGCAATCAGCTCGAGCGTCACGCCGACGTGGTCAAGCAATCTACCGCCCGCAAAGGCTTGGATCTCGGCCTCCGGAATTACACGCGCGCGGATCTCGAAGCGGCGCAGCGAGCCGGCGAGATGCTGCACATCAATGTGCTTGGCCTTGCCAGCATCGCGCAGGACGTCACGGCCGAACTCGCCCGCGCAACTATCGGCTCGGTTTCCGTGCTCGGAGCCCTCCATGCCACCCCCGCGGTCAAGGCCGCTCTCGCCGACAGAACGAGGTGAACGATGCTGAATCAAGACATAGTCCGCGAAGCAACCCGCCTCACGCGTGCCGGCCAACTGGTCGAGGCGACCGCGCTGCTGCAGCGCATGCTCCAGGGCGGTAGCGCTCCAAGACCGGAGTCTCGCAGCGCCTCTCAGGCTCGGCTGCCGCGGCTCGATCCGCTTACCATCGACGCCACGGCCGACGTTGTCGAGGAGCGGAAAGCTCCGCAGATTGCGCCGGCCCGCTCTGCTCAGGGACGCAGACGCTCCTTACCGCTCGACGGCATGCGGGATTTTTCCGGGCTCGGCCTGCGAAGTCCGATCGCGCGCGCTCCTCTGTCGCCATCGGACATTGTGCCCGAGGGCACGCGGTTTATCGCCGGTACCTTCAGTAACGCCGCGGGAAGCCGGACCTATAAGCTGTTCATCCCAAGCCGCTGCCGGGGACAACGGCTTCCCCTGATCGTCATGCTTCACGGCTGCACCCAGTCGCCGGACGATTTCGCGGCCGGCACCCGGATGAACTTCCTGGCGGAAGAGCAGAATTGCTTCGTGGTCTATCCTGAGCAGCCGAGCGGAGCCAACCATTCGAAGTGCTGGAACTGGTTTCGCACGGGCGACCAGCGCCGCGGCGGGGGCGAGCCCTCGATGATCGCCGGCATTACCCGCCAGATCATGCGCGACCATGCGATCGATCCGAAGCGCGTATACGTTGCGGGCCTGTCGGCCGGCGGGGCCGCCGCCGCCATCATGGGCGCAACGTATAGCGACCTGTACGCGGCCGTCGGTATTCATTCAGGTCTCGCGTGTGGAGCAGCGAGCGATCTTCCCTCCGCGTTCGTCGCCATGCGGCAGGGAGGCGGCTCCAAGGCAATTGCGGACTGCAAAACTGCTGTGCCGACCATCGTTTTCCATGGCGATCGCGACACTACGGTGCATCCAAAGAATGGCGATCAGATTATCGAGCAGTCCGCCGGGGCAACGAGGCCGACGACGAAGGTACTTCGCGGACACGTACCCCACGGCCATGCCTATACTCGCACCGTCCTGATCGACGGGGCCGGTCGGGCGATTTCCGAACACTGGAACATCGATGGCGCCGGACACGCGTGGTCAGGCGGCAGCCCCGCCGGGTCCTACACTGATCCGCAAGGGCCGGATGCGACGAGGGAAATGCTGCGTTTCTTCCTCGAGCATTCGCTCGGGGCTTGACCCAATGCAGATCCATTGGGTTGATTTGCTCTCAGGTGCGATAGGTGGGCGTAAGCGCGAGGCGCACGGATGGAGTTGCCCGCTACACTGAACCTCGTTGACTTGACGGTGGGCGCACATCTAGAGCTCACAAAGCTTGGGCGACTGCGCCTAGGCTGGCTGAGAAAGCTCGGTAGGCGCGTGACGGCGCTGGTTTATGCAGCGACGCTACTCGTGGCGTTTGCTGCAACTCGCGCATACGCCGCTGAAATAGGTTATCTGGCTCCCCCCGGAGTCGCTCCAAACGAGTTTCCCTCATCGCAGCGCCCTGTTGCACGGATTGTCAGCCCACGCCGCTCCGCCGAAGAGCACCGCGACGCTCTCAATGAGGCCGGCCAGATCGCACGTGTTCTTGAACTGAAACCTGGCATGACAGTCGGCGACATTGGTGCAGGCAGTGGCTACCACACGGTCAGACTCTCGTACCTCGTCGGACCCGCCGGCTCTGTCGTTGCCCAGGACGTCACGCGGGATTACCTCATAGAACTCGCCAGGCGAACAGAATTTCTAAAGTTGGCGAACGTGCAATTCGCGCTCGGCGAACCACACGACCCGCGTCTGCCCGCTTCCTCGCTGGATGCCGCAATCCTTGTGCACACATGTATCACGAGATAGCCCAACCCTATGCCTTCCTCTACAATCTCGCGCCCGCCTTGAAGCGGAGTGCACGGGTCGGAATTGTCGACTTTGAGCTTCCGACGTGGAAGCATGGCACGCCAATTGAGCTCCTGCGCTGCGAATTGACCGCCGTCGGCTATCGCGAGGTCGCCACATATAAGCTCGCAGGGGACGGAGGGTACCTCGCAGTATTCTCTCCGCCGGAGGTAGCGGGTCGAAAATCTCCCCGCGACATCAATACTTGTGGGGATCCCGCCGGCACTCGCTGACACCACGCCGCCGCCTGTCTCAGAAGCGATACGCGGACATGTCCGAAGACGGGGTTGGACCGAGTGCGCGGCCTACACTGCGGCGGCGGGTGAGGGCGGCATCATTGGTCATGGCGAGGGATAGGCGCTACTCGGGCGCCGAGTTAGCCGCAGGCCAGCGTGCGGACCTAGGTCGGCCCAGGAGGCCGGCCGATAGGCGTGCATACTCATGCTAAATGGTAGCGCGTCTTAGCGCTCGTTCCGCGTATATGGACTGTTCTCCGGCACCCAAAAATCACAGACGGATCGGGAGCTCGGCAGGCCTCTGTGGTCGGACGAAGCCTTCGACGGCTCGGGAAAAAATGGCATCTGCCCGGAACGTTCAAGAAGCTGGCTGAGTTGAAAGTCATGCCCCTCGCGCTCCGGTTAATTCTGGGGTGGCGCGGGCCGATTAAGGCCTGTAGGAGGCGGCAAAACTAGTGTCCGACGTGCATTCGCATACGGCCGCGCGAGGATCGAGATGTACACGACTGCGATAGACGATGAGTTGAGACAGGTAGAGCGCGATGTCGTCGAAGGAGAACGGCGGCTCGCAGAGCAAGAGGCGCTTGTTATTGAACTGAAGCGCCAGAACCAAGACACGGCCAATGCAGAAGCCGAACTCGAACGGATGCGCGGAGATCAGCGACGTCGCGATCAGGATCGACAACGTCTCCTCTCACGGCTGCAACCCTGAACCGTCACGAACTGTCCAGCTTGCCATCTGTAAGGCAGAACGACGTAATACCGCCGGCCGTTCTGGTTCGGGTTTGTTCCATCGCTCGTTGTCAGTGTCGCCAGCCGTCCTTGTCGACCTCTACCCGAAAGCCTTCCGGCATCCGCGGCACTTCACCTTCGCCAGCAGCGTTGCAGGCCGGGCAGGGCGCGCCAGCGCCGCCACAGGTGCAGGCGCGCCGGCCGTCCCAGGGGCGGTCCGGGTGGTTCTCGCAAACCCAGCCGAGATCGTCGCACTTGGTGCACGTCGTGGCGCTGCCGCCGGCCAGCGGCTTTTCGTCGCCGGGCATCAGGCGACTCCGCGCAAGGGCAGCGCTAGCTGCATGTCGAAGCGCCTTGTGGCGTTGGCGGTGATGAAGGCTTGCAGTGCAGAAGAGACCTCGGTGTCAGTGTCAGATGCGCGCTGGGCCAGTGCGTCGGCGACGTCGGAAGTCGCATCTCGCGACCACCCCTCGATGGGATTGAAGGACACAATCCGAACCGGATAGGCGTACTGGCCGGACAGGAGATTTTGCAGGATGATCTCGACGTCGGTGTCAGCCTCATTGTCTCACGCCAGGCGCAACCGGCGCGCGCGCCGAAGTCTTCAAGCACCAGATAGATGTCGCGGTCGAGGCGGTCGGCCGGCACGATCGAGGGCGAGGAACGCATACGATACTACAAAGCGAAGAGAGCGGCCCCGGCTCCGGAGGGATCAAGGGGGTAGGCCGAGGCCGCTCCGCCAGCTCCACAGCGAGCCAGCGCCGACTCAAATATTCGCCTGCTGTTGTCGTTCCCCTTGAGTCCCTTGTCCCGGAAGAAAAGAGCCCCAGCTCAAATGAGGGATGAGCCGGGGCCTAGAGGTTACCCTCGACGAGCCTCGAGGGCGGCGGGAAAACTTGGCAAATGCCACGATGTTCCTGGCTCGGCAGAACCGCCGCGGCCAACAAACTCAACGGTGCAGGGGTGCCGCCTGATGCACGCCGATCTTGCGGCCGAGCGGCGCCTCGCGCTCCGCCGGCTGTGGCGGCGAGCCAGGGATGACTCAAATATTCGCCGCCATTGTGTTCCCTCATGCTAGCCAACAGGGCGCCTATCGTGCGGAACGTCGGATACCGACCGAAATAGGCCACTCGCGAAAGAGAATTAGGCCCATTGGTAGGAACCAAGGGATTGCCCGCCCTGTTGCATGTTGTTCCTCTCTCTCTAAGGAACAGTCTCATGGCCGACGACAACAACAAAAATCCAAATGAGAAACAGCCCGGCGAGAATCCGGACGGCAAGTACCATTTCAATCCTGGGAACATGGCCGGGAAGAAGCCCGGGGATTCGGAGCAGACTGCCGAAAACCGTGGCGAGCAGCCGCACGAGGACAAAGAAAAACCCGCCGGCTAGGTGCTGGCCACTCGCAGATGCGAAATAGGCCGGGCGAAGGCGGGCGTCATCGTCTTTCGCAGATCGGACATGCCGTCGTTGATCAAAACCGCGTGCGAGGAAGCACGGGCGCGAGCGTTCCTCACCGTGCCACTACACGGCGATTTACGATGCCCATTGGGGCGGCGTGATTCCTTCCCGCCGCCGCTCTAGAGCGCGAGATTGTTGGGCTTGGTGTCGCAGAAAAGCAGAAGGATAAGGCGCGGCAAGTTTTCAAGTGAATCTCATTTGCTCCGGTCTTTTTCAGCCTCGTTAGCGGCGGAAAGCTTGCCGCTTATGTATTTCGTCAGGTCGCCAACTTCGTTGGTCATGGCTTCCTCAGAGATACCTTGACCGCTTGCCCCCTCGACGAGGCGGTGCACGAGATCGTGCACGTTTTGCGATGCGCCGGGAGTCGAATATTGTTCCGCGGCGTGAACGCTGTTCTCAACCCAAAAATCGATGTACTCGCGGACCTTGCTCACCGAACGCCTCGTACTTCTTTCCCGGGCAGACGTTAAGGTTGGGAAGAAGACATAGCAAGGCCGTCTCGGAAGGCGCTGCTGCCAGAGACTGCTTCGACCTATCTGCTCAAGCTCTTCGATTGCTCCACCAGCGTCGTGTAGCCTTCGCAAGATAAGCGTTCCAGAATCTGCCGGTCGAGGATGCTGATTTCTCCACGGGCGTAGTGGATGGCGCCGGTGCTCTGTACTTTTCTTGCGACCTCTGTGACCGAGGTGCGCCGCACGCCCAGCATCTCGGCCAGGAACTGTTGTGTTAGATTGATGGTGTTGCTTCCTGCGGTGTCAGCCGTTTGTAGGAGCCATCGGCAGAAGCGCGCCTCAATGACATGAACCGCATTGCAAGCGACATTGATCCGGGCTTGGGATAGCAGGATTTCGTTGTAGCCTACGCAGAGGTTTCGCAGCGTGGTGCTTTCTCCCGTTGCCTTGCGAAATCGGCTTGCCGGAATTCTTGTCACCTCGGCTTGGAGCTGCACAACAACCCGCACATGAGAAATATGCGCGCCAAGTCCGGCCATGGCCCCAACAACGCCTTCCCGTCCAACTGTTGCGGTTTCGATCGCCCTGCCGTCCTTCAAGACTGCCGGCAGCGAGAGCATGCCCAGGTGTGGGAAGTAGACGTTTTTGGTCTCGTCTCCGGCTTCGATGAGGATTACACCCTGGTCGAGTTGCTCGACGACCATGTAAGGCGAGAGCAAACTGAATTGAGTGTGCGGCAACGATCCGAGAAGATTGTTAGTATGTTTCGAAGCGCTTCTGCTACTACTTCGGCTTTTCGGCGCTAATGCGCAGAGTGTAAAGCGGGTTCTGAAACTCGTCGACGACCTCCATGCGCCAGTCCTCATGCGGGCGCAACGAACCATCGAGGCCTTGTAAAATCTGTCCCGCTGTCACCGTTGCCTCTCGCCAAGCCGCATGCTTGTCCGGCAACTCTTCACCCTCGCGGTCTAGTTCAGTTTGACCATGATGAACATGAAAGTAATACCTTGGCATAAAATCCTCACATGCCGCTTCTCAAGGTCGGAGAGACGGCCCGGTGGGGGGCTCGGGGGCAAGTAGATCGGGGCCGCTCCGCCAGCATCGGCGGCAATGCTTGGCAGGTTCTCAATTGGCCTATGGTGCTAGTTGTTCCGCGCCGTTCGGTGCAACCGCAGATTCGTCGTCGGTCGCCGGTAGGCATGCGACGCTGGCAGCATATTTTGCGTCTCGGAGGGGAAGCCGATGCGCCTGGCATTGCCGTATCTCGGAATTGGTTTATGCGCGTTGCTGACTGCTTGGATGTCGGTGATGCTGTCCTGTTGAAGTGGTTCTGCCGCAAATTCATCGATGCGGGCGACCCTTACTAGCCAGGAGGGTCGTTTCCTTTCGGCTCTTGTAAGAGTTTCGGCATGCGTCCACGCGGTTCGCGATCGCGTGGCGCAGGGCGCTCGGATGGGACGCGGCCAAGCTTCGACTGCAGCTCGACGAGATCGGTAAAGACGTCGGCCTGGCGGCGCAGCTCGTCGGCGATCATCGGCGGCTGGCTGGCGATAGTGGAAATCACCGTGACTCGCACGCCGCGGCGCTGCACGGCTTCGACCAGAGAGCGGAAGTCGCCATCGCCCGAGAACAGCACCATCTGGTCGATGTGTTCGGCGAGCTCCATGGCGTCCACCGCGAGCTCGATATCCATGTTGCCCTTGATCTTGCGGCGGCCGGATGCATCGACAAACTCTTTAGTCGCCTTGGTGACGACCGTGAACCCGTTGTAGTCCAACCAATCGAGCAGGGGACGCATCGAGGAAAACTCCTGATCCTCGATGACTGCGGTGTAGTAGAATGCCCGAAACAGTTTCCCGCGGCTCTGAAATTCCTCCAGCAGGCGTTTGTAATCGATGTCGAAGCCCAGAGTTTTCGCCGTCGCGTAAAGATTGGCCCCATCGATGAAAAGCGCAATCTTGTTAGTCGAAGCGGATGACATGACTTGCGGGCTTTCCAGAGAGCAGATTTAGGTCTTCGCCGATAGACCAGCAATTGAACGAAGGACTACGAGACGCACGAAAAATCATTTAAGCTTCAAGCAATCTCATGGCGAGGAGGAACTCCGTTGCCACCAAAGAAGTTAGCCCATTTAAAATTCTTGAGTAATGTGGCTATTTTAGGTGGTCGTTTTTGGAGTATGCGCCTCATGAGCGATGTGGATTTTCCGGTCTTTGATAGTTCGATCAAACGGCGCGGTCGCGGCTGGCGTTGGTGTGTTTCTGGCGAAGCGGGCAAAATCGTCCTGCAGGGTACTGAGCGCAGCCGACCAGCGGCACAGTATATGGCTGCACGAGCGACTTTTTTGCTGCTCCTCACCGCGCCGTACTGGAGACCCAGCAATGTGCTGCTTCCGGTTGACGGATACCCGGTTAAGCCAATTCCCACCGTGCGCCTGAACTCAACTGGCCTGAGATAGCCAAAGGTCGAGTGCGCTTGGATGCTCTCGGACTCTCGACGACGGGAGAAGGCTCTCCATCGCGGTGTTCATGAGAGTGCTCTTAGTGTGGCGTGGCGCGTACGGATCTACCATTGCAAGGACCAATTCGTTGATTAGAAAAACCGCCTCCGGTGCGTAAGCGCTGGGAGTTTTTGCGTCTGCGAGAACGAACTACGCCGGCAGCGGTATCACGTCGTACTCAAATGCCACCCCTCGGGGTTATTCTCCTCGAACCGTTTCTGCGGCGTCGTGGACGAAGACGTCATTGATCCCTCTTCAGCTTGCAGGATATTTGGAACGGATCGGACTTCCTGCGGGTTAAGCGCGACAACCTGGGAGTTTGCCGGGAAACTAATCCTACTATTAGCAACCGGTTTGGTTGTCTCTATTGCTGCTGCGTCGGCGCAGCCCGCCGGCTCACCAAGCGGACGTGGGGCGGTCAATGGTGATCCGGCAGCCAGCTCGACGGCGCCGAGCAGAGACCCGCGTGGCACCACCGGCATGTCGCCTGGTTCGAGTAGCGGAAGTGGTACGTCCACTTCTGGTGGCAAAGACGACAATGGAGATCAGGGTCGAGACAAAATGCCGGACAGCAACAAGACGGTCCGGCCCGAGAACCGGCAGCCAGCAAAGCCGCACTAGCGCTAAAGTTCTCGCGTTTATCGACTCTCATCGAAGTTTTGGCGTCGCAATTCGGAAGGAGCAAGCGACCTCAGCTTTGGAAGGGTGATGAGCCGAGGCCGCTTGAGCTTCGGAACGGAGGCGAATCCAACTGACGCTCAGCGAGGGTAGGAGGCATCCATTCCCACGCATGGTCCGCTTGTGAACAACGCCGCGGCGATGCTAGCGCTCGTGCTTTACGTCTCGTGAATGTCCTCCGTCTTGCGCGAAGGGCCTTACGCTGAAAGCTACCGAATTTCGATAGGCTTCGGTATTTCAACGGGGGTGTGCTTGGCGTCACCCAAAACTATGTTGCCGCGCTCTGAGCGAGTCTGGAAATGACTGGCCGCCGCAACAAGGACAATCCGCCTATCCTCATCTGCCAAGAATGTAGGCGACCGATGGTGTATCTCGCTACACTTCCGAAGATTGCTAGCCTGCCCGCAGCACACGCTTACTTGTGTCGACCATGCCAGCGGGTCGATAGCATTACGTTGAAGTAGGGCCGACGCAGGCATCTTTTAAGCTAGCCGTCCTGGCACCGAATGCCGAAATTGTCGCAGATCAACGCAAAGGCTTCCTTCGCCTTTGCATCCTCAAAGCAGAAGCGAGTGCCGATGTCTGCGCGATCGGTCCACCACCCCAATTTGCTGCCCTTCGCAATGCGAGCAGCCTCTCCGCGCAGCAAATCCAACCGTTTTCCAGCCGCGTGAACGACTAAGCAATTTTCCTTTGTCATGAATGCGGTCCTCAAAAATGAAGCAACGACACCATTTTGATTCCGACAAAAAATGAAAATAGTGTGGCGGCTGGGGTGCTAGAACGAAGGCCGCACCAGGGGGACTGCTGCGACCTCATTCTCGAAAAAATTCGGGTGAAATGATCTAAGTGAAATATGCAGCCATCCCCGGTGATCAACAACCTACCGCAGCTCGGTCGCAGCGCAATGTCAGCTAGGTCACACCTGGAAACCTATTTAATGCGCAGGCACGACTTGCTCAGAAGCCCTTCGCTTAGGCAGTCTGGACTGCTTCGTCGCGCGCTCCTCGTCATGACAATCCCTAATAATTCTTGATGGCCGGGCTAAACACCAGCCACAGCGCGATTGACACCAGCCCAAAGCAGCCGAGCAGCAGGAAGGTCGGGCCGTAGCCGATCCATTGCGCGATCCAGCCGCCGAGTGCGGGACTGAGGCTTGCGCCGATCCCCTGCACGGTGATCACGGCTCCCTGGCCGAGATTGATGCGGCCGCTGCCGTTGAGCGAGCGCGCGACCATGCCCGGGACAGCGACAGTCTGCAGTCCGGTCCCGATGCCGTCGAGCACCTGCATTGGTACAACATCCCACCATCCCATGACGAAGAAAGCGAACACGCCGCGAACAGGCAGCATCGTGAAAGAGACCAGGAGCACTGGCCAGTAGTTGCGCTTGCCCGCGACTTGCATGCCGACTAGCGATGTCGCGATCATCACGCCCTGCGCGATCACCACCGTGATTGCTACGAAGCTCGGACCGTCGGCCTGTGCTTCTGCGACGGCCGCAAGGCCGTAGAGCGGGACGATCGCGGCGTTGCCGAGATGGAAGATCGCGAGCGCCAGCGCCAGCACGAGCAGCGGCTTGTGCTTGAACAGGATGGACAGACCACTCGGCGGGCTATCCGGATCGTCCTCCTTGCCGCCGCGCGCGGCGCGATCGTCGATCGCCTTGGCCGGGATCATCAATACGCAAGCCACCGCGATGGCGCCAAAAATCGCGGCGAGTACGAACACGGTCACGTAGCCGAATTTGTAACCGAGATAGCCCGACAGCGCCGCGCCGACCATGTTGCCGGCATGGTTGAATGCCTGGTTGCGTCCGTTCAGCGCATTAAAGCCTTTTTGATTAGCGATGCCGAGCGTGATGCCGGTTACTGCCGGCACAATCGCGGCACTCGCCAGCGATTGCGCAACCTGCGAGAACGTCACCGCCCAGAAATTCTGTGAGATCAGGATGATTGCGGATGCCAGAACGACACAGATGCCGGGGATGACGACCCACAGCCGCTTGTTGCGGCTAGAATCGATGAAGCCGCCGATCGGTGTCGTTACCAGCATGCCCGCGACATTGCCGATCGTCATCGCGGTGCCGATCAATCCGGTGGCCCAACCACGCTCCTGCAGGAATACGCCCACGAACGGCCCGATGCCCGACTGCATGTCGGCCATGAAAAAGTTGACGGCGTAGAGGGGCCAGATGCGGGAAGGGGAGCGCGATATCATAGAGAGGCCGAGCGTGAAGCTGCCGATCGAATAGAGTCTCGCGCAAGCGGACATGGCCCGCCGATTGGCCGGAGCGGACTGGAAAATAACCTGTGCCCATCATGTTAGTTCCGCCGACCTTGGCGATTAGAGTGCAACGACGTCACCTCGCTAATGCCTCGCGCTCATTTCTGGATCTCTGCCATGCCTCTCTGGACCTGCGCGGACCCTCCCATGCGCGGTCCGTTTCCCGGCGAGACGGTTAGCTTATGGCGGCGAGCTCGAGGAGCTTCCGCGCTGATGTCTATCCCGGCACGCTCCGCGCATAGCGCCAGAAAGTCTTGGAAGCCGCGCGACTTCGGGATGCCGATGGCGTTGTCGATATGGACGGTGCGTACCCAAATGCTCAATTGACGCTCGAAGATTGCAGCGATCGTCAGCGTAAAAGCCTTCGCTGCCTCGTTGGCGGTGTAGTTGTCGACCTGAGCCGCAGCGCGATCGAGAAATTGCTCCATCGTCGCCGCCTCGCCGCATTCGAGCGACGCGTGGACCGGCAGCGCCTCCATCGCGGGCTGAATCACCCGCTCGAACAGCCGCGCAAGGTTGGCCTGGAAGATGCGCGGCAACTGGTCGCTTGTTTGCAATTTCCGCCCCCGATGGCGCAGGAACGGCAATCAGTCCCGCGCCCATCAATGATGTGAACGCCGAGACATTGCCCCTCCCGAGATCTAGCCGCCGTCCGTCGGCATAGAGGCCATCACAGCTTCCCGCTGATGGCGCGCCATACAGAAGGCGAGAAGCAACATCCCGGCCGGTTTAGTCGCTTCGAAGAAGGTGTCGACTGCTTCGAAGTAGGTTTCATCAGGTCGATGTGGATCATGACCGCTGATCTGGAAGTAAGCCATGCGTGTTTCATCGTCAGTTCGGGCGATCGATACCTCGAAATGCTTACCCGACAGATGCACAAAGTTAAAGGTGCGCTCGTACACCGGACTGATACAAGGATGCTTTTCCGCGAGCTTCTTCCGGAGGTGCGCGTCTGAGAGCTTGTTCCCGTCCCGATCTTTGAGCCGATTGACCTGCTCGCCATCGAGCACGGCCTTGCACGCCGCATCCACGTCATCGACGATCGACAGCGCGTTGAGCTAATTGCGCCATGGCGGGTGATCGCGCGAAATTCAGAGCAGGAGTGGCATGTCTGCGCCGAGATGATTGCCAATACCGACCCGGCCGCAGACCTCGATATCCCGCTTGTCCATCTGGCCGGCCGTGTCGAGGGGACAGGTCGCGTGAGTCTGAGCACGCTGCACAGCGCGAAGGGAAGAGAGTTCGACGCCGTCGTGATGTATGGCGTGAATGCGAGCGATCTTCCCAGTGAACGGGACAAGAAAAGTGCGACAGCTCTTCGCGAGGCCGCCGCTTGTTTTATGTCGGCGTCATGCGTCCCCGCAAAGAACTCAGCCTGATCTTTCAGGAGCATCATCACTCCCCGTGGGTGAAGGAACTCTTTGACAGAAGCCAAAATTGAACTCACGACGGGCGTCTTACTACCGCTGTCCCTTGGAGGCGGCGACTCAAAGGTCGTCGGCACGGTTGACGCAGATCGGGTGACATACGGCTGACCCAGCGAGGCCGCCTTGGGGTTGATAATAGCGACCGTTTGTCAGCCGCGACCGTCAGATCGGTAGGGGACGCGCACAGACTCAAGCCCTGCTGCGGGCACCAATTCAGTTGCGGTTCTTACCGGGCAGTCTCCGCAGCAGCGGCCTATGACGCGCCAGCGTCAGCAAAGCCGAGCACAGAAAAGACCACCGGGTAAATTCGCTGTCGTAGATCAGTTGGGAGATCGCGTTCTTGGTAAGGACGAGGTCGCGCGTTCGATCCGCGCCGACAGCACCATCAACGCACGAGTGGCGGAATTTGGCAGACGCGCCGGCCTCAGGTGCCGGTTCTTCGGAGTGTGGGTTCGAGTCCCTCCTCGTGCACCAATCGCCCCGGTGGCGGAATTCGGTAGACGCCGGCTGCTCAAAACAGTCTTCCTTGCCGGTTCGAATCCTGCTCGGGGCGCCATCTCCAAGATTACCATGCCGTGGCTCTGTGCTCCTGGCCACTGATTGGTCATTTCGGGCCGCGTCAGAAAGAACGGACGGAAAGGACGGACAGCCAGCTTTTCTGCGCCTGATTTCCGCACCGCTTGACGGATTCATCTCGTTCGAGTCGACCTTGGCGCAAGAATCTTGAGTTTTGCACCGTCAGGTCCGGCTGCCAGCTCGCGCGAAAGATCGACTTGGTCCCACCTGTCATGATAAAGACATATGCTGTCCGACAACAAAGGACTGTGCCATGGAGGAAGGCAGTAGCTACGCTCGCGACGCCGGCGTGGATCGTGTCCCGTTGCGTGGTGTAGCTGGCGGTGGGTCACCGCGTTCACCGGCAAGAGCCGGGCAGGTCAGCTGGCGATCGCCGGAAGGCTGACG
>NZ_JBEPQK010000040.1:0-21616 GCF_040547805.1 Bradyrhizobium sp. LA6.1 | reverse complement strand
TGGGATCGAGGTCATCGCCAAGCCGACCGACCGTCAGCCCATAACCGCCGCCGCCTGACCGGCTCCGGCCGTCACCAAAATTTGGCGATAGCTCGAAGCCGCTCGCGCTGCGTCTCTCGGCGGCTTCGGCTCCCGGTTACGCAGGAGTGCTGACCTAGGATCTTCCGTTCAAAGTTGCGCAGAGTTGGAAATTTAGTGATCGACAAGTGCTACGGCCTCCTGCTCCTCGGCAGGAGCGGCTTCATTGGTTCGCACAAACACAAAACGGCATCCTGAGGGGATCTGTGCGTCGGCGCTGCCATCTTGGCCGATGAGAATTAGTCCCGCTCCGCCATTAGCCACATTTAAGATGACAGGGGCGCCCTTCCACGTCCTGATTGGCTCCATTCCGATGATAAGAAATTCACCGATCGGCTGGTCAAAATACTGAAGCCTCAGCTGTGGCCCGACTTCTGCCGACGCAAGGCCAAAACCCAACTGTTTGGCGCGCGCATAAATGTCCGCCAGCAACGCAGTATCGGTCTGAAAGCCCAGTTCGGCTGCCGACACCGTAATAAGCTCTACGTTTGTTTTCGTGGCGCTAAGGGTAAAGGTCGGTCGCGCGAGAATTTCGCCAGCCGAGTTTCCGATGCCGCAACCTACCGCATCCAATGCGTTACTGAGGGCATAGGAATTTGCAAATGTCCCGATCTTGATCGTCTTCCACACGGGGACATCGACGGCGGATTTGATTAGGATTTGCGGCCTGTCAGCTGACGGAGTTTTCTTGAGCCTCAGTTGGTTCTGCAGGACATCTCGCGCCGTGCATTGAGCTCTGGCTTCGCTCGCAAACAGGAGAGTGCATGCGGTACAGAGCATCGCAACAATGAGAATGTCACAGTGGCGCCATCCTGGCGAATGCCACTGTATGGCATGGCAACTGACTTTCTTGCCAGCTGTTCGGCCCATAACGGACCTCTCTTGCGCAAATGCAGCGCTAAAAAATTTCAGACTGTCACTTCACTATGTCGGGCCGGTTCACAGCAGAAAGCCGTCATTCTCGCAGCCTATAGAGATTGGTCCGGGAAATCCCACAAAGGTTCAGCGACGATGACGCCGGATGACGAACTCAATATAGGTCAGCGTGGGTGCAGTTCTGGCGCAAAATCTGCGGGGGTCCGCAGTTGGCCCAGGCCGTGTGAAAATCGCGCAACTAGGGGCGCCGCGGCGTATTTCGCGGCCGTCTAGCTTCTAATTCGGTGGAATCGACCTCCGGTCATCTCCGTGGCAACCAGGAGCTCCGTGTAGGCGCTGATTTGGTCGCGCAGCGGCCGGCCTCACGCCAGCATCGCCTCCAGCAATCCACCTATGCCCACGATCATCATCACGCGCTTCATGTTCGTAATTGAGTCGAACCTCGGCTCTCGATCGTAGACGTAGCCGACTTTCATAGGTGGGGAGTTCGTGCCGAAGCGGCATATCGCACCGTCTCGCATATTCACGGCGACCTGGCACGATCTGTTGATATCCGATTCGCGCAAAATCGATTCCGGGTCTAGAATCGCGAGTCAGAGTCACCTATGCGGTATTTCATCTATTGCAGAAAATCATCCGAAGCTGAAGATCGACAGGTCGCGTCAATTGAATCTCAGTTGACGACGCTGAAGCGAACATTCGGCGACAGGACTGACATCGAAGTCGTTGGAATTTTCGAAGAGTCCTTCAGCGCAAAAGCGCCTGGCCGCCTGCAATTCGGTGAGATGCTCTCTCAGATCGAGAAAGGGGCGGCTCACGGAGTCATCGCGTGGGCACCTGATCGTCTTGCACGGAATTCGATTGATGGCGGGCGCCTCATCTACATGCTCGATTGTGACGTGATCCACGATCTTAAATTTGCGACTTACACGTTCGAGAACAATTCCCAAGGCAAGTTCATGCTTCAGATCATGTTCGGCCAATCAAAATACTATTCCGACGCACTTTCGGATAACGTTAAGCGAGGCAACCGAACGAAGATCGAAAAGGGGTGGCGACCTAACCAAGCTCCGCTTGGATACCTCAACGATCCGGGCACGAAGACGATCGTAAAGGACCCGGTACACTTTCCGCTCATACGAGCAATGTTCGAGCTGATGCTCACGGGTTCATACACCGCGAAGCAGGTTGCGGTCATAGCACGTGACGAGTGGGGCTTTCTCACGCCGAGGAAGAAACGGATAGGCGGTAGGCCGCTCGCGCTCAGCTCAATCTACCAAATTCTGAGCAACCCATTCTATGCGGGCATCATAGTCTGGGGCGGACAGACGTATCCCGGCAAGCACGAACCGGTGACTACGATCGATGAGTTCGAGCGCGTTCGCTCGCTATTGGATCGACCGGGTCGGGCCCGACCAAAAAGACATACGTTTGCGTTTACGGGCATGATCCGATGTGGTTCCTGCGGCTTAGCTGTGACGGCCGAGCATAAATACAAACCGTCCGGTCGCCACTACGTCTACTACCATTGCACAAAGCGACGCCTGGGTCCCCGATGTGCCGAGCGGTCAATAGAGGCCCGATCGCTTGAAGACCAGATAGGGCGGTTCGTTAAATCGTTAGCCATTGCCCCCGCGATTGAGGCGTGGGTTCGTGAGGAAATGACGCGCGATGCTGGCACATTGCTCCGACAGCAAGAAGAGCAACGGCGGGCAGTGGAGAATTCGCTCAAGAGCATTGAAGAGCAGCTAGCAGAGCTGACGAGCCTTCGCATCCGGAACCTGCTGAACGACCAAGAGTACCTTGGGCAGCGAAGTGAACTTCAGAAAGAGCGCATCCGACTACGGGAAAGAATTGCTTCGAAGGATCATGGAAGCGAGAGGTTCGAACCCGTGTCGGATTTGATTTCGTTCAGCAATAGGGCCGCGGATTGGTTCTTAGCGGGAGACGACCAGTCAAAACGCCTCATTCTTGAAACGGTCGGTTCGAACCCGATCCTCACACGAAAAATACTTAGGTTTGAAGCCAAAAAGCCGTTCACGTCGGGTCACAAAACATCGAACTTACACACACTGCTGGGAGTCGACGACGACGTTAGAACTTCGGACGGTAAATGTGCCAACTCGGCAACTTTGCCGGGAGTCCACGAGGACGCTAGAACTTTGAATGGCAAATGTGCCGCGTGGTCACAAGAAGTATGGCGCGAGCTGCAAACCGAAGACGGCCAACGCATCTTACACAATATCAGGCTTCTTCGGCAGCGTTTTGAACCGGAGGTAGTAGCGAGGGAGAAGACCTGTCGATCTCTCTCTGCAAGGACTGCGAAAGGAGATTATAGAGCGCGAGCGACGGACGGATCAGGGCAAATGCCTCCCCTACACTGACATCCTTCCCGCATGTAATTCCTCGAGACGTTCCAGAGAGAGTGGCCGGTTGGCATGCCCGATTACAGGAGACGCCGCTTGCGAGTCATAGACCTCGCGATTTCTGACTCTGCGACGAAGTTCCCATTACATACGTCCTTACATGAAAAAGCCCCTGCTGAGCAGGGGCTCCGGTTCTGAGAAAAACGCGTGTAGGACTACTTTATTATCTGATTTCCTCCACGACTACCTCTCTCTTTCCTCTGAACCAGAACCTCAATTTCTTCCACTTAAAGAACCCGACAAAAACCGATCGAACCGTCTTTCTACTACCTAGCCGACCGGTGCCCGACTCTCCCGGCTTGATCGGAAGAACCGGCGTTATCACCGACGGCATGCCTATTTGCGGCGGATCGGTTTCGCTTGCTCTAACTTCTGGCAGGTTGGAGTAAACTTTGTCCATTGATGTAGTCTCCCGTTTGAGATGGCGCATTCCCAGTTTTCTGAGAAGCGGCGGCGGCGCGTATTTGCGTCAAACTCGCACGCTATTATTACTACATCGCTGCTCGTAAATAGCCCGGTTTTCTTAGACTTCTGGAGAGACAGGCCGGATTCTTTCGTTCAGATGAAATGTCTATAAAGGGACGCAAGAACAATTTGGACTTGCTTGGACTGCCCAAAAATGTCCAGAATGTCCCATCAACCGTCGTCCGGAGCAATCGATGGCACGTTCCCGGTCACGCGATTGCCCACTTGCAAAGGAGTTGAAGGTACGCTTTGACGCTAGCAGGCCTACTCAAGAACTTTTTGTTTCGCGAATTGCAGAGTACTTTCGGCAATTGCCGACTAAACTTCGCGGTCGGAAGAACCGTACTGTTGAATTGCACAGCTTCAGAAAGGACGCGCGTCGCTGGCTCGAAGGCGCTGTACCGCAGCGAAACATGCGGCCGGCGATTGCTAAAGCCTTGGAGGAATCTGAGGAACACGTCGCCAGGTTGTGTGCATCGCAACGCGCCCAGCCGGTCTCCTCGATCTACAGATTTGCTTCGCCGCCCATCGCGGTCATAGCCGCTTGGCCGCTTGGAGACGATACATTTGCCCCTCATAGCGATGATCAGCAAGCATTCGCAATGCTACTGCGGGACATTAATACGGCTATGGATGCAGGTCTGAGTACACCGATGCTCTCGACGGAGCTAGGCTGCCCCACCAGTTATACGCATCGCGACCTGATTTTGATTAGCGGCCCAAATAACAACCCTCTGGCAACGCAACTCAACTCCTTTATCGCTAAGAGTGATCTGAGCGCGTTCTATTTCGCATTGGAGAATGACATATCAACTCCGGACCTCCCCAATAAATGGCTCATCACGCACACCAAAATCGGCCTGCGCGTCGATCTTTCACGTGAGCAAAGTCGGGCCAACAACAAAGACTACGGGATCATCTACGTCGGCAACAATCCGGAGTCCTCTGAGCACTACCTGATCTGGTTAGCCGGCCTGCATTCGCGAGGGACGATCGGAGCGGCCAGAGCCTTTTTCGAGCCCGAGGTCCGGACCCACATTTTGAGAGAATTTAGCCGCGGCAAGAAGTACGTCTCCGCAGTTGTTCGATTTGACTACCCAAGATCCTGCATGCCAGAGTGTAGTCGTCTTGTATGCGTGATGCTCCGAGCAAGTGCGACACGCACTCGCAAGCACTCTGACTCCCTCTCTTTTCAACACGCGGGACAATCGAACTCGCGGCAACACTATCATTCGGCACCAAGTGATCAAACACGTCCGAAACGGCGCGGGGAAACCCTAGGCATTTACAAAAAAAAGGACCTCGGACCAGCGTTCGAACGGTCCGAGGATCTCTGTGTGCCTCATGGCGCTGTCACTTCAAACGCCGGGAGCGAAAACTCGACGACCGACGTCCCATTTGACGTTATCTCGACGCCACGCGAGGACTCTCCACATGCGGGGCACACGATCAAAGAGCAGTTCCGCGACGTAGTTGCAAGTGTAGAGGAGATTGGCGTATCCGGTGTTCTCCAGATCGCCCGGCTCGCCGTAGGGCTGCTTCTCGATCAGAGCCGCCACCACGGCGCAGATGGCGCTTTCATCGAAGAGATGGTTCGCAGGCAGCGATTTTTCGATTTTGAAGGCGGTTGCGGCATGCACAAGCTCGAAGATCGATACATCGAACTTCGCGCCAACCGCTGTCGGCTTAGCACTGGCAACAACCCCACTTCTGAAATCGTCCAAGACCCAGAGTCCGGAACGAGATTGATAGTAGCCGGCAGGATCATGGCGCGTCGTGGTAACCAGGGATATCGTGTTCCAAGGCTTCAGTATCTGCCGCACTTCTGCGGCCATCTGTGCAGACATGCATTCTCCGTTGACCAAACAGGTGCCGACGGTGTCGGCAACTGCAGAGGGCAGCGGAGGGCAGCCTGTTGAGATTGAATCATGAAATCGAAATCTGTCAAATATCGTGATCAAACTTCTTCGGAAGCGCTTTGAGCCGGAGGTGGTGGCGAAGGAGGAGGCTTCTCGATCTCGCCAGGGGAAGGTCGCGAAAGGAGCTTATAGAGCGTGAGGAGACGATGCGACATATCTGAGGCATCCGCTGTAGTGATCTCCTCTCCTGATGCTTCCTTATAGATGCGCCGAAGTTCTTCGAGACGTTCGGGTGAGACTTGATGGCCGGTGGGTTGCATGCCGGTATCGTATCGAGGCCACTTACGATTTATAGACTTGGGATTATGCCACAGCGGCACATATCCCCTTCGCATTCATTGACGCTTTCTCGATCGATGAGATTCGTATCCGTTCGCTCGCCGATGAGCATGATCCTGCTATCAATGATACTCCGAAACAGCGGAGAGTTTAGATGTACGCATACGACGAAGGCCGCCTGATTGACGCATGCGCGCGGGGGCCGGAGAGCGCTATGATAGCGTTGCGTGAAGGTTAGGCAGCTTGCTGATCGTTGGGTTCGTCGGCTTGGCGCGGGAGCTTCCATTCCCAGGGCAGCAGTTCGTGCAGACGCGAAGCGGGAAGATCGGCGATCCGGGCGAGGACATCGGCGAGCCAGGCTTTGGGATCGACATCGTTAAGACGACAGGTGGTGATCATCGTCAGCATGATGGCGGCGCGTTCGGCGCCGCGCAGGCTGCCGGCGAAGGTCCAATTGCGCCTTCCCAAGGCGATGCCGCGCAACGCTCGTTCGGCGGCGTTGTTGCTGAGGCAGATCCTGCCATCGTCGAGGAAGCGGGCAAAGTCGGCCCAGCGCCTGAGCATGTAATTCATGGGCTTCAGGACCTCGGAGGAGCGTGAGAGGGTTTCTCGCTCGCGCAGCAGCCAGGCGTGCATGTCGTCGAGCAGCGGCTTGCTTGTCTCCTGGCGCACGGCACGCCGCTCGTCGGCGCTGCGGCCGTTGATGGCGCGCTCGATCTCGAACAACGCATCGAGGCGTCTGACCGCCTCCAGCGCGATCGGGGAGACCGGTTTACCCTTGCCTTCCCTGGCGTTCTTCTCGATATCGGCCAACTCGAAGAAGCCCCGCCGCGCATGGGCCAGGCAAAACGCCGGCGTGATAGGCATCGCTTTCCTTTGCGGGTCGAACAACGGCTCGAAGCCGCTATAGCAATCGGCTTGCAGGATGCCAGCGAAGGCGGCCAGATGCTTCTGGGGATGCTCGCCCCGTCGATCGCTCGAGGCGTAATAGACCACAGCCGCCGGCGCCGGCCCACCGTAGGGCCGGTCATCCCGCACATAGGTCCAGATCCGGCCGGTCGTGCACTTGCCCTTCGCCAGGACGCGGATGGTGGTGTCGTCGCCATGAAGGCGCTCGGCAGCGAGCACATGACGCTCGATCAGCTGGAAGAGCGGCATGACGGCGAAGGTTCCGTGGCCGACCTGGTCAGCGAGCGTCGACAATGGCAAGTCGATCCTCTCGCACTTGAAGCGCGCGCTCTGGCGGTTGAGCGGGATATGCATGCCGAACTTGTCGAACAGGATCGTCGCTAGCAATTGCGGACCGATGAAGCCGCGCGGCGTGGTATGGAACGGTGCCGGCGGCTGGCTGATCTTCTCGCAATCGCGGCAAGTGAACTTCTCGCGCACGGTCTCGATGACCTTGAACCGGCGCGGGATCTCCTCCAGCGTCTCGGTCACATCCTCGCCCAGCTTCGCAAGGCGCGCCCCACCGCAACAGGCGCAGGTCTTTGGCGCCTCAATGACGACGCGCTCGCGTTCGATGTCGTCCGGCCACTTCGGCGACCGCGGAAGACAAACAGATGACCGCTGAGCGGGTCCTTGCGCAGCACCTCCTGCACCTGGAGTGCCAGCGACGGAAAGCCTCGGCGCATGTCCGTGTAGCCTGTCGCAAGCCACACTCGTGCGCCCGTCGGAACCGGGATCATCGGCGTACCAAAGCATCGAGAACGCGACGTAGCGCGTCTCCATCAACATCGCCATCGACCCGGATGCGGTGCCCGCTACCAAGATCTATCTCGATGATGCCCAGGCTCTTCCGTCGCCGCGCCGCCGTCGTCGTCAATGGCGCTTCGGCCATCTCCCGCGGCGGCACAGACGGCCCAATCTCGACCGGCACTTTACTCGCTTCACCGTGCTTGCAAAGCTCTTTGCGCCACCGGAACAGCTGGCTTACATGAAGGCCAGCCATGCGAGCCACCTCGGAAACACTGGCTCCGGGCTCAAGCGATGCTGCAACAAGCCGTTCCTTCTCATCCTGCGACCACCGGCGCCGCCGCTCGACCGATGTGATCACCTCCGCCCTCGAAATCGTCATAGCGCTTCTCCTAGGATTACCCCTAGGACCTGCAGCGTTCGCGTCCGTCAAACAAGGCGGCCCTCAACGGAGGAATACGTTTAGATGGCCAAAAGAGCAACAAAGAAGAAGATCGGTCGGAAAGAATACACATAATCCGACGTCAAATTACTGAGGGCGCACTCAAAAGCGAGAACCCCTGTATCCAAGCTAGCGAAGCTGATGAAGCGATCGGAAGACAGAAGGCGCGGACCATGGGGATCGGCCTCGGGCATCAGCGATAACCGAAAAGGAGCTCGGGCGTGATGCGGCCGGCTCCTATACTCGGCGCCTCTAAGCGACACTTGATGCACGTTGTAGTCATCTTCTAGTTCTGTCCGAAACAGTATCTGGGCAGCGGCGAGTGCATCTATGATGCGGCTCCAGACACCAGCCCGTCGCCAGCGAACAAAACGGTTGTAGCAAGTGGTGTAAGGACCGAAGGCCACGCCAGGGTGCCCCTGATCGCAAGACCCAGAAAATGCCATTCAGGACACGCCGGTCGTTCACTCGAGGAACGCCGCGCGGCTTGGTCGGTAGCATCGGCTTGATGGCAACCCATTCATAATCGGCGAGTTCGTAGCGCATGATGCGAGCTCCCAGTTTGGGAATTTGAATCACGGGCGTCTGGCCAGACGCAATGGTCCTCGGCCCGGCCCGGTTCGACGCCAATTGGGCCGAAGCGGACATGAATCCGCCGGCCACCTTCTCTGAATCCGTCGAAAATCACCTAGTCAGGACATCGGCTAGTCAAAAACATTTCGTCGCGACTGGCACTGGCCCCCGCACGCCCCGCGAGGCAGCTATCTGCGCTCGCTCAGCGTAATCGGAACCCCTTAGGGCGCGCGAACGCCTCCGATAATGTTATGCCGTTGCAGCGCGCGCTTCCAGGATGGCGTCGGCGGTGCGGCGCGCCAAAGTGAGACCTGTGAGCGAAGGATTCGCGGAGCCTAGAGTCGGGAACACGGCGGGACCAACGACGTAGACGTTTGGAAGGTCATGAAACTTGCCGTACGTATCAGTTATCGAATCTCCGGCTTTTCCCATGAACAGGGTGCCGCCCTCGTGGTAGGTCGTCCCGATGTCGCTATGGTTGGGTTTTGTCGGGTACTCTATATTTTTAGAATCGCCTGCAACGAGATGCTTGGCCAAGTCGATCGCCACTTTATCCATCACGTCCCACAACCGAGTGTCGGCATCCGATGGGCTAAGCTTGGCGTAAGCTTGATCCCCCTGAAGGCTGATCGAATTCCTCCACTCATCCGGAGGATTGAGGCGGCGATTGTCCTCCATTTCGCCAATCCCGCGAAACACAATCGAGATCCAGTCCGGGTCGCGGTCTCCTATCCACCGATCAAGCTGGTCAACGTCCGGCATTAATCTCATCACAAAATCCCACGGGCTATTGCTATCGGGTCGAAGGGCTGCCGCGACTATCTGATAATGAAAGCGACGCCCAAATGCTTCACCGCGAGCCATGAACGCGGCTACGTCGTTCCCTGAGTGACTTGGCGGACCAAGCCCGAGTGCCTTGCGCCGAATTCGAACCGTCGTACTGTTGCCCATATGCGTCATGAAGTTGCCGACCTTGGGAGGTCGAGCTTGCTGGCCGACGCCGAGATGCGCCAGAGCCAGTCGGGTAGCCTCGACGGTTCCGTTGGCAAGGATGACCGTAGCACCGGGTGCGAGGGGAAGAGTTTTTGGATCGCCGCCCACTTCAAGGGCAAGTGATGTTACCGCTTCTTTCTTCTCGTCCAGGGTCAGGCCGATGACTTCCGCGCGCGGAAGCAACATCAAACGTCGATCCCCTGCTTTGTTTCCGTTATCATTTACATCCTGGTTGATGGCATCGATGAGAAAAGTCACGCTGCTGTATTGGTCGAAGGGAAAAATCCCGGGTGTGGGCCGACTGCCCATGACGGCGAGAGGCGCCGGTTCAATGCGATTAATGCGGCCATCACCAAAGACTTTTCCTTCGGCCGTCTTCAATGCTCCGTACAATATTTTGTAGGTGTCCGTCTCTTCAATGAAGTCCGTTTTTTGCTTTGATCCAATTTCAGTCGCCGTACGGTCATAGCCCTCAGGACTGTTCAGGAAGTTGCGAACATCATCCGGCCATTTCTCGAGATCAACGGGCGTCAACTCTGGTGACCAACCCGCCCAGAACAGCGAACGCCCCCCAACACAGAAAGCTAAGGCCTTCTCATTGTCCTTGGTCACGAAGGGCGGCTCGCCCGTCCAGGGGCGCGCCCATACAGCATTGTCCGACATGTTGCGGAGAGGAAGATTGTTGACATGCGTTGGAAGAAAAAATGGGCCCGCGTCAAGCACCAGAATTCTGAGCTGATTGCTGGTATCGCGACGAAACAGTTTTTCGGCACAGTAAGCGCCGAACATACCGGCTCCGATAATGACGATATCGAACCGATGCGCGGCCACCGTATCCCACGAACTGCAAATGCGACTTCCAATCGCATCTATACTAAATGTCGTGCTTTGCATGTCGCCCAGTTGCTTGGCCAAAGTCTCGTATATGCTCATGAGAACTTTCCCCGCCTGCGTGTTTGGGTTGAAAAACGCAACCGAACATATGCGAAAACTTGAGCCCAGACAACCTGCCGGACCGGCCTGCTCTCTAGTTCGTTCCGGCAGGGTGAAGCGCACCGAACCCCGAACAGTCGCGTCTGAAAGGCGCTTCCCCTGGACGGCGGCTGGCGGCAGCCGCCAGCATTGTTAACCGCAGGAATGTCCGAGTCTGGTTCATCGCGACATATTGTGCTGCCGCACGAGCTTGATCGCTATCGGGTACAGCGGACGTAGCCTTCGTCGCGTAACGCCGACGGTTTTATAGGTACACGGCCTTTAGTGCAGGAGAACGCCATGTCTCACGGTGCGCCCCGGATTGAAGCACAGTACCTCCAAGCGGCTGCTCAAACTGCGGCTAGCTACTATAAAGCCATATGGCAAAAAGTCGGATACGTCATAGCAATCCAATACGGCGGCATTGCCGGTGCGTACGTCTTCCGTTCGAGTTGGGCGAGCATATTGGCGATGATCGGAACATTCATTTTCAGTGTGGGTATTGTTTGGGCGAGTCAACATGAGATAAGAAACAGAGATGTTCTGATTGCGCAGGTGAACTACCTGGCACAGGGGCTCGACGCCCTTGGAAATATTACGCGCTTGCATCGTCTCCCGCCTGCGATGGTATGTCGCGCACGAAATCCTCTGCCCCTTTGTTCATTTGGTCTTCGAGACGAGGGCGCTTGATCTTGTAGATCCAGCTAAAAATTAGGGGGCTCAAGCTTCTTCGTTCATATATCAGACTTTGAAACTGCCTCGACTGGGCGGTGCACTCTGTTTCCGAGCACGCACCCAATTTGGCCCGATTCCAAAGAGCCTCGGCCTCGGAGCGAACGCGGTCCAATCCCTCCGTAGCATCCCGCTGTCGAGACGGTCGCTTCCTGAAGCCCAGTGATCTCAAGATTGCTGAGGAGTTCCTTGAAGCCTTGGTCGATAGTCCTGGCCATGATCTATGCTGAAATGCAGATATTATACCTGGAAAAGTAAGAGTAAGAGTGGAACAGATCCGTTGATCCACTTAGAACTAACGCGGCATCAAATATTAGGGTCAGTCGCAATCGCTTGAGTTGATCGACCGAACCCGGAGATCGACTGCTGTTTCTTCAAATCCGCTGCGGCACGGTCTGCACAATCCGCCATAAAGGCATCAATGTCGGAAGGACGCATCGCCTCAAACACCACGCCGCCGCCGAGCTGATCGAGTTTTCGCATAAACAGTCGGAAGTTACCTTTCCCGCTCCGCCTCTCTGGGAAGGAAGGATACTGACACCATGTCAGATTCGTTCCGGACGAACAAGACGAGAACAACCAAGTTATTTGTTATTGACGGGGACCCGCCTTTCAAGAAATGCCCTCGCTAACGCGAGGGCTGGACAAACTATGTCCGAGGTAAATCCGCACTGATCGGGCGCCTAACCCATAGGTCCGGCAGGCCATCCGATGGTCCCCACAACGGTACTCCTCCTGCTGGAGCGCCCATCCGCTGCGTCTAGATGGGAGGCGGTCATTTCTTGTTTTATTCAGTACTCACTTGCGAGCATGAGCGTGAGCACACGTAGTGTCCGCTCGGGACTGCTGGGATCTTCGGAGCCGTGCCGCATGTCCTTGTCGTAGTAGTCGATCTTCCAGAAGAATTTGCGGCCGACCAGATCGAAGCTTCCGAAGTCGTGCTCGCCGTGCGGGTCGTTCTCCGGCGTAAATTCCGAGAAATCCGCTACCTGACGAAGGGCCTCGGCCTTCACGCAGTCCGCTAGCTCCGCAACGCCGATTGTCATCATGACCTTGCCGCCGCGGAACGTGTTCCGGAACGCGTCGTTGAGAAGTGCGATCTTATTCATCATCGCGCTCCTCCGCGTCTTCGCTTTTGTACGGGGACATATGACGGGCACCGCAGTGCGGACAATCATCGTCACACTGTGCGGACCAGATGTCCGTCCACTCGCGACCGCATTCTGCGCAGTGGTAGTAGTTTCGAACCAGCATCGTCGGGCCTCCTAAATCAGGTCGGCGAGCACGAGGACCGATACGAGGGTGTTGCCGCCACACGCCTCGCAGAACCCCTGATCCTGGTCTGGTTCCATATCTGCTGTGTGGTCACATCCCTCCGTCATACAGATGGCCGGACATACAGTATCCTTAAGGGCCATCGCTAACAGAAGATCGTCGACGCTATTGAAGCCGCTCAGATCGCAAAGCCGCATCAACTTCAGAGCTTTTTGGGAAAGAGCAATGTTGGACATCGTGTCCTCCTCGCTACGAGCACCCGACCCATTCGGGTGCTCGATCGCGAGACGGAAGCCGAGCGTCCGTCACTGAGCCGGATTAGAATAAATACCCAATCGACCGTATGGACGCTCGTCGCGATGCCTCCGCCTCGCCACCGAGACCCGGACATGCATGCAGGTCCCGGATCGCGGGGCGGAACGTGTAAAGATCAAAACTCTGGGGTGATTGTCGCGGCTAACTCGAAACGTGTGGAGGTGGGAGATCGTGCCACTTCGTCACTGAGCGGATGTGACATCGAAATACCTGACACACCCTCTCGGAGGATATGTCTGAGGCGCGAGTATGGAGCGCATGCCGCTAGAACTTACTCGCTTTGCTCGCGCCGACCATCGCAACGCCGGCCACACCTTTGGGATCAAGGACGAAGACCGCTTCTCGCACGTCTACATCATTGGCAAGACCGGTACCGGCAAGTCGACTTTGATCGAGACCATGGCGCTCCAGGACATCGAACGCGGGCGCGGACTAGCGCTCATCGACCCCCACGGGGATCTGGTGGAGCGTGTCGCGGCTCAAGTGTCGGAGACACGCAAGTCTGACGTGATCTATTTGAATGCCTGTGATCCAACGCAGCCGTACGGGTACAATCCGCTACGCCATGTTCGAGAAGATCGGATCGCTCTTGCCGCTTCCGGCTTCATCGAAGTATTCAAGAAAATGTGGCCGGACGCATGGGGCGTACGCATGGAGCACATCTTGCGAAACGTGCTTATGGCGCTCCTGGAGCAACCACACGCGACGATGCATGATGTGCTGCGCATTTTGTCGGACCAGAAGTTCCGTACGGAGATTGCGAGAAGGTTAAAAAATGAGACCGTCCGCACGTTCTTATTGAAAGAGTTCGATCGTTTTTCATTTGGCTATCGGGCAGACGGCACCGCCCCTATTCAAAACAAGGTCGGGGCCTTTCTTGCGGACCCACTCCTCAACCGGCTACTCACTGCGCCCGAGCGCGACCTCCATATCCGGCAGATCATGGATGAGGGCGGTGTGCTGCTCGTGAACCTGGCTAAGGGACAAATCGGCGAAGATAGCTCATCGCTACTGGGCGGCTTGCTTGTCACAACGCTCGGATTGGCTGCCTTCAGTCGAGCGGAATTGCCCGCGCATGAGCGGCGGGACTTCCACGTCTATGTTGACGAGTTCCAAAACTTCACGACGCTTGCTATGGCGGACATGTTCTCGGAACTTCGCAAGTATCGCGTCGGCTTCACTGTAGCCCATCAGTATCTGCACCAGCTTGAACCGGACGTGCGCCATGCGGTCCTCGGAAATGCGGGCACGATTATCTCCTTCCGCGCGGGCTCAGAGGACGCGACGTACCTGGCGCGAGAATTTCAAGAGCGATTTGATGAGGTCGATCTGTTGCAGCTGCCGAACTACCACATCTACCTCAAACTCATGATCGATGGCATGCCGTCAAAGCCCTTTAGCGCCGTCACGCTTGGGACGACAGCTTGCTAAGCCAGTCCTTCTTCGGTTGCGGCGGTCGCAGATCGAAGAAATAGTCGGAGGTACGAGGACATGACCTCATCGATACTCTTCCCAGCACCATCCCTTCTGACCGTCTGAATTTCGAGTGCAGGGGCGAGCAGAATTGTTCGGTGGATTTGACGAGCACCACATCAGACGTTGATTCACGTCGCACAGGTAATGGTAGTGGCTGTTGGGCGATGGTGGTTGAAGCCTCCATTGATCACCCCGCCATGAGAAGAGTTGCCAACCATTGGTCGGCTCTCTGCCGAGAGGAATCGGAGCCGGAATCGCAACTGGATAGATTCGTGCACCCAGTGGGTGAAACACTGCCGTCTTCTGTTTCGGTGCCGTGGTGGGAGGCCATCTAGAAGGTGGCGGAGACGGCCCCGACTGTTTGGGGGCATCTATGGGCGGGTTTGCTGGTGATCCGTGCGGTACATAGATAAACCAATATCCGAAAACTACAGAGGCAACCGAGACGAGAATGAGTACACGAGTTACTGAGACAGGTGGGCCTGCGCCGCTCTGCGGATGGGAACGGGAGAGATATAAGCCGTCTGGTCCGGCTGCGGTGCGCGCCCCAGGTTCGGAATTGTGGACGTGAATGTCGGAGCAACTGGTTTTACTAGTTTCGGCGGCGGCGCGTTCGTTGCCGACTTAAACTCAGCCGAAAGCTTTTGCCAGTCCTCGTGCTGGAAAGCTTGCTCTGGAATGTCGACGGGTTTAAGCGCCTCTAACGACTTGCGTGCAATATAAGAATTTAGGTTGTTCCGGTTTCCTCTCCTCGATGCAATATCGCGAATTCTCGCTTCGACGTCGCCTATCTTTGCAACACGGAGTCTTTGATCCGCGACGACATCTGACGTTTGCCAATTCAACTCCCCATCTTTGTGTGTGAAAACGATCAGGGAGTTGACCCAGACAGTTTCACCCGTTCGTCTTTCGATTAGGTCCTTTACTGGAAAGACATTGTCGTCGGCTTGATCAAAGAGATTCTCTTCGAGACCAGTCCATACGTGGTTCGTCATAGGTGTCACCGAGCCACGAAAGTTCTTGAAATCGATAATGAATATTCCCAAAGGGCTTACAACTACGCTGTCAATCTCGGGTTTTCGTCGTCCTGAAAAATTTCGTTCCTTGATGTTTGTAGTGATGATCCAGGAGTCAGGTAAGTACTTGGCCAGGAAAATTTGAGCCGCACGTTCCGACTCACTTCGCGCTGCATTTATCTCAACTAAATGAGCCAACTTACCCTCCGACGCACCCGACCACGAAGAAGCAAGGATTGCTGACAAGAAGTGTTGCCCCGCGTGTTATACTACAACTGCGATGGAGAAAACAGGATGGGAAGGTCACGCAGACAGCATTAGACAGCGGAACGTTGCTGAACTTGTCGATTGCATTGTCTTTCGCAAAGACCCGGAATTGTCCTACCACTTCATGCTCTTGCACGGAGACGAGCTTGGCATACGTTCGAGAGCTAAGCTTGTAAGGGTGATAGTTGATGACGCGAGCAGCAGCGGTACGGAAATGGCATTCCGGCTATTGCGCGATCTGTCCGCTATTGACCAAGAGGATCGTGATGCGCTCCTAGGTCGCATAGTGAGCTCAGGTGATAAAACGGCATGTAGCCTAACGCTGGGTCGCATTCGCCAACTGGGGAGTTGGGAAAGAAGATTGCAAGATGTTCTTTCAAGCTGATGCGGCTGCGAACTCGTCGGCGCGCCACCTCTCACGAGTGCCGTGCTCCGGCTTACGGATGACTCGGTTGCGAGCGGCTTTGCTCATGCCTGCCTTTATTGAGCCGGACTGAGCAATGTAGCCGCGCCTCAAACCGGATGATGAGGTGCAAGCAGCGAAGAGCGGATCACCGAGACCGTCTTTTCCACCTTGATGGGGCAGCGTTTGGGGATTGGCATATATTCTGGTCTACGACTCGGTATTACCTTCTGCTTATTTCCGTTTTGGGGGTTAACGAAAGCTCGCGCGACCTAGGAAGCATCGCTCTTGGACGAGAATCGTGACTGTGCTGGTGGCAGATCGCGACGGACGGCGAGCTGCACCGGAGTCAGACCCACTCCACCGCGGCTGAACGCGACCTCCACATCCGGCAAATCATGGATGAGGGCGGAGTTCTGCTAGTGAACCTCGCCAAGGGACAAATCGGCGAAGATAGCTCATCGCTACTGGGCGGCTTGCTTGTCACAACGCTTGGACTTGCGGCCTTTAGCCGAGCGGAATTGCCAGTGCATGAGCGACGAGATTTCTACGTCTATGTTGATGAGTTTCAAAATTTCACGACGCTTGCTATGGCGGACATGTTCTCGGAACTTCGCAAGTATCGGGTTGGCTTTACCGTCGCGCACCAATACCTCAATCAACTTGAACCGGACGTACGCCATGCGGTGCTCGGTAATGCCGGTACGATTATCTCCTTCCGGGCTGGCTCAGAAGACGCGACGCACCTAGCGCGAGAATTTCAAGAGCGATTTGATGCGCTCGATCTGTTGCAGCTGCCAAACTATCGCATCTACCTGAAGCTCGTGATCGACGGGGTGCCTTCGAGACCGTTCAGTGCAACCACGCTCGCACCAAAAAGCTAGTGCTATACCCGCTCCCACCTCCCGATCGTATTTGCGCGTAACGAGCTGGTCAGCCGACACCGCAATAGTCAGCACGCGGGAGCGGATACATCAGAAACGATCGTCACCAATGCCACGGGAGGTGCGGGTTTTCGTCACATCAATTATCAGTTGCAGTCACTTTCGTCGAGGAGTAGTAATAGTAGCAGGACTAAGCTGTAGGTATTTTCAAAGAAAAGACTTTCGTATGTCGAATGCGGACTTGTTCTGCTAAGAGCATGTGTCCGACACGGCGGACTTCCCCGGCTCGCAAGTTTAACGCAAGCCTTACGGAGCTTTCGCTCCAGAGTGACAGCAAGTTGCGGCTGGAATCTTATTGAGTCTGCAATAGCAGAGGCGCTACTTGTGCGCGGTCGTCGAGCTTGGATACTCGGCGCACGAACCCTGACGTCCGATATAGCTGTCTGCTTTTTAGGCGAGGGCAATATGGAAATCAGAATCACGCAGGTGCGCGCAATACTGAATCGCCTTGCTGACGGGCACCGCGAACCACGCCACTCTGGGAAAGGACGCTTCTGGAATCTTTCCCGAGACGAGTTTGTGAACGGGCCAATATACCAGAAGAAGCCGATCGAGCCCGGAAAGCCGCACGAATCCTTCCTTGTCAAGGTTCTTAAGGGCCCCGTGGATGGCTTCGCTCAGATGCCCGCGGGAGGCCCCTACATTAGCGCTGGCGACCTTGTGTTCATCGAACAATGGATAACCGACGGCGCTCCCGACATGGATGTTGAGGCTGTGGAGGCATTCGCCTCTTAATAATTCCGGCAGAAAACCTATGAAGATCCGAGAGCTCATGGCTGTGCCCCACGGCAAGCGCGGCCCAAAATGGCTCAGACAAAGTATCCGGGCAGCGATTAAGCTCGAGTTCGCAACCGTTCCGCCGTACTTGACGGCTATGTGGTCGATCGTGGACGCCTGCGATCCCGTGACCCGCACAATCCGTGAAGTGGTTGTGGAAGAGATGCTCCACATGGGCCTCATGTGCAATATGATGGTCGCGCTGGGCGAGACACCTGCACTCGACACACTGGAGTTTGTTCCCTCGTATCCCGGGCCTTTGCCTGGCGAAGTGAACCCTGATCTCACAATCGCGCTCCGGCGACTTACCCCTTCGCAAGTGAAGTTGTTCATGGATATCGAGTATCCAGAAGGAGGGCCAATCACGGCGTTGGCACGGCGTTCATTCGAAACCATCGGAGAGTTTTATGCTGCGCTCTTATCGGAGTTCGAGGCCGTAAACCCAAGTCTCGATCTTACCAAACAACGTACTGAGGCAATTTCGGGCGTCTTCGTAGTGAGCGACCTAGCTGATGTGCGCCGAGCCATTAACATCATCAGGCTTCAGGGCGAGGGATCAGGGCAATCGCCCGAAGAGGAAGAAATGTCGGGCCGCCTCGCGCACTTTTACCAGTTCAGAGAGGTGTACATCGGAAATAAGTACGTTCGAGATTCGGTGACCATGACATGGGGGCATACTGGAGCGCCCGTGCTGATGCCACGTGTCTTGCCAATGGCCGATATTCCGTCGGGCGGCTATCATCAGAGTGATGTGGCAGACCCAGCGGTATGGTCTCTTCTCGAGCAGTTCGATACTTTGTACTCCTCTATGTTGGGCCAACTCAGAACAGCTTGGGAAGACCACAACGCTCCTCTCGGCGACTGATCCGATTCAGACAATGCTGAATTTGGGGCCTCTTGCCCGTGAGCTGATGCAAAAACAAATTCGACCCGACAGCCCTGCAACCTATGGCCCTTGCTTCCGACTCGAAAATAAAGAATCGAAGTGACGGTGCCGGTCCCAACACATAGGAGTCTCAGTGGACAAAATTTGAAGTTACTATAGGCACACGACGTTGCCCGACCAATCATCAGAGAGTCTGACTCCTTGGTGG
Source organism: Bradyrhizobium sp. LA6.1 (assembly GCF_040547805.1). NCBI lineage: Bacteria > Pseudomonadati > Pseudomonadota > Alphaproteobacteria > Hyphomicrobiales > Nitrobacteraceae > Bradyrhizobium > Bradyrhizobium sp. LA6.1. The sequence goes on along the minus strand of NZ_JBEPQK010000040.1, from coordinate 2,599 downwards.
TTTCACTGAGTGCAAGTGAAGTCCTTACCGGCTGCTGGTGCCCGAGCGGAATGAAGGAGGCCCGGAAATGCAGGTAGTCGTCGACGACAAGCTCTATCAGGAAATTTCTGGCGCGTTCTTGAAGAAGTTCGTCACAACGATGGTAGCGACGTTAAATGGCGCCAACTTGCTAAAGAGCGACGCTTATTACGTCGCCGATGAAGACATAAGGGTTAGTTTTCGATATTTGCTTTTTCGCGCTAGGCCAACTTGAAGACGTCGGCGCTTTTGATTTCGGTAAGCAGAGGCATGTTGTTCATTGCATGTTTGCGTCTCAGCCAAAGGAACCAGAGAAGTTGCTTGCGAGCCGGAGCAGAACAGCGCTTCACGGCGGATTGGCTGATGAGATGATTCGCGATGCCATCAAGGACGTGCTCTCAGACGCCCAGTGATCCGAGCACTACGGGAAATACTCATATTAGCGCCGCCGACAGCGGCTTCGTTACGTCACAAATGGCGAGATTGCGATAGCCTTCGAGACTGCAATTCCAATCCCTACCCCCGTACTCAACGAAGGACCGCGTAGAGGTTAGGAAAATGAAATTCCAAAACGTAACTATAGGAGGAGGCGATGCACGATTACGTACTCATGTGGAATGCGATCGCGTTGGACTTAAACGCTCGCGATCATACTGGAATTATGAACGGCATGAATCAGCGCGGGCCGACGAGAAGTTCGCGTGCGTTGGCCATGGTTCACATTGCAATGCATGATGCCTTTTTTGGGCGGGCCAACTTTCCTTCTTTGAATTCTGCACATCTCGGACTTCAAGGTCCCATCAATACCTTCTTGAACGTGGGCGGATTGGCGCCGCCGGTTGCGAGTGCGGCCAACGAGGGCGCCGCAATCTCCGCTGCCGCAGCAACAGTACTGCGGCATCTCTACCCAGATTTCGGTGACGTTGTAGACGACGCGATGCGGGGGTTTGATTTTGGGGGGAATCCTGGAATTGTCTTCGGCACAGCTGTTGGCAATGCCGTAATCGCCGATCGATCCACCGATGGTTCCGACGAAGGTGGCTCAGTTCAAACGATAAACCGGTACTGGCGCCATCGTGAAGATCCTACCAATCTAGGCCAAGGCTTTCTTGGGCAACGTTGGGGCACCGTGCAGTTGTTTTCTGCTTCCGCGATCCCACCGCTTGCAGACCATCCAGTGCCACGATCAGACTCGTACAATCGAGCCCATGATCAAGTTCGAGCCAAAGGCAGCAGAATCTTGGAGACGGGTACTCCTGGCGCCGGCTTTACGCCCCGGACTCCGTTGCAAACCTTGATCGGACTCTACTGGGCGTACGACGGAGCATCGCAGATCGGAACTCCGCCGCGGCTGTACAATCAAATCGCTCGAGAAATCATCGGGCGCAATGTCACGGGGGCGGATCGACAGGCGGCTTCGGCACGTCTCTTGGCGCTGGTCAATGTGGCAATGGCAGACGCCGGAATCGCTGCCTGGTTTTACAAGTACACATACCAGTTCTGGCGCCCCATTTTGGGAATTCGAGAGTATGATGATAGCTATTGGCACGGCGGCAGTGCCGTGTCCCACGCGCTCCACAAACGCTGCGATCCATGGTGGGTACCTCTTGGCTCACCCAGAACAAATGAAGCGGGCAAACATAGCTTCACTCCTCCCTTCCCCGCCTATCCTTCTGGTCACGCTACATTCGGCGCCGCTGCTTTCCAGATAACGCGGCGGTTCTTCGGGGTGGCGCCAAATGCCCAAGACAATCTGTTCTTCGATGCAATCTCAGATGAGTGTGACGGCCGAGCTATTGCCGAAGACGGCTCCTTCAGGGGGCGTCAGCGACGCCACCACGACTCACTACTTCGTGCAATGTTCGACAACGCGGTCAGTCGCGTTTATCTCGGTGTCCACTGGCGTTTCGACGGGCTTGGCGAAAACGTCACTAAGCATCAAGATATTCTGACCGACACCTCCAATATCGGTGGCGTTCCATTAGGACGTGCTATCGCTCACGACATTTTTAACAATGGCCTAACGAAGAGCAGCGCGGTGAGGAAACCAATCACTCCCAAGAACCTGTCCCCCGTACCTTAGAACGAACCTACGGCCCGCCCGGAAGGGAAGGCAGGTCAAATGGTTACCATGCACATCAGAGCAGCTCCGGAAATCTAGACAGGGCGATAAGTGGAGTTTCTGCCTGTCGCCGGGCAAGATTGTCCCGCGAATCAGGAGAGACGATGAGCAGACGAGCCCGCCGGCACCATGCACCGGCATTCAAGGCCAAGGTAGCGTTAGCCACGATCAAGGGCGAGATGACGTTGGCTCAGCTGGCTGAGCATTTCGACGTGCACCCGAAGCAGATCACGCGATGGTAGTCCCAGCTTCAGGAAGCGGCGGCCGAGGTATTTGGTGCTGGCGGTGGCAACAGAACGAGCGAACCCGCGGTGGACGTGAAAACACTGCACGCCAAGCTCGAGGAGCTGACGCTGGAGAACGGTTCCTAAGAAACGGCACCAGCTCCCGGTTCCAAGGGCTGCAGAACAAAGCCGAATATCTTGGCACGTCGGTGCAAATTGTTGATCACTCGCGTAC
>NZ_JBEPQK010000039.1:0-26489 GCF_040547805.1 Bradyrhizobium sp. LA6.1 | reverse complement strand
ACGGCCATCCCGATAGCAGGATCGAAGACCTCATGCCGTGGCGATTCCGCAAAACGTCAAGCCAGCATCAATAGGGTTGCGGCTAAGCGCTTACGCTCGAACCTGGGACCCGCTGATTAAGAGTCAGCCACGGGTTAAGCAACATCAATGACTTACCGGTCGCTCGTTGGGGCTTGTCCGGCAAAAAATAGGCATTCGTCGCACGACCATTGTGCCCGTACGTGGCTGTGTGAATTTATCCACCGCGACTGAGTTCCCTGAGGTCAAAAGCTCAAGCCGGAACAAGCTCAAGCCGTAGCGCTCCGCCTTCGTCTGGCGCCCGGCTGTCCGCGTGCGCAAACCGTCCGCTGGCTTCAGACCCCCGGCTGAGGCCTCGTACCCCTGATCATCCCGGTATCTTCCGCGCCCATCGGCTTGAAATCGACGTACATGTCGGCTCCCGCGATCGCGGCCGCACCGGCCCGGGCGACAGCGAGATCCTGCGAGCCGGACCCAGAGCCTGCTGCCACGGCGCCGAGGATGAAGCCGTCGGCGCGGATCGGGAGACCACCGATCAGATTGGTCCAGTGGTTTTCATGCGCGAGGGTGACCTGGATTTCCACGTCCGCGTGAGCGCCGCCGGTCGGCGAGCCCGACAGCGCCGACGTCCGTGCCTTGTTGATGGACGAGGTCACGCTTAGTCCCTTTGAGCCGTCCATACGCCCGAACGCCAGCAGATTGCCGCCGGTATCGACCACGGCGATGCACATCGGCTGGCCGATGCGGGTCGCCTCGCCGACGGCCGCGTTGAGCACCTTGAGCGCGCCTTCGAGCGTCAGCGTCCGTGCTTCCTTGATGTCGGTCATGCCAGTTCCTCGAACTGTCCAACCGAGAATTCCCGCGCCAGGCTGCGCGCTGCTCCGACCAGCGCCGCATCGCCCCCGCGCCAGCCGATCAGGGACAGCCCGACCGGAATAGAGCCGGATGTCGCGATAGGCAGGTTGACCTGCGGAAGGCCCGTCAGGCCCGCGATACCGGTCAGGTCGACAATCCGGTGCACCGCCGCGCGGATGTCCGACAGGCGCGCGTCGCGGCCGATCGGCAGGATGGGCGAGGTGGGCAGGCACAGCATGCGGTGGCCGTCGAGCAAATCGTCAAGTCGCTTGGAAGCGGATTCGCGGAAAGTTCTGGCGGCCGCGATGTCGCTTGATGGAATGCGGCCTTCGTCGGCAAACGCGCCGGCGACCTCCGACGAGAAGCGCGGGTTCACGCGATCGATCCAATCCCGAAACGTGGCGTGGAATTCGCTTCTCTGCAGGATGCGCTGGTGGTGCGCCCAGTCGAGAAGCTCGCCTTCGGCCAATGCTGACACGGTGGTCGCCGCGGCATCACGCAGCCGATCGACAACCGGCTGTAGAGCGCGCCTGACCGGCTCGTCGGCGAGCGCAAAACAATCAGCCGCAACGATGATCTCCGCTGGCAACGCGTCGGACATCTGTTGTCCGAGCAGCACCGCGCCGACCCGGCCAAACGTCAGCGCATCGCGGGCGAAATAGCCGACGGTGTCGAACGATGGCGCTTGGATCATCATGCCGGCGACGGAGATACGACCATGCGTCGGACGCAGGCCGTAAATCCCGCAGAAGCTCGCGGGGATGCGCACCGAGCCGCCGGAGTCGGTACCCAGTGCAATATCGACCAAGCCGCCGGCAACGGCGGACGCGGAGCCGCTCGACGAGCCGCCCGGCACACAGTCGGGCGCGCGCGGGTTCAGCGGGGTACCGTAAAACTTGTTGATGCCAAGCAGCCCGAGCGAGATCTCGTCGGTGACGGTCTTGCCCGTCAGCGAGGCGCCGGCCCCCAGCAGAGTGTCGACGGCCCAGGCGTCGGCCTTTGCCGCCTCGTGGGTGGCAGCCCAGTCGGGATTGCCGCAGCCGGTCACGCCGCCTGCAACATCGAACAGGTCCTTGACCGCGAAGCTCAGGCCCGAAAGCGAGCCTGCGCTGTACGGCGCCCGTTGAATGATGGGGCCTGGAACGAAAGCGCCGAGCGTGTCTTGCACGATGTTTTTCCAATGAATGGCAAGCGCGCCCGATCGAGCGCGCTTGCCGTCCTCTCATTCCTTGTAGAGCTTGCGGAAATCCGGATGGGTGTGAAACCAGTACTCAAAACCCTTGACGTTCTTCTGCACCGCATAGTCGGCAAAGCGGGTGTAGAGCGGGATGCGGGGCAGGTCGGTCATGACGATGTCGACCATCTTGTTCAGGCTGGTCTTGTAGATCTCGGGATCGCGGGTGAAGCGCGCCTGATCAATCACCTTGTCGAGGTCGGGATTGACGTAGTTGGCGGTGTTGAACACGGAGTTGTTGCCACCGTGGAAGGTCCAGAAGAAGAAATAGTCGGGGTAATCGAGCCAGCCATAGAATTCGGCGATGACCATCGGCATCGTCTTGCTGGCCATCTGAGCAAACCAGTTCGAGCCCGGGACCTTCTCGATCGTGAGTTCGACGCCGATCGTCTTCAGCGCTTCCTGGATCAGGATGGCAGTCGGTTCGCGCACGGTGGATTCGCTGAGATCGATCGACAGCGTGGTCTTGAAGCCGTTGGGGAAGCCGGCCTCAGTCAGCAGCTGCTTGGCCTTCGCGAGATCCTGCCCGTGCTTGATCGGAACGGGCCACGTCGCATCGGGATAGGGTTTGTCGGGGTCACCACCAAACATCGGCTTCGCGCGGTTATAGAGAGCGGAGCTGACGATCTCCTTGTAGGGGATGGCGTAGGAGATCGCTTCGCGCACCTTGGGATTGTCGAACGGTGCGATCTTCACATTCATGTCGACGAACACGAGGTCGTTCTGCACCGGCACGCCGATGATCGTGACCTTCCCCTGCTCGGCCAATTCGGCGTAGTCCTTTGGCGGCAGGCCGACCGACATATCGACGTCGCCCTTCTCCAGCAGCGCGCGACGCGTACCAGCCGAGGCGATCTGCCGATAGACGACGCGCTTGAGTTGGGGCAGCGGGCCGGACTTCCAGGCGTCGAACCGGGTGAAAACAGTCTGCTGGCCGGGCGACCAGGACTCCACTTTGTAGGCGCCGCCACCGCAATCGTTGCGTGACACCCACTCGAAAGCCCACGGGTCCTGCGCTGTCGCGTGCTTCTTGGCCAGCTCGGAATTGACGATGACGGGCACCGGCACGACGAGGTCAGGCATTGTCAGCTTGTTGAACTGATCGAAAGTCGCCTTGAAGGTATGATCGTCGACCACCGTGAACTGTTCGGGCTTGACCAGGGATCCCGCGGCCATTTGCACCGCCGGAAAGCCGCCGGCGGCGATGGCGCGATCGAACGACCATTTGACGTCCTTGGCGGTGACTGGGCTGCCATCGTGGAACGTCGCGTCCTTGCGCAGATGGAAAATGTAGGTCTTGCCGTCCTCGCTGGCTTCCCAGCTCTCGGCCAGCTCCGGCGTCATGACCTTGGCATCGTAGGACACCGTGCCATCGGCCAGCTTTTTCTCGCCGTGGCTGACGAGCCGGTCGTAGGCCTGCCACACCACCATGCGGCTGTGATCGTTGGCGGTCGGCACCATCGTGTCGAGACCGTTGGGGCCCATTTCGGACACGATGACCATCGTGTCCTTGGCAATTTCGGCCGCGCGCGCGGAAGCGCCGGGCCAGACAACGGACGCTGTGAGCAGCGCCGCTGTAGCGAGACTACGATCGAGCTTCATATCGTGCATCCTTTCTGGAGTTCGGTTGAAAAGTCGAGGCAGTGTCAGAGGCCGAGATCGCCCAACAGTTTCGGCCATTTGTGAGCCCACGGACGCGCTTGCTCGAAGGCGCCGGAGGCGGCGAGCACGGTGCGGTCCGCCAGATGGCGACCGATGATCTGCATGCCGACGGGCAGACCAGTCTTGGTGAAGCCCGCGGGAATGGTCGCCGCCGGCTGGCCGGTCAAATTGCAGATGAAGGTGAAGCAGAGCCAATCGCCGGTAGAGACCATCTTCTCTTCGATGATCTCGGGCCCCTGCATGTAAAGCGGGAAGGCAGGCACCGCGAGCGTCGGCGTGATCAGGAGGTCGTAGTTGGCCATGAACCGCCACATGCGGTTGCAGACCATCTGCCGGACCATCTTGGCATCAGTGAATTCTTCCGCCGTCCATTGCCGCTGCAACATTGCGACGAGGTGCGGCGACATTTCCTTTTCACGCCCCTTCATCATGCGGCGCATGCCAGTGAGGTCGGTGTCGCCGGCGACGATGGTCCAGAAATGCGGGAACGGATCTTCCCATCCCGGATTGGCGCGCTCGACCGTGCAGCCGAGATCGGTTTCGAACACGCGCACCGCTTCAGACACGACGCGGCGGACTTCCGGGTCGACCGGTGCATAGCCCCAGTCTTCGCTATAGGCGATGCGAAGGCCCTTGATGCTCTCCTTCACGGCGCCGACATAGTCGAAGTCGGCGGCGGGAATCGAATAGCGGTCGCGCGGATCGGGTCCGGTGATCGCCTTCAGCATCAGCGCCGAGTCGGTCACGGTGCGGCTCATCGGGCCGACGTGCTCGAGCGATTCCCAGCTCGAGACGCCGGGATAGCGTTCATCCCGGCAACCCGGGTAGAGCGGCACCCGGCCCATCGACGCCTTGATCCCGTAGAGCCCGCAAAGCGCGGAGGGAATGCGGATCGATCCGCCGCCATCGGAGCCGATCGCGAACGGCGCGACGCCGGCCGCGACCGAAGCTCCGGAGCCGGCGCTCGATCCGCCGGATGTCATGTCGAGATTCCAGGGATTGCGCGTCGCCGGAAACACCGGGTTGTGGCCGACGCCGCTGTAGCCGAATTCCGGCACGTTGGTCTTGCCGATGATGACCGCGCCGGCGTCCTTCAGCCGCTCGACCACGATGTCGTCCTCGTCAGGCACGAAGTCCCGGTAGAGCGGAGAGCCCATCACCGTCAGGATGTCCTTGGTGGCGACGAGATCCTTGATTCCGATCGGCACGCCCGCCAGCAGGCCGGGATCCTTGCCGGCCGCGATCTTGGCGTCGACCGCGGCGGCAGCAGTTCGCGCCACGTCGGGCGTCGGTGTGCAGAAGGCATGGATGTGCGGCTCGAGCTTCTCCATGCGGCGCAGAACGGCTTCGGTGACCTCGGCGGCGGAAAGCTCCTTGTCCCTGACCTTCGCCGCGACAGTCGCGGCGTCCATGCGGCAGATCTCGTTATCAGTGCTCATCGGTTCCTCCATCGGGTGAAAGAGCGAAGTGGCAGGCGGCGAAATGATCCGGGCCGACCGCGCGAAGCGGCGGCATGGCCTTGGTGCAGGTGTCGGCTCCCTTGGGACAGCGGCCGTAGAAGCGGCAGACGTTGGGGTCCGGATCGATCGGGCTGGTCGGACTGCCGTCGAGCCGGGGCCGTGCTTCACCGCGCCGCGCCGGATCCGGGATCGCGGCGACCAGCGCCTGCGCATAGGGATGACGAGGCGCGGTGAACAGCGTCTCCGCCGGCGCAATCTCGACGATCTTGCCGAGATACATCACGACCACGCGCGAACACAGAAGCCGCACCACGTTGAGATCGTGCGACACGAACAAATAGCTCATCGCCAGTCGCGCGCGCAGGTCGGCGAGCAAGCGCAGGATCACGGCTTGCACCGACACGTCGAGCGCCGAGGTCGGCTCGTCGAGGATCAGCAGCGAAGGTTCGACCGCAACGGCGCGCGCGATGCCCACACGCGTGCGTTGGCCGCCCGACAATTGATGCGGGTAGCGCTGCAGCAGTTCTTCCGGCAGTCCAACCAGTGCGGCGGTGGCGCGAACGCGGCTGTCCAGCTCGGCACCGTTGTTCATGCCGAGCAGCCGTTTCAACGGATCGGCGATCGCCTGGAAAGCGCGGAATGAGGGATTGAGGCTTTCGGTCGCGTCCTGGAACACCACCTGAATGCGTCGCCGGCTCGCCGAGGACGCGAACTTCGCCTGCGTAATCGCGGTGAGATCCTCACCGCCAAGCAGGATCTGGCCCGCCGTGGGATCGATCAGCCGGCCAAGCAGACGAACCATGGTGGATTTGCCGCAGCCGGATTCGCCGACCAGGCCGACGCTTTCACCGGCGCCGATCGTCAGATCCACATCGTCGACCGCGTGGAGCCGGACGCCGCGCGCCGCCCGCTTGATCGGGTATGATTTGGACAGCGACCTGACTTCGAGCAGCGGCGTCATGACAGGGGAAACCGGCAGCGCACGACATGCGCGGGCGACAATTCGGTCCAGGGCAGCTCCGCCTCGTCGCAGATTAGCTGCCGCCGCTCGCAGCGTCCGCTGAAGCGGCACGGCGGCAATGCGCCGCGCAGATCGGGCAGATGGCCGGGAATGGAATTGAGGTCGTCGAGACGCGATTCCGGAACGGGCGTGGCGGCGAGCAACTGGCGTGTATAGGGATGGGCCGGATGTTCCAGCAGCGCTTCAGTGGACGCGATCTCGACGATGTGCCCGGCGTGCATGACGGCGATCCGGTCGCAATATTCGCCGGCGAGCCCGAGATCGTGGGTGATCAGCAGCGTCGACATCCGCGTCGAGCGGCTCATGTCCCTGATCAGGTCCATGATCACCGCCTGTGTCGTCACATCGAGCCCCGTCGTGGGCTCGTCCGCGATCAGGACCGACGGTGTGCAGGCCAGCGCCATCGCGATCATCACGCGCTGGCACATGCCGCCCGAGAGCTCGAACGGATAGGCTTCCGCCCGGCGCTCGGGATCGGGAATGCGGACCCGCGCCAGTGCGGCAATCGCCGCTTTTTTGAGATCGCGGCTCGGCAGCCCGGCATGCTCCTGCAGCACGTCCTCGATCTGCTTGCCGACCTTGCGGATCGGATTGAGCGCGGTGCGGGGGCTCTGGAAGATCATCGCCATCTCGCGCCCGCGCAGTTCGCGCATCGCTTCCGGCCGCGCCGCGAGCAGGTCGATGCCGCCCATCGTGATGTTGCCTTTGGTGATCTGCGCGGCCTCGTCGTTGAGGCCCATGACGGTGTAGGCCGTGACGGACTTCCCGGATCCACTTTCGCCGACCACGCCGACGATCTCGCCGCGGCTGACCGACAAGCTCACGCTGTCCAGCGCACGCACCACGCCGTGACGGGTGCGAAACTCCACTGACAGATTGTCGATCTCGAGCTGCGCCATTACACGCGTTTCCTCGGATCGAGCAGATCGCGCAGTCCGTCGCCCAGCATGTTGAAGGAGAACACCGCGAGCACGAGAGCCGCGCCTGGGAACATGAAGGCCCACCACTCGCCGGAAATGATGTAGCTGGCGCCTTCCGAGACCATGATGCCCCATTCCGGCGTCGGTGGCCGGACGCCGAGCCCGATGAAGGACAGGCCGGCTGCATTGAGGATCGCCCATCCCATGTTGAGCGAAGCCTGCACCATCATCGGCGGCAGGACGTTGGGGACGATATGGTTGAGCAGCACGCGCAGCGAGCCGTTGCCGCCCATGCGCGCCGCCTCGACATAGCCGAGCTCGCGCCGCACGTTCACCTCGGCGCGCGCGAAGCGGCAATAGAACGGCAGATTGATGATCATCGTGGCGATGATGATGTTGGCGACGCTGTTGCCGAGTGCCACCACGATACCCATGGCCAGCACAAACAGCGGGAACGCCATGATGGTGTCCATCGCGCGGCCGATGATGCGATCGGTCCAGCCGCCGAAATAGCCGGCGAGCGAGCCGAGCGCCAGGCCGACCACGAACGACAGCGCCACCGCCGAGACCGCCATGCCGAGGTCGAGGCGCGTCGCGACGATGACACGGCTGAGGATGTCGCGTCCGAGCGCGTCGGTCCCGAACGGATGCAGGGCGCTGGGCCGCGCCAGTTTGGTGGTGGCGGAGGTGACCAGAGGATCGTATGGCGCGATGTAAGGCCCGAAAATCGCGCACAGCGCCAGCACCGCCAGGATGATCACGGCCATCAACGTCAGGCGGTTTTCGCCAAAGGCATAACCGGTGTTGCGGGCGACCGTGACCAGACTCATCGCTCAGCCCTCGAACCGGACGCGGGGATCGACCAGCGTCGCGAAAATGTCGACGGCGAGATTCAGCAGCACGTAAAGCACCGCCATCATCAGGACGAAGCCCTGCACCGCCGCGTAATCGGACGCGATGACGGCCGATACCGCATAGGCACCCACACCCTGCCAGCCGAACACCTGCTCGATCAGGACGTTGGACCCAAGCAGGAAGGAGAACACCATGCCGAGCACGCTGCTGACCGGCAGCAGTACGTTGCGGAATGCGTAGGTCATGAGGATCTTGCGCACCGGCAAGCCGCTGGCGCGCGCGGTACGGATGAAGTCGCTGCTGAGCGCCTCCAGCATGGCCGCCCGCGTGATGCGCGCGATCGGCGCCAGCGCGAACAGGCCAAGTGATATCGCGGGCAGGATCAGCTGGGCCAACGACGCGCGGAGCACCGGCCAATCGCCCGCGATGAGGGCGTCGATGGTGTAGGCGCCGGTGACGTGCGGTGGCGGCGAGAAGGCGATCTCGTTCAGGCGGCCGAGCGGCTGCGGCGCCCAGCCGAGCAGGAAATAGAAAATATAGACGAATAGCAGGCCGACGAAGAATGTCGGGAAGGCGGCGCTCACGGTGACCAGCGCGCGACAGGCGTGATCGACGCTTCCGTTGATGCGGGTCGCGGCCCACACCCCCATCGGGATGGCGATGCTGATCGCGAACAGGAGCGCGAAGGACGACAATTCCAGAGAAGCCGGCAGCCGTTCAATCAGATCGGTCAACACCGGCTGGCCGGTTGTGAGAGAACGGCCGAGGTTGCCCTGCGCGAGGTCAATCACATAGTGCAGGAACTGCACCGGAAGCGGGCGGTCGAGGCCCAGCGTGGCGCGGATGTTCTCGATCGAGGCGGTGTTCGCGGCCGGGCCTGCGAAATACGCCGCCGGGTCACCCGGCAGGGCGTGCGAAATGAAGAAGGTAAGGACGATGACGCCGATCAGGCTCGGGATGGTGCCAAGCAGTCGTTTCCAAACGAAAGCCATGAGCGGTACGCCTGCCGTTATTCGCCGGTGCGACGGCCTAGCCGGAGCGCATCAACGTGTTCGGGCCCCATCGACATCGGATACAGCCAGGGGCAATTGGCATGCATCACAGTCATGTCCGGAGTTAAGCAAGCGTTATGCCAGCTCGTCTTGGGAACCTTTCAGGGCGAGAACCAAGGGATTAGCGCGTTTCATTGCGCAGCAGGGCCGCGCGTGCGCCGAAAAATAAAGTGGTTTTGAAGCACCCTGCTTCAGTTTTCGCCACATGCATGAAATTCATTCATCATGAGCCCGATCGCTCGGCTCAGTGAACCTGCGGGGTGTTGACCCAGACGATCCGCGCTTCGTCCGGCCCGACGTTGCGATAGCTGTTGGTCAGGTACGCCTTGAAGAAGAAGGAATCGCCTGCGGTCATCAAATAGGTGGTGTCGTCGATGGTGAGCTCGATGGTTCCGGACACGAGATAGCCCACGGCCTCGCCCTGATGGGTGATGAGGTCGATCTTCTCGCCTCCCGGGGCCACCACGTGAACGTTGGCTTCGAGCAGATTGCCGGCGGCCACCGGCACCAGCCGCTCATACACGACGCCCGTGCCGCCGCGCAGCGCGTCGACGGGCACTTTGAGCCGATCCTCGGGCTTCTGCACCAGTTTGTATTCATCGATCCGCAGACCAAAGAACGAGGCCATATCGCGGTCAAGCGCGTCGACCATTTTGGCAAGCATCGGCAGCGACGGCATAACCTTCCCGGCCTCAATCTTGGAGATCATGCTCTCGTCGCATCCGACGACCTGCGCCAAGTCGCGCATGCGCAGCCCCTTGGACAAGCGGGCACGCCGGAGGCGCGGGCCAATATTCAAGGTGCCGTTTTCAGAACTCACGCAATTTTTCCAGCGATTTGGATGGAGCAAATGTATGCATTATAATCACATGATTTACCAGCATGCTGGGACAAATCTTAATGTAAGTTGGACGAACCGGACTCTTCGCCGACCTAAGGGCAAGGCTCGCCCCTCGACGCGGCACGCAGGAGTCGTTGGCTTCCATCGTCCGGGGGTCGTTCATCTCGCCAATGTCAACCGCTCTGCTTGGAGCGGCTGCCCACCAAGTCAAGGGCCCGCAAGCCAAGTCAAGCAGGCCGGGGACGAGCGGTAACCTGCTGGGTCAGCTTCTGGGCCCTTCGCTGATCTTCCAACAGCCGCAGCAGCGGCCTGCTGTTGGCGACAGGAGCGGACATCCGCCTGTTCAGCCCCAACTGATAGGGCTTCGCTGTTTTCCTTGTCAGTCGACCAACTGACTCCATTTCGTATGAAACCTTATCAGTGGCCAACCGCCTCCACTCGTCTGCGTCCGCTCGCATGAGACCGCAGCGCAGCGGAAGGACCGGTGACGCACGCTGAACTGCGCGTACCAATTGCATCAGCGCTTCCCGGATCGGGGCCAAACGGATCGCCGACCGGCTGGCCGAACTTCCGGCTGCGACCGTCAGCGACATGGGCAGCATCCATGCCGACACGCACAGCTTCACGGCGCGCGAATTCATCGCCCGCCTGAACCTACTCCCGGCGATCGAAGGACCCGCTGCCGCGTTGCGTGACCTCATTGCCGCTGGGACGCGTGCATGGCTGCCAACTCAAAGGCGGCCGCAGCCTATGCGCGGACGCGGCGCGAACTTGCGCGTATCGTTCTCGAGGGGTCAGGTCTGAGCGCGGTGTCGCGCGATCCCGTTGCCCAGGTTGCCCCCGGCGTGGCGCCTCTCAATCAGATCTGGTGGGCACTTCCGTCATTGCTGCGCAACGACGATACCGCGTTCCTCGGCGGCTGGGATTGGGATCGCGCGCTGACGGCGGCGCTCGAGCGGGCAGCGGAGACCGACAAGGACAAGACCTGGTCAGAGCTGCATCACGTCCGCATGTCGCATCCGTTGTCGGCGGCCTTCCCGCAGGCGGCGTCGCAGCTCGAACCGCCGGGGCTTCCGGTTGGCGGCGACAACGATACCGTTATGGCCAATGGATGCTATTGGGCTTCATCAGGTCTCACCGCGGCCTATGGCGCGGTCGCGCGCTATGTCTTCGACGTGGGCAACTGGGACAACAGCGCCTGGGTTGTGTTCCACGGCGCGTCGGGACACCCAGCGAGCCCGCATTATGCCGATCAGCATGCGCGATGGGCATCTGTCCAAATGGTGCCGATGTTGTACGACTGGAGCAAAATTACTAACGCCAGCGACCAGCTCGTGCTGGAGCCTTCCACTTAGGTCCTTCGAGCCCACCCTACCCGTCGATCAAGAAAAATGGTCAACGATCCCGCTAACGTTTGGCGGTAGATCACTTTGATGCTCTCGAAAGCTTGACGGATACGCCTCAGCTCAAGGGCCGCGAGACGGATCCCGAGCCCCGCCTGCGCCGGCGACGCGCTCGCGGCTCCATAGAGCCCTCGGATCCCCTCCAGCGCTGATGTCAACTTCTCTTGGAGATCCGCCAGATCATGACCGGGGGGCAGCACCATGAATGCTGATCCAAAAGCTCCATAGCCACGAAAGATGCTACGCTCTGGCCGGTATAGACGCGTCCGCTCAATCAGCAGCGGCTCGCTACCAGATCTCCTCAGACAGAATGTCGATTCCAACTCGCGGAAGTAGCGCCCCATACCCTTGGGGTCGTGCATCGTGAAAGCGTCGAAGATCAACGCATAAGCGTCGGTCGCGCAGTCAAGTTCGATGGTCTGTGACAATGCCGCGTCGGGAAACAGAATACGCGGCTCAGGCAGGTATTCGAGGCTGGCGCCGTTCTCCACATGAAGGTTCACGCTCTCCCTGGCGCGAGTGGCCGGCTCCGCACGATACACCGATGTCGCGCCCTGGCTGGTCAGGCATACCGCCGTTCCGGGCCCAAGGACGAGACGCTGTGCGAGACTGTCCTCGCCATGAACCGCCCCGCTCCCCGTCTGGACGATCACGGTGAGGCGATCCGGCCGATCCCGGTCGACGTGGAAGCTGCGCGTGAGAACAAACGGCCAGGCAAACAGACGCCGGTCGATCACGGTGCGCCCGCCGCGGCGGACGAAGCTCAGATCGAGCAACGCACGTTCTCCCGCTGCAACGACCCTCATGTCCTGAAAAGAACCTCGCGCTCGAGCAGATCGACCACGGTATCGATCCCTTCGCCGCGACGGCAATTGGTGAGCAGAACCGGGCGGTTGTCCCGGACCTTCAATGCCTCCTGGTGCATGCGCGCCAGGTCAACGCCGACATGCGGCGCCAGGTCGACCTTGTTGATCACGAGGAGATCGGCGCGGATGACGCCGGGACCGCGCTTGCGCGGAATATCGTCGCCGCCGGCCACGTCGATGACGAACATCCAGAAGTCAGTCAGGTCGCGCGAGAAGGTCGAGGCGAGGTTGTCGCCGCCGCTCTCCAGCAGGATCAGTTCGACGCCCGGAAAGCGTCGCTCCAACTCATCCGCGGCCTCGATGTTGAGCGTCGGATCCTCTCGAATGACAGTGTGAGGGCATGCCCCCGCTTCGACCGCGGAGACGCGGGCCGGGTCGATCAGCCCGGAGCGCCTGATCCGTTCGGCGTCCTCCGCCGTCACGAGGTCGTTGGTGATGACGGCAATGTCGACACCGCGCTTCAGAAGTGCCGGGATCAGGCGCTCCACCAGCGCCGTCTTGCCCGAGCCGACCGGTCCGCCGATCCCGACCCGCGCGGCCGCAATGCGCGCCGTGCCGTTCAGCGAAAGCCTGTTCATCGCAGCATATACCGCCTCGCCAGCGGGACCCTGGTTGCAGGTGGGCACATGAGAAGCTTTCCGTCGGCGCGGACCTCAAAGGTTTGCGGATCGACCTCGACATGCGGCATGGCCGCATTTCGCACCATGTCGGTTTTTCTCAGCTTCCGTACGTTCCTGATCTGCAGGCAATTGCGGGCGAGACCTAGCCTGTGCCCGACGCCGGCATCCGTGGCCAGCTTCGACATGAAGTTGACGCCAAGCTGCTGCGGCGCGGCGCCGAGCGCGCCCCACATGCGTTTCTGAATCATCGGCTCCGACAGGCCGAGGCTACCATTGCCGTCACCCATGGCAGCCCAGACGACGAAGCCGTTCTTGATCACCATGTAGGGCTTGATGCCGAACGAGGCGCGCGGCCAGAGCACGAGGTCGGCCATCTTTCCGACCTCGACCGAGCCGACCACGTGATCAATGCCGACCGCAATGGCTGGGTTGATGGTGAGCTTGGCGACATAGCGCTTGATGCGCTCGTTGTCCGCACGCGCTGTGGTCTCTTCGGGCAGGCGCCCGATGCGGTCCTTCATGACGCTGGCGAGCTGCCAGCATTTCGCGACGTTCTCGGCCAGACGCCCCATGCCTTGCGTGTCGGTGCCGAAGATCGAGATCGCGCCCATGTCGTGGAGAAAATCCTCAGCGGCCATCGATTGCGCCCGCACGCGCGCTTCGCCGAACACGACGTCTTCGGGCGCGTTGTAGTTGAGCTGATGGCAGATCATCGTCATCGGCACGCCCTCCTCCATGCCGTAGGACGTATAGGGATTGGTCGGATTGGTCGACGAGGGGATGACGTTCTCCCACGACACTACCTTGAGCAGGTCGGGCGCATGACCGCCGCCGGCGCCCTCGACGTGGTACATGTGGATGGTGCGGCCATCGATGGCGGCCATCGTGTCTTCGCAGAAGCCGTATTCGTTGATCGAGTCGGTATGGAGGTGGACGGCGAAATCGTTGCGATCCGCCGCAACCAGGCTCTTGTCGATCACATCGGGAGCTGCGCCGAAATCCTCGTGAATCTTGACAGACATGCCGCCAGAGGCCACGGCCTCCTCGACGGCCTCTGGATTGGACCCTCCGCGTCCGAACAGGGCGTAGTTGAGAGGTGAGAATTCGATCGCCTGAAGAAACCGCCCGAAGGTTGCGGCCGCGCCGCTGCCGACATCGAAGACCGGACCCGACCCGTTCCCGACCAGCGTCGTGGTCCCGCCAGCCAGGGCATGGTCGGACTGCTCCGGTGAGATCAGATGGGCGTGCGACTCGATCGCGCCGGCTGTGACGATGAAGGGTCCTCCGGCAATCGGCGCCGTCGAATGACCCACGACCATATCGGGATGGACATCCGGCATCACGTCGGGATTGCCAGCTTTGCCGATGCCCACGATGCGGCCGTCGCGGATGCCGATGTCGGCCTTTATGATTCCGGTAACCGCATCGACGATCGTCGCGTTCTTGATCACGACGTCGAGGGCCTTGTGCGACGAGGTGCGGTGAGCGTTGACGCCCTCTCCGTCGCGCAGATTCTTTCCGGCACCCACCAGCAATTCATGTCCGTACGTGGTGTAGTCGTGCTCGATCTCGGCAAGCAGGCTGGTGTCAGCCAACCGGACCAGATCGCCCTTGGTAGGACCGTAGAGCTCGCCATAGGCGCGACGCGTCAGTGTGACCACGGTCAAGCTCCCTGATAACCGCGATCGGCTGCGAGCTTGAGCGCCCGCTCCAGCGCCGACGGCACGTCGAGCGAACCGTTCACGAGACCGGCCTGCCCACGCACGACCCGGGCTCCCGCAATCGGAACCAAACGCACCGACTTGGTGACACCTGGCTCGAAGCGCACGCCGGCACCGGCCGGCCGGTCGACCTTCATACCCCAGGCGGCAGCGCGATCGAAGCGTAGGGCGCGGTTGACCTCGAAGAAATGGGTGTGGCTGCGGACCTGAACATCGCGGTCGCCCGTGTTCAGGACGTCGATCGTGATAGCCGGCAGATCGGCGAACAGCTCAATATCGTCACCGCCCGCGATGATCTCGCCGGGGACAATGTCCTCGGCGGCGGCATCGTCTGGCGCGATCGGCTCGAACACGGCCATCACCTTGGTGCCTTCGGCAAACATGCATTCAATGTAGAGCATCGGGATCATTTGCGGGACGCCCGGCTCGACGTCGTCCGACGTCAAGAGACGGCCGGCCATGTCGCGGATCTCGGTATAGGGGATGTCGCGGCGTGCCGCCGTCATCACCTCGTCGGTGATGTAGGCGACCGCCTCCGGGTGGCTCAGTCTGATCCCCAACGACCTGTTGCGGCGCGCCATCTGCGCGGCGCTGAAGATCACGAGACGATCCATTTCCGTCGGCGACAGATTCATCATGGCGAGGTCACCTCTCTCAGGTCGTGAACATGCGAACGTGCCGAAGCGGCCCGCGCGAGACCGCGATGTCGATAAAAGGCGTAAAGCTCGCCGGCAAGGCATCGGCGCCCGGCGTGTCCGCCAGCAACTCGCCGAGCAGGCCGCGCGCCGCAGCTTGGCTCTGCTGCGCCTCGATATGACCGATGATGCCGAGGCGCACGGCCGCGCTGACGAGGCCGGTCACCAGCGTCCAGCCCGAGACCAGCTCGGCCGCATCCAGGCTGAAACCCGCATCCCGGCCGACGACGGCTTGGGCGATCGGCAAATGACCAAGCCGCGCATCCGCCGAGACCTGATCGCGATAGGCAATGGACAGCGGCCCTTCGAGCTTGACCCAGACGCCGAGCAGCGCCCTGCCCGCGCGGCGCGACCCGTCCCGCATCTCGGCCGACGGTGTCCCCGCCTCGGTGAGGCGATCGACCTCCGCGATGGCCTTGCAATTCCGCGCCTGAAAGGCTTTGCGCAGCAGAATGCGGTCCATCGTCGCCCAGCGCCGCGTGAGCTGGTCGGCGATGACGCGGTCGAGCTCGTTGCGGTTGGCAAGCATGCCGTCTGCCGCGAGGCCTTCGATCCCCCAGGAGAAGGCGAAGCCGCCAGCCGGATAGGCGCTGTCGCCGAGCTGCAGCAGTGCGAGCGCCTGCAATCTATCGAACAGCATCGCGCTCCACCACTTCGCCGGACTCCAGCAACGGCCTGATGCGCGCGCGATAGGTGTCGAGGGGCCCATCGAGCAGCACGACGAGACTATCGCCGTCGAAACGCACCCTCCAATGCAAATTGCCCGCGTTCCATCCGAGCTTGAGCGCCGCCGCCTGATCGACCGGCGTCAACCGCCAGCTCTCCTGCTCTCCGAAGCGCGCGATGATCGCCCGGTCGGGTGCGAGAAACAGCAGCGCGCCGTCGGTCAGCTCCTCGTCCCGATCGAGGCTCACCGCGCAGTCGGTTCCGCGATCGGTCGTCAGCCGAAAGCGCTTGCGGCCGACATCGGCGGGAGGGACGAACAAGAGCTCGATGCCGTCATGATGCTCGAGGTGATGCAGACGACGGGCAAAGGCCGCATCGTCGGATCTCCCCAAAATGCCATGAAGCCGCATCGTCATGATGCCCTCCCGCTCTTGCCGTTAAAACCGCCTGTCCGCTGTTCGGATCATGCCCTAGCGAAGCGTCGCCGAGACTTCTTGCGACGTGACCAGGATCACCTCACCGTCCAGGATCGGCTTGGCGATCCCGAAGAAGGTCGCGACGACCGCCGAACCGTTATGGCGATCCATCGCGGCCCTGTCGGCAAAGCGCTCATATGTCGTAAAGACGCGAGGATCGTCCTCGCTCTGCGAGATGAAGAACCCGATCGTTTCGGGCTCATTGGCTGCGACATTGGCAGCGACGGTCACGAGTGCATCGCGCATCGTAACCTCATGGCCGGCTTTCGCCCTGATGACGGCGGTGATCGTGATCATCAGAATTTCTTCCAATCGCCGTCGGCCTCAAACGCGCTGGCCGCCTGGTAGATCGTCGCCTCGTTGTAGTCCTTGGCGATCAGCATCAGGCCGACCGGCAGGCCGTCCGAGAGGCCGCAGGGTATGCTCATCGCGGGATGACCGGTGACATCGAACGGACTGGTGGTGGCCGTCATCTCGAAGGCACGCTGGACGATTTCGGAGAGCGGCGCGTCCTTGGCGGGGATCGGCGTGGCGACACAGGGCAAGGTCGGCATCAGCAGCAGATCATAGGAGCCGAACACTGCATCATAGGCCGCCTTGGCAGCGATCGCGATGTTGCGCGATTTGGCATAGTAGCGGCCGCGGTAGTGGCTGACGCCCCACTGCCCGACCAGCATGGTGAGCTTGAGCGTCTCCGACAGATCGTCGGCGCGGTTGCGCCAGCTGGAATGCGCGTCGAGAAGGCCGACGTCATAGAGCCCCTTCCAGTTGAAGCCCATGCCGTTGCCGATCATCATCTGGACCAGGAATCCTTCCAGCGTGATCGGATTCCAGGCGGCGAGCGCGTGCAGGTGCTCTGGGATCGAGACCTCCGACAAGCTGGCACCGAGCTTTGCGAAGCGTTCCGCGCCGGCCTTCACTTTGTTGGCCACGCCCTCTTGCATGTTCGCAACGGCAAATCCCTCCTTGAGGACGCCGATCTTCATGCCTTTCACGCCTTTGCGGAGCATCTCCGTGTAGCTCGTGACCTTCGGCGCATATTGGCGCGGGTCAAGCCCGTCTGCCCCGGCCAGCACCTCCAGCAACAACGCGTTATCGGCGACGTTGGCCGTCATGGGGCCGGTGTGGTCGATGGTCGACTCGATCGGCATCACGCCCGTATATGGCACGAGCCCGTGCGTCGCCTTCATGCCATAGATGCCGCAATAGGATGCCGGGATACGAATCGAGCCACCCTGATCGCCGCCGATCGACATATCGACCTCGCCGGCAGCGACCAGCGCGGCGCTGCCCGACGAGGATCCACCGGCCGAATAGCCCATCTTCAGCGGATTATGGACCGGTGCCGGATGGGAGGTATGGCTGCCACCCGACAAACAGAAATGCTCGCACACGGCCTTCCCAACGATGGTGCCGCCGGCATCGAGAATGCGGGTTACGATCGTCGCATCTGCCGCGGGAATGAAGCCTTCGAGCGTGGTCGAGCCGTTCATCATAGGGACGCCGGCGAGTGCGACATTGTCCTTCAGCACAACCGTGCGACCGGCGAGCTTGCCGCTCGCTGCGCCCTTGACCTCGGTCTTGATTGCCCAGGCGCCGTATTTGTTGTCCTTCGGCATCGGCTTGGAGCCCGGCGTGCGCGGATATTTAACCGGCGGCAGCGGGTTCGGCAGTTCGTCGACGACATCGTAAGCATCGAACATCCCGCCCATCAGCGAGAGATAGCTTCCGGCCTCTTCGACCGTCATGTTCATATGCAGGCTCGCAGCGAGTTCGGCGACATCTTCGGCGGTTGGACGCTTGATAGACATGAGTCATCCTTTCTTGTGAAGACAAGCTGGCAGAGAAGACATAGATCGCATTCGCAATGGCCGGCGCGGCAGCGCCGAAACTGGCTAGGCTGGGTGCATGGTCGCATCCCGCGTCAGAAGGCTTTCACGGTCGAGCTCTCCCGTGATGCGTCCCTTCTGGATGTTGAGGATCCGGTCGGAGAGCGAGGTGATGAATTCGAGGTTCTGCTCGACGACGATCAGCGACATGCTCCATCGCTTCTTCAGCGCGAGCAGCGTCTCGATGATCTCCTCGATGATCGACGGCTGGATGCCCTCGGTGGGCTCGTCCAGCAATATGAGCTTCGGCCTGGTGCAGAGACAGCGCGCAAGCGCGAGCAATTGCTGCTCGCCGCCCGACAGTGCTCCGCCACGCCGATCGAGCAGGCGCACCAAGCGCGGGAAATCCTCCAGCACGGTGTCGATCACCGAGCGGTCCTCCTTCGGCGCCGCCGCAAGGCCCATGCGCAAGTTCTCAAGGACGCTCAGGTCGGGAAATATCTCCCTGCCCTGCGGCACGAGCCCAATTCCCAGGCGCGACCGCTCGTGCGGCTTGAGATGGGTGATTGTCTTGCCTGCGAAGGCGACCGTGCCGCCGGTGGTCGGCAGATGCCCCATCAATGCCCGCAGCGTCGTGGTCTTGCCCATGCCGTTGTGGCCGAGAAT
The DNA here is from genome assembly GCF_040547805.1 of Bradyrhizobium sp. LA6.1. Lineage (NCBI taxonomy): Bacteria > Pseudomonadati > Pseudomonadota > Alphaproteobacteria > Hyphomicrobiales > Nitrobacteraceae > Bradyrhizobium > Bradyrhizobium sp. LA6.1. The sequence continues at coordinate 7,629 of NZ_JBEPQK010000039.1, read as the reverse complement.
GCCGAGATACTCACCGTCCTGCAGCGTCATGTCGATGCCGAACAGGATCGGAATGCGGCCGTAGCCTGAGCGCAGGTCCCTGACCTCGAGGAGCGCGCTCATGCCGCCACCTTCTTACCGAGATAGACATCGCGCACGCGCTGGTCGGCCATGACCTTGTCCACGGTGTCTTCGATCAGCACGCGCCCCTGATGAAACACCGTCACCTTCTTGGCGATCTGCCTGATGAACTCCATATCGTGCTCGACGACGATGATCGCCCGGGTCTGGTTGATCTCGCGAATGATCGCCGCAGTGTGCAAGGTTTCCTCGTCGGTCATTCCGGCAGCTGGCTCATCGAGCAGAATCAATTCCGGTTCGGCCGCCAATACCATGCCGATTTCTACCCACTGGCGCTGACCATGCGACAGCGTCGCAACGACGCGGTCGGCATGATCGGTCAACCGGATCATCTCCAACACGGCGTCGACCGCGGGGCCTTGCGCCTTGGGCGTCGCGTTGCGGCGGACGGCGAGCCAGATGTTCTCGCGCACCGAAAGACCGTTGAAAACGTTAGGCACTTGCGTCTTGATCCCGACGCCCATGCGGGCGATCTCGTGCGACAGCTTGCCGGCGATCGCCTGGCCGCGAAATGCGATCGCGCCCGAGGTCGGCACTAATTGTCCGGTCAGCGTCTTGAAGAAGGTGCTCTTGCCGGCGCCGTTCGGTCCTATCAAGCAGCGCAGCTCCATCTCCTCCAGGGTGAAGGTGATGTCGTCGTTGGCGACCACACCGCCAAACCGCATCGTGAGGTGCTCGGCCTTGAGCAGAGGGACAAGGTCCGCCATGGTCATTCAGCTCCGGCCATGTGGGACGCTGCCGCCGAGGGTGGCACTAACTCGTCAGCAAGCCGCTCCTTCGCTTTGGGCGCTGGTACCAGCCGCAACAGGAGGTCGCGTGCCGTCGGCACCAAGCCCTTCGGCAGCAATAGCACGAATATGATCAGCACCGCCCCAAGAACGAGGTTCGAATTCAGGGTCTGTTGCGAGCCGATGTAGGCGACGATGTATTCGATCAGGACGCAGCCGACGACGGGTCCGAGCAAGGTGCCGAGGCCACCCACCGTGATCCAGATGATGATCTCCGCTGACAGCGACAGGCTGAAGATGGTCGGTCCGACAAATGCGCCCCAGTTGACATAGAGCGCGCCGGCCAGTCCCGCTATCGCGCCGCTCAGAATGAAGGTGAGCAGCTTGACCTTGCGCGGGTCATAGCCGAGCAAGGAGGCACGGGTCTCGTTCTCGCGAACGGCCACGACGATGCGGCCGGCCGGGAGCGACAGCAGCAAGCGCAGCAGCAGGAAAACGCCAAGCAACGCTCCGCCTGTCACCCACCAGGATTGTTCCGGCGACAGAACCTGGTCCGGGTAAAATGGCACGTTGAAGGTCGGCACCGCCGGCATGCCGTTGAAGCCGCCCAGCAACGCCTTGCCGATCCTGTATTCGTCGCCCGAGGTCGAGTTGACGCAATTGAACAGGATCAGCGTGACGGTCAGCGTGATCACGCCAAGATAGACGTCGGAGATGCGACCGAAGAAGATGAAATAACCCAGGATCGCAGCGAACAGCGCTGGAATAATAATTGCGAGCAGGATCGAAGGCGTCGAATCTTGGAAGTTGACCGCTGATATCGCGTAGGCATAGCCGCCGAGGCCGAAGAAGGCCGTCTGGCCGAACGACAGGATGCCGCCAAAGCCCCAGATGAAGGCGAGGCTGAGCGCCAAGACCGCCATCGCCGCGAACAATGTCAGCTGCATCATCGCGAACAGCTCGATCACGTTGGGAATCACCGCGATCGCAACGATCGCGAGAACGACGACGACCGCCTGGGCTACGAGGCTAAAGCGGACGGGCATTACAAATTTCCCTTGAAGAAGCGTCCGGAGATGCCCTGCGGCAGTAGACGGATCAGGACAATCGCTGCCGTGAACACGAGAACCTCGCCATAGACCGGCGTCGTGAAATAGGCGCCGACCTGATTGACGGCGCCGAACAGGCTCGCCGCCGACATCGTGCCCGACAGCATGGCTGCGCCACCGCCAACGACAGTCATGAAGGCCTTGGCGACATAGGCGCCGCCCATGCCGGGCGTGATGCCCGAGACGGGCGCCACCAGGCCGCCGGCCAATCCTGTGACGGCGGCACCGACCGCAAAAGTGCTCATATAGACCCTGGTCGGATTGACACCTAGGGTCGCGGCCATCGCCGGATTTTGCATAGTCGCGCGAGCGATCAGTCCCAACCGGGTGTAACGCATGACGCCGTAGACCAGCCCCATCATGGCGATCGCCATGCCGGCCAGGAACAGCGTGTAATAGCTGGATTGATAGGAACCGATGGAGAAGCCGCCGAGGGGCGTGGGCACACCCTGTTGCGTGTTGCCGTAGATCGTCGTGACAATACCGATGATCAGGAGGCTCAACCCCCAGGTCGCCAGCATGGAATCGACGAGACGCCCATAAAGAAAGCGAATGAGACAGCGCTCGATGATGAGACCTACGAGACCGACGAAGAGCGGTGCGACGACCAGCATCGCGATCCAGATATTGACGCCGGCATTGGCCGATATGACGGTCGCGTAAGCACCGAGCATGATGAACTCGCCATGGGCGAGATTGATGATCTTCATCATGCCGAAGATGATCGCGAGGCCAAGGCACAGCAGGAACAACAACGATATTCCGTTCAGGACGTCGAGCGCGACGATGAGGTAGAGCGCCATGCTTGGATTCTTTCAGGCCCCGAAATGGCGGGCCCCGCCGGTGGGCGGGGCCCGCCACGCCTCAGAGATTGATGATGTACTGTTTGGTGTCGGTCGGATTCTTGACGAGATCGCACACACTCGCCGTATCGGCCGGCTTGACGTCGGAGTAGCTCTCCAACACCGACCATTTGCGATCCTTCACTTCGGCGAGGAACGCGTTGCGGGTGGTGTGATGGGTCGGCTTGTCCAGTGAGACCTTGCCGCTCGGACCGTCGAATGCGATCCCGCTCTCCAGCGCCTCGATCACCTTCATGCGGTCGATGCTGGCGGCCTTCTTCACGCCTTCCGCCCAGAGCATGGCGCCCTCATAAGTACAGGCGGCGAGCTCGCTGACATACGGCGAGTCCGGATGCGCCTTCTTAATCTTCTCGACGAAGCTCTTGGAGGCGGGCGTGGTGAGCTCCTCGAAATAGCCGTACGAGCCGAGGATCGAATCGCTCTCGGCGGCGTCGAGCGTCGTCGGCTCGTTGACGAGACCGAAGGTGGTCGACGCGATCGGAATCTTGCCCTTCATGCCAGCCGAGGTCCATTGCCGGTAGAAAGCGGTGTGGTTCCCGCCGACTAGCGCCGACAGGATGAGATCGGGCTTCGCCGCCTGGATCTTGGAGATGGTCGTGCCGAAATTGGTGACGTCGAGCGGGAAGAAGTCGGTCGACAGCACTTCGCCACCATTGTCCTTGACGTATTTGGTCATCCACTTCGCGGTGATCTGACCGTAATTGTAGTCGGCGGCAATGATGTAGGCCTTCTTGCCCGCCTTCTTCATCGCGCTGGGCACCAGCTTTTCCACGGTCTGCGCGGGCGTCGTGCCGGTGCAGAAGGTGTTGCGATCGCAGACGCCGCCTTCGTAGAGCACGTTGTAGAAGTAGAGCACTTTGAACCGGTCGAAGGTCGGACGCACCGCCTCGCGCGACGCCGAGGTGATGCCGCCGTGGACCACGTCGACCTTGTCTTTCACAGCGAGTTGCTGGGCGAACTGCGAATACATCTGGATGTTCGACTGGGTGTCATAGTGGATCACCTTCAACGGCCGGCCCAGCAGGCCGCCGCCGGCGTTGATCTCGTCCACTGCGAGCTGCAGCGCGTAGACCATCGGGGTCCCCGAGGCTGCGATCGGCCCTGACTGGTCGTGCAGACTGCCGACGACGATCGGGTTTTCCGCGCCGAATGCGCCAGAGCGGAAGACCGCGGGCGTGGCAATCAATGTCGTCGTGGCTAAGGCCGAGTGCCGCAAGAAGCGGCGACGAGAGAAATTCATAGACGTCCCCATACGTTTTTTGATACAGAAAATATTAATAATACAATATTTGAAAAAGCAAGTGTTTTATCGCCGCGTAACGATTGAGAAGTCGTAGCCGTCGACCTGGGCAAGATAGATGGGGTGCCGACCACCGACCACGGATCGCGCTTGATCGCCCCGGGCCGTGCGCTGCTGGAATGTTCGGCCGTAAAGGCGCATCAACTTGCGTGCATCTAGGCTCTCAGCTTCCTCAATCAGGGCCGCGAGCGAATAGATTCCTTCGTAGCAGGATTCACCGAAGGCGTTCACGGGCGGGGGGCTGTCGCCGAACGCCGTATGATAGCGCTCCAAGAATGCACCATTGTTGCGCGAGCGGATTGACGCGTAGTAGCTTGAGGTAGCGTAGAGGTTTTCGGTCTCGTGGACATCGAGTCCGTACGCCACGGTCTCGTCGATCGCCGAAGAAAACCGCAGCACGCGCGAGCTCAATCCCGCCGCGTAGAACGCGCGATTGAATGCAATACAGTCGAACCCCAGGAAATATGGAAGGACGACGTCCGAGCGCGTGGCTTTGATCCGCTCCATGATTTCATCGAAGTCGTGCCGACCAACAGGCAGATAGATCTCACCCGTCACCGTTCCCCCAAAGCGGCCGATCAAGGCGCGCGCGATCCGTAGGGACGAGCGCGGCCATACGTAATCGTTGCCACAGAGGAAATAGCGGCGCGCGTGCCTCGCTGCCGAGAGCCATTGAATCGCGGGCGCTAGTAGCTCTTCGGCTGTCTCGCCGGTCGCCATGACATCCGACGTCGGCGAGTGCCCCTCGAACTGCGGAGTATAAATGAAGGGAACGCGGCCACCGGCAACACGTGCCACGAAATCGCGCGCAAAGCTGGGCAACATCCCGACGATACCGTCGACACCATCAATTTCGATGGCATCGCGCGCAGCCCGGCCCGCGCTCGCGCCAGTTTCTCCGGCGTTCACTACGCATAGCTCGACCGGACGCCGCAGGATACCGGACATGTTGTTGATCTCGTCGACAGCCAGGCGACCGCAGGCCTCAGCCGACGGGGCCCAAAGTCCCGCTGCTCCGCTCTGCGGGACGAGCAGACATATTCGAACGCTACCCAACGGCGGTGTCTCCGCGCTTCCAGACACATACCACTCACGAATCGTGCCAAGGGCAGTCCGGCCCCGTAAGGCCGGTTCTGCCGTGAAAGCACCCCATCTCGGAGGCGGACTGCCCGTTTTTCCGGCGCAGGCGGCGGCATCAGCCCGCCCATTAGGCAATTAGAGCAAAAGCGGCTTTCCACTTGCTCGACTTTACATTCCAAGGCAAATGTTGAAATCTCAAATAATCCGCCGAGGGCTAACAAAGTGGATCTACCTGACCTCATCCGAGGCGTGAACCGACGACTCGAGCAGGTGTTGGAGGCGGAGCTCAAGCCAAAGGGCGTGTCTCTGCACCAGTACCGCGTGCTTGAGGCGCTAACTGAGCGGAATGGGCTGCCGATGGGCGATCTGGCAACGCGACTCTTTGTCGATGGCCCGACGCTCACAAAAACCATCGATAAGATGGTCGAAGCGGCCGAGGTTTATCGCGGACCCGACCCGCATGACCGGCGCAAGGTTCTGATCTTCCTCTCGCGTAGAGGAGCAGAGCATTTCGAGAACGTTGGCCCACTGATAACGTCCATTCAGCAAGAAATTTTGGACGGGCTTGGCAAATCAGAAGCCGCAGCCTTGACTAACCTGCTCTCAGAGCTGCTCTGCGGCACCGCTTCCTGGCGTTCGCTCAAGTCTCGCGGTCGTGAAACTCTAGACCACAAATGATCGGTCGCATGCGTTAACTTGCGCGCTAGACTGGCCCAACCGCGCGTCATCCGCGGCGGTCGGATCATCCCGAGTGGTCTGCGTATGCAGACCCAGATTCCGTAGTCCCGGGCGATCGGCACGGACCGGATCATGGAGCCGGTTGGCGGGACGTGCACAGCCGCCGAGCTAATGGTCCGCGAACCCGGGAAGGGTCGAACATCTTGTGCCGGCCCGCGCCAGGCGATTAAGGCTCCGGGTCCATTGCAATGGTGCACCTTCGTGGGTTCGAACCACGGACCTCACGCTTATCAAGCGCGCGCTCTACCCCTGAGCTAAAAGTGCGAATCGGGTGGTGCGACCGGACCGATTTGAACGGCCGACCTCCGCCATGTCACAGCGGCGCTGCTTCCAACTGAGCTACGGACGCGGGGCCGGTATCGACTCTCTGACGCCTACGTCGCTGGCGTTTTCCCCAGCGGCCGATCTCCGGTTTCTTGGTGCGCGCTGACCGGATCGAACGGCCGGCATCCTGGGTGTAGGCCAGACGCTCTCCCGCTGAGCTAAGCGCGCGACTTCCGCTCTTTTGGTCCTGGCGACGCTTTCTTTGAAGCGACGGGTTTCGGCTTGCCGGCCCGGCAGGATTACCCGACGAGCGGCGGCCAGAATAAATTTACTCGAGGCTTTCCGGTTCGGCCGTCCTGGCGCGATTACCCTGAGCTTGGCGCTGGCCCGACGCAAGAGGCAACACCCTTCCACGCGAACCGGCATTTTACGACCGGATGCAAGAACGGCTGACGCAGGATAAAATCGAGAAAATTATTCTGTAGTCACGCAAACAGCGCCGAGATCTTGGCGACTACGTCCGGCAGCTCTTTCAGGGTCGGGAGGGCCGCCAATGTACCTTGCCAGAGCGTCTTCAGCAGGGACTTCTTCGGCTCCGGTTTGGCGAGCTCCTCATTAAACGATTCGAAGTTCTCGGCGGCCTCCTTGTTTCCGGACTTGTTGATTGCTGCCTCTACGTCCAGAAGCATTTTGGCAACCTCCTCGCTGTGGGCTGCCTTCACCCTGTTGAACGCGTGAGTCACAGTGGAGTGGTTGACAATGGTGTTGCCGGAGCCGAGCACATTGATCGTAGTAACCTGATCTGCGGGTCGGTTCATCTCTGCCTCCTGTCGCCGGGCCTCTTGTTGATCGGTGATGGGGAACTCGTCCAATATCTCGTCGCAGGCCATTCGGAAGATTTTAAGGTGAGCATCGATGTCATTGTTTGGTGTCATGCCAATGTTGGGGAAGCTGGTCTGAAGGTCAGGGACGCAGAAGTCGAACAGACTCTTCCAGTCATGGTGGGACGCTTGTCTTCCCTCTTCCGCCGGTGATCCATAGTTATCAAGATCCGGCCGAGCGTTCCACGCGATAGCGGAGCAGTAGAGTGAGACAGCCGTATAGTCTCGAACCATTGATGGAAACAGCTCCGAGAATGGAAATTTGGTCAAATCAAATATTCCAAGCAGTTCACGCTTAAGACGTATAAATTGGTTTGATAGCCGCCGGCCTTCCTCTTGGAAATCGCTATATTCGCGAGCCGATATAGCAGGCGTGACGTCCTTCGATGCCTCGAAGTGTGTTGTTACGGCATCCCTAAACTGACGGATCATCAACAGCAACGACACGCCGGGGTCGTGTCCCCGGCGGTGGTGTAGCTCGGTAGAGCAAAGCCGCCCGGACGCGCGCCTCAACTAGCGCCGTAGCGGGCGGGCGGCTTTGCGGTG
>NZ_JBEPQK010000038.1:0-27744 GCF_040547805.1 Bradyrhizobium sp. LA6.1 | reverse complement strand
AGCCGCCCCGGCCAATGTGATGAAGTCGCGCCTTCTCATCGCAGCCTCTCGGTCCGGACCACGAATTTAACGCCACTGCTTGGTACGCCGAAAGGCGGTAATTGTCGCATTTGGGTCAATTTCGGAAGTCGGCACTTTAATCCGTTAGGGTCAGGTTTACCCCTGCGAACGGACATCCCGCAACCCAAGGCCATTTCTGAAAAGTGACCAACGGAAGTTACCCAACTGATGCCGCCAAAAGAAAGAACCGCCCGAAGGCCGGCAACACGACGACGATCTATGATGCGGGCGGTCGCAACGTCGGCAGGGTCACAACGAACCGACAATAGGGCACACCGCGATGCTGACCATGCGGATGATCGGCGTGCGGCACTAGTGCGGAAGTGCTCGGCTTCAAGGGGCGAGCCCCATAAACGTTCGTATAGGTCCGTGATCCCTTACGTTAATTGAGCCGCTGATCACGATCGTCTTAGCTAGGGCATGCGGTAGCCTCCCGCTATCGCTGCCCTCCTTGGGCGTTTCCTCCCTGACTTGGGCCGCTTGTGGCAACGCAGGCGGCCTTTTCTTTCGAGATAAAGTTGCGGCAACATGAAGCGACCGACCGATGACCAAATCCTCACCGCGCTGTGCTGTGGTCCGAAATGCAAGATCGGGCCCAATACCGGGTATTGCCATCGATGGGACTTTAGCACCGAGCTGATGCGCATTCGTGCACTGCTCGACAACATGGGAGTGCCATGATGACAGAGACCAAGATCGAGCCCACGCAAACGAAGTCGAGGGCGCAGCGTGAGACGCGGGCCAACAAGAAGCTGATCGTCACCAGGGTGAAGGCCAAGGGCATCAGCAAAGACGGTCAACATCAAGACGGTCAAGGCGCGGGCGGACCATGGAGAAATTCGCCAAGGCCGGCGTGACCACCCGCGTCGTCGCTTACGACAAGGTCGCGCTCGGCGGCGGCGGCATCCATTGCTCCACCGCGCCGTTGATCCGCGACCCGCTCTGACGACGGGTCGAGAACCGACCAGCCGGTTCCCTTGCGGGCGCACAGCGACGAGCGTGCGCTCGATCCGCCGAAAGCCGATTCGGTTTCACGACCGCGCGCTGGAAGGGCGGCCGGAGCCGGAAAAAATGGCTGAGCGACCGCCAGCCGCCCCCATCCCGGGCGATTGAACGACCTGCTGCACATCATCTATTGCGGCGCCGGCGAGACGTTGAGCGCGCGACACTGCGCCGCGATGCTGCGGCCAGACCTCGTCAAGGAGAATATCGACGGCGAGGCCATCGAATGGGCCGCGTGGCGTTTACGCCGGCGCGAAGAAAGGCGGAAACATCTGATCGTGCTGTCCGACGGTGCGCCGGTCGACGATTCCACATTGCAAGAGAATGGCGACGGCTATCTGAACCAACATTTGCGTCGCGTCACCGGCGAGATCGAGCAGGCCGGCGACATCAGACTTGCGGCGATAGGCATCGGCCATCCGGTCGAGCCGTATTACAAGGAAGGCATCACCATCAGCTCTCCTGAAGAGTTGGAGAGCACACTGATTCAGCTCATCAACCGGCTACTTATTGCACCTCGATGTTCGCGTCCTTGACCAGCTTGCGCCAGCGGTCCTCTTCCTGCCCGACGTAGCGATCGAGCCCTTCCGGAGAGCCCCCAACCATGATGAGGCCTTCGTTCGCCTCGAGTTGCTTGAAACCACCGGACTGAACGGCCTTTGCCACCGCCTGATTCAAGCGTGCAATCACGGGAGCGGGTGTCTTGGCCGGAGCGTACAATCCGTACCACGACTCTGCAGCATAGCCGGGCACCCCCGCCTCGGCGACGGTCGGCAACTGCGGAAACGCGGCCGAACGCTCGGCGGATGTGACAGCAAGCGCGCGGAGCTGGCCCGCGGCCACCAGCGAGGCCGCGCTTGCCACGGTGGTGAACATCACGTCGATCTGCCCACCGAGGAGATCGCTGATCGCAGGCGCCGCGCCCTTGTAGGGCACCGCCGTCATCTTGACCTTCGCCATCGCATTGAACAGCTCGCCGGCGAGATGAGCCGAAGTGCCGGTGCCGAACGTACCGTAATTGAGCTTGCCCGGATTCGCCTTGGCCTCGGCGATCAGATCGGAGATCGAGTTGATCTTGGATGCCGGATTGACGACGACGATATTGAACGACCGCGCGATCAGCGAGACCGCCGCGAAATCCTTGTGCGGATCGAACGGCAGCTTGTTGTACAGGCTCGGGTTGACCGCGTGTGCGAAGGTCGCCATCAGCAACGAATAGCCGTCGGGCTCGCTCGTGGCCACAGTCTGGGTTCCGACGATGGTCCCGGCGCCCGGCTTGTTCTCGATGATGACGGATTTGCCGAGATCCGCCTGGATGTCCTGCGCTGTCGTTCGCGCGATGATGTCGGTCCCGCCACCGGCTGCGAAGGGCACCACGATCTTGACGATCTTTTCGGGATATTCGGCGCGCGCCGGCGCCACTCCCAGTCCCGCGACCACCGGCAAGGCGGCACAGGCGAGGGTGGCGAGGTTCAGCCAGCGCCGCGCGGCGAAACCCTTCCCGCGAACGCCATCGTGATTGATGATTTCGCCAATGGCCATCTGGAACTCCATCCGATTTTGTTCAGACATTGAGAACAACCAATCCGTCTGCCGCCTTCACGCCCTGGCCCGCCGGCAGTACAAACACCGGGTTGATTTCAGCCTCGACGAGGCGGTCGCCGAGCTGCGCAACCATGCGCGAGAAAGCGACGATCGTTCCTGCGAGCGCTTCGACATCGCACTTTGGCCGGCCCCGAAAACCGTCCAGCAGCGGCCATGCGACGAGATCGCGCGCCATCGCTCTAGCCTCGGACAGACCGAGGCCGCCTTCGGGTGGAAGCAGACGCATCGTCGTGTCCTTGAACAGTTCGGCGGTGACGCCGCCCATACCGAGAAGGATCGCGGTGCCCAGGGGATCGCGATACATCCCGAGAATGATTTCAACGCCGCCTGAGATCATCTCCTGAACCAGAAACCGTTCGGCTCGCTTCCCGGTCCTGGCCTCGACCTCCTCCGCCATCGCGGTCAGGCGGCCGCCAATCGTCTCGGCGGTCAGGTTGACCGCGACGCCGCCGACGTCGCTCTTGTGTGCGATCTCGCGAGAGAGAATCTTGAGCACGACCCGGCCACTGAGGTCGCGCGCCGCCTGTTCCGCTTCGCCTGATGTTGCGACCACCTTCTCCGCCACGATCGGAACGCCGAAACCGGCGAACAGGGCCTTGGCCTGTGCCTCATCCAGCGATCCCGCCGGGAAGTCGCTGATATCGACCGTCGGCTCGATCGAGCCGGATGTCTGAACCTGTTCCGGCAGTCCGGCCTGCAAGAGTCCGTCGAGCGCAGCGGCGCAGCTTTCGGCGGACGTATAGGCCGGAACGCCTCGCCGGGTGAGGACGGAGACCACGTCAGGCGCGTAAGGACTCACATAGGCAATGACGGGCTTGTCGCTCATCGGCAGGCAGTCGTGGATGGCATCGGCCATCAAAGTTGGCGATCCCACGGCTGACGAGCCGACAATGATGGTCAGTGCGTCGTAGGAGGGACTTGCGAGCAGGATGCGGATTGCGGCGCGAAGCAGATCCGGCTGCAGACCGGCCAAGGTCACGTCGATCGGATTGCGATCGAGCGCGGCGTGCGATCCCGACTGCAAGGCACGCAATTGCGCGGCCGTCTCAGTGTCGGGAGCGGGCGTCACAAAGCCCGCGACGCCGAGACTGTCGGACACGATCGTGCCGGCGCCGCCGGTCGAGGTGAGGATCGCCACACGCCTGCCGGACAGCTTCCATCCCGCCGCAAGGGCTGCGGGAATGTCAAGCAGGTCATCAAACGTTTTCGCGCGGATCACGCCGAGCTGCCCGAACAAGGCGTCGTACATGCGGTCGGAGCCCGCAAGCGCCCCGGTGTGCGAGACGGCCGCCTTTGCACCCGCTTCCGAGCGCCCGATCTTGAGGGCGACGACGGGTTTGCCGGCGCGTCGTGCCTTGAGGACCGCCTGCCGAAAGCGAGCCGGATTGCGGATCGCCTCGATATAGAGCGCAATGACCCTGGTTGCACCGTCATCGGCAAGAAAGTCGATGAAATCAGCGAGCTCGAGATCGGCTTCGTTGCTGGTCGACACCAGCTTGGACAGCCCTACCCCGCGCGCGGCGGCGCGCGACAACAAGGCGCCGAGAATGCCTCCGCTTTGCGAGACCAGTCCGATCGCGCCGGTCGGGAAGTGATCCATCGCCAGCGCGCCGGATGCCGAGAGCACGATACTGTTGGTGAGATTCACCAGGCCGATCGTGTTCGGCCCGAGAATGCGCATGGATCCTGCGGCTTCCATGAGCTGCTTCTGGCGCTCGGCGCCTGCCGCCCCGGTTTCGGTGAAGCCGCTGGCAAGAACGATTGCCGCGGCAGCTCCCCGCTCCGACAATTCGCGCACCGCGATATGCGCGCGCTCCGCACCGAGCAGGACAATGCCGACATCGGGCACGCCGGGCAGCGAAGCGACGTCGGCGTAGCAGGCCAGACCGCCGATTTCCGCGACCTTCGGATTGACGGGATAAATCTTACCCGCAAAGCCGTGCTTCTGGAGATAAGAGACCGGCCGCCCCGCCGTCTTGCTTGGGTCTGCCGATGCGCCGATGATTGCGACGCTGCGCGGTCGGATCAGGCGTTCGATGGCATCCATCGCTCAATCCTTCGACGAGGATTGGGCGAGGAACGCCGTCACGGCGTCCCGATGCTCCGCGCTGGTGTAGCAGATGGCCTGCGCCTGGCTGCCGAGACTGAAAATGTCATGTGCGGAGTGCTCGAAGGTCTCGTTCAGGATCTTTTTGCCCAGCGCGAGCGCGGTGGGAGACCCCTGAGCCAATTCGGCCGCCCAGGCCTGCGCCGCCGGCAGCAGCTCGGTCGAGGCCACCTTGCGATCGACGATGCCGAGCGAGAGCGCTTCATCGGCCTCGACGACGCGCCCTGTGAAAATCAGCTCCTTTGCCTTCGCAAGCCCGACCCGGCGAGGCAGGAAATACAGGCCGCCGCCGTCGGGTATCAGGCCTCGCTTGATGTAGGACCAGGTGAATTTCGATCGTTCCGTTGCCATGACGAAGTCGCAGGCAAGCGCGGTGTCCGCACCGAGGCCCGCCGCGGCGCCGTTGACGGCGGCAATCGTCGGTTTCGGCAGGCCCAGCAGGAACGACTGCACGTGGTGCACGCCCTGCTGACGGCTCCATCCGTTGAATGCGACTTCGCCCTGCGGCGCTTCGAGCCGGCGCTTCATTCCGCTGATATCGCCGCCGGCGCAGAAGGCGTTGCCGCGCCCGGTCAGCACCAGGGCCTTGATCGCCCTGTCGCGGGAGACGGTTTCGAGCGCACTGACGAACTCGGTGCGCATGTCGTCGCTCATGGCATTGCGCCGTTCCGGCCGGTTGAATGCGATCGTCGCGACACCGGCGTCGACGGAAAACTCGATGAGCTGATAGGACATGGCAAGCTCCGTGGTTGGAGTTCTTCTTCCCGGTGCCTATAGCGGCTTGCAACCTCCGGAACATCCCCCTAATTCCACTGAGTGGAAATGCCGCGGGAGGCTGGATGTGGTGCAGGCGCGCAGATATGCGGGCGGGGTTGATGGCAACCGGTCGCTCGAAAGGGGCATCGAAATCCTTCGGGCTTTCCGGCCCGGCGTCGACACGCTGGGCAACGGCGAGATTGCGGAACGAACCGGATTGCCGCGATCGACGGTCAGCCGGCTGACACGAACGCTGGTCAATTCCGGGATGCTCGACCAGGTCCGCACCGAAAGGGCCTACCGCCTGGCCGCGTCCGTCATCAGTATCGGTCACGCGATGCGGACAGGATCACCCGTGCTCAACGCGATCGGCGCGATGATGCGGGCAGAATCGGCGAAGCGCCGGCTCAACGTGGGGCTTGCGACCGCGGATCGAACCATGATGGTCTACCTCGAATCGATCCGCTACAGCCCCCGCGCGGCGCTGCGCAACGTGGTCGCCGGGCAGCAGGTGCCGATGGAGTTGACGTCGCTCGGTCGTGCCTATCTGGCCGGCATTGCCGGGGCCGAGCGCGAGCGATTGCTAAGACTGTTCAAACGGCGCGGCGATGCGGCCACGAAGGCGCTGCTTGCGGACGTCAGGACATCGATCAGCTCCGTCGAACGCGACGGCTATTGCGCGGTGTCGTGGCAGCCTGCCGTTCTTGCCGTCGCAACGCCCATCGTGCTCGACGGGCTTCCCGTCTACGCACTGAACATGAGCCTGCAAAATGTCGATCGGTCCGATGCACTGGCGAGCGAGATCGGCTCGTACCTCAACGCCTTCGCAGCCAAGTGCAAGGAGGCGCTGGCGGGTCGTGAATCCGAATGACGCGATGGCCGACGAAGAGGGGCGCTATCGCATCTCCGGGGTTCCTCCGGCCGTCGAGCGAACAATCAAAAAGCGAATTTCCCTTCTGATTGCGTCCCGTTCACAGGGCGACGACATACCCGTCCCGCCTCGGATCGGCGGCACCCGTCATCACTCCGGTTTCCGGATCGAGCGCGATGGCCTGCATGCCGCCGCAGAGCATGGTCCACCCGGTGTCCAGGATCTCGATCTCGTGGCCGCGGCCTTTCAGTTCGGCGATCGTTTCCGGCGCGATGCGGTTCTCCGCTTGAATGAAGCGGCCATCCCAAAGCCGCGCACGCGGCGCCTCGATAGCCTGCTGCAGCGCAAGGCCGAACTCGACATACTGCACGAAAGCCTGAGCCTGGGTTTGCGGGATGCCGTAGCTGCCGGGCGTACCCAGCGCGAGCACCGGACGGTTGCTCCGCGTCGCGAGCGATGGCGCCATGGTCACCGGCAATGCGTCGCCTGGTTTGGCCAGGTTGGGGCTTCCCGGCTGCACATCAGCCCAATGGAGATGATTGTTGAGGCAAACGCCGGTCCCGGGCACCACAACGCCGCTGCCGAACGGGCTGCCGAGACTCTGCGTGATGCAGATCAGATTGCCCTCGGCGTCTGCGATCGAGAACGAGGTGGTATGCCCGGGATCGGCACGATCTTGCGGCATCCATTGCTCGGTGGGACCAGTGATCGGCTGGCCGTCGCTCACGCGCTGCCGCAGCCGCGCGATCACCGTGTCGGACAAGGCGCCGGCTGCTTGATCCAGTCCCAGATTGCCGTGTGCGATCCGCTCGCCGGCTGCAAGACGGATCGCGCGATAGACCGTGTCGAGATGATCCGCGCCGTCCTTCGGCAGGCGCCCAAGGTCGTAACCTTCAAGAATTTTGAGGGTCAGAGCCAGTTGGAAACCGCCGCATTGCGACGCCGGGACGTGAAGCTCGAGCCCTCGATACGACACGGTCAGGGGATCGAGCCAATGCGGCTTGACGGAAACGAAATCGGCCAGTGCCAGGCTGCCGCCGAGCGTACGGAGATAGTCTATGATCCGCCGGCCGAGCTTGCCGCCATACAGATGCTCCGGCCCCAATTCGGAGATCTCCGCAAGCGTCCGCGCGAGTTCAGGCTGAGGGATGATGCTGCCGAGCTTCACCGGTATGCCGTCCGGCAGGTAGTTCTTGACCAGTGCGCTGTGTAACTCCGGCCAGGGCTCGAGCAGCGGCACTTGCTCGTTGATCTCATCGCGACCGAAATCCGAAAGAGCAAAGCCGTCGCGCGCCAGCGTCATCGCCGGAGCCAGGACATCGGGAAGCGATTTGCGTCCATAGCGCGAGAGCAGCTCACACCAGCCCGCGAGATTTCCGGGCGTTGAGGCCGCCTGCGCGCCGCGCTCGAGCTCGAGGCGGCTGGTGTATCTGCCGACCGGGAAGCTCGCGGGCGTCGGCGGCGCGAAGTCGAGCACGCGAACGCGCTTCTCGCTTGCGACCCAGATCGTGGCCAGTCCAAACCCGGCAAGGCCCGACATGAACGGTTCGACCACATTGAGGGCGGCCGCGGTGGCAACGGCCGCATCGAAAGCGTTGCCGCCCTTGATCAGGAGCCGTGCACCAGCCTGCGCCGCAAGCGGATGCGCGGCAGCGACCATGCCGTGCCGCGAGAACAGCGTCGGACGCCCATATGTCCTGGCGAGTTGCACCTGTTCAGGCTTCCCCGCGATCAACGACCGCTCGCCGCTGCCTGGATCGCCTCCGACATGATCTCAAGACCGCGATCGATTTCGGCCTCGGACACTGTGAGCGGCGGCGCGATTCGGAACACCCCGCCCATGCTGGGCAGCTTGACGATATTCATGCTGAGACCACGACGCATGGTTTCCTCCATGATCCGCGCGCCGAGTTCGAAGCCCGGCGCCTTCGACTGCCGGTCGACGACGATTTCAAGACCGAGCAGGAGCCCGCGGCCTCTGACGTCGCCGACGCATTCGAACCTTTGTTGCAACGACAGCAATCCATCCCGGAGCCTGTTGCCCCTGGCGGTCGCCTGCGCGACCAGCCCGTCGCGCGCGACCACGTCGAGCACCGTCACGCCGATCGCGGCGGGCAAGGGATCGGAGACATGCGTGGTGTAGAACAGGAAGCCGCGCTCGAACGCGGTTTGCTCGATGGCCTGGGTCGTCATGACAGCGGCGAGCGGCAGGCCGGCACCGAGCGTCTTCGACAGCGTAAGAATGTCCGGCACTACGCCGTCGCGCTCGAAGGCAAACATGTGCCCGGTGCGGCCAATTCCGGTCTGGGCCTCGTCGAGGATCAGCAGCATGCCGCGCTGTTCGCATTTTCGCTTCAGTGCAGCGAGATAGCCGAGCGGCAATTCCAGAATGCCGCCGCTGGACAGGATCGGCTCGGCGATGAAGGCCGCCAGATTGCCGGTCGACTGGCTGTCGATCAACGCGAACGCATCGTCCAGCTCGGCCTGCCAGTCGTTGCTGCCATCGGCGTTCCTGAAACGAGGGCGATAGGCGTTCGGCGCGGGAATGACGAACGATCCAACCGCAGCCGGTCCGTAACCGCGTCGGCCGGCGCTGTAGGTCGCTGATGCCGCAGCCCCGGTCATGCCGTGCCAGCTTTGCGCGAAGGCAACGATCTCGTGCCTGCCGGTCACGAGCTTTGCCATTCGGATCGCCGCTTCGTTGGCTTCCGCACCTGTCGTCAGCAACTGCACGCGCTCGAGGCCGGGAGCAAGCGCGGCGAGGCGCTCGGCCAAATTCACCACCGGGCGCGAGAGCATGCCGCTGAAGAGATGAGCGACCGCCCCCATTTGCCGCGCGACGGTGGCGACGATATCGGGATGCGTGTGCCCCAGCACGGCACTCATCTGACCCGAGGTGAAATCGAGGATGGCTCGTCCATCGGCGTCGTACACGAAACTGCCGGCCGCCCGCTCGATAATGACGGGTTCGAAACTCGGGCCGTAGCGGGTCAGATGCGTGTTGGCGGAAGCCCAGAAATCGGGATCGCTATTCAAGGTCATGACAAGCCACCTGCATTCGGGATGCCAGACCTCTAGCCAATGATTTGGCTTCAGGCTAATTGATATAATTCAACCTGGATATCAATCTGACTGATACGGATGCTGGATCTCACCCTTCTGAGAAATTTCATCATCGTGGCCCGGGTCGGTTCCATCAGTCTGGCCGCCCTGCAGATCGGCCGGACGCAGTCCGCGCTCAGCATGCAGATGCAACGGCTGGAAGAGACGATCACGCAGCCGCTGTTTCACCGCAGCGGGTCCGGAATGAGGCTGACTGCGGCCGGCGAGAAACTGCTCGCCCACGCCGAGACGCTGCTGGCGCAGCACGATGAGATTCTGGCCGACATGAGCGGTGAAGGGCTCAAGGGGACGCTGAGCCTGGGCTGCCCGGAGGACTATTCGATCGCCTTCCTGCCGGCGCTGCTGAAGGGGTTCTGCGCGCTCCATCCCAATGTCGAACTGCGCATGGTCTGCGCCCCGACCTCCGAGCTGCGCCCCATGCTGGCGCGGCGCCAGATCGACATGGCGCTGGTCTCGCTGTCTGATGCCGGTGCGAGCGATGTGATCCGCCAGGAGCGCTTCGTCTGGGTGGCGAACGAGGCCGAACCGAAAATACTGACGCAAGACGTCCTGCCTCTGGCCCTGGCAGCACCGATGAGCCTGGACTACCGCGCAGCCTGCACCGCGATGAACGCGGTCAATCGGCGCTACAGGGTCGCTTACGCCAGCAATAGTCTCGCCGGCTTGATCGCGATCGCGCGGTCCGGTCATGCGATCAGCGTCCTGACGCGAACCGCCGTTCCGTTCGATCTTCACATCGTGTCGGCCGGATTGCCTCTGCTTCCGACGATCGGCATCGCGCTTGAATTCTCGGAGGCCAAGCCGTCTTTGTTGACGACAACGCTAGCCGAGCACGTTCGCACCGTGCTGCCCGGACTGAAGACCAAGGCAGAGATCGATTGAGAGGGGTATCGGGAGAGGACGTCGCTGGTGTCCCGAAGGAGCTTATCGTCATGGGCCTCGATCACGTGCTGCTGAATCTGTTTCTTCACCTCACTCGTCCAGGAAGGTTCGGCAATGGGCGACGAACCTCGCCGGATATTGGAACAGCGCGCCGTGGCCCGAGTCGGGATAGATGATGAGCTGCGCGTTCTTCGTCGCTTTGAACATGTTGTAGGCGTTAATGCTCGGAAACATGGTATCGTCGCTGCCGTGCACGATGAGCGCCGGCTGCCCGATGGCGCGTAGCGTTGCGTCGCCTTCATCCTTGCGCGCGCACCAGCCGATGATTGCCTTCGCCTGAGGCTCGCTGACAGCGTCGCCGCTGTCCGGATCACGACCTTCAGAGCGGGCCGTTGCGCGGGCAACGAAGGCACGGCCGGCGCGCTGGCTTTCTTCGGAAGGCGTGAAGAACAAGGGCAGACGCACATCCGGCGCACCTCGGGAGAAGGCGTCGTCGACCACTTCGAGAAGGTGTTCTTCGCCACCCCGTGGTGCCGCGCCGGCGATGATGACCTTGCCGATCAGGTCGGGGTGCTGCACGGCGAGGACTTGGGCGAGCATACCGCCGAGGGAGAAGCCGAGAAGATCAATCTTCGACAGACCAAGGCCCCGCACGAATGACTCGGCATCGGCCGCCATCTGTTCCACCGTGTCGGGCGTCCGGCCAGTCGAAGTGCCGATGCCGAGGTTGTTGAACGCAATGACCGGCCGCGTTTCGGCAAGGCCGTTCATCACTTCCGGATCCCAGGAATCCATCGTCCCGGTGAAGTGCTGCAGCAGGATGAGCGGTGTCCCGACCGTCGGGCCAAGCGGCCTGAAGGCAAAGCGGACGTCGCCGACGTTCAAGTATTCTGTTCTTGCGGTTTCGAGTGACATGATTGTTCCTCTGTGAGCTGCCTCGCCCGAGGCAAGGTCGATCCGGACGATTGGCGGCGCATCTACATGGTGAGGACGATGCGGAAGCGGGCTTTCCCCGCCATCATCTTGCGATAGGCTTCCGGCGCGCGTTCCAGCGGCATCGTCTCGATCATGGCAGTGACGCCGGCGAGCGAGCTGAAGCGCAATGTGGCCTCGGCGGTGGCCGGGTCACCGGTCAAGGCGCCCTCGACAGAGCGCCCGCCGAACAGAAGGTCCGAGGTTGCGATCTCTACGGGTTCGGGAGATGCACCGAGTGCGATGATCCGGCCGCGCGGCCTAAGCCCCTTCACCGCGTCGGCCACGGCCTTGCCGCCCGACGCGGTGACGACGACAAGATGAGCGCCCCCCAGATCTTGCAACGCCGAAGCAACCGGGGCGGTCGAGCTGTCGATATAATGATGGGCGCCGAGCTTTCCG
This sequence comes from Bradyrhizobium sp. LA6.1, assembly GCF_040547805.1. Lineage (NCBI taxonomy): Bacteria > Pseudomonadati > Pseudomonadota > Alphaproteobacteria > Hyphomicrobiales > Nitrobacteraceae > Bradyrhizobium > Bradyrhizobium sp. LA6.1. The sequence goes on along the minus strand of NZ_JBEPQK010000038.1, from coordinate 15,964 downwards.
GCGAGGCCATCCTTGTCCGGCCCGCGTCCGATTGCCACGACCTCGAAGCCCATGCGCCGCGCGAACTGCACGGCCAGATGTCCGAGGCCCCCGATGCCGATAACGGCGACGAGGTCGCTGGCGCGTGCGGGAGAGTTGCGGAGCGCGCTGAAGGTCGTCAGTCCCGCGCAGAGCAGCGGAGCAGCGTCTTCCGAGGCGAGACCATCGGGGATCGACACGAGGCCGCTGGCGCGCGTGAGCATGTATTGCGCGTAGCCCCCATCATGATGAATGCCGGTGAACTCCTGGTTCCGGCAGTTGACGAGATCGCCGCCGCGGCACTCTGCACAATGTCCGCAACTGCCTCCGAGGAAGCCGACGCCGACACGCTGCCCGAGCGTCCAGCCCTCGACGTTATTGCCGACCGCATCGATCACGCCTACCGCCTCATGGCCCGGCACGCGCGGCCATTGGATTGGGAAGGCCCCTTCGACCGTCGCCGCGTCGGAGTGGCAGACGCCGCAGGCCTCGACGCGAAGGCGGACCTGCCCCGGGGCGGGATCGACAAGCGGCTTTTGCGTCAGTTCGAGCTGTCCCGGCCCGACGGCCTGGACGGCGGTGTATGTTGTCGGATGGTGCGACATGAAAGCTCCAGCGTCTGAAAAGCTATCAGAGCGCTACCAGCGGCCTCCCGAAGCCGACAGGACGTAGATGCCGTCATTCCGGCCATGAACATGGCGAAACGTCGCCGGAACAACCATCTAGGCGGGTAGCAACCGTTACGGAGAAAGCATGAAGATTGGCCTTGTCCTTTGCACGAATTTCCAACCCGTCTGCTTCGGGGCCGTTGCGGCGTTCGACGTGGCCAACAAGCAAGCCGGCGAGACGCTCTACGACGTGCGCGTCCTCTCGGAGGAAGGAGGGCTGGTCGCCTCGTGGGCCGGCATGCAGGTCATGACGGACCCATTCGACGACGCGCCCTATGACACGCTGATCGTCGCCGCGGGCCTTGAGATACCGACGTCGTCGCCGGGATTGGTCCGGCTGCTTCGCGCCGCCGCCCGGGACGCGCGGCGGGTTGCCGCCAGCTGCCTGGGCTCGTTCGTCCTGGGAGATTCCGGGTTGCTGAACGGCCGGCGCGCCACGACCCATTGGCGTTACGCGCAGGCGCTGCAGGACCGTTTCCCTAGCTGCGAGGTCGATATGGACAAGATCTTCATCGCGGATGGGCCGATTTGGACGTCAGCCGGCATGACGGCGGGAACGGACCTCGTCGTGGGCATGATCGAGCGCGACCACGGGTCCGACATCGCCCGTTCAGTCGCAAAGGGCATGGTCATGTATCATCGCCGCTCCGGCGGACAATCCCAGCACTCCACCTTGCTGGATCTCGGCGCGAATGAAGACAGGGTTCAGCGCGCATTGAACTACGCGCGTCAGAACCTTGCCGAAAGCCTGACGATTGATGACCTTGCTGAGGCCGCATGCCTCAGTCCCCGGCAGTTCACGCGACTGTTCCGGTCAGAAACGGGCACCACGCCGGCGAAGGCGGTCGAAGCGCTGCGGGTCGAAGCCGCGAAATTGATGCTGGAGCAGAGCCGGTTGCCGATCGAGGTCATCGCCCGTGAGGTGGGGTTCGCGAACCGGGAGCGGATGCGCCTGGCGTTTGCCCGCGTGCATGGAGAGGTTCCGCGAGCCATCCGCAATGACGCCGGACCGCTCGCGACGCTTTAGCCAGCGGCCCGAAGAAGCACTGCTTCCAGTTCGCGGTCGAGGTAGAGGCCGACTTGCAGGACACGATCGTCGCCGAACTGGCCAAACAGCGACAAAGGCTATCGGCTTCCGCTCCCCATTGCCCCGTGAGGAGGTTCACGGCGGAACATCCGCCATGAACTCCATCGGATGATCTTGCGCCGTTGAGTTCGAACCCCAAAAGGCTCATGGCTAGCCAAGGCGGATGTTGGAGAGATCGATCGAAACGACGAGCGGCTCGGTGCTGAAGCTGCCGTCCGGCTGACGGGCATAGATCCGGCGCTTCGTTGGGAATTTGATGCCCGAGACTTCCGCATAGTCTTCGATAATGTGCGCGCCGGGCGTGTTGCCCGCGATCTCGACGTCATAGTCGTGGCGCTTCAGCAGCCCCTCACCGTCGAAATAGAGCGTCTGTACGGTGCTGTGCGTCGCGATCCCGCCGGGAAACCGTACGGCGAGGCGGCGCCAGTCGCCGCTATCGGTCGGCCAAGGCTCCAGTTCCTCCGTCTCGACTCTTGGCCAGGCGAGCAGGAACGGCATGTTCAAATAGGTCCACATGGCGCATCCGGCGAAGTAAGCCAGTTGCAGCTCCGTCCACGGCGTTTGCAGCGTGTGGCCGGCGAAGCTTGCCCGCGGCTCGAGCAGTTCTTCGAGAGCTGTTCCGCTCGCAGCTTCCAGGGCGACGCGGCCCGGCTCGAAGCGGGAGCGTCGATTCCCAGCGCCGAACGGGGCGTGCGAAGCCCACTCTTTCTTCAGACCCACCGTGACGTTGGTCTGCTCGAGGGTGAGCGCCTGCCCCTTCAAGGACCACAGGGCGCCCCCCTGTATGAGATCGGCGGAAACCTGCTCGAATTGCCGCCAGCGATCGAGGCCCCCATGAGCTTCGATGGCAAAATCCTTGAGTTGCTTCATTGGTGCGCTCCTGCGAGAGCCACGCGGGATCGCGCGGCCTTTGTGGCGGGAGCCTAGATGCTCGGCCAAGCCTGCCGAACGACTTAGATGCCTTGATTCCAGACACGACCGCGAGCCGGGCTTTCCAAACGCCTCTGCAAGCCGAGTGCGCTACCTTAGACGCTGGTACGATGCCGTTTCGACCCGGTCGACCGTTAATAATAAAACGGTTTCATTCGTGAAAACGCACCGCTTGAGCAACTGACGCGCGGCTGGTTCGATACATATTCGCCCGGCTCGTCTCGTCAGGAAATCCAAAGGAAATGCTGCAGACCACGAGTCTGCTCCCGTCGAGCGCGAAATGCCTCCGAATGAAATTCGGATATCGAGCCAAAGAGGCCTGAGCAATGGAGGCGACGCCCCGGACTTCGCCGCCAGCATGAAATTGGTGACCCATCCGCCGCAGTCAATCGCGCCGTAGACGCCAAGTCGTGCGTCGGTCGTGATAATCGCGACGTGAGGCGCCCCAAAGAGTTTGAAGTTCTTGTCGGCCTGCTCGTCCCTGCGGACTCTATCGCCCCGACTGATGCCGAGTGCTTCATAGAGTTGGAAACCAGACTCGCGCCGACGTTGAAGATAAATTCCTTCGTACTCGGGCCAGGTGAAGTCCGGCACCTCCGACGCGTCGGCCCGCGCCAGCGCAAGTGCATCGATAAATTCGGTCGTTGCCCGTCCGCGCGTCACTTCGATGTGCCAAGGCTGCGTATTGCACCAGGAGGCAGCGGTCTGCGCGACGACTAAGATCTCATTCAGAAGCGCCGGACTGACCTGATCGGGCCGATAATCCCTGCAGCTCCAGCGAGACCTCGCAATGCGATCAAGTGCCTTCGCAGTCGGATTGTCTCTTAGCGAGTCGACAGCAACACCCATCTTCATGGAACTCCTGCAGCAGAAAGATCACATTAAAACCGGGTGCTGATCCCATACTGTGCTTTCACTCTCGACCAGTGCGCCCAGTCGCAGGATCGTCTCCTCATCGAACCATCGCGAAACGAGTGAGGCATCACCGCCAAGAAGCAGCTTGGCAGTCATGGCGACATTCTCTCGCTATAAACTCACGCCGCAGCGCTTGTGGGAACCGTGATGCTACGGGTTTTGTCCCACATCGAATCAGTCCAAAATTACACTGCTCACGAACTGGCCGCGGGGTGCTGGATGAGAGCAAACTATGAGGCCAAGCCGGACTACGACTGTCATCATCCGCATTAATGTTGCGGCCTGCCTCTTCGGCATCGCCGCGATCATCAAAGCGATGATGTAACGGGATAAGAGAGCGGAGGCGCGGCAACGTGTCTCCGCTCACTTGCTTCCGACGAATTCGAAATCAGCTATCGACATCTCGGAGTGACCGCACCGTAGGGCCGATCTGAAAATTCGGCAAACTTTTGAGACGGTAGTCGCTGGTGTTGAGGCCCGCGTGTCCCCCATGGGGGTCTCAGAAGAGCCGAGTGGCAGGGCGACACGTAAGCTCCCAGTGGGAGTTGTTGCCGATGTCCTCATACCACCAATCAATCTCAGTATGGCCAGTCACGCGATCAATCGACCCGTCGATGGTGAATGGCTTCCCCTTGAAGCCAAGGGCCACCGGGGTCGGCCGCCCGTTGAAGCTGACAAGCGTGGCGTTGATGCCCGTGACAGGCGTGACGTAGTCGCCGAACGTGACAGTGCGGGCGGCGGCATTCACGATGATGCCGATGTTCGTAACAGGGTCGGGTTTCAGGTCTGCGGCGGCGGTCGCCGTCAGCTTGCTTGTTCCATTGCAAGCCAGCGTGATTGTCGAGCCTTCTTGTTGCTGCGCATACGCGGACTGCGTCAGCGCCAGGAATAGAACCGCGCAAGCGAATCTCATGGATGCCCCTCTTACGTTCCCGATCTGTGACAGCGATTTTGTTTCTGCTCAAGCTGCCTGAACCAACTGCGTTGGAACGAATACTCGCTACATCCTGCAATCGCTGAACGCCGCGTAATACCCACCGCATACTGCAATCACAGAACGCCATATGCTCACACGGGTATGCCCTGATGAGCCATGCGATCAGGGTGCAAAACGGTGCTCACACGGGTTGACATCGGCCTTGTGAGCATATTTTATATGAGCATTACCTTTGTGATCGCTCTCAGGCGGTGCGACCATGACCACGATCTTCTACGCTCGCGTTTCGACTACCGATCAGACCATCGACCATCAGGCTCAACAGGCCAGAGCCGAAGGGTTCGAGATCGATGAGGTTCTGGCTGACGAAGGCGTCAGCGGTGTCAGCACCAAGCTTGCAGAACGCACACAAGGTAGGCGGCTGTTCGACATGCTGAGGAAGGGCGACACCCTCGTCGTGCGATGGGTTGACCGGCTCGGCCGCAACTACATCGATGTGGTGGACACCATCAGAGAGTTCATGCGCCGGGGTGTCGTCATCAGGACGGGCATCAACAAGATGACCTTCGATGGTGCCACGACCGATCCGATGCAGATGGCCGTGCGTGACGCGTTGATCGGTTTCATGGCCGCGACTGCGCAGGCTCAGGCAGAAGCCACGAAGGATGCGCAGAAGGCTGGCATTGCTCACACCAAGGCAAGTGACCAGACCGCGTATCGGGGGCGCAAGCCGTCGTTCACCCGTAAGCAGTTCACAGAAGCGTTGGCCCTCGCGAACCAAGGCGCGATGAACACGAGCCAGATCGCGAAGGAGGTTGGCTTACAGAGGATGGCCGTTACCCGGATCATCCTAAACCCGGCCAATGCTGAACAGCAGCTTGCGACGTGGGGGCTGTGATGATCCCGTGAGGCACAACGGAGGCGCCCAACAGACCACGATACGCGAGCATTGCAAGCCTATCTCGGCCACAAGAACATCCAGCATACCGTCAGATATACGGAGCTATCGCCGACGCGGTTCAAGGACTTCTGGAGGAGTTGAGGCAGCCGCAACGCCTTGGCACCAGCGCTCGCGTGTCCGTGGACGGGCCGTCCACAGCGTCAGAGGCGGACTTGAGGTCCGTCTATGGTATGCTTGTCCCGAAGGGGAGCGCCGGACGATGGAGGAACTGCTAAAGCTTCTCGGCTTCACCACGCCGCTCATTTACGCGACGGCGGCATACGGCTTGTTTCGCTGGTTGGACGAAAACGCCTCCGATCAGGCAAAGGCCGCGCTCGCTCGAACCATGAGGTTCAAAGACTATAAGAACGAGCAAATCTCGTCAGCGTTGGTCGAAGTATTTGATCGAATATACACGTATCCGCTGTTGAGTTGGCGGGCATTCGGTCGGTCGTTGCTGCTTACGACTGTGGTTTCGGTCATTTGGTTATTCGAAATAAGGTACATGATTGGTGACCTCCGCGCCGCGTGTTTTCATTATTCCCCTAGTGAAAGAGTAGCTTGCGAAGAAGGACCTATGGCACTGCTAGTGGCGGTGTATGCTGCTCTCATTCTGATGGCAGCATTGCCCTTCACCTTCCCGACAGATTACCTTGCTCTCTTTGTGATCAGGCCATTACTAATCCGAAGCAGCACGAAACCGGTGATCGGCCTCGTCCTCGGAGCTATGATTGGGGCAGCAATCGTGCTTGGAGCTAATGCGTTGCGAGGGATAGCTATGAATATTTTGGCACCGCAGAGGCACTGGGACGACTGGCAGCTATACCTACCGTCGAAGTTTGACTTTGATCAGCTAGCTTTCGTATTGCCTGCGCTTTTGGTTTTCTCCTGGTTGCCCTTGTTCGCGCTCGGCATCCTGACTGCCCGCCTCTTAACGCCTTTGACTTGGATAGTCGGAAGAACGCAGTGGTTCCTAAAAGAGGGGAAGGAGCATCCGTTAAAAGCAATCGGATATGTAGCGGCTGTTGCTGTCTTCGTTGGCACGGTTTTTGGGCGAGCGGTCTTCAGCGCTTGAGCAGGTAGGCGCTCGAAGAGAACCGAAATCGACGCCACAAGACACGAGCCTTGCAAGCTTATGGCCGCAAGAACATCCAGCACGACCTGCTGCTCGCCCATAAAGGAACGCCTTCTGGGGGGGCGCTGTCTTCCCTCCAAGCCGGGGATGACCCGGTGCCGCAACTGGATTTCGGGCTTTGACCGGGACTAGATTCACGCCGCTCGGCTAGACTGCTTTACGGGTGTTCGGAGGATCGAAACTAATCCAATGCTCGAAACTGATTTGACCCTGGCCGCCATGGCCGAAGCTCTGACCAAATCTCCCGACTACCGTGTCCTTCGACGCTTGGTTCGTCGGGCGACTTTCGCTCCATCCATCGGTCAAAGCACTAAGACAGGCATCCTGCTCGACGTGGAGACGACCGGCTTGGATCAGCAGAAGGACGAGGTCATCGAGCTTGGAATGGTCAAGTTTGACTACCTGCCCGACGGGCGCATCGCGGGCCTCAGGGACGTCTTCTCATCGTTCAACGAACCGTCCGCGCCAATCCCGCCGGAGGTTATCGCGCTCACGGGGATCACGAACGAGATGGTCACTGGGCAGCGGATCGACGAAGCGGCCGTCTCGTCATTCGCGGACGACGCCGTCATCGTTATTGCCCACAATGCGAGCTTCGATCGCAAATTCGCGGAGCGTTACTGGCCTGTATTCCAACGGAAGGCCTGGGGCTGCTCGGCGACAGAGGTGGAGTGGCGGAAGCACGGCTTCGAGGGTTCGCGCCTGGGCTACCTCCTGAACGGCGCTGGCTTCTTTCACCAGGCTCATAGAGCCGTCGACGATTGCCATGCCCTCCTGGAGATTCTCGCGCTCGAACTGCCGACCGGCGCACCGGCGCTTGCCGTCCTGCTCGAGCAGGCTCGCAAAAAGACGATGCGAGTGTGGGCCGAGCAGTCGCCTTTCGAGCTCAAAGACGCTCTAAGACGTCGAGGCTACCGTTGGAGCGACGGAAGCGATGGCAGGCCGCGGTCGTGGTACGTCGACGTCGACGAAAGCAAGCTGGATGATGAAATCGCGTTTCTCAAGACCGAGATCTATCTCCGGGACGTGGAGCCGCGTTTGCAGACCTTGACGGCATTCGACCGATTTTCCATCCGGGCATAAGGCGGGACAGATCCGGCGCTGAGGCCGACCTTGAACGTTGTATTCCGCTGATTGGCTGGATCAAACCAATTTCGATGCCGACGCGATAGAAGCAACCTCATATCGGCGCCAGATGACTATCCTCGGCGGAGCAAAGCTCGCAAAGAGAACCGGCGTAACGAACAATGGAAGCGACATCAAATCCGCCTCTAGGGACATCTAGCGGTCCCCGCGGTCACCGACAATCAGTCGACGCCGTGTCGGAAACAGCGTCAGATCGTAATGCTCGGCAACCAGACCCCAGATGCCTTTTGGCGCGAACAGCATGATGATAATGCCGAGCGTACCCAGGATGATGAGATAGGACGCGCCGAAATCGGCAAGATAGCGCTGCAGCAGATAGAAGATGATGGCGCCGATGACAGGGCCTTCCATCGTGCCGATGCCGCCAATGACGACGATGAAGATGACATAGGCGGTCCAGTCCAGCACCGAAAAGGCGGCATCCGGTGAGATGCGTGCCTTCTGGAGATAAATCAGCGCACCGATCATGCCGGTCATGGCGGCAGTCGCGACATAGACGGCGAGTTTGATCCGATAGATGTCGACGCCGAGGCCTGCGGCGGCGGCCTCGTGATCGCGGATCGCACCGAGTGCCAGGCCGCGGCGCGATCTAAGAATGAAATATACCGCCGCGAGCGTGCCGGCCAACAAGGCCAGCGCTATCCAATAGGAGACAATGTCGCGCGCCGCCGGCATACGCACGTCGAGCCACGTCTTGACCCATTCGATGCCGAGCACGGATGACGTGACCGACGGCGTGAGCGATGTTCCGGTGCCACCGCCGAGCGGCTTGAACTGGGCGAAGACGAGACGATAGACCTCGGCTACGACCCAGGTGCCGATCGCGAAATAGGCGCCGCGCAGGCGAAACACGATCAACGCGGTCGGCAGCGCGAACAGCGCGGACGCGAGCCCCACTAGCGGAATCGCCAGCAAGGGATTCAGGCCGGCGATGAGCGTGAGCGCGAACAGGAGGTAGCCGCCGAGACCGACAAAAGCCTGCTGGCCCACCGAGATCAGGCCGGTATAGCCCGCCAGCAGATTCCAGCACTGCGCCATCGCCAGCATATAGAAAAGAAAGATCAGGTCCTGGATCAGGTTGCGGCCCGCAAAGATCGGCAGCAGCACCAGCGCGAGCAGAAGGATCAGGGCACCCGCCGCAGTCGTGCGCGGGGAACCGCCTGCCGTCTCGATGCGGAACGCCGGCGTCGATCCAGCTGCGGCGTCATCCATCGCATTCAATCCTGTGCGCGCGGAAACAGTCCGCGCGGCCGCACCGCCAGCACCACGAGGAATGCGAGATGTCCGGCGAGTATCTGCCACTCGGGATCGATGTGAGCACCGATGGTCTGAGCAAGCCCGAGCACGATGCCGCCGGCGAGCGTGCCCCAAAAACTGCCGAGACCGCCGATGATCACGGCTTCGAAAGCATAGAGCAGCCGTGCCGGGCCGATGGTCGGATCGAAATTGGCCCGCAGGCCGAGGTAGAGGGCGGCGATCGCGATCACGACGAAGGCAAGCCCCATTGCGACAGCAAAGATGCGATTGACATCGACGCCCATGAGCTGCGCGACTTCGAGATCGTCGGAGGTGGCGCGAAAGGCGCGGCCAACCGGCGTCCGGTAGAAGATGAGATTGAGAAACAGGATCACGGCGACCGCGGACACGAACGTCAAGAGCGGCACGACGCCGACCGCGATGCCGCCGCCGAGCGGGATCGAGGCGGTCTCGATCGTACCCGAGCGCAAGCGCTGGCTGTCAGCGGAAAAAACTTGCAACAACCCGTTCTGGATGATGATCGAGAGACCGAAGGTGACAAGCAGCGGCGGAAGCAAATCGCGTCCGAGTGTGCGGTTCAACAATACGTGCTGAAGTGCGAAGCCTGTGACGAACAGGACCGGGATCGCGACCAGAACTGCGATGAAAGGATCGAGGCCGAGCTTGCTTGCGACAACAAGAATCGTGAAGGCAGCGAGCACGATGAGGTCGCCATGGGCGAGATTGACCAGCCGCATCACGCCGAACATCAGCGACAGTCCTGTGGCAAACAGGGCATAGAGGCCGCCGAGCAGCACGCCCTGGATCAGTGCGTCGAGCCAGCCAGTCATGTCATGATCCAAAATAGGCGCGGTGGATCTGCTCACGCGTCAGCTCGCGTGGGCGACCAGTGAGCGACAGGCGCCCCTCCTGGAAGCAGTAGACGCGATCGGCGACCTTCATCGTCTGCACGATGTCCTGCTCGACAAGCACGACACTGGTTCCCTCCGCCTTGATCTGCGGAAGGCTTGCGTAGATGTCGGCGATGATGATCGGTGCGAGCCCCAGGCTGATCTCGTCGCACAAGAGGATGCGCGGATTGGACATCAGGGCGCGGCCGATCGCAGCCATCTGTTGCTGTCCGCCCGACAAGGTCGGCGTCGCCGAGGCGCGTCGTTCCTTCAGGATTGGAAACAGCGAATAGACACGATCGAGAGTCCAGGGCCCCGTTTTCTTATGGCCATAGCTGCCAATCAGAAGATTCTCCTCCACGGTAAGCGAGGGAAACAGCCGCCGCCCCTCCGGCACGAGCGCGATGCCGCGCTTGACGATCTCGGACGCGGGCCGTGCACCAATCGGCACGCCATCGAGCACGACGCTGTTGGCGGAGCCTTGAATGAGCCCCGCGACGGCTTTCAGGAAGGTCGACTTTCCCGCGCCATTGGCGCCGATGATGGCAATGGTCTCGCCCTTTTCCAGCATGGCATCGATGCCGTAGAGCGCCTGGAAGTCGCCGTAGAAGGCCGTGAGCTCGCATGTTTCCAGGAGCGGCATGCGTCAGGCCTCGATGCCGATATAGATCTGATGCACGTCGGGCCGTTGCATCACCTCCTTCGGCGCGCCGTCCGCGATCTTGCGGCCGAAATTGAGCACGACCAGGCGATCGATCACGGCAAATAACGCATGCACAACATGCTCGATCCAAAGGATCGAGACGCCGGTCTTGCGGATGTCGTGAATGGTGACGACGAGCTCGGCGCATTCGCCTTCGGTCAGACCACCGGCAATTTCGTCGAGTAGCAGAAGTTTTGGCGCGGTCGCAAGGGCGCGCGCCATCTCCAGTCGCTTGCGTTCGAGCAGGGTCAGGGAACCCGCCAGCACGTTGGCTCGCCTGAGCAAGCCAAGCTGCTCGAGTATTTCTCCACAGGACTGTGCAGCCTCACGCTCGGTCCTGCGGCTGCCATAGACCGCGCCGACCAGGAGGTTCTCAAGCACGGTGAGTTTTTCGAATGGCTGAGGAATCTGGTGGGTGCGGCCGAGGCCGGCCCGGCAGCGCCGTTGCGGCGGCAGGCCCAGGAGGTCCTGGCCGTCGAAGCGAATGCTGCCGGCGGTTGGCGAGAGGCCGCCGGCGATCAGGTTGAAGAGCGTGGTCTTGCCCGCGCCGTTGGGTCCGATGATGCCGACCGCCTCACCCGACCCGACGTGGAGATCAAGATCATCTGCGACGGTGATCAAGCCGAAGTTTTTCTTCAGGCCGGCAACTTCCAGCAGCATGAGATGTCAACGCGTCGCTCGGATCAGGCGATCGCCTCCATCTGGCCTCCGACGGGGATCGCCGGTGCCGTCTTGTTGTCGGTGATGACGATATCATATTTGCCGTCCGTGAACCGCCACTGGCCGCCGACGAGCGGAGTCTTGGCGACGTTCTTGGCGGCGAAAGGCGGCAGATTTGCACCGCCCCATTGCACCTTGCCGACGACCGTGTCGAGATTGGTCGCAGCGATGGTCGCAGCGATCGTTTTGGGGTCACGATCGGGCGCGCGCTTCAGCACGTCGACGGCGACTTCCAACAGCGCGTGGATGAAGCCGATCGGCTGCGTCCACAGCTTCCCGGTCGCGGCCTGATAGGCACCCGCGAGATCCTTGGCGCTCATACCGTTCAGTGACGACTTGAAGGGATGGCTCGGTGACCACCAGACCTCCGAGGACAGGTTATGGCCGTCCCTGCCCAGCGCCTCGACAGCGACCGGAAATAGGATTGCCTTGCCGATGGAGGCGACCTTCGGCTTGAACCCCTGTTGAAGAGACTGCTTCCAGAACGTCGTGAAATCCGGCGGCAGCACCACACCGGTGATGATCTCGCATTTGGCCGACTTGAACGCACCGATCTGGGCGGAGAAATTATCGGTGAGATTTTGATAGCGGCCGGGATCGGTGAGCCTGTAACCGCCCTTATCCAGTACCGGCGGGAAGCCAACGACCTTGTCACCCCAGGCGTTGCCGTCGCCGTCGTTCGGAAACAACCCGCCGACGGATTTGTTGGTCGCGACCTGGCCCCACATGTTGGTGAAGACGGCAATCACGTCCTCGAGCCCCCAGAAAAAATGATAGGTGTAGTTGAAGCCTTTCCAGGCGCTCGGCCCGCCGGCGGGATCGGCCTGACGGCCAATGAACCAGGGCTGCCATGGCGCCACCGTCGAGATGCACGGCACCTCCTCGATCTCGCATTGGGTGGAGACCGGGTTCGTCGTTTCCGGCGTCGAGGCGACCAGCATCAGGTCGATCTTGTCTTGGACGATCAGATCTTTTGCGACCGATGCGGCGCGGTTCGGATTCGACTGGCTGTCTTTTACGACGACCTCGACCGGCACAGTGGCATTGCCGATCTTGATGCCCGTCTTGGTCGCTTCCTTGAAATTGGCGATGATGAAATTGTCGGCTTCGGCAAAGGCTGCGAGCGGTCCGGTGAGCGGTGAGACATAGCCGAGCTTGATCGCACGCGTCTGCGCGATCGCCGGCGACGCCGCTCCCATCGATAGCGCAGCGCCTGTAGCGGCGGAGTATTTGAGGAGCGTGCGGCGGTCGATCGAATGGCGATGAGTCGAACCGATCTCTTGGCGGGTCATCTGCGCGTCCTCCCCTCTGGATGCGCCGGATTCGTATCGTGCGATCGATTGACACACGCGCCGGCGTTCGATATTCGAACATTGGTTCGTATGTCGACCAGTCTCTGCCAGAGCCCTGAAGGAGTCAACAGGCCGCCTCATGACGCAACCTTCCAAGTCACTCACCGGCGATCCCGAGGACAAGGAATTCATGACGACGCTCGCCAAGGGCCTCGCGGTGCTTGGCGCATTTGGCAAGCAGCGGCCGACCATGACCCTGTCAGAGGCGGCCCAGGTTGCCGATCTGTCGCGGGCGACGGCGCGCCGCGTACTGCGGACCCTCACCCAGCTCGGTTATGTCGAACAGGACGGCCGGACGTTTTCGCCGTCGCCGCGGATCCTCGATCTCGGCTTCGCCTACCTCTCGACGCAGAGCTGGATCGATCGTGCGACGCCCTTGATGCGCGAGATCAGCGAACGGCTCGGCGAATCCAGCTCGGCCGCGATCCTGCAAGGCATTGACATCGTCTATGTCGCGCGGGTGCCGGCCCGCCGCATCATGTCGGCGGCCCTCTCGGTCGGCAGCCGGCTGCCAGCGCTGCACACCGCCTTGGGGCGAATCCTGCTCGGCTATCTCGATGAAGCCGAGATCTGGCGGCGTTTGAAGTCGCAACGCATCGAGGCCTACACGCCACAAACCATCACCGACCTACAGGCCCTGTTCGATCGCATCCGGGCCGATCGCGCCCAGCGCTTTTCGATTGTCGACGAAGAGCTCGAGCGCGGCCTGCGGGCGCTGGCCGTGCCGGTGCTCGATCGCAGCGGACAGGTCGTCGGCGCCATCAACCTGTCGACCCACTCGACCCGTACCACGCGAAACGAAATGAGGGAGCATTTTCTCCCCGAACTCAACCGGATCGCCGAGCAGATCTCATCGATGACCTTCTGAGCTAGCCCCGCGCTTGCCAATCGATGAACGCGGCCGTATCGTTGCGGCAAGTTCGGAATACGGACACTTGTTCGATAATCGAACATCACGGAACGATCAGGGAGATCACGCGATGGCAGGCAAGGCGCAGCGGAACGCGGCAATCTCGCCGGAGCACATCGGCAACGTCAAAGTCACCCGACCGCAAACCGGCCAGGAATATCTGGAATCGCTGCGCGATGATCGCACCGTCTACATCTATGGTGAGCGGGTCAAAGACGTCACCACTCATCCGGCGTTCCGCAACACCGCGCGCATGATCGCCCGCCTCTACGACGCGCTGCACGACGACAAGCGCAAGCACAAGCTACTGCTGCCGACCGACACCGGAAATGGCGGCATGACGCACGCCTTCTTCAAGGCGCCGAAGTCGATGGACGACCTGATCGCCGGGCGTGATGCGATCGCCGAATGGGCCAAGATCACCTATGGATGGATGGGACGGGCACCGGATTACAAGGCCGCGTTCCTGGCGACCCTCGGCGCGAATTCCGATTTCTACGAACCCTACCAGGACAATGCCAAGCGCTGGTACAAGTTCAGCCAGGAGCGCGTGCCGTTCATCAACCATGCGATCATCCATCCACCGGTTGATCGTGACCGTCCGCCGAACGAAGTCGCCGACGTCTGCTGCCATATCGAGAAGGAGACCGACGCGGGTATCATTGTGTCGGGCGCCAAGGTGGTCGCGACAGGATCGGTGCTGACCAACTACACCTTCGTCGCGCATCACGGCCTCATTCCGCTCCAGGACAAGAAGTTCGCCGCGGTATTCATGGTACCGACCAACGCGCAAGGCGTGAAATTCATCTGCCGCACCTCCTACGAAATGAGCGCGAGCGTGATGGGTAGTCCGTTCGACTATCCGATCTCGAGCCGTCTCGACGAGAACGATGCCGTGTTCATCATGGACAAGGTGTTGGTGCCCTGGGAGAATGTCTTCGTCTATGGCGACATCGAGAAGGCCAACAACTTCTTCCCGCGAACTGGTTTCCTGCCGCGTTTCGTCGTGCACGGCTGCACGCGGCTTGCGGTCAAGCTCGACTTCATCAGCGGCCTGCTGTTGAAGGCAACGGAGGCCGCCGGCACCAAGGATTATCGCGGCGTCCAGGCCAATGTCGGCGAGGTCATCGCCTGGCGAAACCTGTTCTGGAGCCTCTCGGATGCAATGGTTCGCGATCCCAAGCCGTGGATCAGCGACTATGTGCTGCCGAACATGGACCCCGGCAACGCCTATCAGATCATCGCCACCATGGCCTACACCAAGGTCAAATATCTGATCGAGCAGACCGTTGCCTCCGGTCTGATCTACCTCAATAGCCACTCCAGCGATTTCAAGAACGAAGAGATCCGTCCCTATCTTGATCGTTATCTGCGCGGCTCCAATGGCTACAAGGCCGAGGAGCGTGTGAAATTGCTCAAGCTGTTGTGGGATTGTATCGGCAGCGAGTTCGGCGGGCGCCATGAGCTCTATGAGATCAACTACGGCGGCTCGACCGAAGAGATCCGCCGCTATTGCCTATTCGGCGCGCAGGCCTCAGGCAATGCCGATCGCTTCAAGGGCTTTGCCGAGGACTGCATGGCCGAATACGACCTCGACGGCTGGAAGGTTCCCGACCTCACCGATCCCGGTGAGTTCAGCTATCACATGATGCGAAAATGATCGACGATGCCGGGGCAATCATGGTTGCTCCGACGGCACCTAGAGAAGCGGTGGTGACATGAACATACAGACCATCGATCCGAAGCACTTCCGCTCGGTGATGGGCGCATTCCCAACCGGCGTCGCCATCATCGCGACCGAATGGGCGGGCAAGCGGTTCGGCGCAACCATCAACTCGCTGACATCGGTATCACTTAAGCCGTGCATGCTATTGTTCTGCACCAACGAAGGCAGCGCGACGGGAACGGCAATCCGCAAACGCGGACTGTTTTCGGTGAACATTCTCGGCCAACATCAATCCCATCTCTCAGCCCGCTTCACGGGCAAGCAGAGAAACCGGTTCGAGGACGTCGCTGTCGCGTTCAGTGCCGACGGCCTGCCGCTGCTCGAGGGTGCGGCCGCTCAACTCTGTTGCCGCGTCACCGCGATCCACAAGGCGGGCGACCACGATATCATTTTGGGTGAAGTACTCTCAGGCGAGGAGGCTGCCTGCAATCCGCTCGTCTTTCACAAGGGTGCCTACGGAATCTTTCAACGCGCTTGAGCTGAACTCCCGCTCGCAGATGTCCTTTTTGTGCATCGCATAGCGCTACCCGTCCGCCCGCTTTAGCCACACTTACCGGTGAGGACCTGATCTTGAAACGTAGGAGAGTACGTCATTCCGCTGACCGATCAGTCGCGAAATCATGTTGGCGA
>NZ_JBEPQK010000037.1:0-31650 GCF_040547805.1 Bradyrhizobium sp. LA6.1 | reverse complement strand
GCTCCGACGACCCGAGCGCTAC
The DNA here is from genome assembly GCF_040547805.1 of Bradyrhizobium sp. LA6.1. Classification (NCBI taxonomy): domain Bacteria; kingdom Pseudomonadati; phylum Pseudomonadota; class Alphaproteobacteria; order Hyphomicrobiales; family Nitrobacteraceae; genus Bradyrhizobium; species Bradyrhizobium sp. LA6.1. Next base: position 31,628 of record NZ_JBEPQK010000037.1, on the reverse strand, counting down.
CAGCAGAGCACGCCGATCAAAGGGGTCCCTTTTGGATGCCGCTAGGGGGTCCCAGTCGAACGCCGATTGACAGTCTACGAGCGGCACCGGACACAACCGGTGCCCGTCTCTTGGCCCGGGCCCATGAGGCGCCCCGACGCCATCGTCAGATGGCGACAAAAAATTAGCAAAGCCGGTTTTGGTTTCAAGAGGGGGGCTGAAAAAATTTTGCCACCGATCGCCGCACCGTTACAGGTCCTCGCGCAACCCCTTGAAGAACGGATGCCGCACCTTTCCCTCGGCGGACTTGGCGCGGTACTCGATCTCGGCCAGCAGCTTCGGCTCGACCCATATGCCCTTGTGCGCGATCCGCTTGGTGTAAGGCTGTGCCTTGCGGACGAGCCGCTGAAGCCTCTTGCGCAGCTCTGCGGCCGATGACTTGTCGAAGCCATGGTCGACTTTGCCCGCATAAAGCAGGTCCTCGCCCTTGCGCCGACCGAGATACATGCCGTCCCATTTGCCTTCATCGAGGGCGAACCCGGCGATGGTGAGCGTCTCCCGCTGGGCGCAGGTTTTCTTGACCCAATTATTGCCGCGGCCGATCGGGTAAACGCTGTCGCGCACCTTGGAGACGACGCCTTCGAGCCCCACCTTGCAGGCGTGGGCAACATCTCGCTCCCGTCGATCTCAAAACTCTCGCTGAATTGGACGTCGGTACCGGCAATGATCTTCTTCAGCTCGGCCTTGCGCTGGAATAGCGGCAATTTCCGAATGTCCCTGCCATTGAGGTAAAGCAGATCGAAAGTGACCAGGACGATTTTCGTCGATGCGCCCTTGAGCTCGTTCTGCAGAACCGAGAAATCTGTTGTGCCGTCGGCGGCGGGCACCGCGATTTCAGCGTCGATGATCGCGGCACTGGCCCTGACGTGCCAAGCGTCGTTGGCGACCTTCCGGAAGCGATTGGTCCAATCGTGGCCGCGCCGCGTGAAAACCTTCACCGCTTCGTTGGCGAGATGCACCTGGACACGATAGCCGTCGAACTTGATTTCATGGATCCATCGATCGCCGGTCGGTACTCGGTCGATCGAGCTCGCTAGGGCCGGCGCGGTGAAGCCGGGCAGGGGCACTTTGACGCCGAGCGCTTCCGGCGTTTTCTGTTGGAACGCCATGGTTACACGAGGCGCAGGTTGAATTCCCGAAGATCCTGCGCGGCATTGCGGTCGACGAATTCCTTGAGGTATGAGGGAACGTCGCTCTGTTGCCAATTGCAACGACGCTGGAGCTCGCGGGCAATGTCCTCAGAAACATCTTCCGAGCAGCGCTCGGCTTTGTTGAAGGCGATTACCTTGATCGGCCTGCGATATTCTCCCGCAAGCAGATCCTGGATGACTGCTTCTGCCGCCATCTCCAAGTCTGCTTCGCGCCAGGCGCAGCGATTGCGGCCGAAGTCATCTGCGACCAAATAGACGGTCTCGTCACCGTTCGGGGCAATCGACATAAGCCGTCGGGACTGACGCATAAGCAACTCACACAACGGAACCCGGATTCAAGTTGTCGACGTCCGATTCGTTCCTGTCGCGGTGCGTACGCAGTTGGATCAGAGTCGGCACAACAGCGCGACGGTCTGAATAGGAGGCTTCTTAGTTCACAGGCACGTTTTTGGGGGATGACCGGATTAGGAACGCCTCCGATTGCCCCTAGTTGAGGGTCTGGAGAAGGCCCATGAATAGGCGAATTCATGAAGCCGTTGCGGCCCGGGCCTACGAGTTGTGGGAGCAGGCAGGTAAGCCAGAGGGCCGAGACGAAGACTTTTGGCGCTTGGCCGAGCAGGAATTGCTCAACGAGGATCAAAGCTCACCTCGACGCACACCGGATACGCTTTAGGCGAGGGCTACCCGGCATACCCGCGCTTGCCGGCTATCATCTGCCCTGCGCAACCCTGAGGAAATTTGGCGGCGGTCTTTCGAAGCCACCATGGAGAACCGGTCCAGTGCCGGCAACGTCTCGGCCCTGACTGTCCGCAGACGGATCGTCCGTCATCTCCATTGAGAAGCCGAAGGGTTTGGAACGCTTCCCGTACAGATATTTTGATTTAGTCGCGGATTTCGAGCGAGTTGCCGCGTCCTGGTATCAGAGAAGGTCGAGTTAATGGCTTCTGTCAAAGCGGAATTGGATAGATACTTTGAATTGTTCCGGCGACGGGTGCCTACGAAGGTGTCGACCTTCATTCTGTGGTTACGAGAACCATCCTCGTTTTGGGTCCGTGTCGTTGTCGCCGGGTTGCTCATCCTAGGAGGCGTCTTCAGCTTTCTGCCTATCTTCGGCCTCTGGATGCTGCCTCTAGGCCTTCTTCTGATCGCACAGGACATCCCTATTCTACAGAAGCCTCTTCTCATGGCTTTGAGGTGGATCGAGGCCAAGTGGGAGCAGCTGAGAGCGCTCTTTAAGAAGAAACCATCACGCTGATAGACTTGATCCGGCACGCTCACTCGATCGCAGCGTCACCCGATATCCGGACGCCAAACACCCGCGCGACCTGCGTATCGGTGCCGCGTAAGTCACCTTGCCGCGCGGTGAAAAACCGCGCGACGATGAGTAGCATTGCTTTTTTGATCGCACAGTTCGTTCTTCTTCGAGAGCAGATCTTATCGATCGTGGGTGCGCTCTCGCGAGAGGCCAGCACATGATTGAGCTTTGGAACAAGTGGTACGGGACCTTGGCCTCTGTCGAGGCGCTGGCAGCCGTCATCGTTATTGCCGTGGTGACCGCTGGCATTCTTACGCTGATTGAAAGTCAGCGGCATAGGACAAAACATTGATGGGGGAGACGTCGGAAAACGATCAGCTAGACCAGAGTAGTTCAGCAGGTCAGTGGCGCTAAAAAATGCACCTATGCAGGAGGATCAAATGATCCTTTCTCGTGCAAGTTGGACAAACAGGAATGCTTCTTGGCGGCAAGCATTTTGCACATGCGCGGTGTTGAGCATACTGGTCGCAGCTCCTGCATTCTTGATGATACTCCTGCTGGATTCCCAGCTCGTCTTACCAGCGCTCAGTATTCTATTTTTCTCAGACGCGATGATCACTGCGCTCTTGGCTTGGGCAAAGTCGGGAAATGCGACATTAGAAAATGTAACGCTATGGGATGTTGCCGGAGCATTGACCATGATGGGTTGTGCCGCAGCGATCCTTGGCGAACCAGATCAAGTGGCACTGCTTTTCGAGCAACCGGTCGGACAACATTCGGACGCGGCTCTAAGCGATTGCACTAGCCCCTGATAACCGGCGACGTTAGGGCCCCGTTTCCTGGTGGCAGTATCGGTCGAACCGATCCAATAGACGTATACGATCTCGTTTGCAGCTGCCCATTCCCCTGACGCGGGGACATGACCCGTGCCTGATTATTTCGATACGGATGTCCTTAGCGTATTCTTGCAGATCGTTCTGATCGACCTTCGCTGATGGGCCAGGACAGGAAGAGACTCGTGCACTGCAACAAACTGCATCGCTGTTCGATCACGTCGGCGCGGCCGAGCAGCGACAGCGGCAGGCGCGGCAGGTACACCGCTCCCTTGCCATTATGCCGCGGGCCGCGATGGAACCGGCGCGGCGATCATACGGTTGATTTGACATGGAAAACCTCCAATGGAGGGTGTCATGCAGAATTGGCTAGAGAATTGGACGAACGCAAAATTTTGTGACGTCGCGAACCTGATCCTCGGCGCGTTTCTCTTCGTTTCGCCCTGGATATTCGGTTTCGATGCCGGGACGGTCTCTCAAAACGCCTATATCACCGGTATCGCCATCGCGATCCTTGCGATCGCGGCACTGGCGGCATTCGCGGTGTGGGAGGAGTGGCTGAACCTCATCGTCGGCTTGTGGGCGTTCGTATCGCCCTGGGTATTGGGTTTCCAGGGAACCACCGCGATGACGGTGCATGTGATCATCGGCGCGGCGGTCGCGATCCTGGCAGCGATCGAGCTCTGGATGATGTCCCAGATCCCGCCGCGGCTGACCAGCGGCAGGTGAGAGCTGAGGTCGTTTGGCTCGTGGCATAGCTTCGCCGTCACCGGCAAAACCATGTCCTGGCAACACGGTCGGAGTCGTTGCTTCAGGGCATAGACGGACGAAACCTCGGTGTGTCGAGGGAGGCAGCGGATATGTGGCAGGCGCTCGGCTCATCGCCGGTGGCACCTGACAACTATTGCCTGCAGCGGCTCGCGTCGTGCAAGCGGTCGGATGTCCGGGGTGGGTCAAAATGCGAAGAATAAGCGGACCTCGTGGAGCGATGCCGCCACTTCGCCGAAGGGCCAAACGCAGTCATTCCATGACTTCATCAGCGCGAGACACGACGATGGGAGGAATTTCGAGATCAATCGCCTTTGCAGCCTTCAAATTGATGACGAAGCGGAATTGGGTCGGCTGCTGCACCGGAAGTTCAGCCGGATTTGCTCCCTTGAGAATTTTATCGACGTAGCGCGCCGCATTCCGGAACATGGCGCTCCCGACTGGCCCATATGACATGACTGCGCCGGCATCCAAAAACAGATCAGCGGGGGCCATGGTCGCGATGCGGTAGGCACGCCCGAGTTGCGCGAGCCGCTTTCGCTCGTTGTAGAACATCGCGTTCTCTGGGTGATGATGATCGCATCGAATTTTTCCGCCGCAATCTGCTCTATTACGGGCTGAAGCTGTTCGGGGTGTTTGGCTTCGAATGCTTTGATGACGAGTCCTAGCTTCTGAGCGCTGGGTAGAAGTTCGGAGGCCTGCCGCTCGCCGTCGTAGGGATTATAGGGATTGACCAGGAGCGCAATGCGCGAGGCCGCAGGAATGACCTCCCTCACCACTTCGAGCCGCTTAACCGCAAGATCGAAGCCCATCGAGGAGAGACCGGTGATATTGCCGCCGGGGCGTGACAGGCTGGCAACCAGCTTCAGACCTACGGGATCGGGGTTGGCCACTAGCACAATGGGGATGAGCGACGTCGCCCGTTGAGCTGCCAGCGCCGCTGGGATGGAGCCGGCCACGATCACATTGACCTTTGCGTCGACCAATTCGGTCGCCATGCGATCGAAAAGCTCTTTCTGCTCCGCCGGAAACCGCTCCTCGAATTTGATTGTCTTGCCTTCGATGTAGCCTAGGTCAGCAAAACCTGCCCGCAACGGGGTCGCAAAATCCTTCTCTTCTTCCGCACTCCCGGCGTGCCAGAGTACGCCCACGACTGGGACAGAGCCTGCTGGCTGCGCAATGCCGAATGACGGGTGCAAAAGGAGCCCGGCAATCCCGACAAGAAATTCCCGCCGTCTCATCTCATCCCCAAAAGCCTCAGAGGGGCCACATCGTAAGGATTCCAATCGGGATTTTGGAAGGGCGAAAGTTGACTTTGCGCCGCAACATTCGATGTGCACTAGGTCGCAGTTGGGTCACAAGCCGCCGATCACGCTCAAGATGGCGACTTCCGCTTTGCGTTGGTAATCCGACCTTTTATGAGTACACGCCCTAAAGTGATGACGACATGGGCGCGTGGGCTTCGGTCCAACGCTCCCGGCGGGCTTGTCTAAAGGTAAGGTTTCAATATTTGAAGCGTCTTGCTTGTCGTTGCCATCGTCATTTCATTGAGCTCGATCACTGATGCCGAGAGGTCCAAGGGCAGCAGAACACCATAGGGGGTTTCCTCGGCAGCGTGATGCCTTCCGCGGGGCAAGAGCAAGAGGTCCTGCTTGTATCTTTCGGCGACAAGATACGTGTGGGAAACTTCTCTAATGGTTTCTGCGTGAAGCAGCCCGAGTTTATCGATCAATTTTGGGAAGATCTGAATTACAAGCGGAGTTCTGACAAGGAATCGCTCGCCATCCCTTGGGGCACCTCTGAGAGCTTCACTGCCTCTACGAAGCGCGCGGTCTATCCCAGTTAGTTCTGCATAAAGCGCGGTAGCGACTGCCCGAGCGTCGTGATCGCGAATCCGATCGTCTCTGCGCCGATTGAGATGGGCATTGAATAGCGCACCCACAATAATAGCCAGAAGGCCCAGGCTAGATCCCGTTAGGGCGCCGAGGAAGGTGGCGATTCCTGGCGGTTGTGCACCTAGCCAATTCAAGAAGGCCATTGTCATCCTCCTTGCTGATTGAGCCGCGTGACCGTCTTCACGTCAAACCGCCGGTTCACGCTGTTGGGCTTTGCCAACTGCAAAAGGGGGCCGCAGCACCTTTTGACGCTGCGGCTCTCGCCGGGTTTAAAAAATAACTGAGATATTGGCCGGCCCGGTGCCCAAAAGCTACTCCGATGTGAATTCGGTGCAAACGTAAATCGGTGTGTCCCTTAGCAGCACCGAGCGGACGGTTGCAGAATGGATGGCAGCGCATCTGACATGGACAGCAAGTCAACTCCTTTCCTCCAAGCCCGCCTGCGTCTGGGCATGCGTCGCTCTCGAGCCCATTGTGATTATGGTCCTAAGCGCATTCAGCGACTGCCAGATCGGGCTTCAAGATCCGGGGAGAGGAACACCGTGGATTGTAGGTCAACTTCGTTGGCCTCGAAACTCGCCGCAAGCTCGCCGACAGGATGAACCTAGACAACTTGAGCCGCAATTTTTGTATTGGCCTCACATAGAGTCCCCTATGAGGGGAGTGGCCTGATTTACCTTCGGTAACTTTTGCGAGGTGATCAAAATTCACCATATGGCCGGTACCGGACATGCGACACTGGACCCATCACCGCGCGGCCCCCGGCATCTATCGGTGATGAGAACGCCATCACGCGCTCCCGCCTCCTTCCCTTGGGACAGGAGCTGGCGCAATACAGCACCGACGCCGCACTAAGCAAACCACAACCCTTGAAGAACGCCTTGCCTTAGAAGCTTTTCGCCTGCGCGAAGCGCCCAAATTGCTTCCGCCAGGTATCGAGCGGGAGCGGGCGGTGCGCAAAGCTCGGCAAGCCGAGACCGGCGCTCACATAAGCGAGTGGCTAAACTCGCCGGGTCTGGCGCCCCCGAAATGATCGGATATCGCACCTATCTCATAGGCGCGGATGGTCACATTCAACAGCGGATCGACCTTCTGTGCGAGAACGACGAGGCCGCAAAGGAACAGGCCGAACAGCTTGTGGATGGTCATGATGTAGTGCTTTGGCACCTCAACCGCAGGATTTGCGAGTTCAAAGCAAAAGAGTAGGGCCGCCTCAGTTGGCGGCCTCCGAGTGGCCAGCACCTAACCGGCGGGTTTTTCTTTGTCCGCGTGCGGGTGCTCGCCACGGTTTTCGGCAGTCTGCTCCGAATCCCCGGGCTTCTTCCCGGCCATGTTCCCAGGATTGAAATGGTACTTGCCGTCCGGATTCTCGCCGGGCTGCTTCTCATTTGGATTTTTGTTGTTGTCGTCGGCCATAAGGCTGTTCCTTTAGAGGGAGGAACAACATGCAACAGGGCGGGCAATCCCTTAGTTCCTACCAGTGGCACTAATTCACTTTCGCGAGTGGCCTATTTCGGCCAGTACCCACTTATTCGCCAACAGCGGCGCGGAGGCCGACATTTCACGAAGGTCCGCCGAACATTGCTTAGGAACCCGCAGTGTCTTCGTGTGACGCCACCTGTTTCCCGGATGCGTCAGCTGACGTAGAATGTCACTGCCCCTTGAAGCGGGACGTGCCGAAATCACCGTCCGGGCAAACGAGCAGTACTGGTGCTATCGGCAGGCACACTCCTCTTAGAGACCGTTCTTTTTTCGGTTTCGCACCACCGTTCACCACGAACTTTGCGCGCTGCGTTTGCGGCGGCTCGTTCGAGTAATGTCGGGAGGAAAGCGATGGGCAAGGTCGATCGAAGGTCCGCACTGGGAATCGGGTTGGCCGCAGTTTCGGCTGCCATGGTCAAGCCAGCCGCCGCTCAAGCCACAAGCTACAAGGATACGACGCCTTGGCCAGGCGTCGTGGTGCGTGAATATGAAGGCGAAACACCATCCCTGATCCCAGGTTTTAAGACCGTCTCAATGCGCGATATCATTATGCAGCCGGGGTCGAAGACCATGGGGCCCCCGATGATGAATGCCATGGTCTGCCATATCACCGAAGGAGAGCTTCGGCTTGAGCAGGAGGGAAAGACCTTTACGGGCAAGAAGAATTTTGTCTGGACCTGCAACAAGGAAACAAAAGAACAGGCGTACAACGACGGGAATGTGGTCGCGATTATGCGGATCACCGACCTGAAGGCTTAACGCTCGTTTCTTCGCAAGAGATCGGTTGTGGGAGCGGATGGCGCATGCGACAACGCGCCATCCGCGTGCAGGACCGCTTCGGGTCAAAACCGGGCAATACTCTGGTTGAGCAGAGAATTCTGCGAAATCCCAAAAGCCGACTTCGCCGCCTTTTATGAGTACACGCCCTAGCCAGTGTGCAATTTGCCAGTCAGCAGGTCTCCACCGGGCGGCATCAGTTTCATTTGAGCCTGGCGCCGAACTCGCTGCCGCTGCCCTTCAGCTTGAACATGAACGGTGCGTTGATCCGTTGGCGAGCGCGCCGCTGATCGCAGGTCGGGCGACGCTATTCGACCAAGTGAGGCCCGTCGGTTCGCACCGGTGGCCCTAGCACTCCCGGCGCTCTAATCCGCAATTGGATCGGCTGCCGGGAGCATTGGGGCTGGAGGGCATGCCGTGCCATGGCTGCCTTCTAAATGACAATACGTAGAACGTCGGACTCCGGTAGTTGTCCGGACTCCATTTTCGGAACGGGGTGTTCTACTGAAGGAACACCGGCGCGATTTGAGCACCAAGTTTTTTCGTTATTCCGGGAATGCCGCAGTGGGGCTGGAACCACGCTGCGGCTTTTCCCATTGTGCGGTAGTGGCCTGTTGCAGTGGCCGGTTTTTACAATGGCCTGATTTGATCTAGGGCGTGTACTCATAAATGGCCGGATGGGAAGTCTGCTTCCGGGAGCATAGCAGACCAATTGTGCTCAACGTGAGTTTTTCGGATTTTGACCCATACCGGAAGTCGAGCTCCGTTCGGATGGGTGCATCTGGTCGTCTCCAATTCTCGCCGGCGGTCGGCGCCGGATTAGAGGATCATCCCTCTCCGGATACCTCGCGGGTCGATATCTCGGTTCGAGACAACGTAGTCGATCTCGCCGCGCGTAGTGCCGATATCCATCAGCTCCCTGTCAGTTAGGTCGGACAAGGCGGCGTGCAATTTCTGACGCTTTGCGCCCATCGCGTCGGTTCTGGACGCTCACTGGACCCTCATCCGAACGTTGGTTTAAACTACTATCCAGTTCCGAGTTGGAGGGCGAGCATGGAGTGCCCGAGCTGCGGAAGTGCGAATCAGGATGGCCACCGATTCTGCGGGAACTGTGGCGCGCCGTTGCGGCCGTCTTGTGGTGTCTGCGGGCGTGAGAATCCGATCGGCAATAGTTACTGCTGTTACTGCGGCGCTCCTTTGACCAAGGCTGCTCCTCCGGAACGATCATCAGCCGTAGACGCGCCTACCAGGCCAGCGCTACCCGGTGCCGAACGTCGGCGTCTCACTGTCATGTTTTGCGACCTCGTCGGCTCGACCGCAATTTCGTCTCGGCTTGACCCGGAAGACCTGCGCGAGGTGTTCGGCAAGTACCACAAAGACGTTGCGGGGGTGGTCCGACGTTTTGATGGATTCGTGGCCAAGTATATGGGCGACGGGGTTTTGGCCTACTTCGGCTACCCGCAGGCGCATGAGGACGACGCCGAGCGAGCGGTTCGCGCCGGTCTGCAGATTGTGACGACTGCGCGGTCAGTGCCGGCTGCGCCTGGCGGCAGACTGCCGGTCCGTGTCGGTATTGCTACAGGTCTCGTCGTCGTAGGCGATCTGATCGGTGCCGGCGAATCCCAAGAGCGTGGTGTAGTGGGCGAGACGCCGAATCTCGCGGCGCGACTGCAAACTTTGGCGGAGCCGGACTGCGTCGTGATCGATGCGAATACGCAGCAGCTGACGAGCGGGATCTTCGAATACGAGGAACTCGGTGCGGTCGAGCTAAAGGGCTTTATTGAACCCGTGCGTGCGTGGCGCGTGCGTGGCGAGAGTACGATCGAAAGCCGGTTCGAAGCACTACATTCGGCTGCCGCTCTCACCCGGCTTGTTGGGCGCGAGGACGAAATTGAGCTGCTCGCTCGGCGCTGGATCCAGGCAAAGTCGGGTGCGGGACAGGTGATCCTGCTCTCGGGCGAGCCGGGCATAGGCAAGTCCCGGCTGACCGCTGCCCTTCAGGAGCGACTGCGGGAGGAGCCCCACATCCGGCTGCGCTACTTCTGCTCGGCGCATCACCAGGACAGCGCGCTGCACCCGACGATTGTGCAACTCGAACGAGCCGCGGGTTTCGAGCGGGGCGATACACCGGAGATGAAGCTTCGCAAAATCGAGGCCCTGCTCGCGCCGACATCGTCGCCGATTGCGGGTCTCCCCCTCGTCGCCGAGTTGCTAAATATTCCCGCTGGCGATCTGTACCCTCCGAGCCAGCTAAATCCGCAGCGCAAGAAGGACGAGACATTCGAGCTGTTGCTCCACCAACTCGTCGTCCTCGCGCAGAGCCAGCCGGTATTGTTGGTCTACGAGGACGTCCATTGGATCGACCCCAGCTCACGCGAGTTCCTCGATCGCGTGGTCGATCGGGTAGCAGGTCTGCCTGTGCTGTTGCTGATTACATTCCGGCCCGAGTTTAAATCGCCATGGACCGGCCAATCGCACGTTACGATGCTCACCCTCAGCCGCCTCGACCGGCATCAAGGTGCGACGCTGGTGCAGCGGGTCGCGGGCGGCAGGGCACTCCCGGGGCATACGATGGAAGAGATCATCAAGCGCACCGATGGCGTGCCGCTTTTCATTGAGGAGCTGACGAAGACTGTCGTAGAAGCCCAAGCGAATCGGGAAAGCGGCGAAGACGCGAGCGCCACAACCTCGCGATCGGCGTTTGCTGTGCCCGCAACCCTACAGGCGTCGTTGATGGCCCGGCTTGACCGGCTTGGGCTGGGTCCCAAGAAGATGGCACAAATCGGGGCTGCCATTGGCCGTGAGTTTTCATACGAACTGCTGGCCGCCGTCGCCGGCCCAAGCGAGAGCGAGATACGAGACAGATTGGCGCGGCTTGTCCATTCTGAACTGGTTTTCCAGCGCGGCGCGCCGCCAGATGCCATCTACAGCTTCAAGCACGCTCTGGTGCATGATGCCGCGTACAGCACGCTTCTGCGCAGCGATCGACAGCGATTGCATGCGCGCATTGCCGAAGCCATCGAGGGGCGATTCCCGGATCGCGTGGCGCGCGAGCCCGAACTGCTGGCGCACCACTTTGCGGAGGCCTGCCAAATTGAACGTGCCGTCGGCTATTGGCTGAAGGCCGGCGAAAGCGCTTCCCAACGTTCGGCCAATCTGGAAGCAATCCGGCATCTCACCCGAGGGTTAGAGGCGCTGAACACGCTACCCGAAAATTTAGAGCGGGATCGGCAGGAACTCGCTTTTCAGATCGCGATCGGTACTCCCATGATCGCCGTACACGGTTATTCTGCACCGCAGACAGGGGCCGCCTACAGCCGTGCACGCGCGCTTTGCGAGCGTCTTGGCGAGGCCGAGCCTCTCATCGCTACCCTCAGCGGTGAGTTCGTCTATTACTTCGTGCGCGGCGATTATTCCATGATGCGGCGACTAACCAGCGAGGCTCAGCAGGTATCTGAGCGCCTTCCAAGCTCTCTTGTCCGTCTCGCCAGCCACCGCTTGGCGGGGATCACGGCCATGCACTTCGGAGCGTTTGCCGAGGCTCGGTCCGAGTTCGAGGCGATTCTGCGCCTCTACGACGTGCGTCAGCATCGATCGCAGCCAGTGCACTACGTTCACGACCCGAAAGTTTCGGCCCTCACCTATCTCGCGCCTGTCCTCTGGATCCTGGGCTTTCCCGAGCAGGCGCGACGTTCGAGCACCGCGGCGTTCCACTGTGCCGCGGAGTTGGACCAGGCGAACCTCTCAGCGCATGTCCACAATTTTGCCGGCGCCGGCTTGGACGAGCTGCTCGGCGACGTCCCGGGCGTACAAGCCCATGCCGAAGCGATCATTGAGCTGGCCGATCGGCACAGCCTAGGCTATTGGCGCGTGAACGGTCTGATTCTTCGCGGCTGGGCTATGGTACAGCAGGGCGCCACGGAGGCAGGCATCGCGCTCATGTGTCAAAGTGCCGAGAGCCGCGCGGCTCTCGGCGTCAGTTGGTATCAAGCCCGGTATCTCTGCATGCTCGCCACGGCCTATGCGCAAGTCGGCCAAGCCGAACCAGGCCTACGTATCATTGCGGAGGCGAAGGACCTCATCGCGAAAAACAGCGAACACATGTGGGAGGGGGAACTCGCACGTATCGAGGGGGAGCTTATGCGGGTGCAAGGTAGGTCGGCCACTGAGATCGACGCCTGCCTTGCGCGAGCGATGGCAATAGCCCGCGCACAGGGCGCCAAGTCGCTCGAGCTCCGTGCCGCCCGCAGCTTGGCGCGCCAGTGGTGTGATCGGGGGCGGCCTGATGACGCCCGTGCGCTGCTCGAACCGCTCTTCAACTGGTTTACTGAAGGATGCGAGACCGCTGATTTAAAAGCCACAACGGCGTTGCTCGACGAGTTGACCTGCGGAACATGAGTGGGTTTACGCTGTGCTCCCTTGTGCAAGGATAAAAAGCGCGATCTTACCCTTCGTTGGGACTGCGCTACGGACTTCCTTCGGAGGCGCTGACGACCTCCGCTTGTGGCCCGTAACGGACCTCCCGGCATGTCTGCTTTTGGGCCGCTAGTGGGGCACAAGCGGACATTAAGCGCCGGCCCACTTTCTCGATTTATGAGTACACGCCCTAGCTCAACGGTCCGGCGCCTGCCGTTACAGGCCATGGACGTCATGACGAAGGCCGAGGAACAGACCGAAGTCACGCTCCCGCCTGGAAGAGGCGCGTCGGGTTATCGAGGAGTACGCCGCCGACCTTCGGGAGATCGTTAGGAAGTTGCGCCAGCGGTTGCACTAGGGGGCTGACACCTGCGGCCTCTTATTGATCCCTCTTGAGCTCGCGCCGGCCCCAATGGGGCTCTTTCCCCTTCGGGTTAAGCTCCGGGACATAGTGGCGGTTCAATGCCCGCATGACCCCGACGCGGGCAAACATCGTCGGGCCGCCACCTTCTGCTACCAGGATCAAGGCTTCCATCGCCGCTTGCCACTCCGGTACGGCGTGCTCTTTCTTCGGCAGCGTGGCGATGTACTCGCCAGCGTCGAGCAGCGTCACCAGTACGCGATCGCCGATCGTGATCGGATCCTCGAAACGCCGACCCCAGCCTCGTTCGGTCATTCCTTCCGCTTCAGCTCAGGTCCCGCGGCAGCAATGGCGCGTTCAACCTCGTCGGCCAGAATGGTCAGATGCTCGGCCAGCTTGGTGAACAGTTCTCGCTTCTTGGGTTCAGTTGCCAGATCGCGGATCAAGGCGCACTCGGCAGCATCCGTGCGGAGCTTTTCCAACTGAGCCTGCATGTCTTTCATGGCGATCGGTTCCGATCCCGATGAGGAACTATACCGCTTTGGGCACAAGTGGACAGAACTGATTGCCGGTTTTTCCTATGCTCATGACCACCTGGCGACCCCATTACCGCCAAGGTGACTCCAAACGGCCCCGGCAATTTAGTCTTTTGCTGGGGCCGCTTTTGCGCTGGTGCCGATCAGCCGGACATAGGTCCCGCTCTCGTGCAGCTCGAGCCAGCCCTTCTCAACTGCATGCTTGATGCCGGCGCCGAACTCCAACCCGGTGGCCTTGAGCGTGTAGAGAAACGGAGCATTGAGCTTTTCGATGTGAATGCGACCGTCCTGGACAGCTTCAATGGTCTTCGCGAGCTCGACCAGTTTGCGGGCGGCGGCTTCAGGAGCGGCAAAGGCACGTTCGGCGGCGAGTTTCATGCAGATCGACTACCCGATTCTTCGTCCCCAGGCCGTACTGCTTCACCCGCACTTGTGGTTTTTGGCGTGCAGCGCGGTTCGGTCGCCAGTCATCTCACCGACGTAGTCGTCAATGGCGCTCATCAGCTTCTCGCGGTCGGCACGGCGATCCTTCCTGCCAAAGATGAGGTAGTGGCGAAGCCGGCCGAGTTCGGCCAGGTCGGCTGCTACCGCCTCGGCCCGCACTTCTTCCGCGCGCTGACGCATGCGCTCTTGGTGCCAAGCTCTCGCCGCCGCTCTGTTCTCTGCCTTGGTCATGACGCCATCGGACCGCGGCGCAGGCGAGAGTCAAATTATCGATTCCTAGCGGCGCGGGATGCTCGCGAGCTACTGCCGGTCGTGGGTGTGGAAAAGCAAAGGGCCGCCGATTCACGATGGCGGGTTTTTGTCGCTGATGCGGAACGCAGTTGAGGCCCGTCAGTTTATCGGGCAGGCGATCCGTTTGCTGAGGGGCGGTGCGTCATGGACTGTCTCAGCCTTGTCATACCTGCTGCTATTGGCGTGCTAGCCGGTCTGTTCTTCCCCGGCCACAACAACATTGATCGGCGGAGAAGGTGACGCATTTGCCCCAGTCCGCATGAGCATAGAGAGCCCGCCGAATTCCACGCTGGCGGGCTACCCCATTCGCTCAGTGCGGAGATCTCCGACGAGTGCTAAGTTGGCACTGTGATGATCTTCAGGAATCCTCGGGCCGTCTTTGCTTTAATGGGCATTTGGGCGTGTTTCGCCCTGATGCTCTGGCTCCTTGCAAAGCTGTGGCCGGTTTTACTTGCTCTCGGTGGTTGACCCACGGCTCACGCTGTCGGGAGCCTATGGGGCAATGTCAGAACGACGTAGGCTAATCCGAACCTTGGGCCGCGGAACGCGCGCGAACTACTGCGCGTCGTGGGTGTGGAAAAGCAAAGGCCCGCCGGTTCACGATGGCGGGCTGGGCGTCTCTCGCAACTGCCCTAGTAGGCGCGGCGGCCGTGCCGCCGATAAGCTGCGGGGTTTTCCACGCCCGCGAAGTATGGATTTATGGCGCACTCTGCGGCGCGGCCCGATGCCGAAGCATTGCACTGAGGCAGCGATGTGTAGCTGCAATCGTAATAGTTGGCCCCCGCGCGGTAAACGTGCAGGCAAACCGGATAGGCCGGATTATACGTCTGAGCTGCCGCCGGCTCTGTTGATGCCATCCCGATTGCCAAAATCGCCAAGGCCGGAGTACGCATTGGCACCTCCTTTCGGACATTGACAAAGCGCGCGAAGCTCCACGAGCCAGTACTTCGATCGTACCCCGCGGAGGTCGCGACTGCGCCTGACGATCGCTACCAGCCCGCTGGTCACGCTGGCGGGCCTAGCTCTCCCGGGACGCCTTAGACGACCCTAAACGCGCGGCGTAGATCGCGTGCTCTGACCTCTCGAGCGTACGGGAGTATCTCCGCAACTATGGCGTAGGCGCGCTCTCTGGGCACGCCTAGCGCGACCTTGCCCTTGATGAACTCATCGAGGCCGACCAAAAGTTTACGTTCAGCCTCTGTCATCTGCTGCTGATGAGCGTCGATTTCCTTCTTGAGTGCGCCGTCGTCAGACATCAGTGCTTCACTCTAGTGGGAGCTGTAAATACTCCGCCGGGCAAAGGCCCGCTGGTTCACTGGCGGGCCTACCACCAATAAGCAACCCCTGCCGGTTTACGACAGGGGCTGCCGCGGATGGATGGCCTGAGGCTAGCGCCGGGGGCATCTAGGTGTCACGCCAAGGACCCGCTGAAAGTCAACGCCGCTTGGCGCCTCGCAGCTAGCAGATTTGTTGAGCAGCGCGCACAAATAAGCGGCTTGTTAGACCGTGCGGGTTTGATCACGTGCACCAAGATTGAATACATGTTAGTTGCATCAATTGTTCTGCAGTACGCATTGCGATCACCATTCACGCTTAGCGGTTCGCCAGCTTGACCGATCGAAAAGGTCGCGCAAGCCGTGGTCCCCCGACACACGGGCTTTTTAACTCAATGGTGCTGCGCTATTTTAAAGCCATGCCGCGTAGCACAAACCGTAACCTGCCGAGATCAGCGGACCTAATGGCCGCCAAGGACGAGCTTCTTGCTGGTCGACGGATCGTCATTGCTGCTTTGGCTGGACCGCGTCTTAGCGGTAAGAAAGGCATCGTTCTTGGTCAGGGAGCAACGGCCACTCAGGTCAAGGTGCTCTTAGACGGTGCCAAGGGCTACGTGATTCTCCATGCGCGATACGTTGATCTATTCGAGGATCGATCCGCTACCGAGGGGGTCTAGAATGACCGAAATGAAGGCGCGGTACGTTGCTTGGTATGAGCGACCGGTAACCGGCCGGTTCACCGTACTGGATCTTTCACTAGATGTGCCTGCGATCGGAAAAGGCGGGAAGCCTCTGTCTGGCTTGTCGCACTCCACTGCTGAAGCAGAGGCCGATAGACTGAACGCTGCCCGCAGCCGACCGAGGGGCCCAGAAAGGGGATGGACGGAAAGGGGCAATTGAACCGCCGGGCCTTGATTGGGCAGGAGGCGCGCGACCGAACGCTCGGAATTCTCGCGTCATTGCCGGATGGGTCCGGTTCTTCACCTTGATCCAGTCTTTCGAGCGGCCGGCGCCATAACGCCGGTCGCGGCGTTTCGAGACCAGGCCCTCGAGGCCCATGCGGCAGGCGGCGGCGAATAGATCCGGACCGATCTCGGCAGCCTCGAACGGCGCGACGAATCTGCCATCAGGCCGGCCGCGCAGCAGCCGCGCCAAATTGGTCTTGCGCATCGTCAATGGCAGCTGGCGCAGGTCCTCGCCGCCAAGCGCGAGGATGTCGAACGCATAGAGCTGAACCTCGTGATCATGCTTGCGCGAGTGCAGGGCGTTGAAGTCCGAGGCGCCGTCGACGCCGAGCACCACGGCCTCGCCGTCGATGGCGAATCGCTGCTCGCGGTTGTTCAGCGCGGCCTCGACGATCCAGGGGTATCGCTTGGTCCAGTCGTGGCCGTTGCGGGTGAAAAGTCGCACGGTCTTGCCCTGGCGCTCGACGCGCAGGCGATAGCCGTCATACTTGATTTCGTGGATCCAGTCGGGGCCAGCCGGCACCACCTTGGCGGCGGTCGGCAGGCAGAATTCGAACGCGGTACGCATGATGCGGAGATAGGGATCGTCTTTCCCGTAAGAAGGGGCCGCGTTGCCGGTTTTGACCCGAAGCCGACCATCTTGTCCCCAGGGGCCCAAAACGGAAGTCCATTCGTTTGCGTCGATCTGACACCAAGTCCGCGGGCGCGACAGAGGAACATCAATTCAGCGCGCCCGTTGAAGCCTTTCATCGAGAGGAGGCCAAAATGAAGCTTGCCACAATTCTGGTTCTCGGTTCCCTCGCCATTGGCTCAGCAGCGAGAGCAGACCAACCCGGACCTGACTGGATGCCGATGGAGCAAGTGAAGGCCAAGGTCATGGAGTCGGGCTATTCGCAGGTCACTAAGCTTGAAGCCGACGACGGCCAATGGGAGGGCGAAGGCATCAAGAACGGACAGAAGATGGAATTCCACGCCGACCCTAAGACCGGCGTGATCGTGCGCGAAAAGCCAGACCACTAGCTTTGAGAAGATGCAAGGTGGGTGGCCAGTTGTACTTTGAGCCGCCCCCTGAGGGCATTACAGTCATTGACGCATCAGCATCTGGCCCGAAACGACAATCGGGATCGCACTGAAAATGCGCACCAAGGATGTCACCAAGGCCGCCGCGCTCTACATGCTCAAGAATGGTCTTGCGAGCTATAAGGAAGTCGCCGAGCTTTCCGGTCGATCACGGCAACTCATTCGCATTTGGGGCGGGAAGGTTGGTGCACCGGGAGCCCGAAAACGATATCTGAAGAAGGTCTGGACCCGCGCTAAACGGTTGCGCGGTTGACCGCTGGGTTCGAGGCCGCAGTTGCGAGCGCGTGATCTACTTCGGAAACAACTTGTCCCGGATGTAGCGCGACGTGGGCGTGAGTCTGATGCCGCGCGGCTTGCGCCAAGCCGCTTTGTCGATCTCGTTCTTATCGCCGATCCTCAGGGGACCGGACGCCTTCTTGGCCACAAAGATCGCGTCGCTCATTTGTCGTCCGGATTGACGGTTTTTTCCCTTTACCTCTTTCCAGAGCTTCACTGGCCCAAGTTTTAGCTTCGGCAGTTCCTCGGTGATCTCGCGGCGAAGACACTTCCTCTCACTTTCACCCGCACGCTTACGGCCGCCCGGGAACGCCCAGCGCTTATCGCGCCGTCGTCGGACCAGAAGTACTCGCCCATTCTTCGCGGCGACAAGTTTCGAGGATTTAGCCATCTTCCTGCGAATCGATTTCACAATCCGGCATCAGTTTACAGCGGGGTTCGCGCCGCAGTGAAGAGCATCGTTCCCCTATGATTACGGAGCAATCGGTTTACGTCCAAGTCGCTGGTTCGCGCTGGGCCAGACGACTGGTCGCGCTGTGCGTATCGGGCGGGTGAGCGCCGAAGGCGGCTCTTGTGGACCCGCCGATGAAGTCGCCAGCGACCGTTCGGCGCTACTGCGAACGCGCTTGGGGCCGCTCACAAGGCACCTCAGTGCCGCCAGCCGTCCTTGTCGACCTCGACTCGAAAGCCTTCCGGCATACGCGGCACTTCCCCATCGCCAGCAGCGTTGCAGGCCGGACAGGGCGCCCCCGCGCCCCCACAGTTGCAGGCGCGTGGGCCTTCCCAGGGTCGGTCCGGGTGGTTCTCGCAAACCCAGCCGAGATCGTCACAGTTGGCGCACGTCGTAGCCATTGCACCGGCCGCAAGGGGCTTTTCGTCACAGGACATCAGGCGATTCCGCGCAAGGGCAGCGCTAGCTGCATGTCGAAGCTCCTTGTGGCGTTGGCGGCGATGAAGGCTTGCAGTGCAGAAGAGACCTCGGTGTCAGTGTCAGATGCGCGCTGGGCCAGTGCGTCGGCGACGTCGGAAGTCGCATCTCGCGACCATCCCTCGATGGGATTGAAGGACACAATCCGAACCGGATAGGCGTACTGGCCGGACAGCAGATTTTGCAGGATCGTCTCGAAGTCGGTGTCAGCTTCATCCGTTTCACGCCAGGCGCAACCGGCGCGAGCGCCGAAGTCTTCAAGCACTAGATAGATGTCGCGGTCGAGGCGGTCAGCGGGCATGATCGAGGGCGAGGAACGCATACGCTACTCCGATACGACAAAGGGCGAAGAGACGGCCCCGGCTGCGGGGGATCAAGGGGGTAGGCCGGGGCCGCTCCGCCGGCTGTGGCAGCGAGCCAGCGACGATTCAAATATTCGGCCGCGCTTGTGTTCCTTTATGCTAGCCAACTGGGCGTGCCGAGCCGATCGTGCGGAACGTCGCAGCACGGGTCGCAGGATCTGTCTTAAGACGGCGCCTGCGCCTTCTCATTCGGCACCTTCCGTTCGCCGCCGCATTGTACGCCGATGGGCGACACTGATTTTGTGAGATATCTGCGCCAAGCGCAGAATTGCCTGGATGAGGCTGAGAGGGCGACGCGAGAGGTCGACAAGGAGGCGTGGCTGAAGCTTGGGGAAGAATGGATGGAGATGGCGCGCAAGGCTCAAAGGCAAAGGCCGCACGAGCAGTAGGCTCGGCGGCAGGGCGGCGAAGTTCAATTCCGGGAACTGAATCTCTTTGGGGCCGTTTAGAAGCCGTCGTTAGCTGCTCGAGGAGGCCGCTGTGCCGGAGCGCCGTAGAGTGAAGCAAACCCGCTCTCTTGAAGAACGTATGGCCGATCGGGCCGCCGAACTCAAAGAACGGGCTCATCAGTTGCCCGCTGGGGCGGAACGTGAAGCCCTGCTTAAGCGAGCCAGGATTGCCGAGACGGGCTCACATCTGAGCGACTGGGTGCGTTCGCCGGGCCTGCAGAGGCCCGCCTAAGACTTTCAGTTTGATACTTTGACACTGGCTATTTCCGACCTCGGTGGCTGAATTGAAAAGAGACCACCAGATGGGCGGGAGTCGTGAGCCGACCGTCTGAACCGTCGCGACCATTTAGCTTTTCAAGCATGTGTTAACGACGGCCTTGGGCGGACTTGGCTAAATTGTGCTTGCAAACCCTGCGGTTAGGACCCGTATGCACGAGAGACCAGTCATGAAGCACCGTCGTCGATTCAAGCAAACCCAATCCCTCGAAGAGCGCCTTGCCCAAGAAGCCGAACGCCTGAGAGAGCAAGCCAAGAAGCTCCCGCACGGCTCTGAGCGCGAAACCCTCCTCCGCAAAGCCAGGCAGGCTGAGACCGGTTCGCATATGAGCGAATGGCTCAGATCCCCCGGTTGCAGTCGCCAAGTGAGCGCTGACAGGGCGCCCAAGGCTGTGGTAAAACCAGCCCAAGGGAAAGGTACGCGCGGCGGGGCGTGCTATGCGGGACTTTCAAGCGCAATTGGAAAAGCTGCGGACCGACGCGGCCGAGTGCAAGCTCATCAGTGATCTTGCCACTGACAAAGCCAAACGGGACTTGTTCGAGAGGCTGGCCAGCCATCTTATGGTTCTTGCCGATCAGGTCGAGACGGCCGTGCTCGAACGCAAGGTCCGTGACGGGACTTAGAGTGGCACAATCTGCATAGACGCCACTTCTAGTTGGTGCATAATTTTCCCTCAAATTCGCGAGGGAGCGCCATGACCGAGCGATTTATTCAGGCAGGCATTGTCACCGTAGGCACCGTGAACGCTGGCCTAATCGTTTGGCTAATACTGACGATTTGAGGCCGCCTCAGTTGGCGGCGTGGCCTGATTTGATTTAGATCAAGAGACGCTGGCCGCCATCAGACACGCTGGGCCTCATGGGAAAGCCTGAGGAACAGAGCGAGCCCAAAGAGCCCAAGCCGTCTCGCTTGGAGGAAGCGCGGCGGATCATTGAGGATTATGTCGCTGAGCTTCGTGAGATCGTTCGGAAGCTCAGGCGCAAGATGAACTAAGGCCGAGGCAGTTGGCTGCCTCTCTCCTCCCGAAGATACAACTTCAGATTCGTTGTCGTCGGCCAACTGCCATGAAAGATTGGCGGCATATTTCGCGTCTCGGAGGGAATACCCGATGCGCCTTGCATTGCCTTATGTTGGAATTGGTTTCTGCGCGCTTCTCTCGGGCTGGTTGTCCTTCACTCTGATCTATTGAGTGAGTAGGCCGCCCGGGCCTAGCAAGCGAACATAAGTCCCGCTCTCGTGCAGCTGGAGCCAGCCGCGATCGACGGCGTGTTTGAGCCCAGCGCCGAACTCGGTGCCGCTCCCTTTCAGCTTGAACATGAACGGCGCGTTGATCCGCTCGATGTAGATGCGGCCGTCCTGGACAGCCTCGATGCTTGCCGCGAGCTCGACAAGCTTGCGCGCGGCCGCCTCAGGGTCTGCATAGGGTCGTTCTTCGGTGTGCTTCATCGGTGTGTCCCATTGGCCGCCTGCGCGGCATAGATGTGCTGGCGGTGGGATAGCTCTTTGCCGGCTTCCAGCTGTCGAACGTGGTGCCGCAGACGCAGCGCATCAGTGTGCTCCTGATCTCACTGTCCAGTTTCTCGCCAAGCGCGCGCCTGAGGGTGGCGTCGTTGGTCATGTCGAGAGGATAGCGACGAGTCCGGCTTATGGGCCAGCCGCTGGCGCTTGGCGGCTGGTCTGTAGCGAGCACGAGGGATAGGTCAATTGGCTGTTGGTTGATAGACGCGGAGCTGGGCACGCCCATCCTTCAAACGCCTCGCGCTGGTCCAGAGCAAACGGCGTCGGTGCACGATGAATACACCGCCGCAAAGTGTCTGCGCAGAAGGCGGGCGGCTTGACTCTCCCGCCTTCTCGACGCTTCGCCGATGGCGAGCGCTATCGCTGATCTATTCAACCATTTGCTTGACCACCGCCCCCAGCTGGTTTCGAACCCCATTTGCTCAAGATTCTTGCGGGCGCCGAAGAATCCCCATTTTGGGGATATTTGAGTTTTCCTGACCCAGTTTAGGAGCCCTCAATTTCGTAACAATCGAATCTCTTCCTATGCTTGTGTGATGCGCTGCAGCGAGAGAACTGCTTGCTGCGCTGCGCCCGAACATCTCCGGCACCTCGCATCCGAACCACCGGTATGCATTCACCTTTGTTCTGCACGTAAATGCGTGTGCAGGAACACGGGCCGATGAGTTTGCATTGTCCACTTGTTTCATTTGTGCATGAGGCCAATCATGCGACTTCTTTGTAGAATGATCGCGATTGCGACAATCGCAGCGTGGATGGCGATCCACTCGACTTTTGCTTTCGCGCAAACCTTCGACGACAGGTGGTCCATCATTCCAAAAGCTCACGCGGAGCCAACTCCTGAAGGACTGGATCAGACAAAGATGAATGAGCCGCAAGCCCCGCCTTCGACTACACAGCAGGCGCAACCTCAGACCGGGCAAGGGCTTTCGAAAGATCGTCTCGAAGCTAATCGAGTCTTTTCTGGCAAAGCCTCCTACTACTCTTATTCCAAGGGCAGGACAGCGAGCGGTTCATCGTTTGATCGGAATCTGCTGACCGCGGCGCACCGCCGCCTGCCGTTCGGGACCAAGTTACGCGTCACTCACCGCAACCGAAGTGTCATTGTCACCGTCAATGACCGCGGGCCGTGGGTCCGGGGCCGCGTTCTAGACTTATCCTTGGCCGCCGCGCACAGCTTAGGGATTACGGATCGTGGCGTGGCTCAAGTTCGTGCCGAGGTGTTGTAAACACGCAACGGGCGTCGAAGCGAATTTGCCGTGCCTCTCAAGAACCCCGACGCTATTGCCGTCATCGTGACAGCCCTACGGCTGGTTCACGGTGACGAAGCTGCACGGGCTATGCTGGTGGAGGGGATGACCTTGGCAGCGCTGATAGACGCGATGTTCTCCGCACCGATCGCACGACGCGATGCCGTTCGCAACATCACAAACGCGTTGAACGACTTTGCTATCTCGCCGGACGTCGGGCCGGTTTGGCATCTCAAGTACTTGTATGACAATCAGTCGGGTTCGTTGACGATCGTAGACATGGCAATAGCTACGCCAACCGGTACGCTATCAAGTGTGGAAACCACGTTGCGGCTTCCTGTCTAATACCCGGGCGACGGTAGCAAAAGACTGCACCCAGTGTGCAAACCAAGGAGGAGAGGGCTCAAGGCTAGCGAGCCCAACGAGCAGATGCAGCGTGATGCGGACAAAGGGGTCACGACACGCAACTCCGGAGCGTCCGGTTACGTGGCCGATCAAGAGAAGCCGGGCGCTTCTGCGCATTCCCCCGGCCAACCGGGAAGGGAGCAGACCACCGGTTCGGGTAGCCAGACCGGCACACCGAAATAGAGGCGTTCTCATGAGGCCGCCCACTGAGGCGGCCTTTATCCACAGCGCCCTCCAACGGCTTCTCCTTCCACTGCGCTCGAGCTTCCCACTCGATGCGCGCCTTGCCATCTACGGTCATGTAAGTGGTCCGAAAGGCCACTAGTCAGGTGCTTTGCGGACGTTTGAATAATGCGATGCGAAACTTCCAATGTCGCCCCGTGCGCCTAATTGGAACCTCCCGGGCTTCAGGCGTGTTCATCGACAAACAACTCACAGGAGTTTGCCTTGAGAATGCTTTTATCGCTCGGGACAGCAACCTTGATGGCGATCTCAATGGCCAACGGGTCTGCAAAAGATAGGCAAAGCGAAACGTTCCTAAAGAAGGCAATCGAGGGCAATTTCGCTGAAGTGAGCATGGGAGAGCTGGCGCAGCAGAACGGTCAAAGCGACGCAGTCAAGTCGTATGGCAGAATGCTTTCTACAGACCATGGTCCCGCCAATCAGAAGGCTTTAGATGCTGCTCAAGGACTGGGAATGAACTCACCAAGCGGACCAAGTGCAAAACAAAAGGCCGACCATGACAAGATGTCAAAAGTGTCCGGCGCAAGCTTCGATAGAATGTTCGCGACACACATGATCGCAGACCACCAAAAGGATATCGCCGAGTACAAGAAGGCATCGAAAAGTAAGGATGCTGCCGGAGAATATGCTTCCGGCCAGATAGATACGTTGCAAAAGCATTTGGACACCGCAAAATCGTTGAAAGCCGGTAATTAATCGGACGCCGGAATTGCGTCGACGGGGGCGCGGCAAGACAAATAATTTGCCAGAACGCCGCGATTTCGGGCGGACCAGCAGGTCATAACTCGAAGCACGCAGACCCTTCTTGTCGTCAAGGACGGCGCGGGCTCACGTTTATCAATTCAGTCAGCGGTTCGTGCGAGCAGGCAATTTCCGTATGCCGAGATAATCAACAAACTCATCAGAAAATCTCCAACCCCGGCTCGTCGCAAGATCGGTGACTCTCAGGGGTCACGACCTGGCTCGTTCTCCACATCGAGAAAACGGGAGTGTAAAGTCATTTCATTCTTAGACCCGTCAAGCAAAACGCGAACGCGGTGGCGCGTTCCGCCAGATCCGCGAACAACGCCATGTCGGCCCGCCATTCTGGGACCCGCCGCTGCGTTCACGATGATCCGTTGCCCTTTCACCAGCTCGTTTTTGAGAAGTTTGAGGTCCAGTAGGTTCGGCAGGCTGCGCCTGTTTGGTGGAGGCATGGTGGAAACTTAGCGCCGCCGGACGCGACGCAAAACGTCTCGTCGTCGTACCAGGTAGTTTGCGATCAGCAGCCTGACCGCCAAGACGGCGAGCGCGGTAGCAACAATCTCCCAGATCATTTGGACCTCGAAACGTTCATCTACCTCACGAGATCATCAAATCGTCAAGCTTCGTTGTGTTGCGCGACGAAATCTACGTTAGACCATCGTTTGGAGATGAATTGCCCAACGACGATTTCAATCGCCAAATCGACCAGCTTCCAATCAAACTAAAGCGCCAACTCGCGACCGCCATCGCGCAGGAAGCATCAGGGCTAGCATCGGCGAGGCGAGCGGCGGTTTTGGGGTTCAAGGCGGAAACGGCTTTATAGCCTTTGCGACACGGCTCGTAGGCGCGCCTCACTGCTAAACTCAGGCCTTAGGCTCGTCCGGAAAATCGAAGCTGACGATGATGAGTGCGAAAGCTCCGACGATCAGGAGCGCAACGCAAAGCGCCAGGACTCCGTAGGGCCACACTGCTGATCTCCGCGGGGAAAAAACAAAGCGACGCGCCGAGTATGATGGCGCGCCGACTTCGCTAGGCTGAAGCCGGACAGGGCAACTCATCCGGTGATGACAGCGTAATCGGGCAACCGACGAGCGCAATCGAAGGCTGAAATTAAGCTTGAGCGGTAGGGTAAATGAGGGAGGAACAGCCCGACGAGCATGCTTGGAAGGCGCGTGCCCAGAGGAAGAAGCCGATGACCTGTTCGACTAACTTTCATGTCAAGACGCGAGGATCGGACTAGGCCGTGTACCCATAAACCCGGTGGCGTTATGCGACTAAAGCAATGTCTGCTTTGCCCCTATAGCAACCGACTTCGTGCGGCAGCGCAATATGTCGCGATGGGCCACTAGCGGACAGAAGCGAGCGTTAGCGTAGGCTTCAAACCACTTGGACTAAACGCCGAACCTTGGGTAGGGCGCTGCCACAACGGTTTACTGACATGAGACCGTGAGCAGGGCGTTGTTTGGTGGGCAATATCTGGTAGTTTTGCTTCAGCCACGTTACGCCGCCGGAATATCCGAAGAGACCATGATGTTTCCTTGGCTGAAGCGCGAACCGAAAGAATTGGTAGAACAACGACAGGTGTTGTCGCCGGCTCTGATGGACTACCCCCTTTACCAGCCACCCCACCGTCTGGGCGCTTTTCTTAGCCGCCGGGACGATCAGACCGACGAAGACTACGAGCGCTACCGCCTGGAATACGCCGAGCATATGAAGGTGAACTTTGCGTACTTCATGGCTCAGCGCGCCACGCGCATCGCCGCGTTGCAATCGTTTCTGAGCAAGCTCGGCGTGAACGCCAGCTTCGACGATGCAGGGCTCACCCGCGTATCGGCTTGGTTCCCCGACAACGCTTTCGCGCTAGCCTCTCTAAGAGAATGGGCTGTCAGTCAGTCATACTACCAGATGCAGACGCCATGGACTGAAGGGCTTCGTGGCCTCAATGTCATCTTCGATCTCGGCGTCTTTGTCGGCGATTTGCTGATCCAGAAACAGCCGCGCTTGCACTGGGTCGACGTCCCCAGGCTGTCTGATACCGGAGAGTGCTCTGCCACGCCTTACAAGATCGAGGGCTTTCGCAGGCAGGCAAAGCGCAAATGGTTGGGTCCCGCTGATCATATCCTTGGCCTTTGCTGGAACGATCTGAACGACCTTCACTCATACGCGCCGCTACCGAAAGCGCGCAGGAATTATGATGTTCTGGTCGGCGTTGTGCGCGATTATTCGACTCGGTGACCCCGTCTGAGGCGGGTGTACACGCCGTCTCGACGGGGGCGTCACTGATGCCGACGCGGGGGGACATGGTCCGCTCTGGGTCATTTTCGACAGTTTTGGCAGAGATTGAGGGCTGTTGATGTCCGCTCTTGTCCGTAAGCGCCGTACCAGGGTCGGGCCAAGAGCGTTGCGTTTGGCCGGACTGCCGTGAAACTGGGGGCTCGAATCATGCGCTACGAACTCGCCGACTATGAATGGTCCGCCATCAAGCCGATGCTGCCGAACAAGCCGCGTGGCGTTCCTCGGGTGAACGACAGACGGGTTCTGAATGGCATCTTCTTGGTCCTCCAATCAGGAGCACCCTGGCGTGATCTGCCGACGGCGTTTGGCCCTTACACCACTTGCTACAACCGCCTTGTCAGGTGGCGGCGGGCCGGTGTTTGGAGCCGCATCATAGAAGCGCTTGCCACTGCCCTGGATGCTGCTGTCCAGATGATCGACACTTCCATTGTCCGCGTGCATCAGCATGGAGCCTGCATCACAACGAACCAGCGCCAATCGATGGGAAGGTCCCGCGGCGGCTTGACGAGCAAGATCCATGCGGTGGTCGATGGCAATGGTCTGCCGGTACGGCTGGCGCTGAGCCCCGGTGAGGCCCATGACGTTCGACTTGCCGGAAAACTGCTGTCTCGCCTGAAATCCGGGTCAATGCTGCTTGCCGACCGTGGCTATGACGCAGACTGGATCAGGGAGCTTGCCATCAAGAAGGGCGCGTGGGCCAACATCCAGCCGAAAACCAACCGCAGCGAGCCGATCTGCTTCAGCCCCTATCTCTATCGTGCTCGCAACCAGATCGAGCGGTTCTTCAACAGGATCAAACAATGTCGTCGCGTGGCGACGCGCTACGACAGGCTGGCCGCCAACTACCTTGCCTTTGTTGAGCTCGCGTCAATCAGGCTATGGCAGCGTTGTTATGAGTCCGCGTCCTAAATTACAAACGTCGTGCCAAGATTGAGGACCATCTTTACCATCCACTGGCCCTTGATCGTAAAGGTCATGGAGCTCGGGTTTGGTATCTCGAAATTAAAAAAGACGCTTCCGCTCTTATTAAACGCCGCGCCCGACAACGCATCAGGAAAAAATGACACGTTTTGCGTGACGTCACCTCGGTGGCCCTTGACGTCCTTCAATGACCATGGACCGCTGATGTTGCGCATAAGTTGCGAATCTAGTTGGAAGTCCGTGTCCGAAACACCGCTTCCAGAGATTGGTCCGGAGCAACCTAAAAGTGCTGCGATATTAGCTACTCTGCTGCCAATCTTAAACGATATCGATGCGGTGCCCGACGACGTGCGTACCCTCAGCACGTGCGCAGCAATAAACCAGTCGTCCGCCTTTGTGTCTGCTGCCACGGCCGCCTCCCGCTGTAACTGAAACCTCTCGCCAGCGACTGGAGATTAACCGTCCTGATGTCATACCCATGTGAAGAGGTTCACACGATGTAAAACGACGTCCTCGGCTCGCGTACCTCCGGCGCATGAGCGCGGTTGCGACCAGCCTTTCTTTTGTCGAGATTCAGGCACTAGTTTTGGTTTTTCAAAGAATGGAGAAGCTAAGTGGCTATGGGGACAGTGAAGTGGTTCAACCAGACGAAGGGGTATGGGTTCATTCAACCGGATTCAGGCGGGAAGGACGTCTTTGTTCACATCTCGGCAGTTGAGAAGGCTGGTTTTACTTCGCTGGCAGAGGGGGCGAAGGTTAGCTTCGACGTCGTGAATAATCGCGGAAAGGACTCGGCGGAAAATCTGCGCGCCGGGTGAGCCTGCCAAACCGCGACGCGACGGTTCCAAGTTAGCCGCTTGGGTCTATCGTCGAATATCCTCTGATTTCCTCGTCGACCATCCTGCGTTGGTTCGCTGGGTGAGTCGAATGATGAGCGAGGAGGAGGCGGATCGCTATAGAGTCGAAGCCGAGGAATGCCGCCGCATAGCCGAAAGGGCAATTAAACAGCCGGACAAGGAAGCCTGGTTAAGGCTTGCAGCTGATTGGATGAAGCTGGCCGAAGGCGCCAGCTTGGGCGATGAGCGTAAGAAGTGAGGCTTGTTGGTCAGCGCGTCTGTTTGCCAAGCATTCGTCAATGCGAAAAGGCCGCAGCGGCGAACCACTGCGGCCAGCCGGGTTAAAAATAAGACGTGAAATATTGAGTCCAGCCCCGGCGAGATAAAGCGTACAGCGCGGGTGCCTGGGCGCAATGTCGTCGATGTTACACTGTGGGACAATTAAATGCGTCAGTTTCGCTGACTGAGGTGGGACTCGCCGGGGCTGGCGAAGGCGAGCCCTCAACCCCAAGGCCGCGAAAGCTAAAAGCTCCGGCTGCCTTGACGGACGCAGTAGTCTGCACCTGATCGGCGCAGATGCGAGCGTTAAAACAATATCGAAATTTGGCGGCTCCCTCAACGAAGCCAGCGTCAATTTACCGCTGATGCCCCAGGCCGATCCCCAACACGATAGCCTTCTGACGTAGCGCTCCCTCGGTTCGCTTGGTCATCTTGGCTATTTTTACGACAGGCGTCCGCGCCTTGGAGTGCGCCTTCAAGTCCCGAATATCGGTCTTGGTCCACTCGCGGCGAACTACTTTTTTCTTCTTGGCCACTCGGCGCTCCTTCAATGTTGAAGGCGCGGTCTAACAACATGGCGCGTGCTGCGCAACAAACGCTCTGCGCACTTACGGAGATTTAATGGCCGACAACGAACAGCTAGTTCTATCTATTTCGGCTGACACGCGGGAAAATGCAGAACCAGCAAGACAATCGAAACGGCGACTAAGGCGGTAGACGCCAAGACCACGACATCGAAGACCTTGCCGCTCATTCTGCTCGGCACTTTGCGCCAGTGCATGGCAGTCTTCTCGCTCAGATTTTCGGCGCAGCACCAGCCCGGTCAAAGACAGGCACTTTTTCTTCGTCGTCAGGTGCTGCAGCAGATGGCGTATCTTCTGCCGCGTGCCGCAACGCTTCGGTTTGAGCGTCCAGGCCATCGACAGTTTCATTCGCCTGACTGCCGGAGTCGTGCGGTTTCGTCGGAACTTGGCCCGCGCCGGAACCAGTAACGGGATCCATTGTGCTCGACCCACGTGGCGTCCGATTTTTCTGTGTCATCGGAACCTCCCTGACGAGTCAATTTTTTCGCTCGCTGCAGGTTCCAGCCAGCAGAGTCCGCTAGCAATCGCGGCTATGCCGACGCCGCCGGTTGAAGATCTACTGGCCGCGGGATGGCAAATTGGCGTGGATCGCGATGCGCGCAACGCGGAGGTGGATCTACTGCACATGATGGAAGTCCAGCTCGCCGCCCAGCCAGCGATGGCCGGCATTACATAGGCGGCCATCGGTGCTGACGACGGTGACCGCGAATGGCGTGACGCAGCGTGTGGTGCGAGGCTGCCGCCTTCTCCCTGGAAGCGCGCTAAGTGTGTACCGACGAGGGAGGTCACATGTCAGACAAGGCCCGCGAGTTTATCGATTTCTGGGTGGAGAACAGCATCCACGCTGTGGAGCAGTACCAGACTGCGGGCGCGTCGCAGGATGTGGCAGAACTCACGCGGCGTCTCATCGAGGCTGCCAAGGGGCAGGGCATTTCGGAGGCAGACTTGCGGGAGGCGATTGGCGACATCGCCCCCTACATCGAGGAGCTCTTACGGGCGGCCAACAGGGCTGAAAGCGAGCTACGTCAGCCTACGTAGGCTTCGTCAACCTATACACATCACCAGGCTGAAGGTTAAGCTCTTCGAACATTCGCTGCTGCTCTGCGGTGATCGGGACATCCAACACTTCCGCGGTCCAGCCTTCTGGAACGGCAGCGAGAACCAATGTCAGCGCCTGACTCGGTTTAGCGAGTGCGATCCAAATTTGCGTTGTTGTGTCGTCCGCCGTCACTTGAACGACCGAAAACGAACTGCCAAACGACTCTGCCATTTCGTTCAATGCGGCAACTAGCGCCCTGGTTTCTAATCCGAGGCGACTCGATCTCGCTTTGCCGGTCGTCCTACCTGCATATTCTCTAGCGCGGTTGGCGGCTGCAGACCGGGAGAGGTCAACCATTCATTGATGTTCGCGGCAGTATCGGCCTGGCGGGCTCGTCTGAGGTAGAGCTCCCGCTCGGGGCCGGGCGGCAACTGTGCTGCGGCCTCCTTGAAGCGCGCAGCCTCTTCGGCCAGTCGCTCTTCAAATGTCTTAGTATGTTTGGTTCGGTTACGACGCTTGATGGTCATGGCTCTACTCCCTTCCGGTGAAGGCGGGAGCGCTGACCGGGCGCTCTCGTCATCGACATGTTGACCCATAATCGTCAGGTTGGCGCAGTGTTCCAACCGCACACGGCCTCCCGCTTGGCGCCAGCCGGTAGCAATCCTGCGGTCGGGCGGGCGCTCTACTTCCCGCCGTTCATGGCGTGCGCCATAGGGGCTGGGCCGCCTCGCAAATGCCTTAGCTTGGCGGGCCTTCACCGGCGCGCTCTCGCACCTCAGCTTTGGTGATTGCCTTCGTCAGCGCCTCCCAGGCAGCGCCATGGAAGGCTGTCTTGTCGTCGCCATCGTATTCGAGCTGGCGAAGGGCGATGCGACAAGCAGCGAGCAGTTCGCGCTCCAGCGCCGTGAGATCAGCCATTGCGGCGCTCCCTCGCGCTGTGTGCACTGTGTGTGCACAAGGCAAAATTGCTTTTCGACGGAGCGAGGAAAATCGAACCTAAGTCTTTGATATTGTTGGTGAGCGCGCTGGGGCTCGAACCCAGGACCCCGTGATTAAAAGTCACGTGTTCAAGCTGGCGGATTGAATCCGGCAAAGGAAAGATCGCCCAAAGGGCATCGCTGGCAACATGTAGGTGAGCAAGGCGCCTTCGAGGATCTCAAGGGCCGCGATCAAGACGTTCGTTGGACGGTAAAGGCACCTTTGCCCACGGAAATGCACCTAACCTCTCTGTCAGGCTCCGTAACCATTTGAAATCAAAGAAAATTAATGCGCCCTCCGAGCGCACCATAAACCCAAGGTAAACGATACGCCGTCGCAATGGGCTTCACACTAAGCAGGTAGCCAGCTCGGGAAATTTCTTTGTTACCACGGCGCTCGAGACGCATTTCGCTAATGCGTCAGAGCGTGATCGCGAGAGAAGGACTGGAGGCACTAAGCGACACGTCCGCTTATCGAGTGACAGGAAGCCGCCGTCTCTTGGTCGGGCACCATCAGCTTTTGACCAAGAGCGGAACGATTTCAGCAACCCATTGAACGATAGTATCTCTTGGTGCTGTGCACGAGCTATCGCCAAATTTTGGTGACGGCCGGAGCCGGTCAGGCGGCGGCGGTTATGGGCTGACGGTCGGTCGGCTTGGCGATGACCTCGATCCCAT
>NZ_JBEPQK010000036.1:0-32603 GCF_040547805.1 Bradyrhizobium sp. LA6.1 | reverse complement strand
ATGGGATCGAGGTCATCGCCAAGCCGACCGACCGTCAGCCCATAACCGCCGCCGCCTGACCGGCTCCGGCCGTCACCAAAATTTGGCGATAGCTCTCCCTCCCCTCGTGAAACAGGTATTCGCTGGGATAACGCCGTGCGCCCGCCTGATCCGCGCTGATCGCTGCCGGACTCTGATCCGGTGCGGCGCTTAGATCTGAGCCCGCCTATGGCAGCCCACCCTCACATTGATGCACGCCTTGCGCTTTCCGGCTCCGAACACAGCGAGCGCATCACGTAGGCTCGATGAAGTCCGTCAGCTGCTCTCGTCGACAAAAGGGAGAACGTCAAATTGGATGCAAAACTGAAAACTATGCTTTCCTCGCTCTCGCCGGTGGCTCGCGAATTGGATGCTCTGCCGTCCGGGCGGCCCACCCCCGACAATACTTGCGTGAAACTAAATACGAATGAGAATCCATTTCCTTTGCCCGCCATCGTGATGCGAAGCGCAATTGCAGCTCTTGAGGTGCAATATCGCTATCCGGAAGACGACAATATCAGCTTGAGACAAGCGGCCGCAGCGGCCTACGGGATTGCCACTGATCGCGTGATGGCTGGCAATGGATCGTCTGAACTCCCCAGTCTCATTTACAGAGCCTTTCTTGCCCCGGGCGACGGCATCGCGATGATGTCGCCCGGCTTCTCGTTCAATCGCAAGCTTGCCATGCTGCAAGGGGCCCGGTTCATTGAAATTCCCTGGCCTGAACCCGACTGCTTGCCGATGGACGAGCTGCTTTTCGGTCCGCCTAAACATGCTAAGTTCATTCTGCTGGCCAATCCGAACAATCCGACCGGAACCTTTGTTCCGCTCGCTGAGATCGAGCGCCTCGTTATACGGTCTGACCGATTGATCGTTTTGGACGAAGCTTATGTCGATTTCGCACCTGAGAACGGCCTACGCCTCATTGAGCGCCATTCGAATCTTCTGGTCCTGCGCACGCTTTCCAAGAGTCATTCCGCCGCTGGGATTCGCGTCAGCTTCGGTTTCGGCCATCCCGAGCTGATTGGGCGGCTTCGCAACATCCAGAATGTTTTCAACATGAATGTGGTCGCTCATGCCGTAGGCATGAGCGACCTTGCGCATCGCGACGCCTACGAGGAGAACCATCGCCACGTCAGGTTTGAGCGTCAGCGCGTAGCGGCCGCCCTCTCAGAATTTGGGTTCTCCGTAACGCCTTCCCACGCGAACTTCCTCCTCGCCCGTGTGCCGGTAGGCCAGGGTGGCAGATGGTGGCAGGCGGTGTTGCAAGACCAGAGCGTCCTCGTTGCCTTCTTTACGGATGCCGGCCTGCAAAGAGTGCATTCGCGTTAGCATCGGTACGAAACGTCAGATGGATGCGTTCCTTGCGGCTGTCGGCAGCATTCTTAAGAAGGTGGGACGCCGTGGCTAGTGATTCCCTTCCACTCAGGTCCCTGCACATGGAAATGATCTGCGCGTTCAAGTTGCCGCTCTTCCTAAGCTCAACCCGACCGGCCAATGGAGAATCAAGAGATGATCGAGGTCGACGTGGCACGACCAACACACCATCGCCGCATCGGGAGGCTCGATGTCGATGCACCCAGGCAATCACAAAACGCGTGGGCGCCCCGAGCACCTGGATATCGGATGGCCCACATTTGCATAGCCGGGATCACTCAGTCGATTTGGCCTCGTCAACAGAGCGATCCGAGTGAGAAAGCGGAAGAGAACGAACGCCTGGCAGAAGCCCAACTCCGAGGCCGCTGCATGTATTGTGGCAAATGGAAAGCGGCGCATCCCCTCCATGTCAGTTTTGCACGTGAGCCACCGCACGCCATCGCGTTACGGCTTGGAGCAGAGGATAAATGCCTTGCTCGCAAATCGCACACTTGCGAGTTCCGCTGAGCATATCTTGAACGTCCGTCTCACGCCCGCTGGGGCGTAGCAGCCGACATTTATCCCAGTCATTCGCCTGTTCGGGGTCGCCTCGCGCGCCGGCCAAATGCGCACAGGTCTAATTTCGCTGGGATAGTCCCAGATACTGGTTTGAGAAGGAGATGACCAATGATGTCACCAAGACTGATGTCAGTCCTCGGGTCGATGGTAGCGGCCGAGCGTATGTTTTGGAAATTTCGAGAATTGATCGATGGCGATAGCGCGATCGCACCTGAAATTCGAGAGACGCTTCATGTAATGTTTGATGCAAAGCTTCTTTCCGCAAAAGATAAGATTATGAGCGACGCGCGCGCTGCGATCGACGCAACTCCTGATTTGCCGCAGGCGGTCCGAGATCGAGCATACAGGTCGCTCTCCTTTGCAATGAAAATGTTCATGACCAACGAACCGCGCCGCCCTCAGGATCCTTTTAACGAAGTTGGTATCTGCAGCCCTCATCCCAAGATGCCTTGATGCATGACCCGCTCAAGCGATCGGCGCCTCACTGCCGCCGTACGAGCCGGCCGACAACGGTGCTTTGCCCAGCGTGGATGTCATCGTGCCCTGCTTCAACGAGGGACCCGCGTGCACTGGCGGCTTGCCTGAGGTCTCTCGCAAGCCAGGGCTTCCAGCAGTTCTGATCCGCCGCCGCTCCGAGTTCCCGCACGCCGTGGTTCCTAATGCGGCATTCGGCCTTGCTCAAGCAAGGCAATTGCCGATCTGCCACAAGAGGGCGAACGCCGAGCGCCGTCAGTTCGTCGAGCACAGAATCGGGAGGCGACGTGGAGGGCACGCGCGTGCTCGCGTGCAGTCAGTCCCAACAGCGCGGTGCAACGTGTGACTGCTGGCCGATTTCACCCGAGACACTGACGGTGAAGACTGCGAGCCGGCCGTTCACGGATGATGATCGAATCGGCGGCCGTGTATTCGCAACCGGCCCTGGACCTTTCAACGGACATTTGTGTGATCTTAGCATGCGCGGAAGCATTGCCGGACCGAATTCTAATCAGCGCAGGTGCACACCGCGGAGAAGACATGTCTGGCACGCGAGCCAGCGCTTGAACTGAATGCGACGGCGAGCACGATTGCGACAGCATCGACAAGAGCACCTTTCACTCTCCTGCGGCAGCTACGCCGCTTCCATGCCCGTGGCGACCTGCACTGGGCCAGAAGGAAGATCCAGAGCCACCGCACCACTTCGAATTTCATCTCGCGCAGGATCAGCGCCGCATTTGACCGTGACAAATGTTTCCTGGCCGAATCCAAATCCCTGAACTGAGAGGCTTCGAAGGTTAGGCGCCCTTCTAGAACTCGATCCGCGATAGTCAGTACAGCGGATGCATCATGAAACCTGACGAGCGCGTCGCCGAGGTACTTGAGAATAGCACGTGTTTTGATGATGAGGCATGGGAGTTGTGGGCGCAGTGCCTCTCACCCACTGAGCGGCTGGCGTATATTCGGAAGCATCGCTCTCAGTTCCCGTTCGCAGATTACGATGAAGTGATAGCTGTTGTACGAGGTCGGCCGGTTGCTCATCGGAGCTCCTTCAATGGCGTCACAGGATAAGAGCAAGGACCTGGCAAAGCGCTTTGCTCTTCTCGGTTGCGGTGTGGCTGGGCGCCATATGGCTTGCGGTGCGCTTCATCCGCTGAGATCAGCCGCCCGCTTTTCGCCCAGGCCTATGCAATCTGGTTCGCACGCGAAGGTGCATTGCGAGGCGTGATTCGCAACGCCGCAACCTGACGCAGGGTTCGGTTCAAGCATTCCTTTCGGCCCAAATGTTGCGATGCAGTTACAGCTATTCGTGCGGATGTTGTTAAGACGCGCGAGGCTCGGGGGCACTCAAGACATGAGAGTAGAAATGAAGAACTTGTTGCTTGCGACTGCAAGCATTGTGGCGCTCGGCGCGGTGGCGCCCGCATTCGGCGCGGATCTTGCTGCGCAGCCCGTCCAGCCTCTCTATGCCAAAGCCCCGCAGCCTGTTGCGGCTACGATCTACGAGTGGAGCGGCTACTACGTCGGTTTGAACGGCGGCTTGGGCTCAAGCTCGAATTGCTGGGACTTCAATGGCGGCACGCCTGAGGGCTGCCATGACGCGACCGGCGGTACCGTGGGTGGCCAGATCGGCTATCGAGGGCAGATCGGCCAGATCGTGCTTGGTGTTGAAGGCCAGGGGAACTGGGCTGATTTGAGCGGGTCGAATGACAGCGTCGCGTTTGCGGATAACAACCAGACCAAGATTGATGCGTTCGGCCTGGTAACGGGGCAGATAGGTTATGCCTTCGACAACGTACTGCTTTACGCCAAAGGCGGCGCCGCAGTGACGAGCAACACGTATCAGATTAGCTCGACCCTCACCGGCGCGCAGCTTGGGAGCAGCCAGCACGTTCTTCGGGGGGGCGCTTTGGGAGCCGGCATCGATTACGGCTTCGCACCGAGCTGGTCGGTCAGCCTCGAGTACGACCACCTATTCATGCAGCCCGCAACGGTGCACTTCCCCGCGCCCGCAGGCGGAATCGATCGCATCCGCCAGGATTTCGATCTTGTGACTGCACGGCTCAACTATAAGTTCGGCGGGCCCTTTCTTCTGAAATATTGATCAGCAGTACGAACGGCGGTATCGAAAGCCCCGGCCCAAGGCCGGGGCTTGCTTTTGCAAGGGCGGGCTTGCTCGATCAAGCAATACCGTTATCGCAGGCGACTAGGTGGTCGCAATCCAGGCCCAAAAACCGCTCCGATCTTGGTCGAGCGGCGGCATCCACAACGAAGCACGCTTGCGAAGATCACTGTCATCGCGCGCGCGTCATCGATGCGCCGAATAGTCTGCCGTCATGCCCAGTCCACGTCGGATTTAGGCGATCGTGCGAACTTCTCCCGCCTCGAAAACACGACCAACCCTCGGCGGGATGCGCATCTATGCCCCCCAAGACGATCGGGATGACAGGCTTGTCAGCTATTCGCCGCAACAGCATCTTCTCCACCTTGGGCTGAACGTGTCCTCGCTGATTTTGTCATGTTGCCACGCTGATCAGATCGCTCGCTCGTGACTTCGGCATAGGTCGGTACGGGCCAGCGGCGCCGAAACGTCAGATATGACCGAGGCGAATCGCCTTGGCAAGGCGATGGGTACGGCTGTTCGTCTCTAGCTTTCGCATCGCGTTCTTCAGGTGAAAGTTCACCGTATTCTCGCTGACTCTCAGGATGACTCCGATTTCCCAGGATGATTTCCCCTCTCCCACCCAGCGGAGGCAATCCTTTTCTCGTTCGGATAGGACCACTTGCATATGGCATTTGCCCTTCGATGACGGCGCGATTTCTGTGAATGCATGATGAAACTGCCAAGCCAATGCGTTGAAACGACTGAGGCGATACTGAGGGTCAACATCGTCGAACCTGGATGCAAAGGATACGAGGGATAGCTGTCCAAATGGTCCGAACAGTGGTACGGTTACGCCGCGCTTCAGACCGGCCTCTTTGGCCTCGTTCAACACACGCTTGGAAGTGCTCGACCGAACGCGACAGTCATACTTCTCGTCATGAGCTGCAATCGATTGGCTGAGATCGGATAGCTGCTCGATAGAGAACATTGTGCATGCGCTTCTTCGGGAGGAGGCGGACCTCAAGCATCCAGCAAATGTCGTACCAGCTGGCGCGCCAGGAGCGCTGCCGCAAAGCAGGAGTGCTGGAGAACTGGCCGCACCACGTTCACTGCTAGAATTCGGACATTCGTCGCAAGAGAGACAACCTTGTTGGGGCTAGCTGAAGAATATATGCTGCATCGACAAGTACGCGAACGATCGTTTACGCGTTGGCCAGCCTCCCGCCTCTGCTCCGGGGGTCAGCCGAGCTAGCGTAGACCCGGCGCCCGCGTCATCAAGCGAACGGCGAAAGCATTTGAAAGCTGTCATCGCAGCAGGTCATTCCGAGCGCAGGCGGCGGGTGCCTCCAAAGAGCAGTTCATCCCTACCCTATCACTGCAACTCGCCATAGAGTTTCAATCGCGCCCGTGGAATTTCGAGATCTATGCTGGGCTATCCCTGCGTCCCAGCACCGAAGCCTCCGCCAAGCGGCAGACCGCACTCAGAATCAAGCAGTCAACGCTCAGCCGCTGCCTACGCAATCTCGAACACAAGCTCGGCAGCACGCTCCTCCGAGCGCACCAACGGCGGCACGCGACCGACGATCCAATGTCAGGAATTCCTCGGTGCCGCCCGACGCATCGTAGCTGATAGTGAGGCAATGGCGGCACGCCTCAAGATTAGCTCGCGTGGCGAGAGCGGCGATTGGTCATTGGCATTCACACCTCCTCTCAACGGGCTACCCTCCTCGAGCAACGGAACCGCTTCCCCGACGTCGAAAGGCATCTGGTCGACGGATCGAGCGACCATCTAACTTTGACCTCGCCAGCTCCGCCATGACCTAGCCTTCCTGGCTGGGCCGACCCCAAGATGGAGTGACAGGTCTGGACTGCCCGCTTAAGTGAGACACGTTCGAGGATGATGTGTGGCAGCACAATCGCCCCTCTGCCGGCGCTCGTACTCGCATTGCCACGCGGTCTACAGTCCTGAGACCACGGCAGGCGACAGGTTGGGACTGTTTGCCCCGCAACGCCGCCACAGCGCCTCCCGGAGTGATGCCGGCCTGGATCGTCCGCCGGGCCATGACATGCCGGACGACACGGGCGCGAACGTCTCAAGTCCTTCAGCGTGGCAAGAAATGTCTCAACTTCGATCTCAATACCGTGTGCCAGAAGCTGCTGCGCACGACACGCACCCTAACATTATGAGTTCGAACTGAGCTGCTGCCGGTTTGATGGACACCCGGTTAAGCTAATCCCACCTTACGTTCGAACTCAACTGGGCTGACGCATCCGATCGTCGAATGACGCCGGATGCGGTTGTAGAACCGCTCGATGTAGTCGAACACATCCGCTCTGGCCTCGTTCCTGGTGCGATAGGTTTTGCGCTCGATGCGCTCGGTCTTCAACGACGAGAAGAAGCTTTCCATCGCCGCATTGTCCCAAACGTTGCCGGATCGGCTCATGCTGCAGACGATGCCGCTGTCGGCCATCAGGCGCTGGAACTGTTCGCTGGCGTATTGGCTGCCGCGATCGGAGTGATGCATCAGGGCGTCCGGCTTGCCGCGTCGCCAGACGGCCATCAGCAGGGCGTCTGCAACCAACTGGGCCGTCATACTGGCGCGCATCGACCAGCCGACCACCCGGCGCGAGAACAGATCAATCACGGCGGACACGTAGAGCCAGCCTTCAGCGGTCCAGATGTAGGTGAAGTCGGCGATCCACTTCTGGTTCGGCCGCTCGGCCGCAAACTGACGGTCCAGAGGGTTCGCCGGCACGTTCGCTACCTGGCGATCGCCTTCATCCTTGGGCAGACGCCGGCGCCGTGGCCTCGCCCGCAAGGCTTGCAGGCGCATCAGCCGCTCGATCCGGTGCAAACCGCATTCGACGCCGTCTGCCAAAAGGTCTCTCCAGACCCGCCGTGCGCCGTAGGTC
The DNA here is from genome assembly GCF_040547805.1 of Bradyrhizobium sp. LA6.1. NCBI lineage: Bacteria > Pseudomonadati > Pseudomonadota > Alphaproteobacteria > Hyphomicrobiales > Nitrobacteraceae > Bradyrhizobium > Bradyrhizobium sp. LA6.1. Next base: position 25,159 of record NZ_JBEPQK010000036.1, on the reverse strand, counting down.
CGGTCGCTGGCAACAAAGCTTGCCTTCACCTGCTGGCCGACTGCCTCGTCGCTCCGGGATCTGACGCTGGGGGACCGATTCAGCCAGGCATGGAAGCCCGACCGGGATACGCCCATTGCTTCGCATAGCCATGCCACCGGCCAGATGTTCCGGTGCTTCGCGATGAAGACGAACTTCATGTCGCTTCCTTCGCGAAGTAGGCAGCGGCCTTTTTTAGGATGTCCCGCTCCGCCTTCAACTTGGTGACCTCGCGCCGCAGCCGCTCGATCTCCAATTGCTCAGGCTTCATTTGCCCGTGGCCGGGGAAGGCCTGCACAGGGTCGGAGCCGAACTCCTTCACCCATTTGCGCAGCACGTTCTCATGAACGCCCAGGTCGCGGCCTGCTTGCGCCACCCACACCCCGCGTTCCCTGACAAGCCTGACCGCTTCGATCTTAAACTCTCGACTGAACTTCCGTCTCTGCATGACCTACCTCCGGCTCGATAAAACACCCAATCTCGGTGTCCATCAAACCGGCAGCAGCTCAAACATCGTGAGAGGCATTTCGTGCAGCTCCCCTTCCTACTCCAACGTGATGCGCAACTTCGGGAGGACTCCGCGACCTTAAGCCAAGCCGATGCAGCGTATCGAGGGCGTCCAGGACGCCACCTTCTTCCCGTCGCAGCCAGCATGGATTTGTCGCGTCTACAACAATGAGCCTGTCTTGGGAGGTTGCCCACGTTCGCTGCTGTCGCATCCAGTTGGACACTGGAGATGGCTGTCTTTTCCATCCGCACGCCACACGCGTCCTTCGGCCATACCGCACCGTTAGTCGGCTCATGGAGCAAGTGCCCGCACTCCTTCACTAAGCGCACAGCGCACTCCTCAAGCCCGCCTCAATGGGTTGCGGCTAAGCGCTAACGACAAAGCCCATCATCGGGAGCGATAAGAGGAATGCCGTCCAGAGTCCTATGCGCAGCGACTGCCGTAACAAACCCAGATGATCCGCCCCAAATTCTTGTGCGATAAAGGGCGCGACGGCCGCCAGCAGAGTGACCCAAAGCCGAGGCTGAAGACATAGACTCTGCCGGCCAACTCTGCCGCGGCGATCGCCTCAATCCCGATGCGTTCAACAAAACCATGATCGGTCGTCATCATCGCGGTTGCCCAACCTGAGTCAGAACCATCGGCCACGCAAGCTTCGCGGTCTAACAAATGAGGTAGGCACATCCCACGCGGCGTCCCGGCGACATCATGATCAGTAGACAATCTCGGCCGTAAGACGAGGCTCTTCGCCTCATCAGCTGCCGCACCAACCATCGAAAACCGTACGTGAAGTTATCGGACAGATCCTCCACGCATTCGCGCACAAAGACGTTCACTCTACGGGGACTTATACTGCTCATGTAGGGCCCTCGCTGAACCACCCACCAAGCCGATCGCGCGCGAGGAGCTCACCTATTGATTTATGGCATCTAGGCCAAGCAGCATAACGCCTCATCTTCGAGCGAATGCGAAACGCGGTTCTGGGTGGCGGTCCGCATCATCTTCTTCCTCCTCGTGCGACCGATGCTCGATTCTAGAGGCTGATGGCGAAGAGCCGACACAATTTGTTGGGCCGCTCTAGGTAAATTCTAGGGCGCGCGTGGTCAAGCAAGACCTAGTCACTGTGAGCAAAATGGCACGCCTATTGCTTTGAGGTAAACGAAAGAAGTGTAGCGAAGGCAGAGGGAGCCTTTCAATCACTTGCCGACAACTGTTTGGCGAGTGATTCGGATGAATGTGCGGCTTCAGGACAACTTTTTTGACAGGCAGATCACAGCAACTGCGCGGTCCCGGCGCTTTTCTCGGCCTGACATGGGGGAGAATCGAGTTGCTTGTCTACCAACGTGAGCTAAATGTGGCAACGACTGGGGGTTTTGCGGCTGGCGCGGGGATGCCACTCGCCAAGTCAATCCGTTGCCGATGCTTACCGGAGGCAGCGTCCACTCTGGTAAAATCGGTAGGGACCGGACTCGAATTTATGCGTGATATGCCAGTATTCCACCGCAGCGCGCTAACGAGTATGGAGCTACCTGATGGTCGCGCCCTTCGAAGCTATGACACACAAACTAGATGAGGGCCGCAGACCATCGGTCGTCTTTGTTGGCAGGAATAGCCGTGGCAACTGGGTCGCCCGCGAGCAGAGCCGGTATTTTTGGAGGCCTCTTCCTCACCCGCGCCCAAGCGCTCAAATACGCCTTGGCGGAAAATAACCATCATCCAGAAGCCATTGTCGAGATTTCAATCGAAATGGATCTGGATATCCCCGGAGAGCGGACGGAGGCGGTTTCATATGCCCCCCCCAATTGGTCGCGATTCGAGATTGTCTTCCCAGTAGACGGAGATCGTCAACAGGGATCACCTCACGTAAATTGCATATTGCGAACAGGCTGACAGTGTCTCGTGTCTTCACGCGCCGTCGCCCCTACCGCAAGAACGATCAGGCCTTTGTCGAGAAGAAAGATGCCGCCGTCCGTCGCCTGATGGGCTACGGCCGCTTCGATGGCGTCGAGACGGCGCGCCCGATGGGCCGCCTCTATGCGGCGGCACGGCTCTACGTCAACTTCTTCCAGCCGTCGTTCAAGCTGAAGGAGAAGCGCCGCGGTGGGGCTAAAGTGATCAAACGCTATCATCTCCCATCAGCGCCCTATGAGCGTGCAGTGGCGCATCCCAAGGTGACCGCGGCCGTGAAGAAGCGGCTGCGTGATCAGTATCGCTCGCTCGATCCAGTCGCGCTGTTGGCCGAGATTCGAGCGACCCAGGACGAACTCGGCAATGACGTCGATCATCGTGCCGGACAGGCGCGCGGCCTGCAACCCCCAGCACGAGCACCGCGCCCGCGACCGCAGCCACTTTTGCGAAGACGCTCGGCAAGACGACGACGTCCGGCGAGTCGCGTGCCACGCACCGGCGCACCCGTCGGCCCTATAAAACCAGGGTTCGCATGCCCTCCAAGCTCGACCCGCATATTGCTGCGATCGAGGGCTGGCTCGCGACGCAACCGCAGCTAACTGCACTCGCCATCGTCGGCCGGCTCAGCGAGAAACACCCCGAGGAGTTCGGGACGAAACAGCATTCGATCGTGCAGCGTCTGCTGAGGGCGCTTAGACGGAAGACGGCCTAGCAGTTGGTCGCGGAGGAGCCGCTCGGCCAGACCGCCACGATGGCGCCGCAACCGCACGGACAGAGCCTGCTCGCAGGCTCGATGATCCGTTCCACCCGAGGCAGATGGGCAGGCAAGCAGCCGCGATTGCGATGAGAACCTTGATCCGGCGCGCTCCGCGATCGGCCCTGGATCACAGCCTCGGCTCTCTCCTGCGCCGCGTCCAGGATGCCTTGCGCGATCTCCACGTCTTCCAGCGGCAACTGATACTGATTTGGCCGCAGCTTCTCGGACTTCGCGCCGAATTTCTCGCGTCGCAATTCCCCGAGAATGACCTCCAGCCGACGTCGCGCTTCCTCCGATGCCGCCAGTGCCTCCTGATGCTCGCTCAAGGCTGAGTGCGTTTGCGCCAAAATCGCCTTCAGGCGTTCGTTCTCCGCGCGCAGCGCCGCAATGCTCATGCGCCATTTCGAGCACATCACCACTGCGCGTGCCACGTTCAAAATAGCTCCCGAGTCAATCTGCCGCAGTTATCCGGCCGCCTGCGGACGCCGCGCTTCTTGCGGGCGCACCAACCTCCAATCCAGCCCTTTGAACAGGGCTGCGAACCTCGCTGGCGATATGCGCATCACGCCGTCTGCGATCGTTGGCCAAACGAACCTGCAGCCTTCGAGGCGCTTATGAACTAACACGAGGCCCGTTCGATCCCAGACCACAATCTTGATCCGGTCCGCTCGTTTCGATCGGAACACGAAGGCTGCGCCGCTGAACGGGTCGAGGCGAAGCATCTCCTGCACCTTTGCCGCAAGTCCATCGTGGCCACAGCGGAAGTCGATCGGCCGCGTCGCGATGTAAATCTTCAGATCGGCACCGGCTGCGATCATCGTGACGCTCGCATTGCGCGGATCACCCGCGGTGCGAGGCGTCGCAGCCGACATTCGCGCCGCTGGTCGTGGAAAGCGCCTTGGAGGAGGGTCACGTTCCGGCGATAGCGCTTGAGATCGCGATCGGCGATGTGGTGCTGCGGACCGACACAGCCATAGATGGCGAGCAGCTGTCCCGCCGCTCCGTGCTTGCGCGCCACCTCGGACACCTGGGCACCGGGTGGCAGACTCTCGGCGACGATCCGAGCTCTCTCAGCCTCCGAACGCACGCGGCGTCCCGACGGTCCTTCAAGGACCTCCAGCCGGCTCACCGGCCTTACCGATGAGCCGTCCAAATGGACGTCCTTTTTGCTGTCCAATCGACAGTCGGTCGATCCACAGCCGGCCATCCGGATTGAGCATCACCTCGACGATTGCCGGATCTTCTAAATACCCTGCGATGGCGGGCCCGAACGCGTACGCAGCATACGCGCTCCGCGCAAGTTCGCCTCTGAATCAGAATGGATCGCAACGATTTGCCCCAAGCTGCTGAGGCCGCTTCGGTGCCCTCATCTGAAGGCAAATAAAAGATAGATCGCGTGTCACCGCAACAGAGGGAATATGCCGTTCGTAGTGTAGCGTAGAGAAAGGAAAATGTGAAAAGAGCGCCGGCTTGACGCGCCGACCCCTCGAGGGCGAGGCGAGAAATCAGTAATGAGCAATGGTCTGGAGCTTACTATTTTTACGCCCCTCCCGGTCGCGGTGTTTACTCGGGCTCCATTGCTTCTCCTGAACCACTGTCGCTCCCTCGCGTGGGCACGATTGAGGTCCCACTTTTTGAGGAAGCTCAAACCGGGGCTAATGAACCACATCAGCCGGCGGGCTGCCGCAGGCACCAATGCCGACACTGGTCGGGTGCACTACCGTGAGCCTAGTGACCCTGCACCATTCCCCCTGGGATCAGGGGGCCCAGTACTGCACGACGATTGCCAACGCAGAATGCAGGCATTCAAAGGTGATTTCTAGTCCGCAATGGCCGAGCTAAAATCGCAGATCTACTTGAGCTGCGCGTGTAGCGAGACATGGTCGAGTTCACCTTCCCACCACGACACAAATACCGCGGCAATACCGTTCCCGATGATGTTGGTAAGCGCGCGCACCTCGCTCATGAACTTGTCGATCGAGAATACGATGGCAATGCCCGGGACGAGGTCAGGACTGACCACGGTCAAGGTTGCGGCCAGGGTGACGAACCCAGCACCGGTAACACCACTTGCGCCCTTCGAGGTGAGCATCGCCACAACGAGTATCGTGAGCTGCTGGCTGAAGTCGAGATCGACCCCGAGCGCCTGCGCGATGAACAAGGTCGCCAACGTCATGTAAATGTTGGTCCCATCCAAATTGAAAGAGTATCCTGTCGGCACCACCAGGCCCACGACCGGCTTGGAACAGCCCAGCCGTTCGAGTTTTTCCATCAACTGCGGCAGCGCGCTTTCGGATGACGACGTTCCGAGCACGATCAACAGCTCATCCTTGATGTAGATGATGAACTTTAGAATAGAAAAACCGACCAAGCGCGCGACCAGGCCGAGCCCAATGATCACGAAGAGCCCGGCTGTCACATAGAACAGCGCAACCAAGCCGATGAGTTTACCGAGCGCGGACGGTCCGAATTCGCCGATAGTGTAGGCCATGGCGCCGAACGCCCCGATTGGCGCTGCCTTCATTACGATCCTAATGACACCAAACACCGCGTGTGCAGCATCGTCGACCAGGCTGCGCATCCGCTCACCCCGCTCGCCAAGCGCCATCAGCGAGAATCCGAATAGGATGGCAAACAGCAGCACCTGAAGCACGTCGCCTTGGGCCAGAGCGCCAACTACGCTATCCGGAATAATATTGAGGAGGAAATCGACGGCCTTCTGCCCTTCCGCTCTTTTGACGTAGTTGGCTACCGCCGCGGCATCAACCCTGGGAGCGAGCCCATGGCCTACCTGAACGAGATTGCCCATCACGAGACCCAAGATCAGCGCGAAGCTTGACACGATCTCGAAGTAAAGCAGCGCCTTGACGCCGACACGGCCGACCTTTCGTGCATCCTGCACATGCGCAATTCCGGACACAACAGTGCAGAAGATGATCGGCGCGATCACCATTTTGATCAGCTTGATGAATCCGTCACCAAGCGCCTTGACCCAGCTGCTCGTCCCCACAGCAGGCCACAGCCAGCCAACGAGAACGCCAATCAGGATCGCGATGACTACCTGGATATAAAGAACATTGTACCAGCGGCCAGATGGCTGGAGCAGGGCGGCGGCTTTGACAGAGCGGCGCTGACGGTGATTGTACATCACGCTCGACCCGGCGCCGTGGTACCAAAGAGTGGTGACAATGAAGGCTCGGCCCCGCTCAGTGTGCCCTTAGCGCGGCGCGCACAGGGCACTGACCGCTTTAAACAGCCCGGTCCGTTCCCGCGGTTTGCCGCCTCTCCCGATTCGGCTTGCCACCAACGCGAAACGAAGTTCTGAATCTCGCCTGAAACCAGCGGTAAAAGCTTGAGAAAGCTTGCTTGAGAGTTGGAATGCATCAGCGTCACCATTTCTATCTTTTTACTCCAAGAACCCACCAGCACCTTATAAGGCGCCACAACTCTAGCACCGAGCACCACTCTTCACCTGAACAGGCATTCTCGGCGCTATCGCGCCGGAGCGCGACGTACCTTTAAGAAACATTCACCCTAAAGAACTTGTGGTGGTGCAGCTCGCCTGCGTTCACCCGATTACTCGTCCTATCCTCACTTCAGGTGAATGCCCCGCTATCCTTAAAGACATCGACTTGGATCGCAAAAGCACAACGGCCGAGAAGACATGACAATCAAAATTGCTCACGCTGCCCTTGGCGATCTCGGTTGCGGCTTTTCAGACGCTGTGTTTTTTCCGTTTCGAACAACACTCCTCCTGAAAGAGCTTCTTACTCCTGTAGCTCGCCAAAGCCTTGAGTGAGCAGCTGCACCAGCTTCCGCTTGGTTAGATCTGGCATAGGCGCTGCATCCAGCCATTTCAGCGCCACCTCGACCAATTCGATCGCCCGATCCCTTTTACCGGTCTCGCAATAGTACTGAGCGACCGCCCCGTACGAGAGGAACTTCGCGTTCTCACTGCCTTGGGGCGGATTCGCCGCCAGGATGTGTTCGGAGAGGTCCTTGCCCATGGCAAAGCGCTCGGCATGTGGAAAACCCGAGTAGTCTTTCGCAGGGTCGAAGAGTTGGCGGATGGCCACGCGCATCCGATGCACGCATTTCTGCTCGATCGCATCGCGAACCAATTGGCGCAATACGACCAGGCCGGCGCGCATGTCGCGTATCTTGTGAAGCAACAATTCCGCATGAAGCTCATGGAGGCCGACATGGTCCGGCATCGCGGCGAGTGCCTCTTCAACTACTGAAAGAGCTGCCGCCCAATCCTCAGTATTCAGGGCGGCCCGAAGCCTGGCAAAGATCGGCTCCATCAGCTCTCGTTCGCGCTTTTCGCGTCGAGCTCTGTTTATCCTCTCCGCATCTAGGGCTTTGGCTTCGTCGCTCACTGCCCAGGAGCTGTTCAGAATTTTCGGCAGCACGTTCTCGAGTTCCGTCGGATGGCCGATAAAGGCCAAGCGGCCCTCACGATCGACCACGAATGACGAGGGAATGCCGAAAGAAACGCTGGGATCCATCCAAAGCTTGTTCATTTCGCCGGCGTAGTCGAATGCGATCGGGAAGTTCAGATTTGGCAAGTTCTTCGTCAACCAATCGTCCAAGCTGGCTCGCGCTTCATCTGCCGACGACGCTTGTTCCTCAGCCGCGATGCCTACCACCTCAACTCCGTTACTCCTGTATTTGCGTTGCAGGGTCACCAAACCCGGCATCGAGGCGATACATGGTGGACACCACGTCGCCCAAAAGTCGATGATGTATACCTTCCCAGGTTCGAACTTTGTAACGGGCTGGCCACGTAGCCAGTCCTCAACTTTGATGGAGGGAGCCGGCGAACCGACTGTCAGCACATTCTCCTCACCGACTTGACTTGCGCTCTCAGTCAGACTGGTCATTGCTCAAACTCCCTTTACCTGGCTCTGCGGAGAACAACAGCAAGCCGCATGCCAGCCAGCACTCATTGATAATGCGCATTTTCCTATCATTCCTGTCGAACCTGCGACGCATGTTGCATATCCGACCAGCTGTTTGGAGCTTCTCAGCCAATCTGTCGGCCGCCGTGCGGACGTTCTTGACGCCTGTAGGCCGAGAGCCGGAGGTCAGGCGGAAGGCCGAGTTCACCACTCCACATCTTGAACGGTTTCCAGGATGACCATTTCGGCGCTCCGGATCACGACGTGAACTGACCTGCTTTGGCCCGTCGAGTTGCGCTTGACGGCGATCTCACTCTCCAATTCAACTCTTTGAGCCAAGGGCCAATGAACCAGACCGGGGCGACCAGCTGCAGCACAACTTGATACCGAACGCCGTCTGATGCGCGCGATTGAGGGGTAGTGTCCGTCCTTTGCCGGCCATTGCTCGAGAATTAACCCCGTCCCGTACTCGACGAGGAAAGCCGACCCGAAATGCAGAACGTTGAGCACACCGTTTCTTGCGCGCGATCATTCGGGCGGAAAGTAATCTCTGATGATCGCATAGCTGAGGACGATTGGCTGATCCGACCACCGTCACAACGATCCACGGCAGCGACAGGAATGGCCGATACAATATCAGCGCGAGTCCGGCTGCAATGAACAGAGCAGCTATGATTGCGAGCAGCTTTTGCATGTTCTTGCCAAGCCGGCGCAGCGAATCGGCGAGCGCGCCGAGCAGCAATGCGGCAACGCTTAGGGCGATCGCCATGACGAGACTGCAGGGCCCACGCGACCCGCTACATGTTGAAGAGATCGGCGCAATGTCCAGAGCCGCCCATCCGCATAGACGATCTTCAGGCTGACTGTCCCTGGGGCTCTTCGCAGTTGCCTCTTGCTGTGGAACCACAACTAGATCGAAGCGCCCGGGAAGGCACTGGATGCGGCAAGCACCTGAAATAGACCGCGCGAGCCTATCCATTTAAGCAATGCCTCGGCTGGTGCGGTTGCCGTTACCGCGCCCAGTGCACCCAGCATGATCATATAGCCGTGATGAGCGCCACGCGCTCTCTCGGAAACCAGAGCACGAGGTCGCCGACGGACGAGCGACTTCGCGGACCGTGCGTGCACCCTTACTTGAAATCGAGAAAGTTACCGATCCAAAGAAGAGGCGCAGGTGCAATCTAAATGGCGCCTTCGCGCCGCCACATCGCGAAGGACCCCCGCGCACGCACCGGCCTTATTTCTGTGGGGTGATGGGCCTCATATGAGGCGCACCAGCTCGTGCGCGCGTGACCGAATACACCTGCGCCTCACCGATTTCCGGCATGCATCACCAGCGTGCGATATGACTAACAACCGTTCGCCTGCCGCGCGTTGAGCGCGGCTCGCGGCCGTTGAAAAGTATCTGCTTGCCTTGTGCGACCACTCGCTTGTCGGGAGGCCTCAGGGAGACTGCCGGCCGCACTGGCAGGCGGCGTGATCCCGTTGTTTCGCGAGAACGACGCAACCTGCCAATGCCCTGCGCGAGCCTTCAACCAAATTTGAATAGCACACCGTAACCGCCGCGTGGGTAGCTCCACTCGATATCACCTCCTTCTTCGCAGATCACCCTGCACGTGCCGCACTCCATACACCCGTCGACCGTCACCTCAACATGACCTTTATCGCTGAGCTCGTAGCACCGTGCAGGGCATGCCTTCAGCATCGATAAGAGCCGCGAAGATGGTGTGCTGTGCGGCCGGACCTTGATATGGGCGCGGCCGGAATCCACGAGATAGCGGTTGTAGAATAGTTTGTCCTCGACACGTCGGGAGGGCTCGCTCGACATTCTTTCTGGCTCCGTCGTTGGTCGTAGTCTTTGGTTTGTGATCACCGCCAGGCCCGGGCAATGCGCAGGGCATCGCTGAACAGTCCACTCCACGATCGCGCCTTGATGAACGAGCTCAGTATGAGCTTCTCTTTCTCAAGCTTTGGTGTGCCGTCCACGCGCACGTAATCCTGCATCGCCTTGGAGAAGAGCTGCGGATATGTGAGAAAGAGGTTCTGCGAGTGGGTATGCATCAGTGCCGGCATATCCTTGTACTTCTTCAGGTCCTTAATCACGAAGGAATCATTCAGTAGTTTTTTGTAAAGCGAGAGATTTTTGGCCGTCATCGGATCATTTCGCGATTTGACAAGGCAGATCGCTTCCGCGGCGATACGGCCTGACGTCATCGCCAGATTGGACCCCTCCCGATGGATGGCGTTGTTGAGCTGGGCGGCGTCTCCGACAACGACCCAGCCCTCACCACAAAGCTGCGGGATGGCCTTGTATCCACCTTCGGGGATCAAATGCGCGGAATATTCCTTTACTTCCGAACCCTCGATCAACGGCGCGACGGACGGGTGACGCTTGAAGCTCTCGAGCAGGCCGTAAGGCGTCTCGCCGGTACGCTGGAAGTCGGCAACAAGACAGCCGATGCCGAGCGAGATGCATTCCTTGTTGGAATAGATGAAGCCCATACCGGTCATGCCGCGGGAAATGGTTCCGGCGGCTTCGATGACGAGCCCCTCGTCGCCTTTGAGATTGAAGCGAGCATCGATTGTCTCACGCGACAGGAAATGCATCTCCTTGACCGCGAGCGCGAGCTTGTCCGGTTTCGGCCGCCCTCTTAAGCCCGCACCCGTCCCGAGCACTCCGTTTACCCCCTCGGCCAGCACGACGACATCTGCATGGATTTCACCCCCATCTCGGTCAGTGCGCACCCCGACGACCCTCCCATGGGAATCCTGGAGGAGCTCGGTCACTGTGGTCTCGCACAGCACCGTAGCGCCGGCCTCGCGGACCTTCTGCGAGAACCATTTATCGAACTGCGCGCGGATGATGGTGTAGCGGTTCGGCTTCTCCTCGTTGAAATCATCGGAGCGATAGTGAATCCCCGTATGCGAACGCTCGTCCACGATCCAGAAGCGTTGCTCGACGAGATGCCGCTCAAGCGGCGCATCTTCTCGGAAATTTGGGATTAGCTTCTCCAGCATATCGGCATAGAGGATGGCGCCTTGCACGTTCTTCGACCCCGAATACTCGCCGCGCTCCAGCTGCAGCACTTTCAGGCCCCGCTCGGCCATGGTAAGCGCTGCCGCATTCCCGCCCATGCCTGCACCGACGACGATCGCGTCGAATCTTTCCTCGATCATGAACAAGCTCCCCTAGCCAGCGATGCGGTCGTGCGAGTGCGGCGACAGCTGCGCGCGGAATGCAGAGGTCAATGCGGGCAACAGTCGAATAGCGTCGGCGACGATGCCGATATGGGCGAAGTCGAAGATCGGAGCGTTCTTGTCCGTGTTGATCGCAACGATGAGGTCGCCCCCCTCCACGCCAACGCGATGCTGGATCGCGCCGGAAATACCTGCCGCGATATAGAGCTTTGGCCGAATGGTTTTCCCGGTCTGGCCGATTTGTCGGTCCGAGGTGACCCAGCCCTTCTGGACCAGCGGCCGCGAGCAGCCATATTCGGCGCCAAGCACGTCCGCGAGCTGCTGTACCAGTTGGAAGTTCTCAGGCGATCCCAGACCGAGCCCTCCAGCGACGACCACGTCGGCATAGGCAAGGTTGGACTTTGTAGAATCGCGGTCCGGGAGGAACGACAGCACTTTTGTGACGATATCTTCTTCTGCAAGCCCGAGCGGATGCGAGATGACGCGCCAGACGGCGCCGGTCACGCGCTTCGGCATCGGCATCACGCGCGGACGGACGGTTGCCATCTGTGGACGATAGTTCAGTGTGTAGATCGTGCACAATAGTGAGCCGCCAAACGTCGGCCGGGTCGCTGCAAGCGAGCCGTCGGCATCGACATCGAGCTCGGTGCAGTCGGCAGTTAGGCCGGTGAGCAGTGTGGTGGCCACTGAGCCGGCGAGATCGCGGCCCAGTGTAGTTGCCCCTAGCAGTAGGATTTCCGGCTTGTACGTACTGACCAGCTCTGACAGGGCCTTGGTGTAGGATTCATTGCGATAATCGGCCAAGAGATCATCCGCGACGATATAGGCGACGTCGGCGCCGTAGCAGAAGGATTCGGCGATCGCCTGCTGCGTTGTCTCACCCACCGGGCCGATGACAACCGCGGCGAGGTCAACGTTGAGCTTGTCGGCGAGCCGGCGGCCGGCACCCATCAGCTCCCAGGAGACGGGGTGCACTATCCCGCGTTCCTGCTCGATGAAGACCCAGACGTGCCTATGCGCCTTGAATCGTTCGGGCAACTCCCTCTTGGTCGCCGCGCGACCACCACCCGCGGCCGGAGCGGCGCTTTTGGGCGCGGTGCTCATCATCTGTACTCCCATCCGTGTTCAGTAGCGGCTCGCCAGCGAAGGGTGCTCCGCCTGTTTGAATTCGCGCGTGAAGATTGCTTCAGTTAAGAGTTCGGCCGCGTGCCCGCCGCCATTTTTCAACACCGCCTGGCAGCAGCGCGGGGCCGAGGCACCCATTGCTGGACCTTTGTCGACGAGCCCCGAAGCACGCGCTTCGGGTTCTTGCCGGGTTCGGCATTCTGGGGCCACCATTTGGCAATGGTACTAGTGAGGCACGCAACCGCGCGGTAGTCACTCGATCCGATCGATTGGTCCCCCTCATCTTCGAGATGCAACCAAGTTGGAACAGATCGAGGACCTGCCAGGGGTGCGGCTGGTGCCATTGTCGGCTGCGAGCTTGCCGGTGAAAACGCGATCCATTACTCCGAATGCCCTCGCAATATTTCCGATTGCAGCGACACGTCCGCAACTCTTGGCGAAGGCACGAGGGTTGGCGGTGAAGCCGCCCATCAACGGCACCGTGAGACCGGCGCTGGAGAGCAAGGGCTCCCCCCCGCGAAACCTCGGCCATTGATCGGCCAATGGGAGTGATTTCGTCGACGAATCTTTGGCGCGGATCAAGCGCAGCTTTCAATTCAGCCAGGCCGGAATATGCAAACGTCACTTTGGCGTCGCGACGCATCATGATGCCGACACGCAGCGCGCGCGAAACTGCGCGGCGTCCAAAATAAACTCGATGCGGACCAAGATGTGCATTCGCTTCCCCACACTAGCTGAGCATATCTCAGCAATTGTCGTACCAATTGCGCAGACGATAAAAATTGACCGCCAATACAGACTCTTACTGAAGGAAATCGGATTGGCAGCCTCTCACGAGGATCGGAACATTCGATAGCCGCGCTGCACCCGTGTCCGGAATGCGACAGACGACATTCATCCGAATCTTGCTGCGCTTTCCTCGTCAAATATGCGCTCCCCGGCTGCCGGCGTACCATTGCAGGAGCTAGGTGCACCATGAGCACCAGCTTGAATCGATGGAAATATCAGGGCTGAGCCGTGATTACCTTCAGGAGCCGAGTGTCCAAGCTGCGGATCCGCGAGGCCGTAACTGCAACTTTCATTTGAATTCGACGCCCTGGGAGGGTGGCCGGTTCTCTGAACCTTCACGCTCCAGAGCACGAGATACAAACTCAATTCACTCGAAGGAACTGAGCTGCACCAATGCTGGCTGCTTGTTCGATTGTGGTGCGGCCGCATTTTTCAAGACTTTGAACACGCGCTGTTCGATCGGGGAGGACGTGACGAAATCGGCATAGGCGCGCTCAAGCGTGGCCTTGCAACGCGAGGCGATGTCAGGATCGGATGCACCGGTAAACTCCTCGCCGGCGAGATATTCACCCATGCGACGCAGAATATGAAGCCGCGCCACGTCGATGATTTTCGCATCGTACTCGACGCCGAGCACTGCAAAAAACTCCTCTGCCGCGGAGGCCTTGTTCAATTGCGAAAGGATCCCGTCCATCGTCATTCTCAACCTCCATCTAGATCCGCGAACAGAAACCGTCCTGGCTGAATGTTCCAACCTGATCGCGCGAAGCGCATGGCTGACCACCTGGTCGCCCTCGGTTGAAGAGCGAGCTCTCGCGAATGTCGCGCCAGATCGCCACCACCGTTTCCTGGGAAACCGGGCCTTTGTGCTCGACGGCATGCTTACGGACGCGCGCGAGAATGGTCCCGGCTTGGTCGGCAGTGACCGAAAGCTGCAATGCTCGCCGATCACAATGCGGTGGGAGCGGCCGAGCAACCCCGGGTCCAACGCTTGGTAGGCGGGCCGGTCTTTTAAGAGCCCATCGAGGTCAAGACATGCCCGCCGACGAGCGCTTGTTGAGCGGAATGGTGGGCACGCTGCGGCTGCACCGGCGGCCGCGACTTTTTCCAGTTCGGAGAGCAGCACGCCGGTATCACGGCCGTAGATCTGGCTGAGTGCGACGGCAACTTCCTCCAGCGGCCCATTGCCGGCTCGCTCTCCCAATCCAATGACCGTCAGAGGGGCGTGCGTCGCACCGGCCTTGATCGCCGCCAGCGTATCAGCCGTCGCCGGGGCAAGATCGTCTTGGCCGTGGAATTCGAACTCGAGATCGGTGCTGGCGCGCAGTGCGGCCATGAGCGTTAAGGATGCGTCAGGATTGAGCAGGCTCAGCGTATCTGAGAGACGAAAGCGCCGCGCGCTGGCCGCCTTGGCGCTTGCGATCAGCTCGATCAGGAAGTTGAGATCGGCACGCGAGGAGTCTTCGCCACCCAGCGCTACATCCAGTCCCTTGTCGCGAGCGTGGGCCACGACGCGCTTCATCCGCTCCAGTGCGGCCAAACGGCCGCCACCGAGTTTCGCGCAATCTGCACGTCGGACGAGGGAATCGATAGGATTACCATCGAAATACCGGCCACGATGATGCAAACGGCAGCATCGCGCCAAACTCAAACGTTCGCGTATGAGTGAGGCGTAGCTCCGCTTCAGCAGATTGCCAGCAGGAATAGCGCTGCGGTTTGTCGTCCAATGATGGATTGGATTGAGAGATCAGGTTTTTCGCGTAGTTGGAGGCGGTATGTGCGCGACGTGTGCACCGGGAGCCACGCGGACGAACGCGTCCGCGCCCAGGCGTCGCGTGGCTAGGCAAGGTCAGTTCGTTTGAAGAGAAAGCCTAGCGCAACGAGAGCCGCGCCATGTCCCCGCATCACAGTTGCTGCCGCGGATAGCAGCGCACGCGCTCCGGGTATGTGGCGACGTTGGTGATCCGCAGGGCTTGGGGTATGTCCTCGCTCCATAGCGGTGTGTTCATGTTGGCGCCGCCGGCGTTGTTCGGGCTTCGCGTGGCGTTGCCGGCGAGGTTCTGCGCCGTGACGCGGTTCACTTGCGAATGTCCGCCATAGTTCCGGTTCGCCGGATGACCGTCGACGCCGAGCAGGTAGCCATTGACCCGCGCCGCGGACGAGCGGTCCTATCTCCGCATCGACGTCCGCGGGTTTTATCCGGCACCAGCCGATGATCCTGGCCCCAAGGCCCGCTTCGGCGACCGCTCGGATCGCGGCAATCTCTTCCTGACCCATCGCCGGCGTGCCGGCCTCGATCTCCGTGACTCCGGCCGCGGCCAGCGCACGCGCGATCGAGACCTTGTCCGGTGCCGTGAAGGCCACGCCGGGTGTCTGTTCGCCGTCGCGCAGCGTGGTGTCATTAAGGACTATGGACCTCGACCGATCTTTGTCGGGCCCGGTGATTGCGGCAGCGAACGCCATCAGCGGCTCCGTATGTTTATTCCGTAAGCTGTTCAGCAATTGCTGTGCCAACCCGCTCGAATTCCCGAGAACCTGTGAATGACGTCGAATTTCAGATTAGTCGGGTGTGTCGCAAATCCGACAGGGTGGAAACGGCGGAGCGCCAGGTTCGGGGCGCTTGCGACCGAGCTGAAGGCAAGCGCCGAGCTTAGAAGCATGTTAGCCGGGCAACGGTTCGGGCCTGACCTCAAGCTGCAGCAGTTCGGGGAAGGCGCGTGCATTCCGGCGCTTATCGAAGAAGATTCTTGAGCCATCGGGTCGTCCAACCACAAGTCGGCGTTCGTAAAAAGTTCAGCGGGGCGCGATGGAGAGGGCGGATGTTGGCCTCGATCGCGCGTCAACATAGAACATCTTGGCGTAAATGTGACGGTCGCATCCGCCAGTTATCAAGCCCGATATCGGCGCCGCCGCGTCCTGCTTAGGCCGCCTGCGCGAAGTTGTTTAGCCGGTGTCTTTTCAAACCCTCACTCTGGTCATGTGACAGTTGGCCGAAAGCTGTCCGATACACCGGGGCTCGCGCCGAGGAGCGGGCATCCATTGTGAGCTCAGCCATGCGAACTTGGGATGGCATGGACGGGGTCATCGAGACGACGCAGATGATCCCGCCGGCGTCCGGCCATCCGGCTCTCCCCGCTCTCCTCGCCGAAGCAAAGATCAAAATCATTGCATTCCGTGCAGACCGGCGCGGTACACATCACCAGACCGTCATCTTCGCATAGCGTGCGATAGAAGAAGCGCTTCCAGCGCATGTTCTTGGTGTTGCGAGCCGCCAGCGGCCCGAAATGGCGCATCAGGAGGCGGGACAATTCGTCCCGCTCCCGCAGACCGAGATCTTCCCACAGGTGATTAGGCTCCATGGCGCGCCGCGCGATCATCGTCGCGAGCCAGCCGCCGACCTCGCCATGGGTGGAACGTTGCGCTAGCAGGAGGTCTCGCACCATAATCGTCTCGTCAGGAGCCGGTAACGCGGACTGTTCGCGCCAGGTACAACTCCTGACCGGCGTGGATGGAAAGTACTGCACCAAGAGCGCATCGAGCTCCTGGTTAGTCAAGCCAGCCCGTTCGGGCAGTTGGCCGCCATCCATAGCGGATGCGGCGAGAACGCAAGCGAGCACATGGCGATCGAAATCCTCATCGTCGCTGATGTCGACTTCTGTTGGATGGCGCCCGGTCAGAAGCCCGTAGAGCTCACTTGCATCGCGCGGCTCGCGGACGTGAGCTGCTGATACAGGAGATGACATCGTATTGGCCAATTCGCTTTGTGTGCCAATCATGAAGGTCCCCCAGCTTCTGAGTGGACGATGTCGGCCTTCCCCGGTCGAGAAGGCCGACAACATGAACTATGCCGAAGCAGCGGCGAGCTCGGCGGCGGTCTTGCCGACCAGGCTCTCGTCGACAGGCTTGATGATGCCGTGCTCCATGAGCATATCCTCGAGCTCTTCCATGCTGATTGGCGTCGGGATGGCGCCTTGTCCCGCATTATTGTGGATCTTGCTCGCGAGATTGCGATAGTGATCCGCCTGCTTGGACTCTGGCGCGTATTCCAGCACAGTCATGCGGCGCAGCTCCGCGTGCTGCACGACGTTGTCGCGTGGCACGAAGTAGATCAGCCGGCTGCCGAGCTTCTTGGCAAGAGCATCTGCCAGCTCCAGCTCCTTGTCGGTCTGGCGCTCGTTGCAGATCAGGCCGCCGAGGCGCACGCCGCCGGAATTCGCATACTTCAGAATACCCTTCGAGATGTTGTTGGCGGCATACATCGCCATCATCTCGCCGGACATCACGATGTAGATTTCCTGTGCCTTATTTTCACGGATAGGCATCGCGAAGCCGCCGCAGACGACGTCGCCCAGCACGTCGTAAGAGACGTAGTCGATGTCCTCATAGGCGCCATTCTCCTCCAGAAAGTTGATCGATGTGATCACGCCTCTTCCGGCGCACCCGACCCCCGGCTCTGGACCGCCGGACTCGACGCATCGAATGTCCTTGTAGCCGAGCTTGATGACGTCCTCGATTTCGAGGTCCTCAACGCTGCCGGCATCCGCCGCCAAGCTCAGAATGGTGTCCTGCGCTTTGGCGTGCAGGATGAGGCGGGTCGAGTCCGCTTTGGGATCACAGCCGACGATGAGAATCCTTTGGCCCAGCTCAGCAAGAGCCGCCAGCGTATTTTGCGACGTTGTCGATTTACCGATGCCACCCTTGCCATAAAACGCGATTTGTCTCAGCGAAGACATGTTGCTCTCCATCAACCGATTGCCAATTTTGCGCGCCGAACGCGCGAGGCTGTTTCTCTCTCAGAAACGTGGGCACACGGGTTTCGGGAAGGAGGCCATCGCTCGCCATCGGCGTCGGCGTGCCCTCAGCCCTCACTCCTTGTTGCTGCATCCAGGTAGCAACTGGCGTGCCATTCGTTCGCACGCGCGTTAAGCATCTGACTAGGCTTGACTAATAGCGCAGCGTCCGAGACCGGAAGCTGTGGCGGACCCGACAGAGGCAAGGGCTCTGACAGAAACCCGACAAAGCCTGGCGCGTGGATTCGTGCAGATGGGGTTCGAGGACACCGCCATCATCAAAGGCGAATGTTCCACGACCGGCATGATGGGTACTTGCCGTCAGATGGGTGGCATATCGCTTGCTTTGCCTATCGCGGAACGCTGTTTCCGTGTGACGCGATGTTGTGAGGACAATATGCCTGGAATTGGAAGTAAGTTGCCGCCGTTCGACATCACAGGCGTGAAGCCCGGCTTTCACCTGCCAGAGGAGAACGGGCAGAGCGCCTTCGAGACGCTGACTGACAGGAGTTTCCCGGAAAATGGAAAGTCATCTACTTTTTCCCGAAGGATTTCACATTCGTCTGCCCAACCGAAATCGGTGAGTTTGCTCGCCTGTCCAAGCATTTCGCCGATCGCGATGCAATCGTGCTTGGTGGCTCGACCGATAACGAGCTTTGCAAGCTCGCCTGGCGGCGTGAGCACAAGGATCTGCACCGTCTATCGATCTGGCAGTTTGCCGACACCAAGGGCGCACTGGTCGATGGCCTTGGAGTGCGATCGCGTGATGGCATCGCGCATCGCTACACGTTCATCGTCGATCCTGAGAACACGATCCAGCATGTCTATGCGACAAGCCTCATGTCGGCCGCAGCCCGACGGACACGTTACGCGTTCTGGATGCGATACAGACTGATTAGCTCTGCCCTTGCAACCGCGAAATCGGCGGCGACACGCTTAAAATTGCCTGAGGCAACATATCGAAAGTGCAGCAAGGAGCAGCTCCCGAATTCGAAGGACGTCAGATTCAATCGTTTTTGGATACAGACGATCTTACCGCAAATGCGCGCCTGCTGCTAGCGAGTACGGCACGCAATTCAATTCTCATTGCCGCCATGCCGTCTGCCGCGGCCGCCGCGCTGTCCGCGCGCGGCAGTCGCTGCGGCGAAATCGACAGTCTCGATGATGACGATGAACAAGGTTCACCACCGCTCTTGCTCACCTCATAACAAATCCCGCATACAAGAGGATGCCGGCGCGTCTCCGCATGAACATACAAAATACTTGTACGCTTCTGCGCCTACTCGACGCACATCTCCTGCCGGTTCCTTTATATTGTCGCCGTAGGCCGGACCGCGGCTATTCCCTTCTTTCTGCGCCTTGCCGGCACGTCGCAGCCCGTATTTGGGCTCGGCAGATCTATATTCAGCGATGTAAGCCGCACTATGTGACGAACGAGCCGGGCTTATCAGTCCCTGATTAAAACCATGACACTCGACGAGTTTTAGGCCAAGTGAGCCGGTCTATCAGGAAATCGGTCAGCTCGTTCATCGCGCGAGCTGACCCTCGGGCGCAGAACCTGAAACGATCGGATGGCCCGGCGGTCGTAAGCCGCCTGGCCGTCTCGATCACCACGCCGGTCAATTTCCGAACCTTGACGCGTATCTCAGCGCTGGTGACCCAAGCCAATCCCCAAGGTATGTGCTTTCTGTCTTAGAGAGCCCTCGGATCGCTTCATAAGCTTTGAAACCCTAGCTACAGGGGTGCGGGCCTTTGAGTGCGCTTTGAGCAGCTTGACGTCATCCTTACTATACTCTTTGCGCTTGGTGCTTTTTGCCACGTGTTCTCCGATTCCGCTTTGCACATTTGCCTGTAGCGTCTTGTTTTGGCGAAGACGCAACTGCTTTCCACTACCATATCAATGGTCATCGACAACTATTCAAGCGGATTTTTCTCTTGTAGATAAGAACCGGGACTACACGCGAATTTGTCCGCTGTCCTCTCGATCTATATCCGCGTGACAAACCTGATTCTCGACGTGCACGTCAGCGCCTTCAACATGGAAGCAAGCCATAGAGAAGGGACACTCGATGCGTCTTCGTAAAACAATCCCTTCTTGCTTGAACGCGCCGACTTCACTCACCAGTTTCGTAGTATGATATTTCCAAGCCCCAATACTATTGATGGAGTAGAGCGGATTGGCCGGGACAGTCGCACTGCCTCACTTGCGCGCGCATCATCAACCGGCCTTCACAGCGAGTGCACGGCGGCGGACTTAATGACGAGTACTCACAAAGGCAAATCTTGCGAAGCCTGAGCGTTACTCCTCGTCAGCAGATCGAGCACGGCTCGCTGATCCAATTTAATCTACCGCAGTATCCTTGGTTTAATAAGCCACGTTGACGTTCCCAGGCCATTCCGTCCTCAGCGAACAGTTCTGCGAGACCATCGCCGGTCCCCCGTCTCATGGACCCGATGAACGAGTGAGCGATCTGCTCGTGATATTTCCCGGGCCGGGCACTACGGCATGGCAAGCAAGCCGCGGGCCTAGCCGTCCTGTGTGAGCTTGGCACCGGCAGGCGATTGCTTGATCGACTTGCCAGAGCGCTTGGCCAGCACAATGCCGGCGCGCTGCGGCTCATTCGTGAGCTGTAACAGTGACCTCCACCGTCGAGCAGATGCAGGTCGAACTTCCAACCCGGCGGAACGGATTCTGCGTCATGTCGGACGACTCGCAACAAATCCAGGCAAGATGTGGAACTTTCTGCCGGAGCGTCAGGCAGGGCTCAGAGGCTGTATCAATAGCGGCGAGCGTCTACTCGATCTCCGTCAAGGCGCCTTCGAGCACCATCTCCACATCTATTGCCAGAACATCTCCACATCTATTGCCAGAACAAACGTTCAGGGTCGGCGTTCAGAACCGCTGTCGCCAGGCCAAGCCGTTGATGGGTTGAATGCCACTCCCAAACGCCCGTGCGGTGATCTTTGCGGAGCAGCTGCCATGCCGCCCCAGTCCTATCGTGGTGCAGCAGCGCGACGTCGACGAGGCCGCCCTCCGCATTGATATTGCCTGAGCAGCACGGGCTCTCGACCAGATAGCCGCCAGCAACCGCTGTCACCTTTGGCGAGACATATCGGTAGTGCTCGCGCTTCTTCAGCGCGCGCACGATCCGCCACCGGTCGAGCTCGTTGGGATGCGCAGGAAATCCGGAATGATGTCGCCTGATGATTGCGGCGCTCATTGCGCGATATCCTAGACTGCAGAGATTTCTGCCTCGAGGCAGCCAACCACCAACTGCTTGCCGAAGTCGACCATATAAATGGGTAGGTTCGCTTCCGTATGGCGACCGACCTGGACGATCTCACCAATGTACCCGACGCTGACCAGACACTCTTCCGCCGACGCGTCGGGAAAGGAACCGTCGTTGAGCAGATCGATTGCGGCCTTGACACGTTGGCCTGACCGGCATTTTGGCAATCTTGGTTCGATCATCGGGGTGCCGCTCCTGGCAAGAACGGCTCCTCGCCTTCGCGGTTTCGCGTGACTAGATCGAGTTCCTTGCATTTCATGCCGACGCGATTGCCGGAGTTGAGGAATTCGACTCCATAGATATAAAATTGTTGCAGGAATGTGCCGATCGAGATGACATAGCCAAGCTCGCCTTTCTTGACCAGAACCTCACCGATCTCCTTGCCCACATAGGTGCCGTCGTTGCGGATAGTGCGGTTGGCCCGCACGTTGTCACCATAATCAAAGAATGGGGCGTCCGTCAGCTCGACGATGTCACTATCACGGGCGATGTTGCTCATGCTGCCGTCCCTGTTCCATAGTTCAACTGTACCGCGCCCGGCCTTACGGACCGCCCTATCATGATGCTCGATCAACCCCCGCCATTCCCGCACGGCGGCGCTTGCGATCACGGATCGCATGAGCCTGTCGGGATCCCGGTGCAGCAACATCAACGCCCGCAACCTAAACTCCAGATGCTCCAGATAACTATCGTGAGCCCATGGTTGATGTTGAAGAAGCCACCGACGCGGCACGCGCGTCTGTCATCGAGGGAGGCGTGCTTGAGCCGGCGGCGAGCCGCGTGCTCCAGCGCGGGATGCGCACAGCCGACAGAGTCGACCTGATTACCCCGGCAACCCAGGGCATTGTGGACGTCATCACTCACGGTCCCGCCCATACGCTCGAGCGTGCCCAACAACACCTTGGTGCCAGCCTTGTCCGCGGGACAAAGCCCCAGCTGTCTCCCGACAGCTGCCGTCCATCCCGAGTTGCCCGAGACGCATCTGCAAGTCGGCAATATGCGTTGAGCGAGAACAGGAAGACCCACACGAGGTGCTCTCATAACAGCCGAACTCCGGCTTGGTGGCGCCGACCGCACCGGTGGCAGGAAATTCGATTCCGCATCACGTGATCGGGTGCGAACGCCTTGGCATGGCGCAGGTGTACTTTCTGCACCTTCATCGAGGTGAAACCCTGCCGCCCTGGGATGATGCTCGGCCGGCTCGACACCGTGCGACCAAGACAGGACTCGGTGAGGAGGCCCTCGTTTTCTCTCGGACGACCGACTGAAGAAGGCCTCGGGCATGAATGTCGACTGATCAATGATGGCCGCAGGTGACTGGATTGATATCGCGGAAGACGGGTCCTGCGCTCTTCGTGGGCCCATAGGCGAAATCGATCCTCGACGCTCAAGACAGCGGCCTTTGGGCCGACAAGAATAGCTCGACGCGCTCCCACCGACGTGCGCGTCGCCAGAATATGGTTTGGCAACTGGCGAAAAGGTTGGCGACCAGGGCGAGCCGTCCACCCGGTCTGAGAAGGCGAAAGCCGCGGCCGGCGCCTCGTCAAGGCGGGCATCATCCGCCCGAGTTTCTGAACCGTTAGTGTCGTAGTGACATCCATCGTGGCCCTCAAGCAGGCTCCTGGTGACGCGGCAGCGCCGTGTCGAGCACGCATGTGTTGTCAACCGGGCAAACCGCCACGCATTGCGGCTCATCAAAGTAGGCGGCGCACTCGGTGCATTTCTCAGGATCGATCAGGAAAACGCCGGCTCGTTCGGAAATAGCGAGATTCGGGCATTGCGTTTCGCACGCCGAACAGCCCGTGCATTGCGAGGCGATGATCTTGAACGGCATTGTCTGACCCCATCCTCAGGCGGCGGAAATCAGCGTATTGTGGCGGGCCGCCGCATCGACCCGCTCAACGTGCTTGATCTTCCCCTCATTGACTTTATCGAGATAGAGTTTGAACCAGGCGATCGCCGAGCCATCGATGAACTCGCCGGCATACTGATCGACCGGCTCGATTCCGGCCTTGATCAATTCGGCCTTCGGGCAGCCGCCGATCTTTGACACGAACACGGCATGGCAATCGTTGATGGCGCCGATGGCGACTTCGAGCTTGCTGTCCTCGCCATGGCCGCCCTGGCAATAGGGATGAATAGGACGATGGCCAACGAATTTTGCGCCTGAAGTCGAGAGCTCGTAGATCTGGAACTCCTTGGCATGACCGAAGTGCTGGTTGATCAATCCCGAGCCCTTGGTTGCAACCGCCACCAGCACCTTGATTTCGCTGGACGCGCTGGCGAGCTCCGCAAGCTGCTCCTGCTTGGCCGCAAGCCTTGCAATGCGCGCCTTCTCGACTTTGGCCTGATACTCCTTTCGGGCCTGTTCATCATATTTGAAGTCCATGGCCATGATCTGTTCAATGGTGAATTCGCCGCCGCGGTCCTCCCCGAGCAGTCCGACGGCGTCGGCGCGGCACTGGCGACAGTGACGCATCATGTTCATCTCGCTTTCGCAGCTATCCTGCAATGCTGTCACTTCCTGTGCCGTCGGGGCGCGTTGCCCGCTGCGACCGAACACGGTGCCGTGCTCGGGTGACGAAATCAGCGGCATCACGTTATGCAGGAAGGCGCCGCGGGACTTCACGGCTTTGTTAACCTCAACCAGATGCTGATCGTTAATCCCGGGAATCATCACCGAGTTGACTTTGCACAGGATGCCGCGCGCGGTGAGCATCTCCAGGCCCTGGAGCTGCCGATTGCTGAGGATGCTTGCAGCTTCAATGCCGGTGTAGCGCTTGTGGCGGTAAAAGATCCAGGGATAGATCTTTGCGCCAATATCGGGATCGATCATGTTGATCGTGATCGTCACGTGATCGACCTTAAGTCTTGCAATCGTGTCGACATGATCAGCTAGTGCCAGACCGTTCGTCGAGAGGCACAGCTTGATGTCTGGCGCGAATTTATTGACGAGCTCGAACGTCTTGAATGTCTTGTCCGAATTCGCCAAGGGGTCGCCAGGGCCAGCAACGCCGACCACGCTCATCTGAGGGATGGCGGAAGCGACCGCCAGCACCTTCTTGGCGGCCTGCTCCGGCGTCAACTTCTCGCTGACAACGCCGGGGCGCGATTCGTTGGCGCAATCGTACTTACGATTGCAGTAATTGCACTGGATATTGCAGGCCGGTGCGACCGCGACATGGATCCGGGCATAATGGTGGTGCGCCTCCTCGCTGTAGCAGGGATGGTTCTTCACCTTTTCCCAGACCTCCTTCCGCACATTGCCGATGCCGGCCTGAGATCCGCACCTGCCCTTGCCGCTGCCATCGACCGTACCGCAGCTGTTGTGCTTAGTCATGACTTGCATGGTCTCGCTGATCTCGCCGCCGCCACAGGATACCTGGTGTTGCGCTGAAGTACTCATTCTTCCAATTCTCTTCGCAAGCCGAATCCTTCCAGCAAGCATCCCCAGAGTCGTTTCTGAAAAGCCAAGAGCAACTGGCGTGCCATACCTGCCACAAACGTATTTTGTGGTTCGCTTCAAGCAGTTAGGTACCGCCTGCTCGAATGTCAGTTTTATCAACTCATGTTGGAAAGCTGACAGAATTGCGATCACAAGAGCGCCGGCAGCGCTATTGTGACGGCGGGTACGCGGGTTCATCTATGCCCTTGGGCAAAGAGCATGGCGGCTGGTCGTTGAAAGTTGATCTTGTCGCCGAAATGTGACGCGTATGCAAAGCACAATCCGCCAAAGACGTTCGGGAGCTTTGAAGGACAACTTGAACCGGCGATCCTTCTTAGCATTACAGTTGTCTTTTTGATTTGACATGAGCGCGTTGAGCGGCAGCCTGATGAGCTCTGCGCCAGAAAGACCATGCGATGATGCGTGCGGG
>NZ_JBEPQK010000035.1:0-35421 GCF_040547805.1 Bradyrhizobium sp. LA6.1 | reverse complement strand
TATCGCTCCTTCGGTGGAGAAGTGGAGGCGTCAAGCACCCCCACGATATGCCGCCTTTCCGATTCCCGCCGTCACCAACTTTGGGCGATAGCTCGGGGAGGGAACGCCACGTCCACTCGGCCGAACAGCGCTGCTAATGGCTTGAACTCGCGTAATCCGCAGACAGAAATCTTGCCAAAAGTTACGTTCCTTCTAAAGACGTGGCAGCTCACTCCCGAGAGCGAGGTGCGCGTCAGTTTCACTAAGTGGAAGAAGCCGCCGATGTTCGTCGGCCTTACGATTGTGGAAGTGATGCTCACTCCAGTGGTACCAGACGAATGGGAACGTACTCTTCGGGCGGCCGTTCGGGCGTGCACGACAGCCGTGATAGCATTGCCGCGAGGGCGAGAAATGCCGCGACTGCGGCGACTGCGACGCACGTTACCAGCGCGTAATCGCCAGGCCGCCGATGGTTCATCATTCAACGCTCCGTGCGATGTTAGTGCGTGCGGTCAGGTCTGGGCGACCGCTTCGACGGTATTGTCGCGCCAGTGGTAAACGATGGACCAGGAGCGGCATTGTCTCCCTTTGAGTCGAATCGAACCGTGGCAATAGCCCTTTCGATTGAGCCCGAGGTTCGGCCGCAGCGACCCGCCTGGCATCGAAGGTGCCCGCCCGTCTGACGGAGCTTGCCCATCCTTGAACTACGGCATAAGCGTAGCGTGCAACCTGCGGCAGATTGGCTTGCACCCTTGAGCTTGGCGACAGCGGCTGCCCCTGCAGCATTCTTCGTCGATTCCGGCATGAAGGTAAAGAGCGTGCCGTTTGCGGAGTCACCGGCAATGGCCAAAGACTTCATCCACTGACTTGTTCTCGCCCAGCGCTCTCACCGGGAACTTCCGAAAGTGATGCAGATCATTGGAGTCTCCATTGGGCTAACCGGCGCTCTGTCGCTCGCCCCGCCGCTGCGTCGATGCTTTTAGAAGGTACAATTTGACGCTACGTACGAATCAAGTACTTCGAAGCGTGCTCGTCGAGCTTGGCAGAGCGAAAGTCCCCAAAGAGTGCCGACGATGCACATTCGCAGGCGAATTGCTGCGGGCCAACGATCCTCAGTCAGACAAGGATCAGCATCAGCTCATTCAGTTACAGACATTCGAGCAACCGAGTCCGAGCAGCCGGCGCGTCAACTCTTTCCGAGCCGGTTCTCCAGCGCGGCGAGGGCGAGATCCAGGTATCGCATGAGGCTCGCATCCCAGCCGGCGAGATTGTGTGGTTCGGTCAATCGCGTCAGCACCTTCAGTATCATCGAGACAGTCGAGTCAACTCCTGCGATCTCAGTCAGCAGCGAACGGGCCTGACGCGCGACCGCATTTGGTCGCTCACTGCATGGCGGCTCGCCCCGAACCATGCAGCTTCGTAGCTCGTCCCGAATCTTCCGCCACCGATCTTCGCGGCTGGCGTTAGAGGCGCACGTGCAGATGGTCGAGGGGGTACGCTCCTCAATCCGCGACATTGCATCTAACGTGGCCGGCAGCTCGTCGACACTAACTTCGGTCTCACCTTGCGTCGTCATATTGCGCAATCGATCCCGTAATAATGTCGCCCGCGCGACTTGAACTTCAATTCGCTCCAGATGGTTGCGCACTAAGTCCGTGAGAGACGTCCGTCCCTCGATGGCTTTGCGGATCTCAGGAAGCGAGAAGCCGAGCTCACGTAGCGCCCGTATCTGAGAGACGCGTTGTTGGCTTTCACGATCGTACATGCGGTGACCGCCATCGGTACGTTCGGCGGCCGTCAACAACCCGGTATGTTCGTAGTGATGCAGAGTGCGTACCGTTACGCCGGTCGCCTCTGCAAGTTCTCCAATGCGCCATCGGCGCCGTCGTGGTGTGGCGTTTGTCATGGTCCTCAATTTGCAAGCCTACAACCTGACGTCACGTGAGAATCAAGTTATTTCAATGATCTAGATGATGGTCTCTTGCTGCGAACCCCAGGAGCACTGAGCGCAAGCTGTTGATCAACCAGCCGAGACAAGCGCAAGCATCAAGTGCGCCAGCGACGCCAATTCGTCCCTCGCTGCGCGTTGCATCACAAGTCTGGCGATCGCCACGCGATTCTCGCTGGTTCGCATGCATGTCGGTAAAGACGCGATTGCTCGATCAAAAAGGTTTCCCAAGCTCGCGAGATCCTCGGGGTCGTAGACTCCGCTTGGCTTCTCCAACAGTAAGCTCCTTTGATTTGCCGCACCTTCGCTGCACGTGACGAAGCCGTTTGGCTGTGGTGGGGCAAAAAGTAGACGGAGCGGCGACTTGGTCGAAAGAATGTGACAGGTGCGTTCGTGTGGTGCCGCTGTGCAACACGGCGTTTGCTTCCCTTTTGTCCAACGCTGCCTAACCGAAACCGTGCAATTTTTGCTGGACGCTGCCGCAGCAGTGGCCATCTGCTATCTGATTGCCACGCGAAGCGAAAGCAGGTACATGCAGCCCCGCTTGCTCTTGCGACACAGTTTAAGGAATTGCGGCCGGACACAGTACTGATCTGATCAGATGGCCTCTTTCAGTCGCAATCCTTGCTGTGATCTATCGTCGAGCCAAATTGATTGGTCAATCACGCAGAGTATTCCTACCACCACATCGTGGCGTGGCCGCCCGATCGGCGCCTAACACCGTTTTCGACACGCTGCTAGTCCTGTTGAGATGGCTTTGTGGGCGCGATGGAGTTGTTCGCGCGTGGCAACATCGGGTTTGGGAATGCGCCAAGATGATGGCTGCTCTTCAACGGGCAAGTCTGCGACGCAAGGCGTCGGATAAGGCGCGCCGCAAAACCATTCCCGGCATGTTTCTCAACGCAAGCGCACTTTGCGCGGCTGGCGAAACGTTACTCGCGATTGAGGACCGAGCCTCGAAGGACGCTCGAGTATCCGTTGAACGTGGAGGCGTTCAAAACGGGTCAACGAGCGCCGGCGCCGCGCAGCCACCGCCTTGGGAAAACAAGGACGTGTCATAGCTCCTACAGCAATAGCTCGCATATCCACACGTGAGCTGGATCAGTGTTGCGCAGCGCCGTCCAGCTGTCGCGGGCAATGGCTTGCTCGTCCGGAAGCTCACTCACTTTCATTCTCGAACAGGATCGCTTTGGTGTGCGTGCGCTGGACATAGATGCTTCGGGGTAAGATAGGCAAATCATGTTATCGCACCGAAGTAGCTCTTCCGGGTCAGCGGTAAGGGGCCGTAACTCGGAACTGACGGCGGCGGCATCCCGCGCGCCACCCGCCACGACACTTTCGAAAGTAACACGACTGTCGCCAGATCCCAAAGGATGTCCCACGATCCGATGTGGCTGGATTGATCATGTCGCCCGAGATGATCAAGAGCTGCAGGTGGAGCAGGGCTTGGCAAATGGGAGCGGCGAGCGCTTCCGTGCGCCATACATTGGCACAGTTGCCGTCCTCTCATCATAAAAACTCATCCTCCAAGCACGCGCGCAGCGGGACAATGTCGCGAGCTCATGGCGAGTGGATCCAGGTTGTTCCTGGCACGATCGTCACCGCAGCGCGGGATCCACGGCGCCGTCGACGCGATCAAACTACGCTCAAGCGGGCCAAGGTCGAAAGGCCGAACACCAGCGAGCTCTGGAGCTTCGAGGTTGGCGTAGATCTGGTTCGGCCGAACAATCCTAGAATAGGCCGTGACGTTGGTTGGTCTCGGTCCGAGAGACCATCAAGGATGCCTGTTGCAAGAACATGTTGCGCATCCAAATGCTTGCAGGATCAGTATTATGAATGGCCGGCCATTGGACGGCCTCGGTGAATGTGAGAAGTCGCAGCGGAGGTTCGATGACCCGCAGGGGCATCGTGTTTGCGAAATGGCTGACCAGTCTTGAGGGCATGCTCGCTATACGGTTGGTGCCCAATAACATAGGCGGAATCATACCAAAACCCTGCACCGCGACCTCGGTGCGTATCTTGAAACCATGCTCGAGCAAGAGCCATTCCTGGAAGAGGGGCCTCAGGGTGCGCCCGAACTGGGCTTCCACGTGCCCGATCGACGTGTACATCTCGAGCGTAAGTCGCGGCGCCAGCTGCTTGTTCATCGGGCAGCCCACGCAAGCGAAAGTGTCCTCGAACAGAGCCGCCTTGGGATGCGCACTCGACATGAACATCTCGGGATACATGAGAAAATCGACCTCACCGCGCCGGAGAAGTTCATCGGGTTCCTCCACCGGCGGCAGCAACTCGAAATTGATTGTCGGAGCTTCCCGCGCGACGCGGTCCACGATAGGTCGAAGAAACACGACAGTCATGAAGTCGGACAGGATAATCCTGAATCGCCGATTCGATTGAGACGGAGTGAAGCCGTCCGGAGAAATGATCGAGAGCTGAATGTGAGCGAGAGCCTCGCGAATCGGGGCAGCGAGCGCTTGAGCCCGCGGTGTTGGGACAAGCTTCCGGCCCCTCATCGTGAATAGCTCATCGCGAAAGTAAGTGCGAAGCCGCGCGACGGCAGCACTCATGGCAGGTTGACTGAGGTTGATGCTTCTTGCCGCCGCAGTGAGATTGCCTTGCGTCACCAGGGCGTCGAACGCGACGAGGAGATTCAGATCGAGTCCCTTGAAACGCATAATCTTGAGTGATCCACGGTATGAATGTGTTCTATCGATACAATCGATTTTACCACTTGTACCGAATGAGAATAGCAAAGGATAGTTTAGCGAGATGTCAGATCTATCAGAATGGTTACATATCGTAGCGCGTCTCAGCCCAGCGCCAGGGATCGATCAAGACATCTGGAGCGTGCGGTCGCAGTTTCGTGCGTGTTGCGCAAGTCATATCTCGGCGAGCTAGCACGGTGGGGGATCCGCAAATGCGCGTCGGCGTTTAGGACGAGCAAACCTTCGTATGGCTTCGCCAACCCATTCTATACCGGCCGTGTACCGCCGTAGAATTGAGCCAAGGCTCAAGCTGGTCGTATATTTCCCTCCAGTTGGACCCCTTCGGTTGCGGGTACCAAACGAGGTTTGGTCGCATCCGATTGCGTCGTTGCTGCGGAGAAATCGTGCGGAACATGCAAGCGAAGGCGTCCTTGGCGAATCTGATGCGAGTTGCGCACACGCTCGACGTCGTATCCATTGTGAATGCAAATCGGTCAGTGCGTGAAGCTCTGACAGATGTGGTGTTTTCCGCGGGCTACGTACCCGAACCCTTCGAGAGCGCAGACGAGTTCTTGAAATCGGGCCGCCGTTTGATCACGTCGTGCTTGATCGCGGACATGCAGTCGAGCGTGATGAGTGGCTGTGAGCTTTTCCATCATCTGGCTGGATCCGGAGGCGTGATTCCCACCGTTGTGCTCACAGACAACTCCGAAGACGATATGAGTCGACCCCTCCAAGCTGGACTCCAGTTCTTGAGCAAGCCTTTCGAGCGCAGCGAACTGTTGGCCTGCGTCAGGAGCCAGATAATGAACAGGAATTACTCTCTATGGACATGATCGCGCCCGGATCCACACGAGGTGTTTCGGCGCGCCCTCCAGTTCGTTGGAGGCTGTGCTGGGAGAATGAGCTTCAACTTGCTGACCATATTGAATTGTCCGACTTCTTCCGGAAGACCTATGGTCCGACCGGGGCATTCAATGCAAAACCCTTTGAAGGTCATCGAAGCTGGGCCGGCGCAAGGCCTGAGATTCGGGCGATCGGCTACGATGATCGTGGCATCGCGATTCACATCGGCGCACTGCGCCGCTTCATAAAAGTGGGTGAGGTCGACCTGCTTGTGGCTGAACTCGGATTGTACGGGGTACGCCCGGATCTCGAGGGGCTCGGCATCAGCCACTCCATCCGCGTGATGTATCCCGTGTTGCGAGACCTTGGGGTGCCGTTCGGCTTTGGCACGGTCCGATCCGCCCTGCAGAAACATATTACCAGGCTGCTCGGGCGACAGGGATTGGCGACTGTTCTGCCAGGGCTCCGTGTCCGGTCAGCTCGTCCGGATATCTATCTCACTGTGCCTCCGACGCGCGTGGAGGACGTGGTCGGCCTCGTTCTGCCGATTGCGAGGCCAATGAGCGAATGGCCGGCCGGTGAGATGATTGAACGGAACGGGCCAGAACTGTGACCACCGCAGCCAACGAGACTGAAGCGCGGAGCGACTGCGCCGACTTGGGCGGAGAGCGCTGTGTCTATCTGACGTTTGATGATGGTCCCAACCCGCATTGCACGCCGGCTATCCTGGATGTGCTGGCGCAGCATCGGGCCCCCGCCACTTTCTGCGTGATTGGTGCATATGCAGCGGGCCAGCCGGAGCTGATCCAGCGCATCATTGCAGAAGGGCACGAACTCGCAAACCACACAATGACGCACCCGGATTTATCCAAATGCATGCCGGATGAGGTGGAATATGAGATCCTCACGACGAACAAGGTCATCGGGATGGCCTGCCCCCGAGCTTCTGTGCGGCACATGCGTGCGCCGTATGGGAGTTGGACCAAGGAGGCCCTCGCCGCGTCGGCGAAGGCCGAACTGGCAGCCCTGCACTGGTCAGTGGACCCGCAAGACTGGTCTCGTCCTGGCGGCGAGGCGATTGTTGCCGCGGTGCTGGCCTCAGTCCGGCCGGGGGCAATCGTGCTCCTGCACGACGGGTGCCCTCCCGACGAGTTGGAACGCTCCCCTCACTCTGGGCGGCGCGACCAGACTGTGACGGCGCTCGCCCAGCTTATTCCAGCACTGCATGACCTTGGATTTGCAATCCGGTCGCTTCCTCAAACTCACTGAATAGATCAATTCCCATGAGCCTGCTTGCCACCATCAGCACCGCTGCTGTTGCCTCCTACGCGTTGCTCTCCAGCGTCCATAAGAGCGCGCAGGCGCTTTATGCGCTGCGAACCGACGCCTCACTGCCGCCGTACGACCTCGTCGACACCGAAGCTCTGCCCAGCGTGGATGTCATCGTGCCCTGCTTCAACGAGGATCCGGGGACGCTGGCGGCCTGCCTGAAATCTCTCGCAAGCCAGGATTACCCAGGCCGATTGCAAGTCTATGTGGTCGATGACGGCTCTGCAAATGTCGGTGCAGTGGCCCCGGTCCATGGGAGCTACGCGTATGACCCGAGGTTCACGGTCATTCTGCTGCCAAGCAACGTTGGAAAGCGCAAGGCGCAGATCGCAGCGATACGCCGGTCGTTCGGCGATCTCGTGCTCAACGTCGATTCCGACACGGAAATCGCCAGTGACGTGGTCAGCAAGCTCGTAGGCAAGATGCAGGATCCAGCCATCGGCGCGGCCATGGGGCAATTGACGGCCAGCAACCGGAGCGACAGCTGGCTGACCCGATTGATCGACATGGAGTACTGGTTGGCTTGCAACGAAGAGCGCGCGGCGCAGACGCGCTTTGGCGCCGTCATGTGCTGCTGCGGGCCGTGTGCCATGTACCGCCGCTCCGCGCTGCTCTTGCTGCTCGACCAGTACGAGACGCAGTTCTTCCGGGGAAAGCCGAGCGACTTCGGTGAGGACCGCCATCTGACGATCCTCATGCTCAAGGCAGGGTTTCGAACCGAGTACGTTCCGGACGCCATCGCCGCCACGGTGGTCCCGGACAGGCTCTTGCCATATCTGCGGCAACAGCTCCGCTGGGCGCGGAGCACTTACCGCGACACGCTGCTCGGTTTGCACCTGTTGCCCAGCCTGGACTGGTACCTTACGCTCGACGTGCTCGGACAGAACCTCGGGCCGCTGCTGCTCGCCATCTCAACGATTGCCGCGCTCGCTCAGCTCGCGCTCACCGGCACCGTGCCCTGGTGGACCGGTCTGACCATCGGCGCGATGACCATGATTCGATGCAGCGTAGCGGCCCTTCGTGCCCGTGAGCTTCGATTTATCGGCTTCTCGCTGCACACACCGATCAACATCTTCCTCCTGCTCCCGATGAAAGCCTATGCGCTCTGTACCTTGAGCAACAGCGACTGGCTCTCGCGCAAAGTAGCGAAATCGTCAGACGTCGATGAATCGAAGGTCTCGATCGCAGACGCGACAACTGGACCAAGCCTTAACCCGGCATCGGAAACGCCTGGCTCAATTCGCGGGGCAGGTCTTTCGCGCGCTCCCTCGCAGCTGATCGCGCCTGGTGGCATTGTGGCCGAGACTGACTGAGCAGCTTTGTAGGGGGATTCAGTGGTGAGCGTGGACAAGACATATCAGTCGCTGGAACGGGAGCTGGCAAACGATGACCCGTGGCGGCTTGACGACAATCCGTTCGAACGTGAGCGTCACACCCAGTTGCTACGGCTATCGCTGTCGAACGGCGCCGTCTCAGCCGGCCTCGAGATCGGGTGCGCGGCCGGTGCATTCACAGACAAGCTTGCTCCTCACTGCAAACGGCTCACAGTCATCGATGTTATGCCGCGAGCGATCGGTCGAGCGGTCCAGCGGACCAAGAGGTGGTCACATATCAGCTGGGCGGCGACCGATATTCTGCAGTTCTCGACCGAAGAGCTGTTCGATCTGATCGTGGTGGCCGAAGTTCTCTACTATCTCGAAGACATGACACGGATGCGTACCGCAATCGACAAGATGGTGAAGATGCTTGCTCCACGTGGGCATCTGGTCTTCGGATCTGCACGTGATGCGACCTGCAGGCGATGGGGGCATGTCGCTGGCGCCGAGACAGTCATCACGATTTTGACTGAAGCGCTCATTGAGGTCGAACGCGTGCAGTGCCAGGGGCAGTCGACTGACGAAGACTGCTTGTTGGTCCGCTTTCGCAATCCGGAGCGAACTTCGATCCCTCCCAACGGCCGAGCTTGAAAAGGAGCCACTATGCGTATCTGCGGTATCAAGTTGACGCATGACGGGGCAGTCGCTCTGATCGAGGACGGCCGGGTGGTGTTTTGTATCGAACAGGAGAAGCTGAACAACAATCCGCGTTATCAAACCATTGAAAACCTGGATGCGGTTGTTAGCGCCTTGGCGGAGCACGGGCTGGATCCGAACGATGTTGATCAGTTCGTCATTGATGGCTGGGATGGAGAGTTCGAGTCCCAGTTTGAAGTCCTTAGTGGGACGACGACGATCAAGCTCAAGGGCGCGCCGTATGTCGAACGGCAAGGCGATAGCCCCCTGACGTCCCGCGATCGCATCGGCCTTATGCTTGACGGGAAGCTATATCCCTATCAAAGCTATCCCCATGTCACCGGGCACGTAGCATCCGCATACTGCGCCAGCTCGTTTGCCAAATCCGCACAATCTGCTTTTTGCTTGGTGTGGGACGGCTGCATGTTTCCACGCCTCTACTATGTCGAGCCTCACGGCATCCGGTTCATCGAGTGCCTGTTTCCGATGATAGGTCACGCCTATGCGACGGCAGGACATCACTTTGGACCTTACAGGCGGGCAGACCGGACCAGCTGGGATCTCGGTATTGCCGGCAAGCTGATGGCCTATATCGCCCTGGGATCCCCCGACGAGGACAGTATTAAGACGTTTCAGGAACTTTATGAGGCGCACTTTGCCGCGGATGCTGAGGGCGCTTGTCCTGAGCCTGAAGAGATCAACAGCTCACAATCGCCACTTGAAGCTCTGCACGACTTCTTCGATGCGTGCGCAGTGCGATTGAAGGGAAAGCAAGCCGAAGACGTCCTTGCGTCATTTCACGTCTTCCTAGAGCGTCTGCTGGTTCGCACCATTGCTGATGTTGTGGAGCGGCATTCGGATCTTGCGGGGGCGCGTAACCTCTGCATAGCCGGCGGCTGTGGCCTGAATATTAAGTGGAATAGTGCATTTCGTGCGACAGGCCTGTTCGATATCGTGTGGGTGCCGCCCTTTCCGAACGACAGCGGCTCAGCCATTGGTGCTGCTTGCTCTGCACTGGCGGCACAGCAAGGCTTTAGAGCTCTGGAATGGTCGGTCTACAGTGGACCGGCCCTTCGTCCCAGCGAAGTCCCGCCCGAATGGGAGGGCGCGCCCTGCACTATGGGCGAACTTGCGGCAATCCTCGCTTGCGACAAGCCCGTGATCTTCCTTGCCGGGCGTGCCGAGCTCGGACCACGAGCCTTGGGTGGCAGAAGCATTCTCGCGGCTGCAAGCTGGGAAGGAATGAAAGATCATCTCAACGACATCAAACTTCGTGAGCATTTCAGGCCGGTAGCGCCGATATGCCTGGAGGATCGTGCGGCGGAGATTTTTAGCCCTGGGATACCCGATCCGTACATGCTGTTCGATCACCAGACCCGACCGGAATGGCGCGAGAAAATTCCCGCCGTCGTGCATCTCGATGGATCTGCTCGTCTACAGACCGTTTCCAGAACCTCTCAGCATAAAGTGGCCGAGCTTCTCGTCGAGTACGAGAAGCTCACAGCCATTCCGCTGCTTTGCAATACCAGCGCCAATCTGCATGGACGCGGCTTTTTCCCGGATGCTGCCGCCGCGTGCCAGTGGGGA
Source organism: Bradyrhizobium sp. LA6.1 (assembly GCF_040547805.1). Lineage (NCBI taxonomy): Bacteria > Pseudomonadati > Pseudomonadota > Alphaproteobacteria > Hyphomicrobiales > Nitrobacteraceae > Bradyrhizobium > Bradyrhizobium sp. LA6.1. The sequence goes on along the minus strand of NZ_JBEPQK010000035.1, from coordinate 25,015 downwards.
CGCGTCGATCACGTATGGTGTGACGGCCTGCTTTGGACAAAAAAGCGCGCGAGCGAGAAAGCGGCGCGAACAACGTCCGTCGCGATGGCGTAAACAAATGTCAGCCGCGGCAGTCGACCTTTTCCAGGTGAGCAAGTTCTACGACGACAGGCTCGTCGTGGACGCTCTCTCGTTTACGGTCGCGCCGGGAGAGTGCTTCGGTCTGCTGGGACCAAACGGCGCGGGTAAAAGCACGCTTGCGCGTTTGATCCTGGGTGTTGCGTCGCCCGACGCAGGTAAGATATGCGTGCTCGGGGAGCCAGTGCCGGCACGGGCGCGCTTGGCGCGGCGGGGGATCGGGGTTGTCCCACAGTTCGATAACCTTGATCTTCAGCTTACGGTGCGCGAAAACTTGCTCGTTTTCGGGCGCTACTTCGCCATGAGCGCGGCTGAGGTGAAAGCGGTCACGCCGTCCCTACTCGAATTCGCGCGCCTGGAGAACAAGGCGGATGCCCGCGTCGCCGAACTGTCCGGCGGCATGAAGCGACGCCTGACGCTGGCGCGGGCCCTCATTAACGACCCGCAGCTCCTGGTGCTTGATGAGCCGACGACGGGCCTCGATCCGCACGGCCGTCACCTGATCTGGGAACGCTTGCGCTCGCTATTAGGGCGCGGCAAAACGATCCTTCTCACCACCCACTTCATGGAAGAGGCGGAGCGATTGTGCGACCGCCTGTGCGTGCTTGAGCACGGCCGCAAGATCGCCGAAGGTGCGCCTCACGCGCTGATCGAGCAGCAGATCGGCTGCCACGTGATCGAGATTTACGGCGGTAATCCGCATGAACTGCTGCCGCTGGTCAGACCCCAAGTGCAGCGCGCTGAGGTGAGCGGGGAGACGCTCTTCTGCTATGTCACGGATCCAGAGCAGGTGCGCCTCCGGCTTGCCAACCGCACGGATCTCCGCCTTCTGCAGCGTCCTCCAAATCTGGAGGATGTCTTCTTGCGGCTAACCGGGCGAGAGATAAAGGACTGAACGATGTGGCAACGCTTTGCGCCGGCGCTCCCTGCTAATCCATGGAACTGGATCGCGGTATGGCGCCGCAATTTTCTGGTCTGGCGGAAAGTCGCTCTGGCATCGGTTCTTGGGAATCTGGCCGAGCCGATGAGCTCTCTGTTCGGTCTCGGTTTTGGCCTTGGAATGATCATAGGTGGCGTTGAGGGGACCTCATACATATCGTTTCTGGCGGCTGGCATGGTCGCCACAAGCGCGATGGTCTCCGCAACCTTCGAAACGATCTATGCGGCTTACGCTCGCATGCAGACAAATTGCACGTGGGAGGCAATGCTCTGTACGCCCCTTACGCTCGGCGACATTGTTCTTGGTGAAGTGGCATGGGCAGCGAGCAAGGCCTTGCTCGCCGGGACGGCGATCACGATTGTCGCCGTCGCGCTGGGTTACGCAGAGTGGTCATCCATCCCCTATGCGTTACCAGCCATCGCCCTCACTGGCGTTACTTTCGCGAGCCTTGCAATGGTCGTTTCAGCACTTGCACCGAGCCACGACTACTTCATCTTCTACCAGTCGCTCATTCTCACGCCCATGATGTATTTGAGCGGGACGATCTTCCCAATGAGCCAGTTGCCCGGTTCATTTCAACGCATCGCGGCCTTATTGCCGCTGACTCATTCGGTCGATCTCATTCGTCCAGCAATGCTCGGTCGGCCGGTCGAGAGCGTCGGATTGCATGTGGGCGCACTTTGCATCTTCGCAGCATTTCCCTTCCTCGTCTCGGCCGTGCTGCTTCGGCAGCGCTTGATGCGGTGAGACGAACAAGACCTAAAGCGAAGCATCGCGTGTGCGAGAGGAGATATCGGGCGTAGCGAACTTCCAATCGCGTGCGACGCTTAAATGCGTCTCGTCAGCTAGCGATGCCTGATCGGCCCCGCGGGGACGTGCGGCCTACTCCCAAAGCAAGCGATACGAAATAGGCCGACAGGCCTCTCAGGATTAACGGAGAACAAGATGCTGTGTCTAGGATTGAGTGGCGGCCTCGACAAGGTCTATGAAAACCCCCTTGGACTACCGGACACGTTTCTGCACGACGGCGCCGCGGTACTTGTCAAGGACGGGCGCGTGATCGCTGCCGTGGAAGAGGAGCGCCTCAACCGGATCAAACATTCAAACAAGCTCCCGAGCAGTGCGATCGAATACTGTCTTGCAGCCGCGGGTGTGGAGCTTCGCGACGTCGATCGTATTGCGTTCTACGCTACTGAAGCCTATTGCAATGCAATGCTCGAACGGTTGTTCATCTCACAACCGGAAATCTCAATTCCCCTAGACGCGAATCTGCTGCTACGGCACCTTCTAGCCACGGAGTTCGGTACCCAAGTGGATCCTTCCCGGGTGTCATTCGTAGGCCACCATCAGGCCCACGCCGTGAGCGCTCTGGCCATGTCGGGTTTTGAAGAAAGTCTGGTCCTCGCGATCGACGGTTGTGGCGACTTCCTGTCGGGTCTCTTGGCTGTCGGGTCAGGCAGCGAAATGACCGAGCTTATGACGTTTCCAGAGAATAACTCTCTCGGACTGTTCTATCTGGAGACGATCCGATATCTCGGCTACGGCCTGTTCGACGAGTATAAGGTTATGGGACTGGCTCCTTACGGAGATCCCGCACGCTATCGCGAGCTCTTTTCGCAATTTTATGAGCTCTCCGCAAACGGTGGCTACCGCGTTCACCTCGAACGTATCGGCCCGGCATTGCTGCGCAGTATCGAGATCCGGCGAAAGGGAATGCCGTTCACCCAACAGCATCGAGACGTGAGCGCATCGTTGCAGGAGGCGCTGGAGCGGATCGTGTTTCACATTCTTCGGCATTACCGTGAGTCGACCGGAATGAAACGGTTGTGCCTCGCTGGCGGGGTAGCCCACAACTGCACGCTGAACGGAAAACTCCTGTATTCAGGCCTGTTCGAAGACATCTTCGTGCAGCCGGCCGCGCATGACGCCGGATGCGCATTGGGCGCGGCACTGATGGTGTCGAACGAGGCCGGGCAACCTGCGCCCCGCGAGCGATTACAGTCGGTTTATTGGGGGCCAGATGTCGGCAGCGACGACAGCATCGAACAGGAACTGAAGGGATGGGCCGGACACCTCGAGATTGAGCGGACCGCTGACGTCGCAACCAGAGCAGCCGAGTGGATGGCTGATGGCGCCGTGATCGGGTGGGTACAGGGCCGGTCGGAGTTCGGCCCTCGTGCGCTCGGCAACCGCAGTATTCTTGCGGACCCGAGGCCCGCGGCGAACAAGGACCGGATCAATGCGATGGTCAAGAAGCGCGAGAGTTATCGACCATTTGCGCCATCGGTTCTGGAGGAGGATGCGGGCGCGTTCTTTGAGCTGCCGGATGGTCGCGCAGAATACCCCTTCATGAATTTCGTCGTTCGCGTGCGTGAATCCAAGCGTGCTTTGCTGGGCGCGATCACGCATATTGATGGTACGGCTCGGCTGCAAACGGTTTCCCGCACGAACAATGCCTCCTATTGGGAACTCATCAACGCGTTCAAGAGCCGGACAGGCGTCCCGATTTTGCTTAATACGTCGTTCAACAACAATGCCGAACCGATCGTAGATTCCGTTGCCGATGCGATTACGGCGTTTTTGTCGACCGAGCTTGATGGCCTTGTGGTCGGTTCATTCCTCGTCAAGAAGCGGGCAACAATGCTCGAAAGCTGGACAGCACTCGCTGTATCACTGCCGCCCCATGTATCTCTTTACCGAGTTCGCGCTCATGCGGGCCGAGAACGCCAGGAGACAGTCTGCGAGATCCGCATGGGTCACTCCAGCCAGGACAGCGTGCGCATCTCGCATGACCTGTTCGACATGCTGATGCAAATTGAGAAGGAAGCTGTTCTTGCCGATCTTCTCGCCAGGGTCACCTCTGACAGGACTAGGCGAGAAGCTCTCGTGAACGAACTGCGCGGGCTCTGGGATCTGCGCCGTATTCGGCTGCATCCGTCAAAGACTGCGTGATCGTAGAAGGTGAGCAATGCGGAAGAGGGCTCTTTGGAGGCCTCTTGCATGACCTGCCAATCGCGGTGCCGTGGAGGAGGGCTTGCAGGTTGATTGCCTTGCGCCCAGGTGACCAGCCGTCCATTGGCGTGGATCGGAATCGCAGATGAGTAGGTGGCGCCACACAAAACTGATCTTGCGCAACGAGAAGGGTTTGATGACTTGACCAAGGAACGCTTTGTTATTTCTCGGAGGCGTACCGGCTTTGGTGACTGCCTCTGGTCGCTGGCGTCAGCCTGGTCGTACGCGCAGCGGACCGGGCGGACGCTCGTCGTTGACTGGCGCGGTTCCTGCTACATCGACCGACCGTTCAGCAACGCCTTTCCGGTGTTCTTCGAGCCGGTTGAGGACATCGCTGGGGTACCGGTGATTTGCGATGACCGGATCAACCAGCTCTCGTTTCCCGGACCGTTCTTCCCGCGGTGGTGGAATAGGCCATCGGTCGACTGCATTAATCGTCCGGATGAGCAGATCTTCCGAGAACGTGACGAACTGACCGAGCTGTTCCAAGCAAGAGAAGATAACGAAGCCAACACCATTGTCTGTGACGCCTGCCTGATGTGGCGTTGTGGCGAGGAAGCCGAACGACTGATCTTTCGGAACATCAAGCTCAGGTCTGAGATACAAGCGCGGATCGACGACTTGTATGAGAAACATTTTAGCGGCCATAGCATCATTGGCGTTCATGTTCGGCACGGCAATGGCGAAGATATCATGGAGCATGCGCCGTACTGGGCTGATTCGGAGCTCGCCCTTAGTCAGGTCTGCATGGCAATCCGTAAAGCCAAAGCCTTGCCATATCCAAAGCCCGTAAAGGTCTTTCTGTGCACGGACAGTGCACAGGTGCTCGATCGCCTATCGGGTCTGTTTCCCGATGTCTTCGCCGTACCAAAACGTTTCCAGGCCGATCGGGCAGGGCCGTTGCATAGTGCGGAAATGGGAATTGAAGGTGGAGCTTCCGCTCTCATCGACATGTATCTTCTTGCGCGCTGCGCTACCGTGATCCGCTTTCCCCCCACCAGCGCCTTCACGCGCTATGCCCGTCTGCTCGTGCCACGGATTATTGAATTCGACCAGAGCAATCCGAAGCGCTTGACCATGATCGATAATCCAAACGAGCATTTCGCGGCTTGCTGAAGCGCCAGAATGTGGGCCTGAACAATGGCGGGCTAGATCATCGGTCTGATGCTGCTTGCTTCGAAACCGTCGAGTTTCGCAACGTGTCGCAGGAACGTTGGATGGCGATTTCCGTCCCGCAAGCGACGGCTGACCGGCGCACTACCACGGATGCGGTGCGGTGGGAGGGCGAACGACTCAGAAGCGTAAGGCCAATGCCAGCGGGCGCCGGCGGCCTTGCCCCGCAATGCTTCGGGCCCTCCGGTGTAAGTCGAAGGCCGCGCAGAAAGGTTATGGTTCTGTCATCCTCCGGCCAAATCCGCCATCGCTGGCCAGACGGTGAAAAGCACGGCAATGGCAGTCCGGGTCGCCGAGGAAATCTGACGTAACAGACAGTCACGTCAGAATGTCCCAGCAGCAAGGAGGCGCAGCCGGTAGATGGATTGCCTTTGCTGGGCAACCCTTTTGCAGTCAGCTCGTTTTCTGGACGACGGTCTTGTTCATGCTCGCTCGCAGAGTCCTTTCGAACGGAGGTCTGATGAACCGCGCGGCCGGTGGCCCATCGATATTGCTCAAGAGCCGTATGTGCGGCCGCGCGTAACCAGACGAAGACAAACTTGGACGAACCGGCCATTGAATCCTGATCTCCGCCAAAGGCAGCTAATCTATCTCGTCAGCGCGCATGAGCCACAGACCACTCGTGGAGTGGTGACGCAGTGAGCTCGCCATGGAAACCCCAGCCTCTCGGCTCGAAGGCGTGGCGCACGCAGTGGGCAGAACGCGGGAGCTCGACGACAGCCATTGCTGCGGCGTTGCCGGTGTCGAAAAGCAAACAGGTCGATGTTCGGAACCTGCCATTTGCGTCCTAAAAGCGCGCCACCTGTGCCCTGCGTCGCTCTGGCCCGGATCCTGCACCAGGTGCACAGCCGAGGGGAGCGGAAGGGAGTCGCGTGTGAATCTAGGTCTATCGGATGACAATGCGGTCGCAGCTAAATCGTCGGAAACGGACCCGCGTGGTCCAATTCACGCCGATGGAGCGGGCCGTCCGCTGCGTGAGCGGAAGACGCTGGTATTGACCGGGGCATCGCGCGGTATCGGTCGCGCCACCGGAAGATTGTTCTCGGAAGCCGGTTGGCGCATCATTTCTTGCGCGCGCCAACCATTCGACGCGGTGCGCTGCCCATGGGACTCAGAGGGGGATAGCTATATCGAAGTCGACCTAAGCGATCATCGGACGCTACCGCGCGTGATTGCCCAGATAAAGGAGCGCCTTGCCGGCGCACCGCTGCAGGGACTGATAAACAATGCCGGAAACTCACCAAAAGCGCCAAACGGTGCCCGGCTTACGTCGCTGGCGACCTCAGTCGATACCTGGATGAGCGTGTTCCACCTCAATCTGGTGGCGCCGATCCTGCTCGCTCAAGGTCTGTTCGATGAGCTAAAAGCGGCTTCAGGCTCGATCGTCAATGTGACTTCGATCGCCGGAGCGCGGGTGCATCCATTTGCAGGCACGGCATATGCCACGTCGAAAGCTGCGCTCGCTTGTCTCACGCGCGAAATGGCGCACGATTACGCCTCACATGGCATTCGCGTCAATGCAATCGCGCCCGGCGAAATCAAGACGGACATTTTGTCGCCTGACACGGAAGCGCATCTTGTGCCAATGATCCCACTACGCCGGGTGGGTACACCCGAAGAGGTCGCAAAGGTCATTTTCTTCCTATGTTCAGATGCGGCAAGTTATGTCACTGGCGCCGAAGTGCCGATCAATGGCGGGCAACACTTGTGAGTGAATCCGTCCCTGGCGAACCCGGCTAACTGAGCTTCATCGATGGAAGCCATGTTGGCCGGGGCTGATCCGCGCAGTGAGTTGGAAAGAATAAGGCGGAAGATCTAGTCACTGTAAGTGCTGCCGGGGTGCCATGAAGAGGCGTCATCTCTCGCCCCCGCCCTGAGAACTGGTTGTCAGATCGAGGCAGGCATGCAACACGAGTCTAACAAGTCCGATCGAGGTGATGGGGGGGATCAAGATAGGAACGGAGAAGTCATTATGCTGGACAGCGTTTCCCTGCGCGAAAGACCAAACTCAACCTCCGACGCGGACCCTTCCGCTTCTATTCTGCCGTCGCAAGAGAAATCGCTAAGCACGATCGTTGAAATAGCGCACACGCTCACCGGCCTATGCCGGCTCGAAGCCAAACTGGCGAGCGTCATCGAGCGTCTGCCCTCGCTCATGCAGATGCGGCGCGGCATCGTATGTCTGTTCGAACATGACGGGGTGCCCCAGATCATCGTAGATGACGTCCGGAGCGAAGGGCGCGACGCGCGTTGCGGGGGCCGCTTGCCGCAAGGAGCAATCGATCAAATTGTGGCGACGGGGCGGCCCCTCGTCGTCGATAACGTAGCGCTGCATTCGATCTTCAGTCCTTCGGACGTCGAGATGCTAGACGCAGCCGGTAATACGTGTGTTGCGTTCATCGGCGTTCCCATAGAGATTGACGAGAAAGTTGTGGGTGCGCTGAGCATCGACCGCATCGCAGACAACGGGACGCATGCGCAGCTCGAGGACGACCTCGGCCTGCTGACGATGGTCGCAAGCCTTCTGGGCCAGACGGCGAAGCTGCATTGCACCTTTGTGCGCGACCGCGGGCGGCTTATGGATGAGGAGTTCCGGATGCAGAAGCAGCTGTCGTCCGAGCTCATGCCTCATGGGCGGGAGCGTAAGAAGGTCCAAGTCGAGGGAATTATCGGCGACAGTCCGGCGCTGCGCGCGATGCTTGAGAAGATCGAGCTGATCGCAAAATCGAATAGCACCGTTCTGTTGCGTGGCGAATCGGGTACCGGCAAAGAGCTGGTCGCGAAGGCTATTCACGAGCGTTCAGGCCGCGCCAAACGCCCCTTTATCAAACTCAATTGCGCAGCCCTCACCGAGACGGTGCTGGAATCCGAATTGTTCGGTCACGAGAAGGGGGCGTTTACGGGCGCATTCAACGCGCGCAAGGGTCGCTTCGAACTCGCCGACAAGGGAACGTTGTTTCTGGATGAGATTGGCGAGATCTCGGCTTCGTTTCAGGCGAAACTCCTGCGCGTGCTTCAGGAGCAGGAGTTCGAGCGGGTGGGCGGCAATCAGACGATCAAAGTCGACGTCCGCGTGATTGCAGCCACGAATAAGAATCTTGAAGAGGCGGTGGCAAGGAAGGACTTTCGTGCCGATCTCTATTATCGCATTAGCGTGGTTCCGCTGCTACTGCCGCCGCTGCGCGAACGACGCACTGATATTCCGCTTCTCGCCGCTCGATTCTTGAAGAACTTCAACAATGAGAACGGCCGTGCTCTGGTCGTCGATTCAAGTGCGATTGACGTTCTTATGAATTGCGGATTTCCCGGTAATGTCCGCGAGCTGGAGAACTGTGTGCAGCGGACCGCGACCCTGGCGCACGGATCGTCGATCGCAAGAGACGATTTTGCCTGCTGGCACGGGCAATGCCTGTCCGCCACGCTATGGAAGCCCGGGCCGGAGCAAGTGGCGCGACAGCAGAGCCCGATAATCTCACTTCCCGCGAGGCTGAGCATGCCGCCGACACAAGCTGTGGCACACGTTCAGCCGGTCGGTAGCGAACTGACGCCGCTAGAGCCACCCGGCCGACCTAGCATAGGTGCCGCCAAGGTCACAGATCGCGAGCGCGTAATCGCGGCGATGGAAAGGTCGGGGTGGGTACAGGCCAAGGCGGCGCGCCTGCTTGGACTGACGCCGCGCCAGATTGGCTATGCCTTGAGAAGGCACGGTATCGAGATCAAGCGCTTCTGAATAAAAAGTCGGCTAGCGTCTCTCTCGATCGTCGGGCGCGGTAGGAGAGCGTGCGCAAGAGGCGGTACTCTGGTCCATGAAGCGGATACGAAACCGATGTGCTCTGCTTGGGGGTGGCCATGCCGGGAGCGTAAGCCCTCTTCGCGTCAGCCGCGTGCTAGTCATCGGCTTGCAATGTATTCGCCCGATGAGAAGTGATTAGGTGTCGAACTAGCGCAAGATCGCGGCCGCGCCGTTTCTGCCGCGACTCAGATCAGAGAGAGATCACGTCCGCTTTGCGCAGCCCGTCGCAGTCCCGACAACGGTCTCACCGTCAGTCTCCAGCCGTTGCATTCGTCTCATGGGCGAAATGCCTGGGGTGGTATGACAGTTGCTATTCGTGGGGAGCCTGCTCAACATCTTAGGAGAAGCATATGCACAGCATCGTCTGCATCAAACAGGTGCCCGACTCCGCACAAATCCGCGTGCATCCTGTCACGAATACGATCATGCGTCAGGGCGTGCCGACAATCATCAACCCATATGATCTGTTCGCACTGGAAGCTGCGCTCGAGCTACGAGACAAGTTCGGCGGCGAAATCACTGTTCTCACAATGGGGCCGCCATCGGCCGAAGAATCTCTCCGAAAGGCGCTGACATTTGGTGCCGATCGTGCTGTCCTGCTCACTGATCGTAGTTTCGCGGGCTCCGACACGCTGGCGACGAGTTACGCGCTGGCGTGCGCGATTCGCAATATCGGCAAGGAATATGGCCCACCAGACGTCATATTCACCGGCAAGCAGACTATCGATGGCGATACGGCGCAGGTGGGACCTGGCATTGCGAAGAGGCTCGGGGTCCAGCAGCTTACATATGTTTTCACAATCAAAGCGTTAGACTTCAAAGTACGCACGATCGATGCGGAACGGCGCTGCGAAGGAGGAGTCCAGATGCTGCGTTCCAAGCTTCCTTGTCTCGTCAGCATGTTAGAGGCAAGCAATCAAATTCGTCGCGGTGCAATGATCGATGCCTTGCGTGCGGCCCGTGCCTCAATCGTAAAATGGAGCGCTCAAACTGCCCGCGTGGATGACATGGCCAAATGCGGTCTGAGGGGGTCGCCGACCGTCGTCAAGCGTGTCTTCGCGCCCTCCGCACGAGCGGAGAAGGCCACGTGGGTGGAAGCGGCCGAGCAGCCGGCGCAAGCGTTGATCGACGCCATGTTCAAGCGCAACCCTACGCTCGAGACGGAGCTCGCACAGCTTGCGCGCGGTACCTCATCCGCGCAAACTAGCGGTGCGTGAAGTCGCGGCTGATCGATCGGAGGCATCGATGGCCTGGGCCGTGGTCATGCATTGGCCCGTCGCTCGGTGCACCAGGCACGATTCAATCTTTTCAACCGCTCGCTAGGTTTGGCGAGCTGCGATACACTAGGTCCACCTGGGGAATTCATGCAGCCTCAAGACGTGCCCCGTTCAGTTTGCTTGACAGCGCACGTGGGCTCGCGCGAGGGATGTATCTCCCTCGCGGGAGCTCTGCCGTGTTTGAAGTAACCGCAAAGTGCGAGCGTTATCATCGCGCCGCTCGACTACAGAACGAATCGAGCGTGGCGGTAGTGCTCAGCCATTCCCGGTCAACATCAGCGACGGCTCGTCCCGATACTGCTCGATCTTGCATGCGAAGAACCGTGACCCGCAGAGTGGCACGCGGACCACCGTGAGATCACCGCAAGGACCGCCACGCACCCCGTTCAGTTCAGTCTTGGACGTGAAGGTCCCCGTGGGCGCGCTGCTAATGCGGGGGTAAATTGCGGGCTTAAGGCCCGGTTAGACCGCTGGGGTCGCGACAGCTTCGCAACTCTCTTGGTGTTTCCTGGATAAATCGTGAGTGCGGCGATAATGCCGAGGAAAGCTGCAAACATCAACCAGAAACCCGGCGAAGCCTTGTCGTCGGTCCGATCGATCAGCCAAGTCGATGCAAGCGGCGTAAAGGTGCCAAAGAGAGCTGCGGCGAGTGCGAAGGCCAAGAAAAGCAGGTTGTGCGAACGTGCTTCGGCACGATTTCGACCAAAGCGCCCAACATGGCGCCGCTATAGGTGCCAAAGTAGAACGATAACATCATCTCCACTGCCAGCATCTTGCCAAAGCTCGGGTCGGTCACAAGCCAAGACAACGCCGGATATACAGTCACCAAGGCAAGGCCGGCAATGGTCACCAAGACCGGCTTCCGACCGATTCTGTCAGAAATCGCGCCGCCAATTGGGTTCCAGATGAAGTTCGTCACCGCGACCAAAAGCGTCACCAAGAGCGTGTTCTGCGAGGACAGCTGCAATACGCGATCATCATGACTTCCGGCCGAAATGGTTGCTGCCTGGGGCTGGCGGATCCCATTCTTCCTTGGCTGCTTGATCGTTCCGCTTATCTTCTTCCTGCGCCGGACGCTGGAGGAAACTCCAGAGTTTCTGGTCATGAAGACCCACCCAACCGGCCGAGAATGACAATGCGCCGGTTCGCAACTGTGGAGGCAATGAGCTTCGCTCAAAAAATATCCGATAAGAGCCGCGACAAAGATCGCAACCTGCTGGCTCGAGGACCGAAACGATGTGTAGAAGCCGCGGTTGCCCGTAGTAGCAATCTCGGAGAGGTAGACGGATACGCCGCCAACCTCAACGCCGGGCCATGAACCGGCACAAGCCATGCGGTCGCATCGCGCCAGGAGCCGGGCAGCACATCGTAATTCGATCTGACAGAGGCTTGTGCGCATTCGGAATCTGACCACGACAAATCCAGGTCACGTCACCTTGCCTCATTCGACGGTTACCGATTTCGCGAGATTTCGGGGTTGGTCGACGTCCGTGCCCATCAGGATGGCCGTGTGGTAGGCCAGAAGCTGCACCGGAATCGCATAGACAATCGACGTAAATGTCGTACCCATCTCCGGCAGCACAATCGTCGCGAGTGAATCCATGGATACCTCTGCGGCTCCCCGAGCGTCCGTTATCAAGATAATCTTGCCGCCGCGTGCGGCAACCTCCTGCATGTTCGAGATGGTCTTTTCGAACACCCGGTCGCAGGGAGCAATGACGATTACGGGAACGCTCTCGTCGATCAAGGCGATCGGGCCGTGCTTGAGCTCACCGGCCGCATAGCCCTCGGCGTGAATATAGGAGATCTCCTTCAGCTTCAGCGCCCCCTCCAGGGCCAGTGGAAACGACGTGCCGCGACCGAGATATAGCACGTCACGCGATTTGGCGATGTCGCGTGCGAGCTTCTCGATCTGCGGCTCGCTGGCAAGCGCCGCTGTAACTAGCCGCGGAATTTCGATCAGCGCTCGCACGAGATCGACCTCGTCGCTCTCCGGCAATTCACCGCGCGCCTTGCCAGCAGCAACCGCAAGCGCCGCCAGGACGACCAGCTGGCATGTGAACGCCTTGGTCGAGGCAACGCCGATTTCAGGTCCGGCGAGTGTCTGCAACACTGTCCCGCTTTCGCGCGCAATGGTCGAACTCAGTACGTTCACGATCGAGAGGGTATGCAGGCCTTGCGATTTGGCATAGCGGAGCGCGGCCAGCGTATCGGCCGTCTCGCCGGACTGCGAGATGAAGATAGCAAGATTTCCCTTGCGCATCGGCGCCTCACGATAGCGAAATTCGGAGGCGACATCGAGCTCCACTGGAATACGAGCCAGCCGCTCGAACCAGTATTTGGCGATATGGCCGGCGTAGCCTGCCGTACCACAAGCCGTGATCGAGATATGTCCGATCTCGTTGAAGTCGAACGGAAGCTCCTGCGGCAGTGCCACGCTCTCGGTGGCGATATCGACGTAATGCGCCAGCGTCTGCCCGATCACCTCTGGCTGTTCGTGGATTTCCTTCGCCATGAAGTGGCGGTAGTTTGCTTTCTCGACGAGAACCGACGACGCGCCAGATTTCATCACCTCCCGGCGGACAACTGTGCCTTGTGCGTCGTAGACCACGCTGAAGTTGCGGTTGAGCACAGCCCAATCGCCGTCCTCAAGGTAGGTGATCAAGCCGGTAAGGGGCGCGAGCGCGATAGCATCCGATCCGAGATACATTTCGCCTTCGCCATGCCCGATCGCGAGTGGTGAGCCCTTGCGCGCACCGATCATGAGATCGTGTTGACCCTTGAACAGGATTGCAAGCGCAAACGCGCCGACTAGCCGCGGCAGCGACGCTTTTACTGCCTCCTGCGGCGAGCAGCCGTCTTTCAGATAAAAGTCGATGAGATGCGTCACCACCTCGGTGTCTGTTTCAGAGGCGAAACAGGCGCCATGCCGTTTTAGCTCCGCGCGCAGCTCGCGGAAATTCTCGATTATGCCGTTATGGACGACTGCAACATTGCCTGTTGCATGCGGATGAGCATTGTGCTCCGTCGGCTTGCCATGAGTAGCCCAGCGCGTGTGCCCAATCCCGACATGGCCTGAGAGCGGATGGCAGCGAACGCGTGCCTCAAGGTTCCTCAGCTTGCCCTCGGCGCGTCGAAGCTCGATTTGGTTTCCTTGGAGCGTTCCAATGCCCGCTGAGTCGTAGCCGCGATATTCCAGTCGCTTCAGTGAATCGATGAGGCGATCCGCGACCGGACCGCGCCCCAAGATGCCGACAATTCCGCACATTTAATCAGTTTACCTCAAGTTCAAAACAGAGCGTCCCGCAAGGCGCGCCTGACCAATTCGCTCGCTATAGTTATCGGCCAGTCTAGCCGTTCCTGCCCTCCATCGGGCACGCGGCACCCCGAGGTGCGCGAGCTCCAAGCAACACGTGGAGCCCTGTCGAATCCGCCGGAAGATCCTAACGCAACTTTCCGGCAATCGCACAATGAGCGCCGTCAGCAGTTAGCAGCTGCATGAGTCTCTCGTTTTGTCCGATGTACCCGATACCGCCAAGAAGTCCTGGTAGGTCTGTCGCATTCCATCTACAAGCCAAGTCCTCGCGCGCCAGCCGAGGCTTGCGAGGCGGCTGACGTCGAGCAGCTTGCGTGGCGTGCCGTCGGGGCGCGAGCTGTCGAAGGCGATCTCGCCGCTGTAGCCGACGACCTCGGCCACGACCCGCGCGAACTCGGCGATGGTGATGTCCTGGCCGGTGCCGATATTGATCAGCTCCGTGCTCGAATAGCTCTTCATCAGGTGCACGCAGGCATCCGCCATGTCGTCGACATAGAGGAACTCGCGCCGCGGCGTGCCGGTGCCCCACACGGCGACACTCTTTGCGCCAGCAACCTTCGCCTCGTGGAAGCGGCGGATCAGCGCGGCAACGACATGGCTCAATTCGGGATGATAATTGTCGCCGGGGCCGTAGAGATTGGTCGGCATCACGCTGATGAAGTCGCACCCGTACTGGTTGCGATAGGCCTCCGCCATCTTGATCCCGGCGATCTTGGCGATCGCGTATGGCTCGTTGGTCGGCTCCAGCGGACCCGTGAGCACCGAATCTTCGCGCAGCGGCTGTGGTGCCAGTTTCGGATAGATGCAGGACGACCCCAGAAACATCAGCTTCTCGGCGCCGTTCTGATGCGCGGCCTGGATCACGTTGGCCGCGATCGTGATGTTGTCGTAGATGAACTCCGCGCGCAGCGTGTTGTTGGCGACGATGCCGCCGACCTTGGCCGCGGCGAGGAAGATCACTTGCGGCCGCGTCTTCGCGAACCAGTCGAACACAGCGGCCTGGTTGCAGAGATCGACCTCGCGCCGGTCCACGGTGACGAGCTTGACGTCCTCCCGTTCGAGCCGGCGCGCAATCGCGCTGCCGACCATGCCGTGATGGCCGGCGACGTAGACGCTTTTGCCTGTCAGCTCAAACGGTGCGTATGCCACTCGCCGCTTCCCGTTTTGCGTCCGCCAGATCGCTCGCCATCATCTCCGCAACGAGCTCTGCAAAGCTCCGCTTCGGCTTCCAGCCAAGCACCTCGCGCGCCTTGCTGGCGTCACCGACGAGGAGATCGACCTCGGTGGGGCGGAAATAGGTCGGATCGATCTTCACGACCGTCTTGCCGCTCTTCTCATCGACGCCGGTCTCCTCGACGCCCTTGCCGCGCCATGCGATGCGGCGGCCGACATGCGCGAACGACAGCTCGACCATCTCGCGCACCGAGCGCGTCTCGCCGGTGGCGAGCACGAAGTCATCGGGCTTGTCGGCCTGCAGGATCTTGTGCATGCCCTCGACATAGTCCCTGGCATGGCCCCAGTCGCGCTTGGCTTCGAGATTGCCGAGATAGAGCGTCTCTTCCAGCCCGACCTCGATACGCGCGACGCCGCGGGTGATCTTGCGGGTCACAAAGGTCTCGCCACGGATCGGGCTCTCGTGGTTGAACAGGATGCCGTTGGACGCGAACATGCCGTAGGCTTCGCGGTAGTTCACCGTGATCCAGTAGCCGTAAAGCTTGGCGACGCCGTAGGGCGAGCGCGGATAGAACGGCGTCGTCTCCTTCTGCGGGACCTCCTGCACCAGGCCATAGAGCTCGGAGGTCGAGGCCTGGTAGAACCGCGTCTCCTTCTCCATGCCGAGGATGCGGATCGCTTCCAGCAGCCGCAGCACGCCGATGCCGTCGGCATTGGCGGTGTATTCCGGACTTTCGAAGCTTACCGCGACGTGGCTTTGGGCGGCAAGATTGTAGATCTCGGTCGGCCGGATCTGCTGCACCAGACGGATCAGGTTGGTCGAGTCCGTCATGTCGCCATAGTGCATCAGGAACGGCACGTTGCCGACATGCGGGTCCTGGTAGAGATGATCGACCCGCGCGGTGTTGAACGAGGACGAGCGCCGCTTGATGCCGTGCACGACATAGCCCAGCGACAGCAGATATTCGGCCAGATAAGCGCCGTCCTGTCCAGTCACGCCGGTAACTAGAGCGACCCGCCGTTTGCTCTCTTGGTTTGACAAATCGTTGCTCTGCACAGGCTAATGTTGGTCCCCGATCGACGACGTCAATCGCGTCTGGCCTTTTCGAATGCGGAAGCGTCACGCTCTCGAACTGCCGAGTTCTGGACTCTGTATAGGCATTGCATCAATCGCTCAACTGTACAGAGGTAAACCTTCCACATCGAAAGGGTTTTGAAGCACTATACGAAAGTTTGTAGTCCGGGAGACTTCGTTCAGCCTTCGTCAGGCGTTTCTCTATTGCGTGGGTGCGACTAATGAAACTGCGGCGCGGATCGGAGGTAAGCAGAACCGTTTGGCCGAGAAGCGTTCCACAGTGACCGCGTGATCAACTCGCGCAGTGAGCCAGCGAGTTTCCCTCATTTCGTGTCCTTGCCTAGGAGTGTTCCAGTCTTGCTGTTCATCCAGTGCAACCGCGAGCAAGCCGGGCAAACAAAGCATTGAAATTCCTTCTCTGTCGCGCAGTACTTATCATCATTGATCCATTTTTCGACAATCAAGTTGGTATCTGGCAAGCAAAAGTGAAGGCGCGCATGTTGACTCTGTGCTGTTTGAGTTCACAAAAAAACGCTACATGAATGAGGCCAGTGCTATATGGGACCTGAAGAAGATTATCGCGGCGATCACTGTCGCCATATGCCCCGGACGACGAATTCAGTAGAGAAAAGCATCTGGCGGTTCATTGCTCGCGAGTGGTCACGGAATCAACAACAATGGTGCGTCTAGCGCGCCGACGATATGGCTCAGAAGGTCGGGGCTCGGTTCGGCGACCATTCCGCCGCGGTCTTTTCCGCGCTCGCAAGCATGTCTTTGGACTGGCGGTGCTATGACCGGGCAAAGCCCGCATGTGCGTGAACAAGCCGCCTGAGCAGATGCCGGAGCCGTTGAAACTGGCGGTTTGCTGGTCCCGAGCGCCCTTCTCTTATCGATGCCCGCGACAAAGTCCCGGTTCTTGAGCAAGCTTTCTGGGACACCAGCCTGAGCTGACGGATCAACTGCGTTCTACCTCATTATCACATTTGATTTGCAGCCCCTCGGCAGAAAAAAGTCGGATGAGCTGCTCGTGGAGAGGTCGACCCGGGCCCTTAAACCACGTGCTCCTCGCTCGAATGCGCCGCAAGCAGGGTAAGTGTTAGAGGCGCGTCCTCGAAATGGATCGCTGGCTTATCGGGTTCGAACGTATCCGTCCGCTGAAGGCCGCCTTGCCAAGTGAGGCGCGGTGTTGAGAACTGTCCTTATGGACAGTGATAGGCGCAGTGCCCAAATCGAACGGCTCGAAGTAGTGGACACCGGCCGGCGGCGGCGTTGGTCCGAGGACGAGAAGCTCAAGATCGTCCTGGAGAGCTTGCAGGCGCCGCGGCAAGTCGCGGCGACTGCGCGGCGGTATGGCGTTTCGCGCTCATTGCTGCTGCGATGGCGGCGGTCGTTTCGCCCCGAGTCGAAGGAAGCCGCCGATCAAACCGGCTTCGTACCGGCGATGGTGGTCGCGGAAGCGATGCCTGGTCCAGTCCGGTCGGCCGACGGCGGAACGATCGAGATCGAGTTTGCGGCCGGAACTCGGATGCGGATCACGGGCACGGTCGATGCGGCGACGCTGAAGGTCGCGGTCGCGGCGCTGGCAGATGGGCGGCCGCGATGATCCCCATTCCGTCGGGCGTGCGGGTGTGGATTGCGACTGGCCACACCGACATGCGCCGCGGCATGAACTCGCTGGCCGTGCTGGTGCAGGAAGCCTTCATGCGCGACCCGCACGGCGGCGACCTCTATGTGTTCCGCGGCAAGAGCGGCAAGCTGATCAAGATCCTTTGGCACGATGGGTTGGGCATGTCGCTCTACGCCAAGCGGCTGGAACGCGGCCGTTTCCTCTGGCCGTCGCCGGCGGATGGCGTGGTGACCATCACCCCGGCCCAGCTTGGCTATCTTCTGGAGGGCATTGACTGGCGGATGCCGCAACACACGTGGCGGCCGCAGGCGGCCGGCTGATCGCCAGGATTTGAATCGATACCACGATCGGCGGTTCGGACAGCGACGGCAAGTTATGATTCTCTGGTTGGCATGGGCGCCGATGATTCTTTCCCTGACGATGTGACCACGCTGAAGGCGATGCTGCGCGCCGAGCGAACGGCCCGCCTGGCCGCAGAGGCGGATGCCCAGGCGCAGATATTGCTGATCGAGAAGCTCAAGCTCACGATCAGGAAGCTGCGGCACGAGCAGTTCGGACAGTCCTCGGAGCGCGGCGCATTGCTGGACCAGCTCGAGCTGCAGCTCGCCGATCTCGAGGCGAACGCCGCACAAGCCGAGACAGCGGTGCAGATGGCGGCAGCCGGCAAGATTACGGTGCCATCGTTCGAGCGCCGCAAGCCGGCGCGCCGGCCGCTGCCGGAGCATTTGCTGCGGGAGCGCATTGTCTATCCGGTGCCGGCGACCTGCCCATGCTGTGGCGACAACCGATTGCGCAAGCTCGGCGAGGACATGACCGAGACGCTGGAGCTCGTTCCACGCCAGTGGAAGGTGATCCAGCATGTGCGTGAGAAGTTCGTCTGCCGGGCCTGCGAAGCGATCACCCAGCCACCGGCTCCCTCGCACCCGATTGCGCGGGGGCGTGCAGGGCCGAAGCTGCTCGCCCATATCCTGTTCGCCAAGTACGGCCTGCACCTGCCGCTCAATCGTCAGAGCGATGTCTACCAACGTGAAGGCATCGACCTCGACGTATCGACGCTCGCGGACTGGGTGGGTGCCTCCGCGGCAGCCCTGATGCCGCTGGTCGGTGCGATCCGGAGCCATGTCTTTGCGGCCGAGCGCGTCCACGCCGACGACACCACGGTGCCGGTCCTGGCCAAGGGCAAGACGCGAACCGGCCGGCTTTGGACCTATGTACGGGACGACCGCCCGTTTGCCGGGCCAGATCCACCGGCGCCGTGTTCTTCTACTCGCCGGATCGCAGCGGCGAACATCCGGAACAGCATCTGGCGGGCTATGCCGGACTGATGCAGGCCGACGCCTACGCCGGGTTCAGCAGGCTCTACGAGCCCAATCGCAAAGGAGGCCAAATCGTCGAGGCCGCATGCTGGGCGCATGGCAGGCGCAAGTTCTTTGATCTCGCACGGCTAAGCCAAGCGCCGATTGCGGCCGAAGCGGTCAAGCGCATCGATATCCTGTTCGCCATCGAACGTGAGATCAACGGTCTTGCTCCGCAGGAGCGCCTGCGCGTGCGCCAGGAGCGTAGCCGCCGCCTTCTGATCGTCGAGCTGCAGGCGTGGTTGCGCGAACAGCGCGCCAAGCTCTCCAGGAGCAATGATACGGCCAAGGCGATCAATTACTGCCTCAGCCGCTGGGATGCATTTACTCGCTTCCTTGATGACGGGCGCCTGTGCATGTCGAACAATGCCGCCGAGCGCGAGCTACGGACTGTCGCCGTCGGCAGAAGAAATTGGACCTTCGCCGGCTCCGATGAGGGCGGCCGGCGTGCGGCTGCGATCTACACCCTCATCGCCACCGCCAAGCTCAACGACATTGATCCACAGGCTTGGCTTGCCGACGTGCTGGCCCGCCTGCCGGATCAACCCGCCAAGCGCATCCACGAACTTCTACCTTGGAATTGGCGCCCCCAGAGCGTCGCCCACGCTGCTTGAGCGCAAATCAGCCATCCGCCCAAGGCGACCTGACCGGGGGCCGTCACCGGATGCGTACAGCGCTTACGTCTCGGGTTCAGTACGGCACTCGAAAAAACATCTCGCCGAGTGTGATTGGATTAGGTTCGATCGCCAGATCTGGGTCGAAACCCGGCGGCTAGACGATTGGTGCAGCGAAGCTAATCTCAGGGCAGTCGATCTTATTTGGATGGACGCAATGGGCTGAGTTCGCCGGTGCCATGCAAACCCTCACCAATGCACGCTTCGATGGGGTTGCTCTTATGCCGATGACCGGCTCGACCGGCGGCACGCCGTCGCCGCCGGATCTGGGTTCGAACGTTATTCCTGCGGCGTCACAAGTCGATGCTATCGCAATACCCTGCCGTACAAATGCATACAGCTAGTTCATTGCAGGTTTTGCTTGCGGAAGACCTGAGCGTGGCGGCATTCCGAGGACGAGTTGCGATAGATATGGAACGCCGCGAACAATCGAGCGCACCGTTAGCGCGATCGCAATAATCGTTGCCCCGAGCATACCCGCGATGATCGACCGGGTCGTGAGATCCCAAAGGTTTCCGAACTGTACGAAATCCATGAGACGGAACACGGTACCCTGGACCAGGTAGAGCAGCAGCGTGGTCTGGCCCAACTCCACAGCGATAAAGCGGGCCATTCGATTTGAACGGCCAATGCTCCAGCATTGCAGCAGGAGTTCGATAGCGATTGCTGAGGCCGCTGCAGAGCCAACAAACATCAGAAGCACGTTTTTAGCCGACCGAAAATCGTGGATTACCCCAAGATTATTGTAGACATAGGTGTCCTTGTCCCATGCTAGAAAGCATACGCAAGTCACTATCGAGAGAAATAAGATCAGGAGCGGCTTGTGATGTCGCGATGTACTCGTCCATCGTTCTCTCGATTGAGCAAGCAAGAAGCCGAAGCAGAAGAACGGGTAAGTGAATCTGATCAGGGGTGATATGGAGAATGTCAGAGGCGCGAGTGCGACCAGTATGGCCAAGCCAGATATGACCCACGATTGGTGGTTGAGCTTGGTAGAAATCTTGAGGAGAAGATAGGAAACAAACGTCGCCCAGATGAACCAGTATGTGCCAGCGAAATCGTCTACAAATTCCAAAAGTCCGCTCGTTACGCTGGTTGCGCGCCACAATGCCGCCAGCTTAGCTGTCTCCATGAACGTCCACCAAAACAGCATCGGCAGCAAGAGCTGCTTCGCACGGTCGCTGGCGGCTCGAGTGAACGACTTTTGCAGCAGCGATCGAGAAGAAAGATATCCGCTTATCGCCATAAAGAGTGGCATGTGAAACATATAGATCGATTTGTAGTACGGCGAATACCAAAACCCGTCGTCTCGGTAGATGACATACTGAATCAGGTGCCCAACGATCACCAAAACAATGAGCGCACCTTTCGCGAAATCTAAGCTTAGATCTCGATCGTTTGCCTCTGTCGTGCGCGAACTCGGGGGGATCGTTCCAGTCCCGCGTAGCAATGCATCAAACATCTAGATATCTGTTGTTGATGAGCCGGCGGCCCGTTGTCCGCTTCTTCTGCCTCAATTTTGATCCAAACGAAAGGTGATGGCGGTAGTTTTTGGAACGGGAATAGTCAGGCCTTGAAGATGGAGCTGGCCGAGCGTCTTTGAATGCCTCGCGGAACTTTGTGGCAGGGCAGATATCTAATTTGATATATTGGTGTAGCAGTACGGGCACGGCATACTACTTGCAGACACGGTTCTGGGAGGAGGACTGTCGCGCTCTCAGTCTCCCACTCAGCCCGACGCATCTCGGACCCGGCAGATGCGTCGGGCTTCTTCGATTGGCCCAGCATAGTTGACATTTGGTCCGACACCTTCGCTTGCCGTCGAGGCGCTCACGCCAAATAGGGGCTTCTGATAGCTGAACTCGGGCACTCGCCTGCACTTCCGCAAATGCTTCGTCCCCAGCGCCGGTCGCCGGCCAACCAGCCGGTGTGATATCTCTCGTCATGGTGTTGCTCTCCTTTGGAATCAGCACCCCGAGCCTACCGGCTCAAGGTGGGCAACGCCGACCTCTTCAGAAATTCAACGAACCCGGGACATCCCCACCGCTCGTTCCTTGACGGCTTTCGTCGTAAAGCCGGCCGCCGGAGTGATTGTTGCTGCACCTATGCTGTAAACGGCTCAGGCTGGATCGCTGCTGCACAATCTACGGTCCTAATAAAGTCCGCACCCGTGCGGCTGGGCACGTGGCCACCAAGAAGCCATACCACACCATTTGACTCCATTCCGCTGCGAGCTCACCTTCGGCAGACCTCAGACTGGAAACTTAGATAGGCCAGCTCGACCAGAGTCGCTCGCGACTGCGAGCTTCTGCGGTCAAAGGTGCTGCTCGCACTCACGTGTTGTGGACCGAGGAGGGCAGCAGGCGTTCTCCGTGGATCAGCCGACTCGGCGGATCACAGATAGCGTTGGCCTTCAGGCTTCACCTTCATGATCATGGCCTCAAAACTCCTGACCATTTCGGCGGCAAGCGAGGACACACGCCAGTGACTTGTGCGGCGATGCGGTCGCTAGCAACAGTTTCTCTCGTGTGCCTACAAGTTTAGCTTGCTCGGGCTGAATTCAACGTTTCGGTCAATGACTCCTCGAATATGTCTAGGCCTTGTCCCAACGTTTCTTGGTCGATCGTAAGTGCAGGCAAGAACTTTACAACCTGATCGGTCGGTCCGCATCGCTCGATAATCAATCTCTTTTCAAACGCTCTATGTGACGTCGCCTCTGCGATTTCGGTCGTTTTGCAATCGAATCCGCATATCATGCCCCGTCCACGAACAGCAAACTTGTTTCCGTGCTGGTGCGCGATAGCATCGAGTCGACGCCGCATAAATGCGCCCAAGCGTCGGACCTGTTGCGAGAACGTCTGGTTGCGCCAATACAGATTCAAAGCCGCTTTGCCAGAAACGAGTGCAAGGTTGTTTCCTCGAAACGTCCCCGTGTGCTCGCCTGGTTCCCATGCGTCAATCGCTTCTTTGATCAGGAGCATCGATAGTGGCAAACCGTACCCACTCAGCGATTTCGACATTACAACAATGTCTGGCGACAACGCGGCGAACTCGAAACTGAAGAACTCGCCTGTAAGGCCACAGCCCATTTGGATATCGTCAACTATGAAAATAGCTCCGACCTCTTTTGCCAAAGCCTCAATTTACTGCAACCATTCCTTACCAGCGACGTTAATGCCTCCCTCTCCTTGCACGGTTTCGACGAGAATGGCGGCTGGAAGATCAGTGCCACTGCTCTCGTCCATTAATACCTTTCGCATACAATCCGCCGGACTGTGAGCGGAGCCAAAATACCCATCATAGGGCATGAACGTTGTGCCGGATAAGGGAATGCTGCTGGCTTTGCGGTAAAAGCGGTTACCGCTCGCGGCTAGGGCGCTCCTTCGTTAAAGCGATGAGGGCCTCGCCTCGTCAGATTGCGCGATCATACCAAAGGCGCCTTGTCAGGAGCCCGACGTTGCAAGTGCTTTAACCAGATGCCGAAAGTGCAACAACAACGACAGGAATGCGGCAAAAGGCGATGGTCGCCACTGGCACGCGGTAAGCACGGGCAATCGCGCATTGATCGACATCGTAAGCGCCGCGCGGCTGCGGCTTGGTCCAGACTGCTTCCCATCTTTCACGCGTTCGTTCCACCCCGATGCTCGCGAAGCGATGCATCGAGGCAGGCGCTCAACGCCAAGTAGGCAAAGGGTTTGGCAAAAAAACCGGTTACGCCCGCGCTCAACGCGCGGGCTCGCGTGCGATCATCTGCGAAGGCAGTCATCAAGATGAATGGTGCAGCATGGCCCTGGGCTCGCATCTGTTCCAAAAGTTCAAAGCCGCTCATCATGGGCATCTGCACGTCTGCGATGACACAGGACGTGTCGTTCAATTGAGACGACCGCAAAAATTCCTCAGCCGATGCAAACGTATGAACGATGTGGCCCTGCGATTTCAAAAGGTTGTTCAGTGCGGCACGAATCGAAGGATCGTCGTCAACAACGGAAACAGTTGAATACCTAGACAAGACGACCTGTTCTTAGTTGGGCGAAGGCGCTGGCCGAAGCATGACGGCCAGCAGAAGGGTGCACGTGTACGACGAAATTGTAAAATCATACTTAGGTTTGTACCCTGAAACGGTCGGTCCCAATTCCCAGCCTCTCAGCCATCCTGATCAAATCGGCTAGCGATCGAGCTCCCATCTTCTTCATCACGTGGCCGCGATAGATCTTGATTGTAATCTCGGCGAGCCCGAGTTCCGCGGCTACCTGTTTGTTCAATAGGCCGGCGGCGACCAGTTTCAACACATCCTGCTCTCGTGGACTTAGTGCCTCAAACAAGGACTGCAGCCTGCTGACCACCTTGTCTACACCTCGTCTCTTCCGATCCTGTTCGATAGCTGCGACTACGCCATCGAGTAGTTCCTGATCGCGAAACGGCTTGCTGAGAAAATCGATTGCTCCACTCTTCATGGCTTTGACGGTCATCGGAATATCGCCATGAGCGGTGATGAAAATGATGGGAATGTGAATCTTCAGTTTGTCTAACTCATTCTGGAGCTCAAGGCCGCTCAATCCCGGCAGCCTGATGTCAAGCACAAGGCAGCTAGGAACATCAGGGAGCTCGCTCTGGAGCATTTCTCGGGCGGATCCGTAAGCAACGACATCTAGACCGATCGAACGAAATAGGTTGACCAGCGATTCGCGCATTGAGAGGTCATCGTCGACGACGAAGACGCTCGGCCTCACCTCAGGCCCGACGACATTTGGGGCTTCCTTCCGGGGTTCAGAGCGCTCGGTCACGATAAGAGCCTCACTTGTACGATTTACAGTAGACTTACTGCCTCACTACGACCTTTGATTGATCGCATAGGCTTTCGAGGACTTTTGCGCAGTGCAAATCTTTGAAATGTTCCAGGTATGTGACTGGTCAGCCATTCGCGCCAGCGTGACGCATTACAGGAAAGTGTAGCAAAAACCACCCGACTGGTCGAGAACTGCCTTTCGCATCTGTCCGCCGTCGCGTTGGATCGGCCCCGCGGCATCGATCAAATCGATCAGCAGCCGATCGAGAAACACCGAATCCAGAACTTGTGGCGCTCGCTTTAGCGGCGGCGCGTGTCGCCTGGCCTTCACGAGTGAGGCTGCAGCGGACGGCTCATTATGCGGCTGAAGGATCAGAATGCCCGTCGCTTTGGTAGTCGAATGCGGGGGGCGAGCTGAGCGAATTGGCGCGATTGTGCCTGTGCATGCGCCGATCTCGCCGGCGTTGAGATCGGCAAGCGGCGTAGACTATCGCACCCGTACTAAGGAAAATAGACATTAGAACGAGTAGCAGCGGCATCAGCCCACGAACTCTTCTTGTTGCGTCGTCAGAGCGCCTGTGAGTTGCTCTTTGCGAGGTTGGTGTGTTTCGGCATGGAATAAGGACCCCGTTTTCGGGGTGATCGGCATCCAATCGGGACCCCGAGATAAGGGTCCACAGTGGCTTCCATCGAGTCA
>NZ_JBEPQK010000034.1:0-37221 GCF_040547805.1 Bradyrhizobium sp. LA6.1 | reverse complement strand
TTTCCACGGGCGGCTCCCTCGTTTCAGGTCATCGATGACCCATCTTGCCACGCAAACCGGCGGAAGGGGGCCGTCCACCCCAACACGAGAGCCCGGTCGGCACTTGCCGCACGCGCCCAAATGAAAAGCCAGGAAGACCAAGTTCAGGGACTGGGCGTCTGCGCGTCAAAGATTCGAACCAAACCTTGAGCTCCCGCCGTTGCGAATCCCAGCCATGTGTTATCGGCCGGAACGAATGACGGACAAAACGATTCGCCGTTCCGGAGCCATTTCCATGCTGATGACAAGTGAGCGAAGGCCGGCGATACGGACGATGCGCGGATGGGCGATTGACGTGCTTCAGAACGCTGGCGCCATCCGCGAGTGCGAGGAGCACGGTTGGATGCAGGACCGCGCCGATCCGCATGCATGGGAGCGAGCGATCGATATCGCCCGTGAAGATCCGCCAGCAGGGATCTCCCCTGATGCAGCGGCGGCCGAGGTCCGCGACGTGCTGAACTCGATCGGTGATACCTGCCCAGAATGTCCTCCTGATTAGAAGGGCCGGCGCAGTGCACGATGCCAGCCTAGTCCTCTAACCCCGCCCGCGCCGCAGCGCGGCTCCCAATCGCTCCTTCTCGTTATCCCAGCGGGCTTTTTCGGCTTGCGATCTCTTCTCGAGAGCCTCGACCTGGGCCCGGATGGCGGCGGCCCGCTTCGCGTGCTCTTGCTTAGCCTTGTCCAGCGCAGCCTGCGCCTTGTCGACCGCCTGCTGACGGCGTTCACGATCCTTCTGCCTGGCAGTCTCTTCCTTCGGCTGTTCAAGCTGGCGCCGCTTCTGCTCCTTTTCGAAGGCGAGAGCGGCCTTTCGTTTGGCAGCCTTGTTGATGGGGCGAGAGGAAGGTTTCTTCGCCTTTAGGCCATTCGACTTGCGGGCGGCTTTCGTTGGTCCGCCGCCGCCAAGATCGGTGGGCAGTTCGGCATGTTCGCTGAAAGGTCGGTCGGTTCCAACCGGGCGCCTGAGAACGACGCCGGGCTTTGCCATGGCCCCGGCGATGACGTCCGGGTCGCAGCTCTCCTTCGCCGCGCCCTGATGGAAGAGATTGCTGTCTGCGCCCCACGCTTCCAGAGCCGCTTTCATGGAGGGAGCAGCAATCGCCAGATCGAAAAAGCCCAGCGAGGTCTGGTAGGTTTTCAGTTTTCTCGCCATGAGACGCTTCCCCGCACCACCCACTGACTGCTGTTATGCGATCAGCCGTGCTGTCTACCTCGCGAGCAGAGAATTTCCAAAGCGGGCGAACAGAGCGGCCGGCACGGGAAATATCTCGACGCATCCGGCATGTCGGAGCGAGCTTTCCGTGAACGCACCGCAAGGATACCTTAAGCCGACTTCCGCTGCGGTCTGGCCGTCAGCTTCTTCGCCGCGGCTTCCTTGGCTGGTTTCTTGCCGGCAATCGGCATCAGCATTTCCTTCTGCCCGGCGGCCACCTTGCGCGGCTTCTTGGTTGACTTTTTCGGCGCCTCGGCCGCCGTCGCCGCTTCTCTTCCGATGCTCTTGCGCAGCGCGTCCATCAGATCCACCACGTTCTCGCCGCGAGGACGCGCTTTCGCGGTGATGGGTTTGCCGGCGCGCTTCTGGTTGATGAGATCGATGAGGGCAGTTTCGTACTGGTCTTCGAACTTGTCTGGCTCGAAGTGGCCCGCTTTCTGGTTGACGATGTGCTTGGCGAGATCAAGCATGTCCTTGGTGACTTTGACATCCTGGATGTCGTCGAAATATTCTTCCGCAGAACGCACCTCGTAAGGATAGCGCAGCAGCGTCCCCATCAGGCCCTTGTCCATGGGCTCGAGGGCGATGATGTGCTCACGGTTGGTCAGCACCACGCGCCCAATAGCGACCTTGTTCATCTCCCGGATGGTTTCGCGGACGACGGCGAAGGCGTCGTGACCGACCTTTCCGTCCGGTACCAGGTAGTAGGGACGGATCAGATACCTCGGGTCGATCTCACTGCGGTCGACGAACTCGTCGATTTCGATGGTCCGCGTCGATTCCAGCGCAACGTTCTCGAGTTCCTCCTTCGTCACCTCGATGAAGGTGTCGGTGTCGACCTTGTAGCCCTTGACGATATCCTCGTTGGCGACCTCCTCACCCGTGTCAGCATCGACCTTGGCGTACTTGATGCGATGGCCGGTCTTCCGGTTGAGCTGGTTGAAGGAGACCTTTTCGGATTCCGACGTGGCCGGATAGAGCGCTACCGGACAGGTGACGAGGGAAAGACGCAGGAAGCCTTTCCAGTTAGCGCGGGGGGCCATAGCGGGGGAACTCCAATACTGATGCCGGATTCAAGACGAACGGCCCGGCTTGGTTCCGACAATCCCCGGGCTTCCCAACAGGATGATTTCTCACGAAGGGGACCTCTTAGGACTCGACTCGCTTGTTCATGATATGTTCTAACTGCCTATGACTCACCGACCCGCAAGTTTTCGCATGCCGGCCCCGAAGCAGATGGAGAAGCTGGCCGCCGGCGTCGGCAGGCAGCCCCGTACAGTGCCGTCACCTAGCCCGCCCGACCCGATTCCATCCGAATACTGGGAATCGATTCTGAACGACCCGAGCGCCGACGCCAGACCGAAGCAGTCCGGACCGTCCATCCGGGCGCAGCGGCTGTCCGAAATTCCCCAGCATGTTCTGAGGGTGGCGTGCTCCCGCTGCGGCCGGATCGTCGAGATTCAGAAGGCCGACGCCATCCGGCTGGCTGGCACCCAGGCGGTCTGGAAGGTGGTCGGGCAGCGGCTGCTCGACGACACCTGCCAGCAGCGCACCGGCCGCCACGAAGAGGACGGCTGCTGGCCGATGTTCGAATGAATGCGGTCGCGACAAAGCGCTGGGGATATCAAGGGCGGCGATCTCCGGTGTCTCCGATAAACCAATGATGCTTTCCGCGACGCGGTAGACTTCGCTGATTCGACCGGAGTGAGTTGTAACTATGGGCGCCTACCGTTTCGTGCATTCAGCCGACGTCCATCTCGATTCGCCGTTGCGTTCGCTCGCGCTGCGCGATCCGCGATTGGCGGAATTCGTCGGCAACGCCAGCCGGCAGGTTTTCTCGCGTATCGTCGACTTGTGCCTCGACGAGCAGGTGAACGCACTCCTGCTGGCCGGCGACCTCTATGACGGCGAGCAGACGTCGATGAAGACTGCGCGCTTTCTCGCCGAGCAACTCCGTCGCCTCGATGCGGCAGGCATCCAGGTCTTCATCATCCGGGGCAACCATGACGCTCTGTCCAAGATAACGAAGGAACTCGTCCTTCCCGAAAACGTCCATTTGTTCGGCGGCCGGGCCGACGCCGTCGAGATCCAGCGGGATCGCGGGGAGAGACCGATCGCGATCCATGGACTCAGCTTCGTCAGGCCGCAGGCCCCGGAGAGCCTTCTCGCCAAGTACCGGCCGCCCGTCGCCGACGCCATCAACATCGGACTCATGCACACCAGTCTGGACGGTTCGCCGCCACACGACGTCTACGCGCCGTGCAGCACGGCGGAACTCCTCGGCTCGGGCTTCCGGTACTGGGCGCTGGGGCACATCCACAAGCGCTCGACGACCGAGGGCCCCTGCACCGTCGTAATGCCGGGCATTCCGCAAGGGCGCGACGTCGGCGAGCAGGGTCCCAAATCAGTCACGTTAGCCAGCGTACTGGACGACGGGTCCATCACTCTCGACGAGCGCATCGTCGGGCTGGCGCAATTCGAACGCGTCGCCGTCGACGCCTCGGGAGCGACGTCGTGGTCCGACTTGGCCGCTCGGCTCGATAAGGCGCTCGGAGACGCGGCCGGCAGATTGGCATCCGATCATCTTGTCGCGCGACTTTCCATTTCCGGAGCGACATCCATGGCCTGGAGCATCCGGCGTGATGCCGATCTCCTGCGCACCGAAGCCGAGGCCCGGGCGGAAGCGATAGGCAACGTGTGGATCGAGAAGATCGATACCGACTGCCGACGGCCGGTGGTCGATTCGGCGGAGAGCGCGGACCCCGTCGAAGCGCTGCGAAGGACGATGAGCGACGAAATCGTCGGTTCCGAGGCCTTCCGAGCCGAAGCGGACGGTATCGTCAGCGACCTTCTCGCGCAGCTGCCCCCGGAATGTCGACGCAGCCTAGCTCCGGACGACACCGGCCTCGACCTGCTCATCGGGCGACTCGCCAGCGAGGGATCGGAAGAGGTGCTGGCGCGCCTTGCCGCCGGCAGCGCGCAGGAGGCACGTTGATGCGCATTCGAAAGCTCGGACTTCGACGCTACGGCAAGTTCACGGACGGGGTCATCGATTTCGGAGAGGGCTCCGCCGGCGCCCCCGACCTGCACATCGTCTACGGACCCAACGAGGCCGGTAAATCCACCGCTATGTCGGCGTGCATGGACCTGTTTTACGGCATCCACCATCAAAGCCGGTTCAACTTTCTGCACCCTTATCCGACCATGCGGATCGAAGCCGAACTCGAGATCTTCGGGACCCTCCGTAACTTCTCCCGGATCAAACTCCCCCACAACAGCCTTCTGGACGATGCCGGCAATACCGTTGCCGAGGCCATGCTGCTCGGAGAACTCGGAGGTCTCGATCGCAATGCCTATCAAACCATGTTCTGTCTCGACGACGAGGCGCTGGAGGCCGGCGGAGAAAGTATTCTCGCCAGCAAGGGCGATCTAGGTCATCTACTCTTCTCCGCGACGGCCGGGCTCGCTGATCTGAGCGATCGGCTCGGATCCGCAAAAGCGGAGGCGGAAAGCTTCTTCCGGTCGGGAAAGCGATCGGGAGTCCTCGCCGACCTCAAGAAAGAGCTCGCGGCCCTGAAGGACGAGCGGGACCGGACCGACACGCTCGCATCCGAATACTCGCGGCTCGTCATCGAACGCGACGAAGCGTCGTCGGCTTACACCGAGGCTCTCGCCGAGCGCGGCCGCACGCAGGCCCGCATCGACGAGGTGCAACGCTTCGTCAGCGCCCTACCGAGACTGCAGACCTTTCGATCCTTGCGGGCGGATCTTCTTCCGCTTGCGACGTTACCCGATGCGCCCTCGACTTGGGTCGACGATCTTCCGACGCTGATGACCCGGCAGACGAAGCTGGCGACGCAGGCGCAAACGGTTGCCGAGACCATCGCGGATTTGCGGGACGAACTCGAACGGCTCGTCGTCAACGCTTCTGCTTGCGGACTGGAAGACCGCATCGAATTGCTGACGGACCTGCGGGCGCGGCACATCACGGCAGAGAAGGACCTGCCCGATCGTCGTCTCAGTCTAGGGCTCGCCGAACAGACGGTCGCGCGGGTGCTGGCCCGTATCGGCCACGACTCGGATCAGGATCCCGCACGATTTGTCCTGCCGGCAGCAGTCACCGGACCGATTCGCGATCTGATGGAGCGGCGATCGGGAGTCGGAGCGGCCCTCGCTGCAGCCGAAGCAGAAGTCGACAAGGCGGTCGAGGCGCTGTCGCTTGCCCAAGCGAATATCGAGGAACGTGACGGGGGATTCGACGAAGCGGCGACCAGCGTCTTGACCGCAGCCATCGCGACCGCTCGTCAGATCGACGACGCCACGCGATCTCGTGCGGCCGATCGCTTATGCCGCGAGCGCGCTGACGAATTCAACGACCGCCTGATCGAGTTGCGCCCCTGGACGGGTGACAGGAATGCGCTCTGCGCGGTACAGGTACCAACGCAAGACCAACTTCAGCGTTGGGCTTCGATCGAAGCGGACCTTGCTCTCGAAATCGCTTCGCGCCAAGGCGAACAGCATCGCCTCGCCGCCGAGGCGGGACGCCTTGATGCGAGAATCGAGGCGCTCGGTTCCGTGGTTGGTGTCGTTAGCGATAAGGACGCCGGCGAAGCGCGGTCCGCCCGCGAAGCCGCCTGGGCCATCCACAAGGTGGAATTGGATGCAAAGACGGCCGTCACCTTCGAGACCGCGATGCGGAAACTCGATTTGATCACGGAGCAGCGTCTTGGTCATACTGCAGGCGTCGCGGAATTGAATAGTGCGCTGCTGGAGCAAGCCGAAATACGGCCAGCTCTGGAGCAGACCAGACGACAATTGCAGGATAGCCTGCGCAAGCGTGC
Organism: Bradyrhizobium sp. LA6.1; assembly: GCF_040547805.1. Lineage (NCBI taxonomy): Bacteria > Pseudomonadati > Pseudomonadota > Alphaproteobacteria > Hyphomicrobiales > Nitrobacteraceae > Bradyrhizobium > Bradyrhizobium sp. LA6.1. Next base: position 31,131 of record NZ_JBEPQK010000034.1, on the reverse strand, counting down.
GGTGATGGCCGAGGAGATCGAGAAGGCTCTTCACGCGATCGGACACGGTCTCGAGATCGACATTGGGGTTGCCGGGCTAAATCTGTGGATACGGAAGCGCGACCGGGCGATCGAGGCTCACGGAAAACTGCTGGCGGCCGAACGCGAATGTCGTGAAGCGCAGATCGAAACGAATGGTTCGCGGGAACGCACTGCCGAGGCGATGCGTTTGGCGGGGGTCGATGTCTCCCAGGATGACGACGTCGCGGCGATGCTGGCGACCGGCCAGGTGGCGCTCGACCGCACCGTCGAAGCCAAGAACCTGCGTGCGGCAATCGCGGATCGACGGCGCGACCTGAGGTTCCGCGAGAAGAAGCTCGCTGACGCCCGGTTGGCGGAGGAAGCGTGGAACAAGGCTTGGCGGGAGGCGTGCGCGACCTGTTGGCTAGGCCAATGCGAAATCGAACCTACGACGGCTGTCGTGCGTGAAACGCTGGAAGCGCTGGCGCAATTGGACGCGGCTCTGCAAAAACGAGTGGAGTGGGCCGACCGCATCGCGAAGATGCAGCGCGATCAGACCCAATTCCGGACCGAAGTCGACGCGCTCGCCGCCGCGATCGGTTTGTCACCGAGCACGGACACTCTCCGACTTTGCCAGGCCGTCCTGGATTGCGTCGCGGCCACCGCGAAGATGCTTGGCAGGCGGCTGGATGTCGAAGCGCGGCTCGCAGTCGAGCAGGACAAGGCGAGCGCGCGTGCGAATGAAACCGCGGAACTGCAGGCCCAAGCGAGCCAGATGATGAACCTCTTCGGGGTCGAATCCTTGACGGAGGTCGACGGCCGTCTGCGCGCGCTCGCCCGTAAATCCGATTTCGAGGCGCGTTCGGCCAAGGCTCGCGACGAATTGCTAGAAGGGGTGCGTGCCGAAACCGTCGAGGAGGCCGAATGCATTCTCGACACCATCGATCGAGGGTCGCTGGAAGCCGAGCTGATCGTCCTAAAAAAGCGTTTCGATGACGAGGACGTTCGCAGCCGCGACCTTTTCTCCGCTCGGAACAGGGCGGAGGACAAGATAACCGCCGTCGGCGGCGACGCCGCCGTCGCGATCCTGGAAGCGCAACGGCGGACGGTCTTCCTCACGATCGAAGACAGGGCATTGGCGTATCTCAGACTGAAGCTTGGGACGGCGGCGGCCGACAGGGCTTTACGGGCCTATCGCGACCGCCATCGAAGTTCGATGATGACGCGCGCGTCGGAAGCCTTCGTGCTGATCAGTCGAGGTGCCTACTCGGAGCTCGTTACCCAACCGTCGAATGGAAGCGAGCTCCTGATCGCCAAGGGATCCGACGGCGGTTCGAAGATCGCTTCCGAACTGTCGAAAGGCACGCGATTCCAACTGTATTTGGCGCTTCGCGTAGCTGGGTATCACGAGTTCGCAAGGGCTCAAGCTCCCCCGCCATTTCTTGCAGACGACATCATGGAGACGTTCGACGATTTTCGCGCGGAAGAAGCGTTTCGTCTACTCGCCGGCATGGCCGCCACGGGACAGGTGGTCTACTTCACTCATCACCGCCATCTCTGCGAAATCGCGAAGGCCGTCGAGCCGACAGCGATCGTCCACGACCTTCAGTCGGGCACACGCGTCCGAGCCACCAGCAGGGCTGCCTAGTTCGCCATCGACGCTCTGCCTAATCGCACATGAGAACGAGAGCGTCCGGATGGCACCGAAACATCACCCCACGCCGCTCTCCGGAGGCGACCGCAAGGCGCTGCAGAAGGAGCTCGGCAAGGCCCGCGCGATGACCAACATCCTCGCCGCGCAGTCGGTCGAGATGCGGGCCAAGGCCGAGACCATGCTGCAGCAGGCCGACAAGTTGCTCTGCGAATCCTGGAACGAGCGCATGTGGGCCGACGGCAAGCCGATCGACCCGTCGCCAACCATCGATCAGGCGATCAACGGCGGCTTTTCCTGGCTGGAGATCCGGTGCTCCCGCTGCAAGACGCCGAGCGACGTCGACCTCGCAGCGATGAAGCATCCGCCGACCACCTTCGTGCACGACCTCGCCAGCCGGCTGCGCTGCCGCAAATGCGCCAAGGCAGGCCGGCGACCATCCGCAACTCTGCTACAGTTGGCGTGGCAGCCGCGCCACCCTCGAACCGAAGCCTGCCCGATGTGCAATCTCTATTCGATCACGACAAACCAGGCCGCGATTATCGCGCTGTTTCGTGTCGTGAACCGATACGTCGGTAATCTGGCGCCGATGCCCGGCGTGTTTCCGGACTACCGGGCGCCGATCGTACGCAACGGGGCTGATGGTCGCGAGCTCGCCACAGCACGGTGGGGAATGCCATCGTCGTCAAAGGCGCTGATGGATGCCACCAAGAAACGGGCCGAGAAGCTGCAGGCCAAGGGCAAGACCGTCGATTTCAAGGAATTGCTGCGGTTAGAGCCCGACGGAGGAACGACCAACATCCGCAACGTGAAAAGCAAACACTGGACGCGATGGCTCGGAGCGGAAAACCGCTGCGTGGTTCCGTTCAACTCTTTCAGCGAGTTCAACAAGGCCGAGGGTGGCGACATCTGGTTCGCGCTCAACGACACCCGCCCGCTCGCGTGCTTCGCCGGCATCTGGACCGGCTGGATGTCGGTCCGGAAGGTTAAGGAAGGCGAGACCACCAACGACCTCTATGCGTTCCTCACGACGGAGCCGAACGCCGAAGTCGGCGCGATCCACCCGAAGGCGATGCCGGTGATCCTGACGACGCCCGAAGAAGTGGAAACCTGGATGACGGCACCTGCGGACGAGGCGCTCAAGCTCCAGCGACGGCTCCCGGACGGGGCGCTCCGGATCGTCGCCCGCGGTGTTAAGGAAGATCCCGCTCAACCGGTGACGCAGGGCTCCCGCGCGGATCTGTGATAGGGTTGCGGAAGCAAGGCGCCTCGCCCAATGCGAGTCCATCGCCGGTCGTCTCGTGGTCAGGTGGCACCACTTTGCGTAACGTAGTCCGCGTCAATTCGGAGGGGCGACCCAGCCGCAGTGCGAAGCCCGGCCATAGCGCGGTACCGTTGTTCACGTACAACGTCATACCGTCGACGTCGTAACGGCCCGAGACATAGCCGGCATTGGCGCGCGCGGCCAACCGGTCGATCCCCAGAATCAATCCGCCGTGCGTATGTCCAGAGAGTTGCAGAGCCACTCCGAGCACCGCAGCATGCAGCGCGTCGCTCGGCTGATGATCCAGCAGGATGATTGGGACGCCTTTGGGGGAGCCTTCGAGCACCGCGGTTAGGTCGCGAACGGGACGTCTTGTACGGCGCGATGCCCGGTCGGTGATGCCAGCGAGGACCAGCTTGCCGCCGTTGCGTTCAAGAACGATGTGCCTGTTCTCAAGCGACAGGAGACCCAACGTCGCGAAGTGCGCCATCCACGTGCTGTAGCCGAAGATGTATTCGTGATTGCCGGAGATCACATAGACGCCGTCGGTCGCCTTCAGGTCCCGCAACGGTTCGAGTCGGTGCGTCGCGCATCGAGCGTGCCGTCGATCAGATCTCCCGTGATCGCGATCAGGTCCACGCCGAGTTCGTTAGATCGCTCGACGACGGCGATCGCCCATGAAGCGGGAAACAACCGGCTGATGTGAAGATCGGTCAACTGCAGAATGGTGTAGCCGTCGAATTGTCGAGGAAGTCCTTGGATACCGACTTCGATGTCTTTTAGCGGCGGAATCCGCATCGCCTGATGGACGCCGACCGCGGCCGCGACGGCAGCCAACGCAGCCAATGCATAGCGAGCGCCGTCGGGCGCGCTCACGATGCCACCGTGGATCAGCGTTCCGAACAGCAACCCGCTATCGAGCAGAAGTTGCAGCAGCACCAGCAAGATGATCGCGCCGAACGCCCAGTTGAAGAGGACGACCACCGGGCGTGGAAACTCCGGAGAGAATACAGAGCCCGACGAGAGTTTGCTCCAGCGGTGAAACTGCAATGCGACCAACGCGAGCACCGCCGCCACGATCTTGATCGAGAGCGGCAGCTCCAGCGGCCAGATGAAGCGGGTCACGAGCAGCAGGTAGATCAGGCCGAGTATGAGTTGGGGAATCGGTTCGCTCCGGATTCGATCGGTGCGGCTTTCGTACACGAAGCCCGCCACAATCTCGACCTGAATTGGTTTGAGTCGGGCTGTTTGTCAGGCCGCTTCATCGGCACGGTCGGGCTCGAGGCTTTCCCGCTCGATATTCATCAAGTTCAAAAGGTGACCTGTCGCTCTCGCATCGCACAGCGCACGGTGGTGCGTTTCAAGTTCGATCCCGTAAAGCGCGCATAGTTTTCCAAGACCGTACGATTTGTGCCCGGGAAAGCGCCGACGCATTCCTGCTACGGTGCACAGCTTCGGAAACCGGAAGCGACGTTCGAGCCGTTCATATTCATAACTGATGAATCCGTAGTCGAAATTGACGTTGTGGGCGACGAAGATACCGTCGCCCATGAATCGCATGAAGCTATCGGCGACCTCAGAAAAGATCGGGGCATCTCGCACCATCTCGTTCGTGATGCCTGTGATCTGCGTTATCTTGGCCGGAATGGCTCGCTGTGGATTCACCAGGGAATGCCACTCGTCGACGACCTGGTGGTTGCGAATCTTCACAGCGCCGATTTCCGTTATCCGATCGCCTGACGCCCAACTCCCCGTCGTCTCGACGTCGACCACCACGTAATCCTGCTCAGGATCGAAACGGTAATCGACCCGACCGATCTCCGCACGGATGCCGGCGCCCCCAAGTTGCCGCAACCGCGTCAGTTGATTGCGGCGGACGGCGTCGCCCTCCGCCTTGATCTCCATGAAGGAGACGACGCCGTCCTTCTCCAGCATGAGATCCGGAAACCCATCGCGCATGTCGCGGAAATTCTGGCACAACGAGCGTACGATGGTTGCGATCCCCTCCCCGCCGGCTCCCGACAGAAGCGCTCGCAGCGCATCGACGTCCACGTGGTCCCAGGCGAAGATGCCGTTCGGACGGCCCCAATTCGAAGCGATCGGCCGCAGCAGCAGATTGAGCGCGGTTCCCGATCGAACGGCATCGAGCTTGTTGTCGATCTGGGCGGCAAACCGACGCGCGAAGCTCCGATCCTTGAGGCAATGCGGCACCCAATCGAAACTGCTGTGAAGCAGATCGGACTCGAAAAGTTCGTCCCAAAACAGCAGCCCGAAAAGAGAATGCCAAAGAGTGTTTTCGGTGAAGAAGACCCGGTAGCCTCTGCGGCGCATGACGCCGGCGACGCCGGCCTCCGGATTTCCGCGATAAACGTCGTCGACAGTGAGAGTAACGCCGGCGCGAAGCAGTTCGGTGCATGATCCAGTCCGGCGACCGCCGAATTTCCGGGCGAAGAAATCTGTGGCAAAGACGAACTCGCCGTCGCTGGCCGGATCGTCGATCATCCGCCGCAACAGATCTTCCGCATCTGCCTTGTTGCCGGCGCCGTAAAGCAGACGGACCAACCGCTCATTGCACTCCGGCGACGAACCGGCGCGATAAAGCTGCTTGGCGAGGTCCGTCTCGCCCAGCTTCTCGAAGAACTGACCGACCTGCCAGGCGGCACGGCTCCGGAGATCGGCGGCATAATCGCTCGGGCAATCCGGACCGCCGAAGATGTCGGTGACGGCACCCTGGTAGATGGCCGGCGATTTGACCTCGAGCCGATCGAGAAGCCGGCTGTAGTGGAAGCAGGCCCTCGCCTCGTCGCCATCCGTGAAACGGGCCTTGAACGAAGTGGCCTCGTTGGTGCGCATGATGCCCAAATCGCGCAGCGCGAAGTTCTTCAAGTCCTCCTCGATCTTGCCGAAATACAGGTAGAGGAGAAATTCGAGCGGCCGGACGTCATACAAGGCGATGAACTTCGCCGCCCCACAATGCTCGGCGGCGACGTTGAACGGAACCTGCGCCAAGAAGTAATCGACCAGCTTCGCTTTCGGCCAAGAGACGCGGATGTCGGTCCGCCCCGCCGCCTTCGCACCGGTGACCAGAGCTTCCTTGGGCAGGCACGAGACGAACGCGGCATAGTCCTCGTCCTTGAGTAGCCTCGCCTGGCCGCAAGCCAGCAAGTCGTCGGCCGCGCGGTCCAGATCCAAAATCTCGGCGTATCTGAACAGCGACCGATTGAAGATCGCGCCCCGCCGGTTGACCATCCGGATCAGCAGGCATTGCGCGTCCTTGGAAAGGCTTTGAAACCGCAACACGAAGGCGTCGTGCTCGTCCGTCAGAATCGAGCCGTAGGTCGCTCTGACAAACGCGAGCATCTCGACGAAATGGTCGTGGTAGTAATGGACAGGTAGATTCGGCCGTTTCATTCGCAGCGCCCTCGGGCCTTCCTGGATCGCATGCAAGGGAATTGGCGGGCCATGACCCGCGCCGTTGGTTGCCGCTGCGCGCGAAATGTTCTATCTTTGTTCTAGAACGTCCCGATTTGTCAAGGTACGCGTCGGGACGGCTGCAAACTCACTAGTGTGCGATGGACGAAAACCGCCAGCGGAAGATCATCCACGTCGACATGGACGCCTTCTACGCATCCGTCGAACAGCGGGATAATCCGGAGCTCCGCGGCAAGCCGGTCGCCGTCGGCGGATCCCGCGAGCGCGGCGTCGTCGCGGCCGCGAGCTACGAAGCGCGCAAGTTCGGCGTCCGCTCCGCCATGCCGTCTGTGACGGCCAAGCGGCAATGTCCGGACCTCATCTTCGTGAAGCCCCGATTCGAGATCTACAAGGCGGTCTCTCAGCAGATCCGCGAGATCTTTGCCGAGCACACAGCGATCATCGAACCGCTGTCGCTGGACGAGGCCTACCTGGACGTCACGGAAAACCTGCAGAACATTCCACTCGCGCGCGATGTCGCATTGGCGATCCGCGCCAAGATAAAGCAGGAGACCGGCCTGAATGCGTCTGCCGGCATCTCGTACAATAAGTTTCTGGCGAAGCTCGCCTCCGACCACCGGAAGCCGAACGGTCAGTATGTCATCACTCCGGAGATGGGGCCCGCCTTCGTCGAAGGCCTGCCTGTCGGCAAATTTCACGGCATTGGGCCCGCCACCAGCGCCAAGATGAATTCGCTCGGGCTCCACACCGGCCTCGACATGCGCAATCAGTCGCTGGAATTCATGCAAGCTAACTTCGGCAAGGCCGGCAGCTACTTTTATTGGATCTCAAGAGGCGTCGACAACCGCGAGGTCCGCGCCGACCGGATCCGGAAGTCTATCGGTGCCGAAAACACATTTTCTACCGATCTCACCGAATTTGACGTCATGGTCGCCGAACTGCGGCCGCTGGTTGACAAGGTCTGGCGGCACTGCGAAGACAAGGGAACACTGGGCAGGACAGTGACCCTGAAGATGAAGTTCAACGACTTCGAGATTATCTCTCGCAGCAGGTCCGTCCCCGTCGCAGTCGCGAGCCGCAGCGACCTCGAACGCCTCTCGATTGCCCTGCTTCAGAACGAGATGCCTGTTCCAAAGCCGGTCCGGCTTCTTGGAGTCTCGCTGTCCGCGCTCCAGGGCGAACTTCAGGACGAGCCGCAACTCGGCCTGCCGATCTGAGGAAGCGCGGCGTGATCAGCATTTCAAGAGCAGGCAGTATGCGGTCACCGGTCATTGTCGTCGGCCGGTTCGCCTTCAAGTTTGCGTGGGACGCGCGCGGACGCGCCAGCAATCTATACGAAGCGAAACTCTATCGGAGCGTGAACGCGACGCGACGCGTCTTACTTTGTCCGGTGCTTTGGGTGTCCCGGAGCGGAGCCGTGCAAATTATGAGAGCCGCGATGCCGCTGACCGGCATGATGAGCTTGGACGAGTACATGGATGCCGCCGAGGTCTGGGACAAAATGCCGGGTGAGGACAGTTGTCCCTTCGAACCGAAGGCGTCCGACTGGGGATGGTTCGAAGGCCGGATGGTCGCACTCGACTATTCGACGCCGGCGTGGGAGGCCGACTGATTTAATTCCGCTTGAGCCCCTTGAAGGAGCTCTGCCGCAGTAGACCTTCGGACGTGATGTCCCGGTACTCGATGTCCGCGAAGAACGTCGGTTCGACCCACGTGGCCTTCGGCTTCTTGATCGGCTTCGTCAGCTTCGATTTTGGGCTCACCACGGTATCAAGCTGCTTTCTGATCTGGCTCGACACGGTCCGCGACCATCCGGTCCCCACCTTTCCCATGTAGACGAGATCTTTTTCCTCTCGCTTTCCGAGATACAGCGCTGCCACCCCGGTGGGGTCCTTGACGAAGCCGATGACCGGGAATTTGCCCGTCTGTACGGTCTTGATCTTCAACCACCCTTCGTTCCGATCGGAGCGATAGGGAGCTTGGGCATTCTTCGAGACGATCGAAGTTCAACTTCGTCGCGTGTTCGAACATCTCCTGTCCATCGCCTATCAAGTGCTCCGAGTAGATAACGGGAAGCCCGATGTCGTTTTCACCCAGCAGGTCGGACAGCATCTGCTTCCGCTGTCACCTGAGGAAGTTTGCGGATGTCACCGTCTCGCCAGAGAAGGTCGAAGACGTAGTAGACAAGCCGATCCTGTTTGCCCGCAGCGAGTTCGGCCTGAAGTTCGGAGAAATTGGTGCGGCCTTCATGGATGACCACCACCTCTCCGTCGAGGATCGCCTGCCCGGAGATATCTAACGCGCCGGCGATCACCGAAAAACGCTTCGTCCAGTCCAGCCCGTTGCGGGTAAACACCCGCTTCTTCCCCTTGTTGAGGTGAATTTGCACGCGGTAGCCGTCAAACTTGATTTCGTGAAGCCACTGGTCGCCGGACGGCGCCTTGGCCTTCAGCGTGGCCAATTGGGGTTTAATGAACCCCGGCATTTCCGCCGCCACAATTCTTCGCGTACGCTTGGTCATCACACTACTCAAAACGCCAGTTTATCGAACAACCCTTAAGGAAGCACCCGGATTCAAAGGAGACCGAAGCAACAGCAACCGCTTTCCTTTGCCAATGCGGATCCAGGATAATGCCCGCTCCGATTGTGAGACCGTCACCATGGCTACCCCAGTAACGCGAGACCAGTTCGTCGTCGCTCCGGAAGGAATCACGCACGTCCCGACGGGCGCGGCGTTCTCGCCCCATCCGGGCAGTCCGCTTTCCGGAAACCTTCACCTAGGGCAATTGGGCAATCGGCTGCCGAACGGAGACGATCACCGCCCCGACGAGGTGAGGGCGATGATGCAGCAACTCTGGGCGGAGTACGTCGAGGCAAATCCGACCACCTTCGATCGCTCGTGATCCGGAGAAGCATGACGTGGCCCTACCCTCGTCGGTCGAAACGGAACGCAATCGATACCTGATGGAGCTGGTCCGGAATGCCTCCGAGCCGATCATCAATTGGCCCGCGCCTAACAAGGACGACGTCGTTCTCATCGGCAAGATCGTCATGCTGTACAGCTACATCGACTTCAATCTGCGGCGCATGATCGAGGTACTCGACCATGCTAAGGCGCTTCCGCCGGCCTGGCTCGGCAAGACTGCGAAGATGCACCTCTCCGACGTCGAGACCATCCTTGAGACGACGCCCGACATCTCGCCGAACAACGCGCTCGCCCTCAGCCGCATAAAGGAATTCCGGAAGCTTCGGAATCTGCTGGCGCATTTTGCGGTCAAGCGCTTTCCCACCGAAGATGCTCTCGTCTTCGTCACTAAGTCCGCAGCGGATTACAAGAGAGTGCTGGGCGCAGAGCCGGATCCCGGCGTCGTCATGACGGCCGTCGCCGACCTTAGCCAGATCCGTGACGTGTGCCGGATGATCGAGGAGATCCAGCACTGGTTGTCAGCCGCCACGAACGACCTCGAAACGCATTTCTCAAATCCAAGACCAGCCCCACCTGATCGGCCGGCGCGCGAACCGAACAAGGAGCGACACGGATGCGGTACATCGAGATCGAGCAGACAGGCAGCCCGATCCGGCGGCGGGGCGACCAGCGGCGGACGCTGATCGGTCTTAAGCTGAACAAGATCGGCCGGGTGTCGTGGTTGCCGGACACGCCAGCGACACGCGGCATGATCGACAAGGTCCGCCACCTGGTGAAGATAACCCACGATCCTGCGGCCCCGAAGGTCGCCGTCGAGCCACCGGCCCCGGATGAGGCGGCGGACATCCAGATGCTGCGGGATCTGATCTGCGACGCGAACGGCATCGTGCTCGAACCGTACGACAAAGCTGCACTCAATCGCGGCAAGACGCCGGATTTCAAGTTGATGAAGGACGGCGAACTGGTCGGCTTCTGCGAAGTGAAATCGCTCTTCGACCCCGCGGCCTTGGAGGGTCCGCCGGAGGGTACCGTGGCCGTTCGGAAGAACCTACCGTTCTACCGCAAGCTCGGCCAAAACATCCGCAGCGCAGTCGAGCAACTCGAGGCGCAGAATCCGTCCCACGACAAGCCGAATGTGATGGTTTTCGTCAGCCACACCCCGGAGATCGAGCGGAAGGATCTGATTGCCACGATCGCCGGACTTCCCCTTCCCGACGGGAAACCGCTCTTCATGCTCGGCAGGAAGATGCAAGGCCAGGTTTGCGAGGCGGCGCGCAAGATCGATGTGTTCCTGTGGATCGACGCAAAGACCGCCACCTGGCTTCATTTGACGGCGGCAGACGCCAAGCATCGCGCTACCGCCCTCGATCTGTTCGGCCTACCCGAGTGAGCCGACGGTAGTCTCCTGGAGCCTATGGCTTTGTCCGAGGTCGTCGCGGTCTCCGGGGGAGTCTTCGTTCCGTAGACGGATGGAGGATAAATATCCCCGACGTTAATCGGCTAGGCGCCACAACAGGTCGGATTGGCGTCCGCGCTGGTCTACGCGCTCCTTTTGCACGGCTGCTCGATCGGGTGGCGGACCGGTCATGCTCTGGTCGGCAGGCGGGCTTGCAGGAAGCGCTTCTCGCCTTCCAGGCGGCCCGCATCGTTCCCGAGACCACCAAGTGCCTCTGGCGAGCCTCGCTACCGACGTGGACGATAACTGGGCATCTACTCCCTTCATCGGCGCCGCTATGGTTTTTACGGCCTGGACCGTATCAACCGTGAACGCGACGGTGCAGTGCTGCCGAGCCATTGCCGATAGAAGCTGCTATTATCAGCGCAACATCATGCCGACGATCTGCGGACGCTTGCACAGTGCTTGGCAGGCGGCATAAGGGGCGAAGACCTATGAAAATGCCGAAGGACGCGGACGACGAGGGTCCGCTCATTGTAATGCAGTTCTACTACTCGCGGACCCTTCCGTATCTGATAATGAAACATCATGCGGAAATCCGTCGGCGCCTCGTCGACGTTCCCCGCGAGTTTCGGCAACGCGAATTGGCGCCTCAAATCATCGCGGCGGGCGAAGCCGCCGGCGATCCGGCATGGCAGATCTATCGCGCCTATCTCGACCAGATCGAGGCGGGGATCGCGACGCTCGTCCGCGGTCATTCTCCGGGATTCTGGTTTCATCTCCACCGTCGTCTGCGTCCCATGCTCGCGGACGCGCACAGACTGAAGAACGACGATACGACCGTGATGTTGGTTCGGCGGATCGCGGAGCTTGCCTACGCGAAGCATGGCGCATTGGACAAGACCGACGACCTTGGTCCCGTTACTCGTACAAGATTGCCCACCTTGCTCGACGGCGCTTGGTACGAAGCCATGGCACAGGTGTACGGAGGAAAGCTGAAGGCGAAGAAAGCGTATCAGGTCTTGCGCGAATCAGGACAGATCGTGATGACGGAATTTCGCCAATCCGATCTGATCGACGTTTTCGCCATCGAGGGGCTTTGCTACGAATACTGGTGGGCATCGGCCGCGATGCGATCGATCGGCAAGGGGTCGATCGTCAAATGGGACGCCGAGCTCGGCTCACACCGCTACAAGGATACCAGCGTCCATCCGCTGTCGTTCGAACTCTACGATGAAAGAAACAACGAAAACTTCGGTTTTCGCACCCGGCTCGGCACGTGGTTGGACGAAGCGAATGCCGACGAGGCAGATGCCGAACGCGGCGCCAAGATCAATTTCGCACAGATGAAACCGAATCCGGTAGTTGGGGAGTTTCCCGCTTGGAACAGCGCCGCCGGTCGCGTCGGGCGCGGTCACGGCGCCACAAACTTTGAGATCGGCACCTTCTCACTGGCACAGTTCCGGACTGAGAATGCATTCATGGCCGAGCCGTTCAAGCTCAAGCACGGGATCGATCTCGACGCGGTGCTCTTTGCCGTCTGGGCGGCGGCGTTCTTCGGCACCTACGTCGGCATGACGATGCATCATTCGATGTGGGCGGAACGCCGCGATAGAACGATGAATAACTTCACGAACTTGATGTTTCGCGGTTACACGATGGTAAATTTCGATCTAGAAGACTTGGCAAAGGAAGCGGTCTGGTTCGCGGAGCAGCTACAGCACGAAAAGATTTTTCCGATCGAAGAGGTGCGCAGAGCCGTCGAGTTCATATCGCTAAGCGAAGCCGCTCAGAAAAACATCGGCCTCTGGAGCGGCGGCAAGCGTCCGATACTTGTCCCCTCGATGGGCAAGCTCATGATCGATCTCGCCGCGATCCTCCCGGTCCTGCAGACGCTTTTCTTCGGCGTGCGCAAGGCAGCCGCCGGTGGCTTGAGTTTCGAAAACGCCGTCCGCAACGCGATCAAGGCGCGCGACCTCGATCTCTGCCTGCAAGGACAACTCAAGTGGACGAGCGGCAATCCGCGCGAGATCGATGCGGCCGTCCGGATCGGAGATCGGCTCGTTCTGATCGAGTGCTTCTCTTACGAAATGCCGCTCGACTTCGAGGTGGGAAAGCCGAGCGTCTTCGACAAGAGAAAGGACTTCATCCTTGAGAAGGTCAACCAGGCGCGGTCGCTCGCGGAGCGCATCGCAAGCGAACCTAAGGGCACAAATTTCGACGTGAGTTGGGCCAAATCGATCGAATGGAGGGTCGTTTCGCCGTTCGTCGAATTTGCGTGGCGGATCGACGAGCCGCTTTATGACGAAGCAGGAATGCCACGGGTGCTTCAAGTTCACGAATTGTTGGCGCATTTAACAGATGGAAAAGTGCCTACCGAATCCCTGGTGCCCTTGATCAAAGATTTGCGGAACCTGGAGCTTGAGGGCATCTGGTATTGAATGTGGGATCGCCTTCATTCTTTCCAGCCTTCAAGACTTCGGTCGACTGCGCTGCGGTTCATCCGATTCTGATCAACAGGTCCCGGCAGCTTTCCGTTTCAGGGGCCCGGGCAAAAACGCGTCGATCTCGGCGTCGGAGAACGTAAGGTCTTCTCTGTGCTGAAGTGCGTCTTGCGCCTGCCCGTAGGCTTTGCCGTCGGTATGCGGAGCCGATCTATAGATCTTGTGCAGGAGCGCCTGCAGATCGTCGCGGCGCTGCCGAAGTTGAACCGTCGGGCACCCGGGATCGCGGATGTCGGTAAGCAGGCTCAGATACGCTTCCCTGATATTCCAGATGTCCGAGGCTGCTTCCCGGTGCAGTTGGGCGTCTTTGCCTGGATCGAGGTCCTTGACGTAGCTGTTGATGATCAAGAGCGAGATCGACAGGACCGCTGTAGCGTAGGGAAATACGACGGAGTTCCTATCGAACACGACACCGATCGCGCCGCCGGCCGTCAGCGCCGACAGCACGATCTGGCACCACTTCATGATTCGCTGGCGCCGTGCCCCCCGCTCCGCCATCTTCTCATGGGTTTTGTGCGTGTAAGCGCAACGTCCAAAGCATTCTCGCACTTGGCTTTCCAGAGCGTACCGCTCAGGTTCAGGCGGGATAGAGATTTCCAAAGACTTCTCTCCATTTCTGCCGCCGGGACCAATCCTGGTGGACGAGGTCGAAGTTGACTGCTTCGATCGCGCGAAGCTGTGCGCTGCGGGCCTTGTGCTCGAAGATTCCGTTTCGGCTGACGTGTGATCCGCTTCCCGGTGCGCGCCACACCGTCTGGGTTTGCGGCTGTTGCGAGAGAAACTCGAAGAAATCCCGCATCATGAGGTCATGGTATAAAAACGCTTTGTCACGGTTTACATAGTTTTCGATGAATTGGTAGGCCAAGGTGTCGATCAGCATGCCGCTCATCGGTACCGAACAGTGGGCGCACCAGACCCGCGTCATTCGCCCCAGGTATTTCAGGTTCTTGTTTGTGTCCGCGCTTCGCTTGGCGACCGCCTTCATCTCCGCGCGGGGATTGCAAACCCTCCATTCACCGCCACCATTCGCGTTGGGGTACGTACAGCTTTCGGAATCCTGGTTGTCGAAGACAGGTAAGATCTCAAACCTGACACCGTCATCGAACGTTATCACGACTACCTGGCCGTCTCCGAAGCTTTCCGACGCCGGGTACGTTTTCTGGATCGACCGCTTCACCGCCTGCAAGAGCGCCGACGGGCCATTGGAGGCGAATGCCTTGTACTTCGCATACTCGGCATACGGCAGGATGAACGCCATGTCCAAGTCGCTTAGACCTTTCGCTGCGGTGTCCCGCCCGTAGGATCCGACGTACAAACTGTTTGCCGTGTCGGATGTATTGCCGCGGAAATCCGTGTTTAACTGGCGGGTGATGCGCTTGTAGCGGTATGAGATCGAGCCGATCATCTCCTGGGTGATCTGGTAGTTGTCCTTGAACTTGGCAAAGTCCTCGCCGACTCCCATCACCGCCTCCCGATAGAATGATTTTGCAAATCGGATTTCCGGTTGGTGCAGATTCCGATCATCTGGCACCCCCCTCGGACGGTTGACCTGCCGCGACCAGCGGCGGCGGCGCGTTTCGGTCGGACTTTGCCTTCTGAAACTTGATGTGGTCCGCCAGGTTCTCGGGCGAGTATTCCTCGGTGGAGTAGAAATGCGGAACGCGCTCGGCGGCCGCCCTGGTGTAGACGGATGAGTGCAGAATGGCCTCCGGATCGACGTGTCGGAGCCCCTTTGGCCATCGGATGCCCCAGAAGCCGGGTTCGCGCTCGTCGTGCTGAGGTCCTAGGGGATCCGGTCGAAGCTGCAGCAGGAGCGGGTTGACCTTGATGCCGGCGCCGTTCGGTCCGGTCTCGTCCGGAAGTGCCGTCGCCGCGTGCACCATCCATTTCAGCGATATGTCGGAGAGCCGGGACTCGTTCTCCAGGTAGCTTCCGCCGATGTCCGAATGATTGCCAGCGAACCACACCTGCTGCAGCCAGTCCGGATCGCTGTCCTTGCGCGGCGGACCCTTGTTGCTCTTACTGCCCCACTTCACGATGGCAAAATCGTTGCGGTTCTCGTCGAGCGACAGGGCATGGCGGGCGTACCGCACCTCGTTGTCCAGATGCGGATCGTAAAACTTCATCTTCGGCGAGGTGAAGTGCAGGGTTTTCCAGAACGTGTAGCCCTCAAGGCCGGTGGCATAGCGCAGGTGGGAAACAACGTACCAGATAAGAGCGACGGCACCGGCGAGTACACTCAACAGAAGCAACCACGTCCAGAAGGTCAGAGCCACCACCGACAGGGCCCAGCTTGCAAGAAACAGGAGCGCTGCGGCGCCGGCCACCATGGCCGCCGACAGCCGGTAGCTTCCCAGAGAAGCGACGGTGTCGAACACGCCGATGAAGTACGGGTTGGCGTTCGGGATACCGGCGACGTCCGAATTGTATTTTCGACGAAATCGAAGGGCGATCGCCTTGCGCTGACCGACGTACTTTTCGTCGGCCGGCGAACTGACGTGCTGGTAGACGTTCTTGACGGCTTCGTTCGCGATCTTCTTGATCGATTTCGCATCGCGCCTGAGCGGTGTCTTGCCGTCCGCCATGGTGGTCGGTACGCCGCACATCGACAGCACCGCTGCGAGGCACCTCACGGTGTACGAGCCTCTGGAAAATCCGAACACGAAGATCCTGTCGCCAGGCTCCCACATGCTCAGGATCGCGCAATAGCAGTCGATGATGTTGGTGGTGATCCCGAGCCCCGTCGCAAGGCTAAACAGGTTGTGCAGCCAGCGGTAGGCGCGGACGATGAAGAAGGCGCCCTCCGGCGGCATCGAGCCGAGCCCAGCGTCATAGAAGGTGACCTGGGCCGCCGGGTCGATGTCGGTGTCCGGTCCGCAGCGCGTGGCACGGTAGAGCTTGTAGATGTTGCTACGGCGCTCGTCCGGGCGAAGACCCCCGACCTGTCCGGTGCCGTCTGAGAAGATCAGTATGTTCTTCGCCATGATGTCCTACTCCTACCGCGGATGCGTCTTGTGCAGACCGTAGCGCTGCCGCAGCGTGTCGCCGTTGGCGTCGAGAATTCGGCTCTTCTTCGACACGAAGTCGACACGGGACGATTCCTTGCCCAATTTTTCGATCAGGTTGATGGCCTGGTACGCGCCGGTGTGGTCGCCGGTGGAACGGACGATCACGTCGCCGGTCTTGGTGGTCATGAGCCGGATGCCTTGCTCGTGCAGCCGTTCCCGGATCTCTTCGCATGGATGGTCGTACTGGTTGTCGTAGTCGGCGGAGCAGATCGCCAGGCTGGGCTCCAGACGGGTAAGGAATTTTTGGTGGTGATCCTGCTTCCGGTATGTGGCGTTGCGCTTTGCCTTCGGCCCCGGACCGAGGAGGAGCAGGCAACGATTGCCGAAAGCTCGCAAGAAGGTGTTTTCTGCGGTGAGGTACGAGTGCATGACGGCTCCTGGGAGGCCCGCTTTTGTCTCCGATCGCTGACGATCCGAGGATCGGACAGCGACCGAATCTAGATAGCTCGATTCTATCAGGGGTAGTGCCCCGCCGCTCACCTAATCCCCGTGGCCGACATCGGTCAACGAGGCAGGTTCGTTAGGATTCGCCGAGATCGATCGGGCGCTCCAGCCTCACAGACCCAGCTTCTCCCTGATCTTCGCGTACGCCCTTCCGATGACCATACGGATCCAGCTTGTCCACGTCTGCAGCTTGGCTTCGCGAACGACATGCCGGGCGATCTGTTTGCGCATGACCGACGAGGCCATGGCTTCCGAGAACGCCGGAAGCCACTCCACCCTGCCGGACGTTATGATGTAGTGCGACTTGCAGGGCGCGTCGCAGACCGAAATCGATGGCCGCACGGTCGCCATGCCGCCTTGGGACGAGACCTGATGACTGTCGGGCACCAGGAGCATCACGCGATGACCGCAGCCGCACGCGCAGGATAGTGCCGCCACCTCGAATTCGGTCGAGTGGTAGAGCACGCCTTGTTCGAGTCGCTTGGGTAGGCGTTCGACGGCCCGATATGAGAATGGCACCATGCTTCCTATTCCATCTCCATCGTCGCTGTATCGAAGATGTACGACGTCGCCTCGTCGAGACGATCGAGCAGCTTGAAGTGCTGCTTGAACCTTATCACGGCCATGATGGCGTTCATCGCGTTCAACTCCGTGATCTGCGCCTGCTTGCGATACTCGTTTTCCTTGGCGTTCTCGACAGGCAGCCGCGCGCTGCCAACGTTGTCGTCGTACGCCTTGCGGTCGGTGCCGGTGATGCGGACGAATCCGCTCAAACCCACCAGCGACCTGTCCAGCCCCATCCCGCAGTCGACGTAGGGAATTCCCCGCGCGCTCAGCCAATCGACGATCTGCTTGCGCGCCGGGCCGTCGTCGACGGACACGAAGACGAACTCGAACCCGCTGAGACGCTCGATGTTCGCCGAGGTGATGCGCTCCGGCACCGGCTCCAGGCCCGCATGCCAATTGCCGTACTGACGCGCCAGCGCGTCGACCTTGAAGCCGCCGATCGCGTTGGGGATGAACCCAGGAATCCGGAAGATCGTGTGAACGTGCACCTTGTCGTCGTCGAAGAGCGCGATCCGATCGACATGCGTCCGCGCGATGAAATCGAGGATGTAAGAGCCGGTCCCGCCCAGGCCGATGATGGAGATACGCTTGTCGCGAAGCAGGGAGGAGATGTCGTTCATGTGATACCTCGAGGACATCGTGTCGGGAAAGCGCAGCGGGCTGCCTTGGGCCGCGGCCTTCACCGCGATGCCGCTGAAAGGCGTCGCGTCCGGATAGGCGGCCAACGCCGGCGCCGTGATCGCATGGAGATAGGTCTGTACCTTTTCTTCGAACGAACGGTACTCGCGGTTCGCGCCGTTCTCCTGCAGCTTGAACGAGAACGAGCAATCAGTGATCAGGTCGGGTGCGACCGTTACCTGCTGCTGTCCGCCACCGAGCCTGAGTTCCCGCTTCTGCTGGTCGAACGGCCGCGTGCCCCGCCACCACGCCTGGTGATTGCCGGTCGGCGGACCGATCACCGGCCCATTAAGATCGAGGGGGCTGGCCCAGTCTCCATGCTTCAGCTCACCCTGATCGTTGAGGTAGGGCAGGCCGTAGATGACGAGGTAGCCACCGACGAAGTCGATCTGGTAGCCGAGTTCCTCGAGGTCCCTGATGAAGGGATTATGACTCGCCAGTTCCGGCAACCCTAAAGCGCATGCCATCTTTCACCGAAACCTTCTGTCCAGGAGCCAAAGTACCGCTCGGGTTTTCCGCCGGGCCGTGGGAATACTTGATGAGATATTCGTTGGAGGGCTTGCCGCCGTCGCCAAGATAGAGCTCGACCACTCGCGCGTAGGAGATCTGCTGCTTCTCAACCTCGTGCTCATCGGTATTCACGAAGATCGAGAAGACCTTCTGGCTGTAGAAGTGCTCGTCCTCCGTCAGATGCACATGAGCATCATCGCGCGGGATGAGCTGGTCTTCCTTGTCGCCGCTGACCTCGCGGTACAGTTTCTCGTGCTTGGGCACGTTGCCCAGATCGTAGAGAGCCTTGCCGGTGGTGGGATTCGGTGACTTGTAGGCCTCCCGATTGATATGGATGCGCACCAGGTGCGCCGCGACATCGACTGACATTCGAATACCTTCCTGCTCACTCGGCGCCTAGGTTGCCGTCCAGCCTATTGACCCAGGGTTGATGCTCCGAAGTTTGCGCACGGGAGGGCGGAGCAAAATCCCTTGGTCCGGGCGAATCTGCGTGTTAGTCCCACATCTGGGAACACTGATTCCCATATGGCACGGCGCGGGGTTGAACGCAAGAGATCGTCCCACATTTGGGAACTAATTTTGGCGGAGTCGCTAGTTGCCATGAAGCTGATGGGAATTTCGAAGCTGGTTGAACTTGCGCATCGTGCCGGGGAGGCCCTGGATGGGGCGATACCGGCTCTCATTGCGGAGCTTGAGGCAGGCACATGGAGTTCGATGGATGAAATAGCAGATTTTTTTCCCGCGGCGATTGTCGACGGCATCAAGGTTCGAATTCCGATGGACGGCGGCTATCGGGTCGATCTCTTGGCTGACTGCAAAGCACAGATGATTTTCATCGAATACGCGGGCACGAGAAGCGCAGCACGCGCCATCAAGAAGAGAGGGAGCAACGTGGCATGACAATTCGCCCAATACGTACAGACGAGGACTATCGATCAGCGCTGAAGCGCGCCAAGACGCTTTTCGGGCAAAGCAGTCAGAACGACCTTGACGAGCTTGAGGTGTTGCAAGCTCTCATCGAGAGATGGGAGCGATCCGAGTACTCCATCGAAACAGCCACCCCTGCTCAAGCGATCAAGTTCCGTATGGCGCAAACCGGACTGTCTCAACGCGATCTGATTCCATACCTTGGGAGTAAGTCGCGAGTGTCAGAGATACTCAACGGCCAGCGGCAGCCTACGGTCGATCAGATCCGAGCGTTGCACCAGCATCTCGGTATTCCAATTGTGTCACTTATCGGCTCGTCCAAGCATGAACCCGCAGCTCGCCCGTCGAGCACCTCAGTAGCGGCCGAGGGGGCACTTCGCAAACTTGGCTTGATGAAAGAGAAAGAAAGCCTCGCAAGCTTCTTATCACGTTCAAAAGCTTCCGCTCCGGCTGTTGCTATGTTGCGCAAGACTAGGACCGAGCGCACTAACGCGAAGACGGACATGGCCGCACTTGAAGCTTGGTGTGCGGCAGCATTGGTGCGCGCAGAAAAGATTACCATCAAGAAGACAAAGATCAGAGATCCGAAGAAGGCGGCGCGCCAATTGGCGAAGCTGAGCACGTTGCCGGACTGGCACGATCAAATCGTCACTGCTTTACATCGTATGGGAATCATATTGGTTATTTTAGAACATCTACCAGGGACATTCCTGGATGGAGCGGCGATGTGCCGCGGCGATGGTGTTCCGGTGATTGCGCTTACTCTGCGTCATGATCGTTTGGACAATTTCTGGTTCACGCTATTGCATGAATTCGCACACGTGGTTTGCCATTTGGGTCCTGATCGACAGGTAATCCTTGACGATTTGGATGTGAAAAGTTCCGAGGCCATCGAAGCCGAAGCGGACGCGTTCGCGCGCAACGCCCTTATTCCTCCCGCCATTTGGAAGCCGATTGACGAAAATAGCAGCCCAGAGGAAGTATTGGAGGCGGCAGAGAAAGCCGGCGTGCACCCAGCGATCGCGGCTGGCCGCTGGCGATTTGAGCATTCGGACTATCGCCGTTTCTCGAAGCTAATCGGTCGAGGCGACGTGAAGGCTGCTTTCATGCCGGCCTAGCTTCCATATGGGGGGAGCCGACTTTGCGACCGCTAAACAAAAAGCTCTCGTATGAACCGTGCGCGCCGGTCGCGAATGCGCCCGGGGAAGCTCCGGCGACAACTTACTGGCCGGCGCCGGCTAAATCTCCTTCGTCCCTCGCGGTCTTTTCCGTCTTACACTGGATTCAAATCTACATCCTTGGGCCGGTCGGAGGTTGCTCCTCTTCTTCGACTACCTTGGGAGCGCTTTTCGTCGGAACGAAGCCGACCTGAAATCCGAACGCTCGACCTATCTTTTGGAGCGTTTCCGATGTCGGATTGGCTTCGCCGCGTTCAATGTCCGCAACCTGGCGCGTCGTCAACTTGAAGAGTTTCGCGAACTCAGGCTGCGTCAATCCAAGTGCATGCCTCATCTCCGCCACGGCATCGGGAAGCCGAAGCTGTCCGGATCTTGCCTTGGCGGCTACGGCCGCCCGGCGATCCCGTATCTCTTCCTTGGTGGGTTTGCGCCATCTCGACATGTCGATCATCCATAACTGGGAGCGTTCTTCAGCTTGGCCACTCCGTCCGCCATTTCCTCGTTTTTTACGATGACGTGTTCGATCACCGTTTCCGGCACGCCATTCCGCCGAGCAATGTCCGGAAGTTCGCGGAGTTGGTCCTCCTTCGCCGCAAGGGCTTCCATCAATTCGTCCGCAGGCACCGCCGCACTCGCGACAGCTTCGCAAACCTCGCGCCAATCGGGATTGGTATCCCGATTGGACTTGCGCATGCACTCCCAAACGGTCGATCTCGGAATGGCCGAAGCATCAATCCTCATCGGCGCGAAATCGAACAACGGAGCAAGGCGTACCGTACCGTCCGGAAATTTCCGGAGAGCGGTATTCCGGCCGTGGTTGTCCGGGTTTCCCATCGCTAAATTCAATATATCGCGCAGGATGTACTCGACGGTGTCCTGGAGCGGATCGGCGGATACCTGCTGAACCAAATTGAGATACGTTTCGTGTCTTCCCCTCGCGCCGAATTCCGCTATGCCGAGAGCTGAAGTGATGCTTTCCTGGCCGTATCGTACAAGTCCGTCCTCCGACACCTCACGATCGAAACGCGGAATGACGAGCACGCCGTCGCCGTAGGTGTTCACTCCATGCACGTTCAGGCCAAATTCTTTCGCCACCTTCGAATAACCGGCTTCGGCTTCCAAGATGCGTTTGTCCGTCGCTTCACCGCTTCTGAGAAGCTTGGCTATCACGAACGCCCTCGCGTCCCCGTCATCGACCATAGAGTTCGGATACCACAACCCGTCCGTGGACTGCGTCATCGCCACCTTGGGCCAATCTCCCTGAAGACCATTCGATCCGGAGGCGAGCATCGAGAAGTGGTCGGCAACTTCAAGGAAGGTGGGATCGCGCGCCAGAATGGCTTCCATCGTGACGCCCACGCGTCCCAATTCGCGAACGCGTTCGGCTTCCAGAGCGTATGCTTCCTTGATACGAAGGTTGCCCACGGGAGACCCCGCCGATCTCTTGAGAAGTTCAATCTGGGAAGACGGAGCGTCGGGCTTAATCTTCAGAAATTCGGCGATCCGCTTTGCTTGCCGCCCTTGGGGAATGAAGTCGAGAAGGAAAGGCGGCCATGTTTCCGCGGACCGGTCATCGAGATCGATAGGAGCGGCCACCGAATAGGCTCGCAAGCCCCCGACGGGCCGGCCGTCGGCCAAGGACACGGCTCCGAAATCCGCGAAGTACTGAATTTCGTAGCCGACCCTCGAGGAGGACGTGTAGCCTCTTTCCGCGTGAGCAAGCTGGACGATGGCTGCATCATGCCATTCGCTATCGAAAAAAATCTGGATCGTGAGGTCCATTGTTTATCAACCCATTATAGTGGGTTCTTATATATACCTTCTGACCAAAATCAACCCATTATATTGGGTTCTTAGAGCCCATTTCCAGAGAAATGATACCATTATAATGGAATTATCAAACCCAGCGGAGCACCCTTCAAAGCTGAATACTAATTCTAACTCTCGCCGAGTCCCGGCCGTGCCGGCGAAGCGGACTATCTGTCACCGAGCGCTCAACCCGGCAGGCAACCGCGTATTACGTTCTTATGAATTTGTTAATGATCTCGCGCTATCCTGTTTGGTATGCGCAAACAGGTAATTTCCTTTCGTCTTTCCGAGAAAGAACTGAATTCCCTCAACGAGGCGTGCAGCCGCCTCGGCATGAACCGGACACAAGTTATAAACGCTGGCGTCGCCGTTCTCCTCGCTGAATATGTGCACGACGGGGGTACCTTGCTGAGGCGAGCACCCTGGTTCCTGACATCGGTAACGGGAGGCGTCAATGAAACCGATTGACCCCAACCGGTGGGCCTTGTTGGTGGCGGTGATCATCTTGGCCTGCTTAACGGTGAATTCGCGCTACCGCCTGGAAATCACCAACACCGGGCTGAAATTGGAAAAAGGGCAAGCGGTACTCGCTGAACAGGCCGACAAATCTACCTTCTCTCCGCCAACGCCCGGACAGGCCAGCCGCCGTTAGAGAAAAGGTCTCAAGTCGACGGGCGCTCCCCGGCGACCGTGTGTGTACCGGCCCGATTCACGAGCAAGCTGCACCGTTCTGCGGGCGAGTTATGGGCCGGCCTGCAAAGGTCGGTAGGGAAAGCCAACGAACATGTCTGCCTACTTTACAGATCGCGAATATGGGACCCGTGCTCCGTCCGTCGACAAGATCGATGATCGGCTTTGGGCGGGCCTCTACAGCCTGATCCAGACACGGATTGGTAATGGCTCGTTCGGGTTTCGCTTTCCCGAACAGTGTCCCGACGGCAATGGTCCTTGCGGTTGCGACGAGCAGGCTTTCAGCCGTGTCATGGCAGCAGAGGTGCCATGGATCGATTGGCCTCTCTCAGCGACGGAAGTCCTCGAAACGCCAGTCGTACTCGATCTGCTCGAATTCTGTGCCAAGTCGGTCGGTGAGCCTATCCAAGGCGGTTACCACTCGTTTTTCCGGCACCATCATCTAAGCTGGGACCGCGACGCCGGCCTGGCGCACTTCGTCGACGACGTAAGTATCCTGTTCCGGCGCAACGCCCTGGGTTTCGAACTCACGTCGGAAGGCGCAGCTCGTCGACTGCTTCCAGCTCCCCTAGCCGAAGCGATCGGCTGGACGCTGTTCCAGACCGGGGACGGCGAGACCGATCGACTCCTTGAGACCGCCCGGCGGCGTATCCTCTTGCCCAAACTGGAGGATCGTCAGGACGCACTGGAAAAGCTGTGGGACGCGTTCGAGCGGCTGAAGACGCTTGAACCAGGAGCGAACAAGCGAGTGCAGGCCGATGCATTGTTGGACCGGGTGGCGCCACCAGCATCGGGCTTTCGGCAAGCATTGGCGCGAGAGGCAGCCGAACTGACGAATATCGGCAACAATTTCCGCATTCGGCATTCGGAAACCACCCAGGAACCTTTGACGTCACCCGATCAGATTGACTACCTGTTCACCCGAATGTTTTCGTTCGTGCGGATCATTCTGAAAGGGACGAGCCGTGGCGGCTAAGAAACAGACGCCGGGAAATGTCATCTCGCCCAGCAAAGTTAACCGTCGCACGGCCGCCAGCGGCGGATTGCCGGCCCGGTCCCGCCGCAAAACGGGCAACCCCGGCTTCATCGGCTATCAGTATCAGATCGAAGTTACGATCTGGGTCGCGCTGGATCTTATGCTTGCCAAAGGCGCCACCGATTGCGTCGAAATCGAGCCACGTTCGGACGAAGATCTCGAAGCTGCCGTAACGGATCCTTCGACGGCATCGCTGGGCCTCACAGCGCAGGGATCCCAACTCAATTTGATCCTGCAAGCCAAGACACGCTCATCTTCACCTTGGGCAGCGCCGGCTATCGCGGACATTCTCCTTGGACAGGATCCCGACAACAACAGTAAGGGTCAAAAGCGAAGTCGCCCGCTGGCCATGCTCGAATCCGATCCCACGCGCCGGTACGTCTTCGTTTCCAACGAGGCTTCGGTTGGAGGCTTGAGGCCTCACGAAGGAACGAATTTGTTAGATTTCCCTGAAGTCGACGAACTGCCGCCTCACGCTCGCGAGGGATTTGATGCCGCCGAGCAGGCATCTCTCGCGCCTCGCATCCTCCTCCTCACAGGCGTCACCCGCGAGGTTCTTGCGTCACGCATTTCCACGTTGCTGACGCAACATGGTCACGTACCGTTTCCGAAGCACGAGCACTGCCTGCGCGATCTGTGCGACGCGGTCCGTGAACGGATCGAGGGCGCTCACGAGGGGCGTTGGCAGGTATCGGACGTGCTGACCGTGCTGACCCAACATGGCGGCTCACGCGCGCCGACCCGGGACATGGATCACTACATTCGACCCAGGTCTTTCGACAAGGTCAGGAATCGTCTTGAAGATTCGCACGCCGTCGTCATTGTTGGGCCTTCGGGAACCGGCAAGACCCTCACGGCGGACATTTTAGAACTTGAGCTGCGTTGTGGGTCTCCCGTGTTCGACGTCGTCGGCGAGGAATACGGGCCCGGCCATGTCCGACAACATCTGACGCGCACCGATCCGGTCCTGTTCCATTTGCGCGATCCCTGGGGTGGAAATCGTCTCATGCCGGGCGCCGATCGCTGGAGCGGCGAACTTCCCAAGCTTCTCGACCAAGCCGGTCCTGGGCGAAAATTCCTGATCACTTCGCGCTCGGACGTGCTGCTCAGCGCCGGTCATGATCTCATGAAGGAATTGCAGCCCTACCTGGTGTCGATCGACGTCGAAGACTATGGAGCGGCGCGTTTGGCCGAAATCTACGATGCGATTGCCACGGACCTCAGCGGGCACGCTAAACAACTGGCAGTTCACCATCGTCCAAGAGCGCTCAAAGAGTTGTCGCGACCGTACGAGGTGAAGCGATTTTTGGTTGCGCTAAGCCGAGAAGATTGCCAGAAAGTTCGCAACATCGATGACATCCTGGCCGACTCGCAGATCGAGGCCATATCCAAGGTCATTGCGGAGCAGATCTTGCCCCTCGGTGCCGAGGGTGCCATGGCAGCAGCGATCATCTGGGCGATGCTCAGCTCGCGGGCTGCGGTCGCACGCGAGGCGTTCGCGAAACTTGGACGGCGGCTCAGAACCTGCGATCCCAGTCTGCGGCCCGATGTCGACGGCTTGATAGACTTCCTTGTGGCCGGTCAAAACCTCCGCAAGGACGGCACGGCGCTGGCCTTCTACCATCCTCGCGTCGAAGACGGGCTCCGCCGCGCATTATTGCGTTATCCCCGCGAATCCGAGCGCGCACTCTCGACCACTGTGGATGCTCTGTTGGCGTGGGACCGCGACGAAGAGGATTGGGGCATTGAGACCGGCCTCAGCATCCTGCGGGAAGCGAAAAGGATCGAGAATCTTCAACTGGAATTGTCAGCCGCCACGGCCGTACGCCTCGATCGACATCTGGAAGAAGTGGCGTTGTCTGCCAAGAAGCGGATGGATTACGAAAGAGCTCTGCGGGATTTGGAGCAGTTCGGTTCGAAGGAGCATCTGCCAGCACAACTTGCCAAAATATTGCTTCAGGGTGGGCCCGACGAGGAATTCAGTTTTCTCAAGCGGTGGCGCGCGCCTCCGTCACTTCGTGACGCCGATATCAGCGCCTTGCGCAACGATCCCCGAACGCAACCGATGATCAAGCGTTTTATCCGCGAAGTGTTGCCGTTTGCACGCCGAAACTATCATGTCGAGATGATCCCGCTCCTCGAGCGTCTCGCAACCGATCTCGAGGACGCGTTTTGGGACGGCCTGAAGGCCGTCGCCGAGCCCGGCGACCCGCACGAGGGCATCAATATTCTCGCTGCAGGAGCCTTGGCAGGTACTTCCCCCGACTACGAACGAGCGATTGATCACTTCGCGCGGTCGGAATCTGAGGCCGACACATGGATGAAGGGCTTTGCCGACGACTATTACCAGGCCCAGGAGCACGCAGTAGACGCGGACGCGGCCGACCATATTATCGACGTACCCTCGGAACGGTTTCTCAACGCTCGCGAAGGCATGAAAGCGGTCGTGCGCATTCGCCGGGCGAGCCAAGGGGTAGACTGGATCGCGACAAGCCCTCACCGGAAGCTTCTTCTGTACGCGCTCGGCGATCTGATCTGCAGCACACCGAAAACACCGCCATTGGAGGAATTAAAACTTCTGCTCGAAAGCTCGGACGACTGGGCGCGCGATCAGGCTTGGCGTGCCGCCGAGCAGCATTGGAACCATTCCCTGAACGACTATCTCGTAAACGAGTTGATCCGCTCGGACTTGAACGCCAACGAACGCCAACGACTGGTGAAGATCGCCGCGGCCGACAGCGGCACAAACGATCCGGTGCCGGTTCTCATATCCCTGGTGCCCCGCGCTCCGATCACACGACGGCTCGAATTCCTTCAAGACGTTTTCTCCACACGTCTCGAAGGTGACCCACGCGGCGCGGACGGGACGGTCGCGAGGCGTGCACGGGCGGATCGGTTGCTGCAAAGCCTTAACGCTGACGAGCGCGAATTGGGCCAAAGTCTGTTGCATATGGTGGCCGGTGGCGAAATCTCCACGGTCGCAACCGGGCTTTCCCAATCCGTTCGTACACTTTTAGGCTCAGCTCTCGCGAACGCCTCTATCGAACTTAGCGGTACGTTGATCTGTCTGGCGGCCGGTGCTGGACTTACTATCGAGACCGCGGCGGACAGGATGCTCTCAACCGACGACGAAAAAGACGGCCTGATTGCAATCCAAGTGATGCTCATCGGAGATGTCACGGATCGGCGCGACAAGTTTGCGAAGGCAATGAAGCACAGGCGTTACCCTGTGCGTCGGCGCGCGCTGGAACTGCTGGCGACGGATGCCACGATGGAAGAGCGACTGGCTCTCGTCGCTGCCGCGGACGACCATAGTGCCGACGTCCGGCTGGCCTTCGCCGAACTCATGGAAGCGCATTGTTGGCCCGAAGCAATTGAACCGTTAGTTGAGCTCGTGCGCGATACGCGCAATTTTTCCAGTTCCCTAAATAGATCGTCCTGGTCAAAGTTCAGCGTGGCACGTGCTGCTGCTCGAGCATTGGGGTCCTATAAGACTCTGCCTGCGTCCGCGGTGGATGCTCTGTTGCAAGTCGCGCTGGAAGATGGCGATGATCCCTTCGTAGCGTGCGCGACCCTTTCGGCGCTCGCGACGAAAGACGATCCCAGGATTGCGCCTATGATGGTTACGGCTCTGAGCAGTACGGGCCTCGACGCCTCACCGGCTCACCGACCACGTGCGCAAGCGGCTGCGTGGGCTCATTTCGATCGCTCGTTGAGCGGTCGCTCTGACGCGCTTGTCGACGCGGCTGCCAAGGTTGCTGAGACGGATGGACCTACCGTCGCCGGTCCCCTCCTTATGGCGTTCGGTGTTTGCCCCGAACAGGCGCGCCAGGATCTCTTGAAACGATTGGTCGCGTTGCGCGAGCATGACCGGCAGGCGGTTCTCCGTACGGCGGCAATCGCTGCCGACACGCCCGCCGGACTCTCGTTGGACGACCGCGAACAGATTCTGTTGCGAGTTACGCGCGGCGAGCCGATAGAGGCATTGAGTGACATCGATCGAGGGTCGGTCGAGGCATGGAGTCGGGCCCTCGATGTCGGTAGCGAATTCGGCCGCTTTCTCGCATGGATTGCGACGGTGGCGTTTAAGTTGCCGGTGGACGGGGAGCTCGACGATCCCCGAGCACTCGACCTTCCCGAGACAATTGGCGTGATGACGATGCGATCGTTCTCGCCGTTCAGAGAGGACAATGGAGGCCGTCCGGACGACGGCACCTAAGCATCGCGTGCCGGATCTCGAATGGCTCGCAATCCATAATGGACACCCAGCGAACGAGACACAAACTGGACACTGAGTTTTGTCAGGCCGCTAAATGTTTGATTTTATGGCGCTCCCTAGGGGAATCGAACCCCTGTTTCAGCCTTGAGAGGGCCAAGTCGATCCAATTGATGATCATCGTAGAGCGAGTTCGGCGGTGGAAGACACTTTCACTTTTGTCGCCCGCCTATCTGAACGATCGACCGCGGGCGGCTCGTGTGCCCCTGCGCCGATCACGCCGATCACATTGTAGAGAGCGGACGGTTCGACCGGCGCGCAAAAACACCGTTTGAGAAACCGTTTTAGTCAGCGCGTTTCAAACGGTGAAACCGGCTAAGTGCTTGAAGGACTTGGTGGGCGCACCAGGGCTCGAACCTGGGACCCGATGATTAAGAGTCAGCTGCCTCACTAGCGAGAGGTCAGCGAGACGGCGGATGCCAGTCTCGCTCCTCTGCACGAGCGAGGTGCCGCCGCACCTGTTTCACACCAGAATCGCCCCAACCGAAGCGCAACGAACGCGATCGAATTCAAACCAAAAGACAGCAGATCAACAAGCCTGATCGATAGTCTGCCGCATAACGATCTGCGGGCAAGTTCGCCCGGTTTGTGCGAAGGCCTCGATAGCTGAATGTAGCGATCTCACCACCGAACACTTCGGCGGCGACGCCCTTCCGGTCTCCATCCTTTTTTCTTCGCCGCAGCATCCGATAACACGACTAACTCATAGCGGCTGTTCCGCTCAGACACCGCGCGAGCATTATGCTCGAGATGATCACCGACGCGCATCGCAAATTGTCCTTGCAGACGAATCCAGACAAGGCGATCTTACGCCTCGCGCGCGTACTTGCTCGTCTGGCCGCGAGGGAGGATCATGAAAGAGAACTTGCCAATCGAAGCGGCAAAAACGAGAGCGACGATCTATGCTCGGTTCTCGACCGATCTTCAGAATGAGCGTTCGATTGAAGATCAGCTTTCACTTTGTCAAAGCTACGCCGAGCGCGAAGGCTTAACTGTTATCCGCACCTATGAAGATCGAGCTCGTTCTGGTGGCTCGGTCATGGGACGCGAAGGCCTTCTGCGGATGTTGGACCAAGCGCGGGAGGGATCTTTCGACGTCGTGATCGTCGAAGCGCTCGATCGCCTTTCTCGCGACATGGAAGATCTCGCAGGCATCCATAAGAGACTATCTTTTCTCGGAATCGAGATCCGGGCCGTTCACGAGGGTGTCGTTAACACGGTGCTGGTCGGCCTTCGTGGCTTGGTCGGGCAACTCTATCGAGAGGACAACGCGCACAAGGTGCGTCGTGGCCTAGCGGGGCGCGTCAAGCAAGGTTTGGCTGGAGGCGGCCTGACATATGGATACGCTGCAGTCGCCGGAAAACGTGGTGAACGTGTGATCATCGAGACTGAGGCACAAGTGATCCGGCGCATCTTTCAGGAATACGTGAGCGGCCGAACGCCCCGCGAAATCGCCCACAATCTAAACAGGGAACGGGTCTCAGCTCCGCGAGGACGGGCATGGAATGCATCAACCATTAATGGCAATCTTGAGAGGGCGGCCGGTATTCTGCAGAACGAGCTTTATGTGGGCCGCCTCGTCTGGAACAAAGTTAGGATGGTGAAAGATCCTGACACGGGAAAGCGCCTGTCGCGACCAAATGCGAGGAGTGAGTGGCAGGTTGCTGAAGTGCCGCACCTTGCAATTGTCGATCCAGAGCTATTCACGGCTGCTCAGCAACGCAAAGAAGAGCGCGGTCGCACGCATCCCAGTCATCAACGTCGTCCTCGTCGAATGCTGTCTGGCTTGCTCCGCTGCGGTTCATGCGGTTCGGGCATGGCAACCAATGGGCGGGACAAATCAGGACGCGTTCGTATTCGCTGCTCGGCTGCGACGGAGAGCGGCACGTGTCCTGACGCGAAGACTTTCTATTTAGACACCGTCGAAAGTGCGGTTCTCAGCGGGTTGAAGACCGAATTGCGCGCGCCGAAAGTTATTGCGGAGTACGTACGAACATATCTAGAGGAGCGGAAGCGCCTCGCAGCAACATCACATGCAAAACGGCAGCGCCTTGAACAGCAGCTTGGTCAAATGAACAGGGAAATCGAACGCTTGGTGGATGCGATCGCCAAAGGACATGGCGACCCCTCCATTCTTGGACCGCGATCGACTGCCTTAGACGCCGAGCGAAAGCGGATATCTGAAGAGCTGCAGAACGAGTCGCTGGCCCCAAAGGAAGTCGCGCTGCATCCGGCAGTCTTGACGCGATATGAGGAGCAACTCGGTCGGCTTGAAGAATCGCTGGGCAAGTGTGTCACAACGGGCGACGCAGAGGCCGCAGAGGCCATCAGAGATCTCGTCGACACGGTCACCGTTTTCAGGGACCCGGTCAGATCAGGTGGAGTGGCGGTGGAGATAGCCGGCCGCCTAAACGCGTTGCTCGGCGAAGCCGCTTACCCCAACCGAGTAACGGGAGTGTGGGGAAAGATGGTAGCGGGAGAGGGACTCGAACCCCCGACCCCAGGATTATGATTCCCGAGCTCTCACGCGCTTAAAGAAGAATGCGGAGCCGAGTCCTGAGTGCGGACGGCAATTTGAATTCAACCCGTCCTCAGCGCGGCGCGTGTATCCAACCAAATTCAACTTCACGAAGCACTCGCCCGGCGAGCATGACGCCCACGCGAATTGCCGCTATCGAATGGGTCGTGTCCCCGGCGGTGGTGTAGCTCGGTAGAGCAAAGCCGCCCGGACGCGCGCCTCAACTAGCGCCGTAGCGGGCGGGCGGCTTTGCGGTG
>NZ_JBEPQK010000033.1:0-38273 GCF_040547805.1 Bradyrhizobium sp. LA6.1 | reverse complement strand
GTACGCGAGTGATCAACAATTTGCACCGACGTGCCAAGATATTCGGCTTTGTTCTGCAGCCCTTGGAACCGGGAGCTGGTGCCGTTTCTTAGGAATCGTTCTCCAGCGTCAGCTCGCCGATCTTTGCGTGCAGCGACTTTACGTCCACGGCCGGCGCGGCGGGCGTCACACTTCCAGATCCGAAAACCTCCGAAGCTCCGCCCTCGAGCTGGGCCTTCCACGCCGTAATCTGATTGGGATGGACGTCAAACTGCTCGGCCAGTTGAGCTATCGTTCGGTCGCCCTTCACGGCGGCGAGTGCCACCTTGGCCTTGAAAGCCGGCGTGTGGTTCCGGCGCGGTCGTCTGCTCATGGTCTCTCCTGTTCGCGGCGATTATCGCCGCCGTCAGGCAGAAACTCCACTTATCCTCCTGTTCAAATTTGCGGAGCCAGCTCTGACGTTACCCGTCGTCGGGTCGATGACTGGTCCGGGATCTAGTCTTTATGCGCCGTTCGGTGCAAATCCAAATTACACCGCGATGCAGCAATTGCTGTTCACTAACGCGAACGAAAAGGCCATTGGCGGAAGCATTGCTTACGCGTTCGATACGATGGCTCTTTCCGGGCTTAGCGCCGGAGTGTGGTATACGCGTGGTTGGGGCGCCATCGACATTGTCACCAACGCAGGAATACCTGATCGAAGCGAGTTGGATCTTTGGATACAGTATCGTCCCACGGAAGGCCTCCTGAAGGGCTTTCGTCTTAAGGCGCAATACGCAAATGTCTGGCAGCAAGGCAACGTGCGGAATACCCAACCGGAAGTTCAGTTCATCGTCGACTATACGGTACTATTCCGTCCACCGCCTCGCTGACATCGTGAGTGTTTCGCAGACCAAACCGTCGGACGACGCAATCTGGCACCAATAGTAGCCGCAGTTTCGTCCCCGAGAATTATTCGTTACTCTAGCGTCGACCGCCCATCAGGCGCAGCATCATCATGAACAAGTTGATGAAGTTGAGATAGAGCGACAGCGCGCCCATCACGGCCTTGCGGCCTTCCGAAGTGCCGTCATCGCTGCGATCGTACATCCCCCCAATTCGCTGGGTATCGTAGGCCGTGAGGCCTGCAAAGACACCAACGCCGATAATGGAAATCATCCAGTCCAGCCCGCTCGATCTCAACAATAGATTAACCAGGCTTGCTATGATGATGCCGATCAGGCCCATGATCAGGAAAGTGCCAAATCCCGACAGGTTTCGCTTTGTAGAGTAACCCCAGATGCTGAGCGCGCCGAAGGCCGCCGCCTAATAAAGAAGACCCGTGTGATCGAGGACTCCGTGTAGATGTGGAAGATCGTCGACAATGAAATCCCGACAAGGGCCGCGTAAAGGAAGAAAAATCCTCGCGCAGCTTGCGCCGACAACGTGTTGATCCGGGCACTGATAAAGAACACCAGTCCCAGCGGCGCCAGCATGAAAACCCACATCAGCGGGCTCTGAAGCAATTCGGGGCCGGTGAACTGATAAGTCAAAAATGCGGTCGCGCCGGTCAGGCCGACGCCGACGGCCATGTAGTTGTATACACGTAACATGAAAGCGCGAAGACCAACGTCTATCGCCGCGACGCCGTTTGCGGAGAAGCCGGGCGCGGCTACGTTCGGATCGTAGTTAGACATGAGGCGTTTCCTTTCTGATAGGCTCCTTCGGTAAGTCGCGAGTGGGAGCTTTCCGTAGCTTAAGCCAATTCACGCGGAATATGAGCAGCCTCGCCAAAGGATTTGCGCACTTCAAACTCGAAAAAGAAAGCAGACGTCTAGTGAGATGCTAAGCAATTTCGGCAGGAAGGGACCAATTGTCCTCTCCGTCGTTCAAGCCCTGTCTTGCTTGGGGTGACCCAGAACCAAAACGTCAGCATCCTTGCTGCCATGCTTCTCCAGGTCGGCTAATACTCCCGCGTCGGACAAATCGAGCGTCCGCGAATTCTTCCAGTCACGGCGTGAAACCTCCACGAGACGCTTCAATACTCGCTTCGACTTGGTTTCAATCGCGAGCTCGCGTCTTGAGTCGAAACTGCCCGGACTAAGGTTAATCGACCCGACTATCGCTTGTTTTCCATCCGCGATCAGAATCTTGCCGTGCAATTTGAGGTGCCTTAACAAATGAACCGTTGCACCAACGTCGTGCATGATGCGCAATCCACCGATGCCTTCAGCGAGCTTCTTCCCCGACAGCTTATGCGGTGCTCGCGCCATGATCCGGACCCGAACGCCGCGGTTTACTGCACGAACCAGTCTTTCGACGATGACTGTATCCTGATAGCGTTCATTTTGAAGCCAGAGTGACTTCTTCGCTTCGTCAATGATGGTCGCGATCCGCTCGCGACCGTTATTGGGACACCAAATCAGATGTGATTTCGGGTCAGGTTTGAACGTTTTTCGAGCCCAGTCGGCGTCGAAGCATAGTATCATTTCCTGGACTTCTCTCTTTTTAGTCGTGGTCACTGCGTAGTCACGGGTTTCCGTCAGATCGCGCGGTTCCCAATTGAGCGATTCCACAAAGCCGATCTTGTCATCGATGACCATCGACTTCTGATGAGTGAGAGCAAACGCGGCGCTGCTATCGCGCACCTCAATGCCGGCGGCGAGAAGCGCTTTTCGGGCCGCTTCATTTTCGCTTTTGCCGTTTCGGCGTGCCGGATTGAGCATCACCCGAACTTTGACTCCACGTTGCTTGGCTGCGATCACCGCACGGAGCAGTGTCGGCTCCGTGAACAGGAACATCCTGATGTTCAGCGAGCGCTTCGCGGCATTGATCGGCTGCAGAATGGCGTCCACCGTATCGTCCGGAAGAACAATAAGCGTATGCGACATTATGTTGCTCCTGGACGAGGTCAAGAATGCACAGTGCTAGGCTGCATGGGCGGGCGAAGCTTTCATCGATTCATACTGGATGCGATGGAGCTCGGCGTAAACGCCATCACGAGCAAGTAGCTCGCTGTGCGAACCCTCTTCCGCGACTACACCGTCTTTGAGAACGACAATCTTGTCCGCCTCGCTTATAGTGCTCAGGCGATGTGCGATCATGATGACGGTGCGGCCCTTCATCAATTGTCGCAGACCTTCGATAACGAGGCGCTCTGACTCGGTATCAAGCGCCGCGGTTGGTTCGTCCAGAATCATGATCGGACTGTTGCGAATGACCGCGCGCGCTATGCCAATGCGTTGTCGCTGCCCGCCCGAAAGCGTGTCACCGCGCTCTCCCACAAACGTGTCGTATCCGTGGGGCATGCGGCCGATGAATTCGTCCGCGTTGGCAACTTTCGCAGCGGTGATGACTTCTTCATCGGTTGCCCCGGGCCGTCCATAAGCGATGTTTTCCCGGATCGACCCGCGGAAAAGCACGGTTTCCTGCAATACGAAGCCAACCTGAGTGCGCAACGCGTCGAGCTTTAAGGTTGCCACGTCGACGCCATCGATCAAAATGCGCCCACTGTTGGGATCGTAAAAGCGCGGGACCAGGCTCAGCACCGTCGATTTGCCGGAACCGGTCGGACCGACGATGCCTACGACCTGGCCGGCCTCGATCGTGAACGAAACATCGCGCAAAACCTGTGTCTCGTCGTCGTAACCAAATGCGATATGCTCGAATGTGATCGCGCCCTTGACGCGGCCTGGATTGACCGCATTCGGGACCTCACGAATGATTTCATCTGCTGATAGTATCGTTTGGATACGCTCGAGTGCGACCGTCGTCTGTGCAATTGCGCTGGTCATGCTTGCGAGATCCTTGACCGGCTTAAAGAACTTCGCGAGATAGGCAAGATAGACCGTCAGAGCGCCAGCTGTCATCGTGCCCGCGACGATCAGAGACGTCCCCCTCCACAGCACGATGGCCGTGCAGATCGCGACCACGATGGCGACCATGGGTGACAGCATCGACTTGATTTGCCGGGCCTTGAGGGCGGCTTCGACTGTGGCGTGGCTCGCTGCTTCAAGATTGGCGACTTCCAGGTCCTGGCGTCCGAAGGCCTTGACGGCTCGAACCGATCCCAGTCCCTCCTGAACAACAGCGACGACTTCACTCTGCCTGGCTCGAACAGCTCGCGTGACCTCCTTGACGGCCTTTTTGAAATGGACGACTGCCATCAGCAGAAAGGGCGTGATGGCGAGTGCTATCAAGGTGAAATCCCAATCGAGCCAGAACATCAGGCCGATCATGAACACGATGGTGATTATGTCCACAATGATACTCAGCGTTGATGATGACGCAAAACTCTGAATCGTTGCAACGTCGCTGGTGATGGTCGACATCAGCGCGCCGGTCTTCGCCGTATCGTAGAATCGCAATGAAAGCCGATGAAGATGCTCGTAAATACGAATTCGCAGATCGTTGGCGACCCATTGCCCGACACTTGTCGTGTAGTAATTGTCAATATAGGTCGCGACCGCGCCGATAACCGCAATGACCAGGGTGGCGACGCCCGCAAACAGCGCAACGCCGAGGGTATGGCGTCCAAAGCCGTAATTATGCGCCCAAGCCAGCCACTCAGGCAGGTGGTGCTTTCCGAGCGCGTCGTCAAGGACGAGCTTTAGCGGCCAGGGTGCTGCGAGGCTCGCGACGATCTCCGCCAGCATCGCGGCAAAGACGACCGCGAGCCAACCGCGGTAGGGTCGAAGTAGCCCAAGCACCAGACGCGTCATTCGCACGCTCCATCCGCCGAGCAGATTGGTCCGGCAAAACTGCCGTCCCGTCGCAATCGTTGCAGCTGCTCAGCTCCGAAGAATCGTCGTTCCTGTTCGATTATGCTATGCAAAATCGGCAACCGCCGTGAGAAAGTCCTGACCGAACCCCGCAGTAGCGTGCGTCGCGGCCATCGGGTCGGATTATGCATAGACAAGAGAGGCTCCTTCGAGTGAATGAACTAGCCGGACATGCACTTGCGGCATGTCTTGGCTGAACAAGCCAGGGAGTACGAGGATGCCCTTTACGATCGCAATGATCGCTCTAAGTTCGCAACTGGTCGTCGCAGTCGCCGATGGCGTTCCGGTATTCGACGTTACCCAAAGCTGCAAACTCGACGTGGCTGCAACGACTGGACTTAGCAACAATCAGTCGATCAAGGCTTGCGTCAGCGATGAAAACAGGGCGCGGAAGATGCTTGGAAACCAATGGTCAAAATTTTCCGCCTCTAGCAAGGCAGAGTGCATACCGCAGGAGAGCGTCGGCGGAGCGCCGAGTTATGTTAGCCTGCAAACATGCCTGCAAATGAATATATGGGTGCAGGCGAAATAGGTCAGGCAGGGCAGTGGAATTCGCGCAGCACGGTTCGACTTGGCGCGCTTCAAAACCGTCGCTCCGCCGGGAGCTCTATTGACGCCGTGCGGTCCTCTGCTGTTGGAGCGCGTTGTCCATCGTCATCTCGATCCAGGCAGGACCTGAAAGGCCTTGGCGTTTTGCGATGATGTTGACCGCGTCGACGACAGCAGGCGTGAGTGGCACATTGATGATTATGTCGAGGCCGCTTTCGAGGCTATATACCAGCCTCGTAGCTTGACCGGAGAAACGCTGAACAAGCGAAGTCTTTTCCGAGTCTGTCAGTCCTGCCTCGCCAGCGATCATCGTGCAGTAGGCGCCGATGAAATGGTCTATAATAAGCACTTTTGACAGGCCGTCCCGTCGCAGGGTGCTGATTGCAGTGTTGAGCAAGCCGACGTCGACCATTGCGTTGGCATTGGGAAGAAGACCTGTGACTTGCTCAAGTGTGGCGGGAGAACTGGGTGAAAAAGGGTTGGTGCACTCGAACTTTTCCGCTGCGACAGCGGGCACGA
This sequence comes from Bradyrhizobium sp. LA6.1, assembly GCF_040547805.1. NCBI lineage: Bacteria > Pseudomonadati > Pseudomonadota > Alphaproteobacteria > Hyphomicrobiales > Nitrobacteraceae > Bradyrhizobium > Bradyrhizobium sp. LA6.1. The sequence continues at coordinate 32,466 of NZ_JBEPQK010000033.1, read as the reverse complement.
GCGTGAGGAGAAGGAACGTGAATTTTAGCAGGAACTGGATCTTGTGCATGGCTGGGGTCCTTTGCAACCCGTGAACGGATGTCCTTGATTGAGACGTGCACAAAAACGCCGATAGCCCAGCAAGATGCGTCGCGAGTAGAACCGAAAGTATGCCAACCATTGTTGCGACGGCCGCGGGATTGACCGTGCGCAACGGCCCAAAAAAAGCAATACGAAAACGAAGCACTTCTTGACAATCGCGGCCGTCAAAATCGGTGCGCGGACATCAGGAACGAGCCCGGCGTAGACCGTCAGAGAGCAGAAAATGAACAGCAAGGCATTGGCCGCCCGTGCGTCGAGTACGATCATTTCAGTGTTTTCAAATACCCAATGATGCTTTTGCGTAACGTTTCATTCGGAAACCCGCCGATCATTCGCGTGATTGCAGGGTGTCCGGTTCTTTGTGTGAGAAAAGCCGCGGGATCAGCGAGAAATTGGAGAAGGTTCACGTCAGACCATATGAGTCCCTTCGCGCCAGCCTCGACATAGGAGGGCGAATACGCATATCCGCTTGCTGTGCCACCTCTCCTTCCAATGACACCAAAAAGCCCTGGCCCGTAGCCATTCTGTCCGGATGCCGTAGGGTGGCAGGCGGCGCAGTTGTTATCAAAATCAGATCTTCCAAGTCCGGCCGCGACAGAAGATGCGAGGCCGTTCCGTTCGCTTGTGCTGAAATCGCGACGTCCGGCACAATCGAGAAGAGCATGCCAAAAAATAGAAGGCCCATCGGCGGTGACAATTTGGTCACGATACGCACCCTGTCAGAAATTGATCGGATAGAGCCAGTTGAACCAGGAATGAGCGCGAATGGAGAGTTTGCGTAGCACGGCCCAAGCGCCGTATTCTCCCCCAGTGTAGATTGCGGCTGAACCCTGGGCACCGATCGTGAACTCAGTTTGATCGGAGTGGTCCAGTTGTATCTTTACGGCATATTGTCCCTGGGGAACGTTTGGCGGCGGTTGCTGGAACTTGGGAATGTCGTCGCTCGGCAAATATTGACCTATACCGTTGCCGCGCCAGATCGTGTCCACTCTTCCAGAAAAGAGTTGACCGGGATAAAGGTCGAGCGAAACGTCGACAGTCTGGCCTTCTTTCACGTATTTGAGGTTCTCCTGAAAGAATGTTGCTAGAAAGTAGCGATCCGCATCTGCGATGAAAGCGGCTATCCCGCCGACGCGGTAAATCCCGGCGACCATTCCAGGGCGAACCTGTAGATTGATCATACGGCCGTCCTCTGGCGCAGTCAGAGTGGTGTTGTCCAGATAGTACCGGGCCAGCTGAAGTTGTGCTTCCATGTTGGCAACTGCTGTATTGACCCCGTCAATCTCGGATTTCTATTGCAATGTGGCCCGCTGGAGCTGAGCCAATGCTGCATCGTTGGTAGCTTCAGCGGCATTCACGCGAGTCAGCCACTGCTCGACGTCCTCCTCACGCACGGCCTGCACCTGGGCCAGCTTGTCAAATATCCGTTTCTGATACTGCGCGTACTCAAACTCCACCTTGGCCTTCTTGGCGCCTTGGGCTGCCGCATCGACGTCCGATTTCAATACGCCGACGTTTTGCTTGGCCGCAGCGAGCTGAGCAGCGATCTGGTCGACTTTGTATTGGTAGGGACGGCGGTCGAATTGAAAGAGCGTTTGGCCCTTCTTGACTGGGACATCTTCATCAACAAGCACCGCCTCCACGAGTGTGGGCTCGGGTAGGCGCGGCACGAGTTGAATCGTCCGTTGAACGACGGTCGCATTGACGGAGTAAGGCGTTACGAATCGGAGGCCTATCAGGAACACCAGCATCAGATGGACAACAAAGAAGCCGAAGATGACCCCCCAGCCTGGCGTTAGCCTGATGAGTTTGAGCCTGAAGAAGACAAGCCAAAACACAAAACCAGCAAAAGTGCGAACGAGAAGAGCGGCCATCATGACGGCATCTCTCCATGCTGCGTTTCCGTTTTTGCAATCGCCGGCGGCGTGTTGCCGGTCATCGTTTCAATCATCGCCTCAGTTTCGAGTTTCCGTTCATGCGGTAGATAGCGAACGTCGATGACCATGGTCGGCCTGAAAGCCCAGGCGAGAGCTTGAACCCACGGACGCCGCAAGAAATCCGACCCAGCCCATGAGATAAACCGCCTCAGCCTCGGGATGATTGCGGGCGATCGCGATGCGTCCAGGCAGGCCCAAGACAAACACTCCGAGGCCGAGGCCGGCTGCGGTGAGAACAAACAGAGTCAGGAAGGTCACATAGTCCCAGAAACCAAGGGAAAAGCCCAGCAAAGCTTCCATGACGTCCCTCGTGGACAGCAGGACAAGGAGAGGTAAACATCGCGATCGGTTCCGCTTCCAAGGACTATGCAATTTCGGCGGGACAGGGAAAAGTTCTAAAGTTCACGGAGGCCGTTTGGTGAGCCAGGCGATGAACTATTCGTCCCTGTTGCCTGTTGCCTGTTGCCTGTTGCCTGTTGCCTGCTGTCAACGGAACGCGTGGTCCGCTCAATCCAGCTATTTTCCGGGCAGGTGCGCGCTGCATTCGATGCGATGGGTTAGGAAGAGGAGGCGCAGTTCAAGCCTATCCAGCCGACGCGCGCGTGCTCGTAAGCCGGGTCGCGACATAGGTGCTCCTACAAATGGTCACCCGCGACAGCCTCACTTCCTGGCAGCGTTGTTTACGTTCGAGTAGTAGGCGGCGAGCAGCATGATCTCCTCACCAGTTAGTTGGCTGGCAACACTTCGCATCTGCTTACTGATGTCGTTGCGCCGATTTCCGTCTTTAAAGGACTGCATCTGCAGTTCGAGATAGGCGCGCTGCTGGCGTTGAAGCCCCGGGGCGCCAGGTATGAAGCCGAGCGGCCCGTGGCAGGAAGCGCAAGGCGCTATACCGCGAATTGGGTCACCCACCTCAGTCAGGCGGCCGACGACCGTGTCGGAAACGTTATGTGGGTTCGAAATGTCGCCGCTCGGATTGGGCAAGGATGCGTAGTGTACGGCAAGATCGAGCAGGTTTTGCTCGGACAATTCAGAAACATATACCCCCATCACCGCGGCATCGCGCTTGCCGCTCTGGAAATCCTTCAGTTGCTTGTAGATCGCTGTAGCGCTTTGGCCGGCCAGATTTGGAATGATCGCATCTGAGCTTATTCCGTCGGTGCCGTGGCAGTTGTTACAGGACTTGGCGATTCCAGCTCCCGCGATTAAGTCTCCCCGTGCAAGATTTCGCCTTGTTTCGGTCGTCCAGGCAACCATCGAAGCAGGTTGACCGGCTATCGAAGGCGATACCGGCGCATTGCCGTTCGGCAGGCCGACCGCGCGGCAAATAGCACGCCACAAATCGACGCCTTCGGGGTCTCGTTGGGCGGAGGGAAGCCAGACAAAACCAACGGTGAGCGCAAGGAGGAATAGTCCCACCGTAGCGCCAATCCATATGGCGAACCGGGAATCGTGTGAAGATGGTTGGTTACCGCTGGTCATTCGGTGGAGACTTGAAAAGCGGGTACGGCAGTTCTGTTGAGAAAAACGAACTGCACTATCGGGTAGCCGTAGTTTGCGACGGTCAGAGCCAAGACGAGCAACGCCCATATCCCGAAGCTGTTCAAGGATTGCGGGAGCCACCGAGGCGGATAAACCGCGAGCGAAAACTTAAGAGGTGGAATGGTAGCCGTTAGCCCGCCGCGATGGGACGCAAGCAGAACACCAATCAGCAACAGTGCCGAGAAAACAAGAACGAAACCACCGATGGCGGATACGCTGACCCAGATGCCTTGCGAAGACAGGGCGGAATTGCCGAAATCGTAGTAGGCCATGCGACGGGGCTGCCCCATCACTCCGACCAGATGCCACGGCAGAGTGACGATCAGCATTCCCACGAACCAGGTCCATAATTGGAGCCGAACCAGCCTCGGCGCAGCGAGCGGTCGACCGGTCAATCGCGGCCAAAGTTCGTATGCGATGGCGAAGTACATGATAACGACTGCTCCACCATAAATCAGGTGGAAGTGGCCAGTAACCCACTGCGTGTTGTGTACCGTCGAATTCAGTACGTAGCTCATGTTGATGATGCCGCTGGCACCGCCAAGTCCCAGCATGACCATCGAAAACCCCGAAGCGAGCACAAACGGACGATCCCACGGCAAGGCGACGATCCAGCCGAACGGGCCTCGACCGCCGCGTAGCCGGCCGGCAATTTCGAGTGAGGCGCAAATCGTGAAGATCGTGAGCAACGTTGGCACCGCCACCATTCCGGTGAAGACTGCATGAAGAAACTTAAAGCCCGCACCGATCTGGGGATCGACAAACAAATGATGGATGCCGATCGGCATCGAGAAAACGAGGAGCTGTAAGAACGCAATGCGACCCATCTTGTCACTATACAGGCGACCGCCGGCGGCCTGCGGCAGCAAAACATAGAACGATATGTAGGTGGGTATCAGCCAGAAATAGACGATAGCGTGAAGAGTCCAGGAAAAGAGCAGCCGAGCAAGTCCGGGATCGATCGTTTGCATCCAGCCGAAGGCGTTGGGCAAAATGAGAAACGCGATCTCCGATCCGGCTCCGAGCGACGTCCATCCCCAGAGCAACGCGCCTGCGGTCGTGGCGAACATTGCGAGCGGCACCGGTAGACCCGGATGATCCAACTTCCATCGCCTGAAATGCCAGACCATCAGCCCGATCCAGATCCAGGAACCAAGAATGGCGACCAGGATACCAAGGTAGTAATAAGGGCTTCCCAACATTGGTGGATAGAAAGTGTAGAGAACCGTTGCTTTCCCAGCGGCAGCCGTCACAAAGGCCAACACAGCCCCGGCGATCACTAATACGAGGGACATCCACGCAAGCGGTAGGCCGCGCATCGGGTTGCCGAGCGATACCGCGCAAATAGCGTACCCGAATCCCATCGCGATCAATGTCGGGAAAACATACGCGAACATAGTGCCGTGCTCTGTGACGGCCCGGTAATACAGTTCCGGATCTACCCATCGATGAAGCGGGCTGCGGACCAGCATTTGCCACGCGCCAAGCGGAATCGCGACGGCGAAAGCGGCAAATGCGGCCCAGAAATGCGCCAGAACTAGTCGATTGCTACCCTGCACAGGACGCTCGCGGTTGACCATCATAGGACTTGGCAAATTCCGGTCGGTCGACAACTTTGACGTGAGCCCACATGCCTTCGTGACCGACGCTGCAATATTCGTGACACGGCATCAAATGATCTCCCGCGTTGTCGAACTGCGTCCGTATCTCGGCGATGAATCCCGGCACCACCATGCTGTTCACGTTCGTGCCCATGATGAGAAATCCGTGCACGACGTCGGGGCTGGTCACACGGAAAATGACAGCGGTCTTGGCGGGAACGACTATGCAGGAGGGAATGAACGAGTATTGCTGCGCAATGACGCGCACGATCACGGAGCCGTCAGGCTGAACTGCCGTGCCGAGATTCTCCTCGACGAACTCACCGGCGAGATGCAGGCGGTTGGCATCAATGGTTTCAACGTTCGATGGCGGCTGGCTTGCCCGGTGCAGGCTGCTGAATATGATCACCGCGAATACCAATCCGACGACGCCCGCGACAACATAGGACCACAGTCGTTCAGACCGTTCGATAACGTTCGGCGAGAGTTCACTCATCCGACACTGCCTCGCGGCACGAAGATGAAGAAGAAGAAAGCGATCCAGATAGTCAGCAATATTGCTACCGAAATCCCGGCGACCAACGCTGCGCCGCGAGGGCCCTCGGCCACTATTGCCAGCACCTCGTCGTCGTTGCCATGAAACGCCACGTTTTCCCGCCTAAAGGCAGCCGAGACGTGGCCTTCGATTACGGTGTCTGATGTCGACATGGAGCCTTCCCGGCTATCCGGGCTTTGTGAGATTCAGTGCTGCCAAGACTTGGGCAGGCCGGAACGGGATCGAACGCAGCCGCGCGCCCGTAGCGTCGAAGACGGCATTTGCGATTGCCGAAGGCACGACGGCCGTCGTGGGTTCACCTGCGCCCCAAGGGACTTCATTGGGTCGGTCAATCAAGTCGATGACGACATCGGGTACACCGGGAAAGGTCAGGATCGGGTAACTTCCCCAGTTGAGGCTGGTGACGGCGCTTCGGCTGAATGTCACCTTCTCAATCAGTGTACGGCTGACCGTCTGCACGATATTCCCCTCGATCTGATTGCGTAGCCCGTCGGGGTTGATGATCTGGCCGCAGTCGTGCACGGCAAATACGCGATCGACTTTGATTGCGCCCGTGGTCCGATTGACCGTCACGTCGGCGACGACGCCGACATAGGTGCGGACCAGTTCATACTTCACATAGGAGACACCGCGTCCACGCGCCAGCGGACCGGCATCGCGCGGGCGCGCGCCGCGCGGCTCCCACTTCGCGAGCTTTAGCAATCGCTCAAGCAGTTCGCGCCCGCGCTGATCGGTCAGGTAGCGCGTTCTGATTTCAAAGGGGTCGCTCGCCGTGGTGGCGGCGATTTCGTCGAGGAAGCTCTCGTTGGCGAAGGTATTTTGCAGGCGGCCCGGCGCGCGTATCCACGCCGCGGGTAACGGTTCGTCCGGAAGCCAGTGTGCAGTCAACTTGCTGCTGACGAGGTTGTACGGGATTCCCAGTCCCGCGTTGTAGATTCCAGGACCTGAGCCGAACTTCGGGAGCTTTGCGAGCGTCGCAGCGAGCAGCGTCGCGCCGGATCGTTGCATAGGCTGTTCGTTCAGAAATATGTCGGCTTCCCACCGCGTGATCCGGCCTTCGCTGTCGATGTCGGCGCTGTAGTCGAGCAGGACTGGCGGACACTTCGGATCCCAGCCGTGCTCGTCAGCGCGCATCCATTGTAGCCGAACGGGACGCCCTATCATCGTTGCGATCAGCGCTGCCTCGGAGGAGCAATCATCGGCGCCATTCCGGCCATAGCAACCCGCCCCCTCGATAAAAATGCAGCGAATACTTGCCGGTGGCAGCTGCAGCATGGTGGCGAGTTGCGGTCGGAGCAAATGGCACGCCTGCGTCGGGGTCCAGACCGTGAGAAGGCCGTCCTTGAAGTCCGCTACCGCGCAAGATGGACCAATCGATCCATGCGTATTCATGGTCATGTCATAGGTGGCCCGCAGCGTTCGGCCGCCCGGCAGTCGTGCCTCGTTGGCATTGCCGGTGCTCTGCAAAACTTCGTTGCGGTTGATCTTGGAGTTGCGTACCCACTCGAAAAGCTTGGATTCCTCGGGCAAACCGGCCCAGGCGGACCATGTTGCGACGATCGCGGTCGACGCCCTGATCGCCGCCCACTCGTCAGTCGCCACCACGGCGAGAAAATTGCCTTTGCGGACTGCGCGTAGATAGCCGGGAATTTTCCGGCACGCGTCGTCGTTCCATTTTTCGAGTGTTGCGCCGACGGCGGCAGGGTGGACAACGCGCGCATGCACCATGCCAGGCAGCTTGAAATCCTGGACGAAGCCGAAGGTCCCGAAGATCTTGGCCGGGATGTCGAGGCGAGGCACGGAAGTGCCCACGATCGTATAGTCTTTCGGGTCCTTCAGCGGAGCGTTAGAATCGATCTTCATCGTAAGCTTTTCTGCGCCAATCAATTGCGCATACGAAAGCTCCTTGCCGCCGGCGGGCGGTCTGACTGATCCGTCGCGGGCCGTCAAAGTGCTCTTCGGCACTTTGAGATTGTCTGCGGCCCGCTGCAGGAGCGCTTCGCGCGCGGTGGCGGCGGCGCGCCGAATCTGCATGCCACCGTTCTGTATCGTCAAGCTGGCGTAGGTCGGTCCCTGGTTGGGCGTGAGCTGGGTATCGCCCTGGATCATTGTCACGCTATCGAAGGCCACGCACAGCTCTTCGGCGGCGATCTGGGCGATCGCGGTGACGGCACCGGTTCCAAGCTCGACTTTTCCGGAATAGATCGTAACCCCGCCCGTCGCGTCGATCGCAATGAAACCGTTGACTTCATCGGCGGCGACGCTCTTGTCGGCAGGACGCGCTACCTCCGCGTGGATATGTCGCGGCGCGACGGCAAAAGTCACCGCCAGTGCGCCGCCACCTTTCAAAAGAGCCCGGCGCGAAAGCGGCTTGTAAGTGATCTGCGCTGTCACGCCATTTTCTCCGCAGCACGCATGACGGCGCGCAGGATACGAATGTGGGTCCCGCATTTGCAGAGATTGCCCGCGAGGGCCTGCCGGACCTGCTCTTCCGTCGGGCGTTTGGTTGTCGCGAGGAAAGCGGCGGCCTGCATGATCATGCCGTTGATGCAGTAGCCGCACTGAGCCGCCTGCTCGTCGATGAACGCCTGCTGGACCGGGTGTGGGTTTTTGACAGTACCGAGACCTTCCAGCGTCACGATTTCGGCGTCCGCAACGGCCGAGACCGGCATGACGCAGCTGCGCAGCGCCTCGCCATAGTAGTGCACCGTGCAGGCCCCGCACTGCGCCAAACCGCAGCCAAAATGCATACCGTGAAGACCGAGCTGATCGCGCAATGCGTACAGCAAAGGCATACTGGGGTCATCAACCTTCAACGTGACGGCCTTGCCATTGACGGTCAATTTGATGGTTGTGCTCATCATGCACTCAACTGAAATTGATCTACTTATAGTGCTCGCGCACGCAGGAGTGCGGGCAGACACAAGTGCCGCGCGATTGCGACCTTTCCTGCCGGTCGAAGGTTGGCCGAAGCCTCCCGCTTCCGCTATGCAACTTCGGTAGCCCCAGATGTTGGTCGCCTCCTCGAACCGACCGAGATCGAGCCGAAATCGCACGGTGCTGTGAGAGTGCATGACCCAGATGCTTCACGGGAGACCCCATTTCCCAAAGGCTCACGCTGCTGATGCCTTGATTGAGACGCCCCACACCAGGTTTTACCTAGTTTCAGGCTTTCAGGACGTAACTCTGCAGGTTTTTGCACGCGCTCTTGAACATCGAGTCGAAGTACATTCGCGAAATGGGGCCACCCATGGCGACCATGAGGCGCGGCTCAAGCGCCACGCTGTAGGTGAATCGGGTGTTGCCTGGCGTGGAGTCCTCCAACAGGTAATCCTCGGCGAGGGCATGGGCCATCGGCATGGATTGCCCGGTCACGTAGAACGAACAACGGCGGTCCTGCTCCCATCGGAAGAAGTGCTCGTCGAGGGTGACCGGCGCAAGCCATGCGGTCCGGGTCGTACCGACGCCGTACGGCTTATTGCTGGTCCATGCCACCTTGCGGATTGCGCGAAACCATTGAGGCCAGGCTTCTCCATCCTCAAAAATGGAAAAAACCCTGGCGGGAGAAGCATTCAGTTCGACCACATTCTTGAAACGCAGGGGTGCGGTGTCAAAGAACGAGACATCCACGGGGCGACAAGAAAAGCGCATGGCTGAGCCTCTCGGGCAATGTGCGGAGAGAGAGGAGGTGATACGCATTCTCCAAGCTTCGCCGGCGGCAAAGATTGGTTGAATATCGCAGCTATTGCTATGCAATTTCGGCAGATCGAGAGAAGACCGCGGTCCTGACAAAAGGAGTGCGCCCGGTCTGGACTCTAACAGCGGTATGTGCCGAATTTGCATAGTCGCGCTGCAGGATTTCCCTCAGTATTGGAAATCACGAGTCCTCAATCCCTGCTTCCTTTGCCGGGGCAGATCTCTGCCGGATCTAAGCAATTTGTGCGCGTCAACCATGAATGCGGAGCGCTGTGATGAATAAGGCGATACGAAAGCTGGGCATTGGATCGTTGCTTGCGCTGTCTGCGGTCTTGTCGGCAAGTGCCCAACAGGCGCCAACGGAGCGCGTCATCTTCCTCAATCAAGCGTGGTCGCAGGAGGATCGGGAGTGGTACTATAACTTCTCACAGGGTTCGGCGATCATTTGGTATGACGTTTTCCTGAACCTGGAAGTAGCTGGCAGCCAGGAATTATTCCGCTCGGATGCGAACAGCAGAGCTTTCGGGTTGATGCCGCAGGCCGCAAACTGGAATAACAAGGATGCTGTGCCGATCGGCATCAGCAAGACAACGGTTGCGACCCCAATCAAAGGCTGGCCTGCCGGGGAGTACGCCGGCCTGACTTGCGCGGCCTGTCACGAGGCGCAGCTGTCCTACGAGGGCAAACACATTCGCATCGAAGGAGGAGCTTCTACAACGGTCAATCTTCAGGGGCTGATCCGAAGCCTGGATGAATCGATGCAAGCTACCTTGAGCGATCCAGCCAAATTTGACCGCTTGGCGGCGCGGATAGGCGCCTCAAGCGCGGACGCAAAGGCCAGCTTGCGCAAACGAATGGAGCCCGACGCCGCGCGGGTTCACCAGTATGCCACCCGAACGTCGGTGACTCTCTCACCCTGGGGACCTGGCAGGATGGACGCCCTTACCATGATTGCTGACCGCGTTACATCAACGCTGCCCGAACTTCCTGAGAACTGGTCCTCTGGCTCGGCGCCAGTCAAACCCCCCTTCCTCTGGAATGCACCGCAGGGGTTATGGACACAGTGGGCCGCCTTTCAGCAAGATCCAATTCATCGCAATTTTGGAGAGACGGAGGGCGTGTATATGCCCATTGATCTGTCATCCAAAACCCCCGCCGAAGGGCTGTTTGATTCAAATGGCGCCGTTCTCGATCTTCAGCGAGTCGAGAACCTGTTGTCGCGCCTAGCGCCTCCAAGTTGGCCAGAGGACCTGTTCGGCAAAATCGACCGCGACAAAGCGAAGGCAGGCAAAGCCTTGTTTACGGAGTACTGCGCCAGTTGTCACAATGCCTGGCCCTATCGCTGGACCGAGCCCAACAAGTACGGCAAGCGCTTCGTCCTTGTCGGAACTACGCCGCAAACATACGTAGGTACGGATCGCACGCAGTCCGAGGTCTTGCGACCCTTCGCGCTTACCGGCGAACTTGCCAAGTATCTTCCTGGAGAGTTCCGGAACAAACCGATTCTGCCCACCAAGGACTTTCTCGTGTTGCTTCAAGGCGCGGTTCGCGACAAGGCAATCGAAAAGCTGAAGCTGACCGAAGAGCAAGCTGCGAATCTCCACGGTTATCGGGAGACGCCGCTGCAGCCAATTCCCGACCTGGTCTACAAGGCGGCTCCGCGAGATGGGGTGTGGGCAACCCCGCCCTTCATGCACAACGGGTCCGTTCCTAATCTTTACGAGATGCTGATTCCGGCCAAAGAGCGAACGAAGAAATTTCATCGTGGACAGGAGTTTGATCCCGTCAAAGTTGGCTTAGTTACAACGCAAAGTTCCGGTTATCTGATGGATACCACGCTGCTAGGAAACTCAAATTCGGGTCATTCCTTTGAGGAAGGACCGCGCGGCAGTGGCGTCATCGGTCCGCTGCTAAAGGATGAGCAACGCTGGGCGCTTGTCGAATATCTGAAATCCATTCCGGAGACGCCCGGACGCGTAACTCCGTTCGGCGGTCCATCAGAAGGTCAGCTTCCTCAAAAATAGCCGGGCCCTCGGTTAAGCATGACGGTTTCGGCTAGAGGGTGTGGTCGAGACGCGCAAATATTGATGGAGTGGAGCGATGTCCGATCATATCGACGGGCCAAGACAGATTGGGGACCCGTCGGCTGACCTGACCGATTTATTCGCGTTCACGAGCCCGGAGAATCCATCCCGGACCGTGCTCGCCGCAAATGTTTTTCCGACATGCGGGGTCGATGCAATCTTCTCTAACGCGATCGATCATTCGATCGTCGTTCGTCGTGCGAAGGTGGCCGGCATCGGCGAAGCCACCAAATTCGAGACGGCTGACCCGGAAATACGCTTTTCCTGTCGGTTCGACGGCCTTGAACGCAATGCGGCAGGCGGCAGGCCTCTCCAGCGCGGCACAATGACCTCTCCCGACGGCCAGAAACTTCGGTTCGTTGTCGGCGATGAGAAGGGGATGTCCACGCCGGATGGGGCATACCGCGTGTACGCGGGGATGCGCTCCGATCCGTTTATCCTTGCATGGCTCATTCCCGCCGGGCTGAAGAAGTTTCAAAATCTGCTTCTTAACGACAACGTGCTGAGCATTGTTGTCGAGTTTGACACGCAGCGCGTACTTGATCCCGGCAAAGGATCGTTGTTCGCGGTGATCGCCGAAACGACGCCGATTCCGCGGCCGGGCGCCTTTGTGGGTCATGAGCCGCCGCGCATCGACTGGGTTGGTCGTCCCGAGCAGACCAATATCCGCTTGAACAATGGTGGACTGAAGGGGGCTGACGATATCCGCGATCTCTGGAACCAGCAGACCCCGTTCGCGATCGACGAAAAGCTCCGGCCTGTCTTTCTTCAGCGAATGAAGGACAGCCTGGCCGAATGGGATATGCGCGACGGCAAGCAGGACTGGACTCCGTCCGCACTGGCCGTGAACGCCAATATGTTCGTTGACGACTTTCTGCTGATTGATGTTGCAAAGCCGATCACCGACGCCGGCCATCTGGAAATCGAGCGAAGCACGATCAATGGCAAAGCCTATCAGACGGGCGGGGGGCGTACGGTCGATTCGGATGTCATTGATGTGCTGCTGACGTGGATCGTGAATCGCGACCGCGAATTTCTGGAAGGTGGGACAACGAAGGCAACGAAGCCTGGAACCAAAAGCTTTCCGTACCTCGCGGCGCCGAATCTCGACTTGCAAACGGTGATGGAGACCGTCGATGTCAGCGCAACGCCCGACAAGGTCTGGGAGCTGATTGGTCAGTTTGGTGGCTATTGGCATCCCCTGATCGCAGAAATTCGCTTGACCGGAACTGGTCTAGGTCAATTACGAACGATCGAAACGATCGATGGCAAGCAGATCATCGAACGTCTCGACGAGATCGACAGCGCAGGCCGGTTCTATCGCTATACCAATATCGCCGGACTGCCGGTGGCAAACTACACCGGAATGCTTTCGGTCAAGCCCAACGGTGCTGGCAGTTTGGTGGAATGGCGCGCCCAGTTCCTGCCGAACGGGCAGGGCACTATTCTTGTGAAAACGATCGTGTCGACACTTTTCAAGGCCGGACTGGACAGCCTTAAGTCCCGCTTCTGAGGTGACAATGATTGATGCCGCAATGCTCGATGGCGAGTGTTTCCAGACGACCGACGGCGAGATCGCCGTTGCGAACTTGAATAGCGCGCGGTTGCGGTCCTGGAGTCGTTTTTATCAGGATCCGCAACGCCAAAACGCCGCCGAAATAGTGCTCGAACACGAGCAGCTGACAGCACAATTTGCCAGCGACCTATCGGCCCTCGATCGTTTGGAAGCATTTGGCGAACAACTCGGCCAACTGCACGCGTCCTCGCCGCGTATGATGGTGATCGAGGCACAAATCGCCTCTGCGCTACATCGTTTTTCGGACGCAAGACACCACCTCGCACAAGCAAGTCTTGGCGGAGCGCCGCATGGGGACGTAAAGCGTATCTTGTTGAGCGTGGATCAGGCCTGCGGAACGAACCTTGAGGAAGTGTTGGACGAGCGGCGCAGCGTGGTTGCGGAATCCGGTCGATTTGAAGACCGCATTGCACTAGGTGCGCTGTTGGCCGATTTGGGCGACTTTAGCGACGCCGACGAAATCTATCGACTGGCCTTGCGAGAATACCAGGATGTTTCGCCGTTCCCGGTCGCCTGGGTTAGTTTTCAGCTGGGCATGCTTTGGGGCGAACTCGTTCCGGAACCGCAGCCGTCACGCGCCGAGCACTGGTATCGCAAAGCGGTTGTCAGTTTGCCTTGTTATGTGCGAGCGCGGGTACATCTTGCTGAAATCTGTTCGGCCACGGGGCGGGCAGGCGAGGCGGAGGCGATGCTCGGGCTGGCGCTCGCCGGCGGCGACCCGGAAGCGTCGTGGAGACTGGCCGATGTGCTGAACGCTGAGGGCCGATTTGACGAGGCGGCGTCGCATCTGGAGACCGCTCGATCCGGGTTCGAAAGACTGCTGGAAAAGCATCTGTTGGCGTTCGCCGATCACGGCGCCGAATTTTACATAGGCAGCGGTTGTGATCCCCTGCGCGCACTCGAACTGGCGCAAATCAATCTCGCGAACCGCCCCACGCTTCGTGCATTTGAGCAGACTTACGCTATTGCTCGTGAAGCAGGCGAGAGCGAAGCCGCGGCGCAACTTCATGCAAGAGCGACAAAGCGCTGGGGAAGCTCACGCGCTTTCCAATATTCACAGTTTGCCAAGACGTCACTGCAGACCGGAAAAGGGGCAGCCGCATGATTGTCGATCGTCGGGTCTTCGTTGCCGGTGCGGCGGTTGCTGCCTTCTCGCCCGCGTTTCAATTGTTGGCGTCCGATGCTGCCGTCCCGGAGTTGAAGACGGCTCTACCACCCGTGTTCATGATCAGTGGCTGGAGCACGGAAGCGGATGGCAGCGTTGGCGACGTAATATGGTTGAGGGTCGGCCACGGCTTGCGGACAGTCTGGCGGTAGCCAGTCAACGCGGCCAAGCTTGGTGTCGAGCGAATTTGGGCCCTTAGTCGAGATACCAAACCGCAGATAGGCAAAAAGGTGTGCTGATGAAATTCGCAACCTTGGTCGTTGCCATGATCGCGTCGAACTCCGCCGTGTTCGCGCAGACAACCGTGCCGATGGCGAACCCACCCGGTGTCACGCAGGGACCATGGACAAGCGCAAAGCCGGGAAAATCGAGCTCTCAGTGCGGTCCGGGCGAATATGTGATGGGCATCGAGGTTGAGGCGACCCCGTCTGGAGCAAGTCCCTGGACTGGATGCGTTTCCAGGCTCAGAGTTATATGCCGACGTTACGGGATCTAGCGCCCGGTTGAAAATCGAACGATACCGATCGTACCATTGGGTGCTCGTGCCCTTTGGGCGCTCACCATTCCGGCGGCCGGACTGTGGGCCCGATGTCCTCTGGGCCCGGGAGGCCGGGATCAGGCGGTTGTGGTGCGTTCGGCGGCGGAAGCAAGCTGCCCCAGTCGGTTCGCGCTCGCATCTGGTCGACCGTTGCCGGGCTCACGAAATTGTTGCCTTCTCGTATCTGCCATCCACCGCCAAGCGCCCGAAAAACAGCGGTTAGGCCAAGCGAAACGTTGGCCGAGGCCCCGGCCAGGCCGTTCTGGGCCTGAAAGAGATTTTGTTCTGCGGTCAGCACCGTGGTGAATGACGTCCCCCCTTGCTCGTATTGCTCCAGCCCGATCCTGAGGGCGCCATTCGCCGCCTCGACGCTGCGACGGAGATAGGCGGCCTGGCTTCGTGATTTCACATATGTCACAAGCCCGTTGTCAACTTCCTGTTGTGCGCTCAACACGGTGTTCTGATAGTCGATCAGCAACTGCTGCAGCTTGGCATCCTGCAAACGAATGTTGTTGGTAATTTGCCCGTAGTTCAGGAGATTCCACTGGAACGACGGGCCCGCGGCATAGGCCACACCCTTCCAACCGACCACTTGACCAAGGTTGTGGCCGTTGGCGGTGCTGGCCGAGCCGCCGAAAGTGCCCGTAATGCTGATGGCGGGATAGAGTTGCGTCGTGGCGATTCCGATCTGTGCGCTCTGCGCCAGAGCGGCGAGCTCGGCGGCGCGGACGTCCGGCCTCCGGCGCAACAAGTCCGCGGGTATGCCAACCACGACGGAAGCGGGCGGCGACGGAATCCTGCCGACTGTTCGTGACAGCAACATGCCGAGCGACTGCGGCGGAACGCCGAGCAGGATGCAAAGAGCGTTTTCGCCCTGCTGCTTTTGGATCGTCAATTGGGGAATCGCCGCCCGCGTCTGTTCCAGAACATTTGTCGCCTGAAAGACGTCAAGTTCGGACGTCCCGCCGCCGGAGAATTTTGCCTTCGCGATGCGAAGTGCCTGTTCCTGCCGTTGAACATTGGCACGCGCGATACCGATCAACTGCTCCGTCGTGCGAATGCCGATGTAAGTCGCGGTCACATCGGCCAGCAGCGAGACCAAAACGCTGTCGTAGCTCGCGATCGACGCCAGATACACACTATCGGCCGATTCGACGCCGCGGCGAAATTTACCCCAGAAGTCCAGCTCCCACGCTGCCTGTGCAGCCAATGTATCGGTCCAAAAATACGAAGGTGTCGCATTTGGCCCTGCCAGCGGCGTCGCTGCGCTGCTTCGGTTGTAGGCTACCGATCCCACTCCCTGCTGCACCTGGGGATAGCTTATGCCAATGGCTATCCCCAATACCGCACGTGCCTGAAGCACCCGCGTGCCTGCGCTCTGCAGCGTCAGGTTCTGACCGTAGGCGATCTGGATCAGCTTGTTGAGGGTTGGATCGCGAAAGCCTTCCCACCAGTGTACGTACTCGAGGGGGCCCGCCTTGACGGAGCGATTATCTACGTCACGAAAATTGTCGGCGAGCGGAGCGAAAGGCGCTGTAAAGTTGGGCCCAATCGTACATGACACGGTAGGCAGGAGAAGCGCAGCCGCACGCATCCACCGAAATGAGGGCCAGAGAACGGCGCCGATAATGCATCGTCGCCCAAACGGTGTCTGATACGACGCCTCCAAGGCTTTCTCCCCACGCAATGCTTAGCTCGTATACACCCATTTATTGTTGGGTTGCAGGTTACGATGGCGGCTTTTCCACCGAAGGCATGACGTACAGCAGCCATTTCTTCATCCGGATGGTGACCTTTGAAATGACGTGGGTAGCCTTGCCCTTCCGCGTGTAAATGGCAGCCGATCCACCCGAACCCAGCGCAAGCTTATGGGCTACAGCCTCGTCGCTGAAATTGATCCGCACGGCGTAAAGGCCGTCGGATCCAATTCGTGCGGCGTTCGGGATGGTCCCGCTCGTTGTGAATTGACCGCCTCCAGTGGCCGGAATGACGTAGTCCACTTTCCCCAGGAAAAGGCGGCCCGGGTATGGATTAAGTACCATCTCGACGTCGTCGCCCGGTTCGACGTTCGAGAGCCAGTTCTGTGGGAACACGGCGGCGACGGCGGTATCGGACACATTGACGAACGTTCCAGCGGCGGCAAGAGGCATCGGCACCAGCATCGTTCCGATCTGAACCTGCCAGTTTGTGACGTAGCCGTCATCGGGCGCCGTCATCTTGCATTGCGTCAGGTTAAAGCGCGCTTCATCCAATTGTGCTTCGACGGCCGGAACGTTGCTTTTGGCCGTGCGCACGGCGGCTTCGGCCTGTTGCGCAGAAGCCTGCGCTTGCGCAAGGGCGGCTTCGCCTTGCTGAACGGCGGCGTCCGCCTCTTCGCGTTCCTGCGTCGCTTTGGCCACGTTGAGCACGCTGATAGCGGCTTTGTCCTGGCGTTGGATGTTGAGGGCGACTTGCTCTTGCGTCTTCGCTAACTCGTCGGCCGCCTTGACCTTGACGAGATTGGCCTGTGCGCTTGGGACAGTGGCAGTTGCGGTTACCAGCGCGGCTTCGGCTTGTTTTACGTTGGCCCTCGACGTCGCCAACTGCGCCTCGACCTGGTTGACCGTATATTGGTACGGCGCGGGATCAATCTCCAGCAGCAAATCACCCTTCTTCAAGCGCTGGTTTGGCTGGGCATGAATCGCTTTGACCTGTCCCTTCACGTAAGGGACGAGCTGTACCACGTATTGGCTGGTCACCATCTTGTCAGTGATCGGAGCGGCCTGTGTCCAGACCACCACGACGCCGCCAATCATGAACACGCCGACAACGATCATGCTGGCAATGATATTGGCCGTCGGCCGGATATGCATCATCTTGAACAGAACAAGGATGACGGCGGTATAGACTATGATCAATATTGCAATCATGGGCGGGGGTTCGCGTCAGAGGCGTGGCTTTCTGGCGTCGTCATAAACGCCCAAATAAACGCGATAGGCCAAAGCAGGCCGCCCGTCGCGATTCCGATCCAGCCCGCAGCGTTGATCGCGGCAGCCTGCGGATGCCGCCATTTCCTCGCGAGTTGACCAGGTAATTTCCCCAAACTGACGATGATCGCCACTGTGACAAAGATCAGAATGGCGAAGACCAAAAATGCAAAGGCGTCCAAGATCCCAAACGACGAATCCATTGCCACTCCCCGAGGTTACTTCCCGCGAACCCTAGCAGCTTTTACTCAAGGCCGCTCTCAAACAACCAAAGCCGCGGATCATGCCACTCTCGACGATTTGTCCCAGCGCACGAACTGGAGGAGGCTTCTTAGTTTGGCTCAATGTGTCGCCTCCAACGTCCGTACGCGGTCGAAATCGACGCAACCGCACGGCGGCAGGCGCCGTCACCTGGTTGGTCTTGCGGCCATCATGTTGCAAAGGACGGCACCAGCCTATGCAAAAACGGCAAGGACATCGAATACGAGGAGCCTCAAAATTTGCGTCGAGCGAGCATAGGCATGTTCGCACTCTCCGGAGCGACAAAATGACCTGCGTTTTTGCGTTTCGGCTTCCGAAATTGCATAGCGAGAAGGAAGCCTGGTCGTGCATCCTACCTGTTTAATGATCGCGTTTCGCAAATGCATTTGCGCTTCCAGCAGGAGGAAGTGGATGGCGGAAAACGGGACAGCCACATTTTCCGACCCGGATTTCTATCAGGCCGGCATTGGCGGTCTGAGCAGCGAAGGTGCGAGTGTGCGCTTCGTCGTCACCCACGGCGGCGAATTCAAGGCTCGCCTGACCTGGTTGAACTTGCACGATCTGCGTGTGCTTCGCGGATCCGCGAATTTGCCGAGTATCGCCTTTGTGTCGCTGCCGCCGGAGCGGGTAGTTGTTGTATTTCCAACCAGCACGGCGCCCTTGATATGGAGCGGGCTTAAGTTGCAGTTTGGCGACATCGTTTTCCATAGTCGCGGCGAGCGAACGCACCAATGGACGCCCGGCGAAGGTAAGTGGGGCCTTATCTCATTGCCGTCCGAGCAGCTATCGTTTTGCGGATCGAAGTTGACCGGTTCGAAAATGTCAGCCCCGACATTCAGTCGTGTGCTGAGGCCGTCGAGCGTCGTCGCATCTCGCCTGCTGCGACTTCACTCGAATGCCTGCCGTCTTGCAGAAACGCGTCTTGAATTGATTACGAATCCGGAAGTCGTGCGATCTTTGGAGCAGGAATTGCTGCATGCCCTGATTAATTGCCTTACGGTCGACGGTGCAGAGGATCATTCAGAAACCCGTCGGCATCATGCGGAAATCATGGTGCGGTTCGAGGATGCTTTGGCCATTCATACCGACCGGCAGCTCAACATATCAGCACTTTGCGCTGCACTCGGTGTGCCCGAGAGAACTCTGCGGATGTGCTGCAATGAATTTCTGGGCACAAGCCCTAGCCGCTATTGGGTACTGCGACGGTTGAATATGGCTCGCTCTGCATTGCTGCGCGCCGATCCGGAGACGACAAGTGTCGCAGAGATCGCCAGAAACCATCAATTCGTTGAACTCGGCCGCTTCTCGGTAAACTATCGCAATGTCTTCGGAGAAATGCCTTCTGCTACCCTACGCCGCTTGCCCCTCGTCGCGAATTGATCTGCGAGGCTTGCGTGACCGGTTGCCTTGATGAACGCCTTGAATTGCCGGTTCGCGACGGGCGTGCGGTTGATTAGGAACGAACTGACGGTAACGCGATGGACGGGGCTTCTTCGGGATAATGCTCGTCCGATCCCATGCGAAGGTGCCGCCCGGAATCTGGGCCATATCCGGATAGTTGCGCGTCTTGGCGTCAACGGTATCATTATCAAATCCTACCGTGCTCAAAACTGTGTTTCTTGAGGTTTGGACGGTCTGTGTGTTGCTATTGAGCGGCCATGGCCTCGATCTTCTTGATGGCTTCCGCGCAGCCGCCCGAAACCGTAGATTTGTTGTCGAGCAAGCACGTGGCGATGCGCCCCTGGCCCGGTACGATCTTCCCGCACACACTAGCTATCTCCGCTTTGCATGCGGTAACACCGTCCTTGAGGGCGTCAGCCGTGGTTTGCACGTTCGCCGCAGCATCTCCCAGTTCGAAGGCGCATTTGATACTTATTTTGTCTTCATGGGCCTGCATGCAGTAGACCATTCGTCCTTCGCCGGGCGTCACCGTGGTGCAGTACTTCTTGATGTCTTTGGCGCAGACGCTCTCGAGTTTCGAGACCTTCACGGCCAGCTTTTCAAGAATCGTTTTTCCGATGCTGGACTGCGCCGAAACGGAGCTGATTGACAGTATGGCCAACAAGGGCACCCCGACCTTGGTCAGCAAGCGCAATGTGAACTTCATCGAACATCCTCTGATGATTGGCTCGGAACCGAGCAGCTGGGTTAACACCGGTTGATCGGTGTTGTTCGCAGTTGTCCTTACTGGGCCAGAGCAAGCGTGAGACTGGAAACTCCAACAGACAGATTAATCCCGACGGAGCCTTCAACCGAGAGCGGTTGCAACGCGATCGAACGGTTGGATCCTCCTAACAGAAAATTGGCGCCCACGCCGACGCCGACCCCTATAGCGCCGCTCGCGCCGACATAGGTACCAGCCAATTTTCCTCGCATGGGACCTGCCGTCGGAGCCAAAACGCCCCATGCCAGAACACCGCCTGCGGTGACGCCGATATCAAGACCGATCGTGCCCATTACGCCGACATAGGCCTCTGGTGGATATGATCCGTTCGGAGCGAAGCGGCAGGCCATCCGCTGTCGCGATCCGAAAATCAAGCCGATCGAAGGCGCCATCTGGCAAGTGAGCGTGCCGGCACTGGTCGTCGGTGGACCCTGGGCGCGCGCTGGAGAAGCGGCGGCAGCGAGCGTAAAAAGGACCAGCGCAATAATGCATTTCAACATGACTGAACTTTCCGTTTCTGAAAATTAATCACTGGTACTGCGATCCATGATCGTCAGAATTTGTAGCCTGCTCTCGTGATAACCTGGTTCGGGCTCAGTTCATGTTTGAAGCCGATGCGGCGAGACCGGGATTCTTGGACTCGCGGTATTCGATCCCTGTGATCCAGTTGTTCAGAACGATTGTGACCAGGCGGTCCATGGATATCTCACGTGATGCGATACATTTTGTACGCGCTATTCGAAAGCGCATATCTGCTTGCAGTTTTTCTCCATGTCGATCCGAATCGGCTTCTCCGGATGGCTGCCTGAAGTGCCACGACTACGGCGTCGGTACGCAGCGGTTGTAGGGTGGATAATAATAGTAGCCGTATCCACAAGCGATCGGGGCGGCAGCGCCATAGTAGCCGGGGTAACCTGAGCCGTAGTAAGCACCCGCGGCGGCGGCGCCGACCGCAGCAGCACCGACCGCAGCAGCACCGACGCCCACCGCCACACCCGGGCGGTAGAAGCCACCGCGGTAGACACCACCGTGGTAGACACCACCACGTACGCCAACTGCCCGAACGCCGCCTGCCCGAAAGCCACCAGCGTGAACTCCACCTGCGCGGAAGCCACCGGCGCGGAAGCCACCGGCGCGAAAACCACCAGCACCGCGTGCGGACGCCTCGTCTGAAACAGTCAACATGAATCCCATGCCGAAAATGGCGGAGGCAGCGAGTGCCAGAACGGTTCGATGTGACATTCTCTTCCCTTCCTCACGGCTGGTGTGATCCAATCGCGATTAATCAGACCTGCGCCTCCGCCACGCACCTTTACGCGGAGTTTCGACGGAGGACTATGCAAAAACGGCGCGCTAGCAGGCATCAATGAGGGCTCTTCCTTGACTTGTTGAAATGTGCCCGCGTACGCTGCGGGTCAATCGCGTCGTTTTGACAGGTGCAGCTCACGTCTGGTCTAACCCCACAACCAGACATAATGGGGCCCGTCGGCATCCCTCAAAAGGGCCAGCAGGGGAATTGCTGGCGCCACGCCGGAAGGTGACGCTATGCCTCGAATTCAAGCAGTTTGAATAAGACTATTTGCAATGTTGTAGGCCAGTGCATTCCTCGGCTTTGGTGGTGCACAGTTGGCGCTTTGATTGAAGGTTTGATGGGGTGTTCGAAAGCACTTGGGCAATCCGACGCGATTGACCCAGAGCTGAGTTCGGGACCTTCCGGTGTATTCCTAAGACATGCCACTGCATCGGGCGCACTGGTGGGGCAAGTCAAACTCAGACGAAAGGCCGCGACCGCGCCGCAGGCGTTTTTCAGAACTGGCCCGGTTGAGCAGATGGGCTGGGCCAATCCGACCGCAGGTTGTTCGGGTTGCTTCGATCGAATAAGTCCTGCCTAATAAGGCCGCTCGGGCGAGTATCGATTGAGGGTGGGATTTTGCGAGGCTCATGGCTTGGTGCCACTACGATCGCTGGTCGTACGACGCAATAGGCAGGATAACCGGCGTGTTGGCAATAAACCACGGCACTGCCCGTTCTAGTGCTTCCAGCCAAGAACACAATTATTAGCGACGCCGACAACGCGATTGACAGTTTCATTTTTGCCTCCGTCGCCAAACCACGAACAGCATGATGGCAAGTGAAGTATGGCGCTATGCAAAAATGGCAAGATTATTGAGCGACGGATTTTCCCTTCGGGTCATTCGCATCTGATCTAGATTTCCGGGCCCTGTTCACCCAGACCGGCTCTGGTGTTGACGAAGAAGGTACCCCGCAATCGTTGGAAACAGCAGTAAGGACAGAACGGCGGCGCCCACGAGCACTGAAGCCATCAGAGGGCTCATGGTCTTCGCTCGGACGCCAATCTCTGTGATGACCACCACCAACGAAAGCGAGGCGACTGAACTGTAGAGCGCAAAGGAAGTGCGCTCTGCGGTCGTTAGATCGCTGCGATACAGAAACACGGGGGCGCCGCGCACGAGCAAAAAGAGCGCAAGGCAAATCGGGACCAACAACATCGTGAAGGTGCCGCCTGTTATCGATGCGAGATCGAATTTAATGCCGGTACCGACAAAAAAGAACGGAATGAACCATCCAAAGAAGATGGCATCAATCTTCATCCGCGGCGCTTTGCCTTCCGCTCCTTGGGTCGCCAATCCTACCACCATTCCCGCGGCAAACGTGCCCAGAATGCTTTCGAACCCAAATCTCTCCGAAAGTACGAAAAAAGCGGCGAACAAGAGCAAGGTCACACGTACCGGGAGCTGCGAACTCGCATGCATCGAGCGGCCCAGAAGCGCCAATACGCGCGGTGGCCGTAGTCCGAAGCTGACTGCGGCCGTTAGAACCACGACCGCGAGGAAAACCATCAGGAAGCCAAACTCCTGCAAGGTGGTGTACTGCTGGCTAAGGAGCAACGACATCGCCACAATCGGCCCCAGCTCGCCCATCGTACCTGCAGCGATAAAAAGTCGTCCGAAGCGCGTGTCGAGTTGATCGGCGTCGCGCAAGATCGGCAGCAACGTGCCCAAGGCGGTTGTCGCCAGCGCTAACGCCACAATCATCGGGTCATGGAGCGAACTTGCATGAAGCCCGGCTGCGGCAGAAAGCCCAAGCGCGACCGACATTCCCCACCCGACAACCGCCAGCCACAAGGGTCGACCACGAATTCTTTCGAACTCGAGTTCCATGCCTGCCATGAACAGGGTTCCGGCCATTCCGAACGCGAACATCGAAGCCACGATGCCGTCGAAGTGCACCAGCCCCAGCATCTGAGGACCAATGATGATGCCCAACACGACTTCGAGGACCACCGCAGGAATGCGAAATCCCACCGGAAGTTCGGCAAGCAATGGTCCGGCAACGGCCACCGACAAGACCAGCAGAACGGGAAAGTGACTTTCGGCAAACATCTTCAAAAACCATCATTCCGTCAGATCGTCGACGCGGTCAGCGGTCTTGGAGGAATGAAAACGTCGGGCTCGCGTTGCCGCTTGAACTTGAAAAAGACACGTCGGTCATCCTGGTCCTAAACCAGTACAGGCGTATCGGGTGCAGTCCCGGTAAACACCCCGGCATTCGAACGATGGCAACTGATTCAGGCGACGACAGTCGCGATAACGTGCACGACAGGTGTTTATGCATTGCTGCTTGCCGATCTGAGCCCCCGCGATAGTGGCGGGGGCGTCGCGCGCATCGAGTGTTCCTGAACCCAATGGGAAGAACGCTGCGGCGAGTACACAGACGGTGAGGAATGATGGCTTGCTACATTGCATGTTTTAGCCCTTTGAGATGAATATCACGATGAACCTTGGAGTGCTAGTGCCAGGCACTAAGCATGGCATTCGCAATTCCGCCGTCCGCAGTGACTTATGTTTCAAACATTGCCTTCAGGCTAACCAGTACAAACTGTATCCCCATTGATGCTACGATGAGACCCATTTGTAAGCGGATGTCGCGCTGATTTATCGAATTTGGTTCGCTCAAGATCCCAAGTTCAATAACGGGGAGCGAATACGTCGGCTCCCGCCTCATCCTCTTCCATGCTGTTGATCATGTTCTGCTCGGGGTTCGTAAAACCGCCGGACGAGCCGGGTAATAGCGTGTCTGCCGGCAAAGCCGCAAAACTGGTGCGATATTTATCCATCGCTGCCCTTTCTCCGACATAAGCGCAGGTACATCCCGAAAGGTCCGCATAGACGTAGTACGTGCGACCTTGCTTATTCCGCGAAACGAATTGGTGTGCAGGAAACGTCGTCAATCGTGACACCATATCGGGTGTCGTGGCGGCAACGGGACTGAATCCCGACAATATCAATAGCTGCCCTGTCGTTTGTTGAGCGTAAGCCGAAGCAACGGATACAAGCAGCGCGACGAGAGCGACATAGACAAGTCTCGAGACGGGCCGTGCCGAAATAAGCATTCTTGTTTCCTCCAGTTCAAGTTTCGCTCCCCAGATATTCGTCATGTCCGGTCTACTCTTTAGTGTCGGAAAGGAGGGGTAGCCTGTCGCTGTTGCAATAGACTTCGCCTCTCCGACACATGCGGTAAGCAAGCAGCCTGTTCAAGCAGTGCTTTCGCGAGTTCGTGGCACCGCACCGCGGTCAGGCTTGCCTCTCGCATTTAGGGCCCTTCTGCAATCGATTTGATAGATCTAACCAAATGCTGACTCGATGCGTTCTCGATGACGTGTTGTTCCGCTGACCTTGCCACGATGATGTCGCCTCGACTATGCAATTGCGGTGGCTGCCTGCAATTCTCATACACTGCCGATTTTGCATACTGGTCCTGAGGACGGGCGACAGTCGCGGCGTACGAGCCGCTGTTTACCGGCACCGGTGGTTAGGGCGGCTTTGCGCGATCCAAAAACCATCGGTCGACTGACGGCCGTATCAATGTCGCCAAAGGCGCTTCCTCAAACATTGAGCGCGATTTGACCGAGAAGGGTCCTTCGAGGGTGCCTATCCAGGAGGCTCGAGGCGAGTCTCGGAAGGATGCTCCGATCAAAGCTGCCGAGACCGCACAAACCATTGGTATGAGCAACTTTGCGGATCAATGCCGGTCAACGAAATCGGCCAGAGATGACGGGCGGTCCACAAGCCTGGACCGCTCAACCGCGGGCATTCGCAACGATTCCGACGGCAATTCTCCGAACAAGACACGGTATGCTACCGAAAAGCGACCCAGTTCCCAGAAGCCGTAATCCGTTGCAATCTGGGTAACGGTGGCCTTCAACGGATCAGCCCGCAAGAGTGCGCGACGTACAAGGTGCATTCTGCGAAGGGTCAGGTAGCGGATCGGACCCATTCCCAGGTGCTCCTCGCAGGCAGCCCGAAGAGTGCGCTCCGCAACTCCCAGTGCTGCGCAAATTTCTGCCAGATAGACCGGTTGATCTGAGTTGGCTTCGAGGAATTCCTCAAATCGCGCTATGATACGGTCGTGACGCCAACTACCGGCGCTCATCGAAAGAGAGACGCTGTCGGCCAGGCATCGGATCATAAGATGAATCAATTGTTGTTCCAGAGACCGAACTACCTCTGGCATAACAAAAATGCCGGGAGACGTTTTCGCTATCATCTCGACGGTCGCATGCACATGTAATAAGCGCGAGGTGAGGTCGGGATCAGGTCTCACAACCAATGCCAATGACTCATCCTGAATGTCGCAACCTGTGATGACCTTGCAGGCGGCGTGGAAGTCGTCGTGCGCCAGGGACATCGACCCCCAATTTCGGTTTGCGGCATTACGTCGGTGCTGCGAGTCGGTCCTGTGAACGATAATGCTTCCAGGCAGGACAGACTGGCCGCAGTATATCATATCCTGCTCCTTGGTCAGAAACGTGATAGCTTTGCGGATGGGCGTGACCTTTCCAGCCACCACCTGCGGCAGGTTTTCATGGCCGCGTTGCATCCAAATTTTATCCAAGTTGATTTGCGTCAACTCGGCGTGG
The DNA here is from genome assembly GCF_040547805.1 of Bradyrhizobium sp. LA6.1. Classification (NCBI taxonomy): domain Bacteria; kingdom Pseudomonadati; phylum Pseudomonadota; class Alphaproteobacteria; order Hyphomicrobiales; family Nitrobacteraceae; genus Bradyrhizobium; species Bradyrhizobium sp. LA6.1. Next base: position 6,358 of record NZ_JBEPQK010000033.1, on the reverse strand, counting down.
AATTTACCTTTGTCCGTCGGGACGATTTCAATATCTGAAATCCAAAGAGCGGCCTGATAAGGCAGCGGATCGGAAAAGGTCAGGAAATTGCTCGAAGGCATTTTTATCCTCCATGAGCCGAGGGAATGGCCGGGTTTCCACTCTGCAATTGATCAATTATGCTGAAGGTGTCTTGGCACCACAATGCCCATTTTCGGAAAGCGCAAGCGGCCGCCTTGGTGATCTGCGTAATTTTCGAATGCTTTGTCAGGCAGTTAGGTGGAGGTAAGTCGTTGAATTCGCGCCGCCAATTCTTGTGTGCCGCGTCGGGAGCTGCACTAGTTGCGATATCGGACCGATCAGGGGCAGCACAGGTCTTCCCGACGCGCCCGGTAACATTGATCGTCCCGTTCTCGGCCGGCGGCACGACTGATGTCGTGCTCCGCGCCCTTGCTTCCGCGAGCGAAAAGCATCTGGGACAGCCGATCGTGATCGAGAACCGCGTCGGCGCAGGCGGCACATTGGGGCCGGCGATGATGGCTGCGACTGCCAAGCCGGACGGCTACACCGTTTCGCAAATTCCGTTCGTCATGTTCCGCGATTCCGCAATTCGTCGGACAAGCTACGATCCGGCTACCGACTTCAGCTATATCATCGGCGTAAGTGCTTACACCTTTGGCGTCGCGGTGAGGAGCGATGCGCCCTGGCGAACATTTCTAGAATTCCTAGCAGACGCAAAAGCAAAATCGGGCCAGATCAATTATGGGATAACCTCTCCTAACAGCCTGCCCAACACGGTTATGCGTCAAATCGCGAAACAGCAAAATATTGAATGGATCAGCGTGCCTTTCAAGGGCATAGCCGACGCGATCAATGCACTGCTCGGCGGGCATATCCACGCGATAGCGGACTCGACCGGATGGGCCCCGCAAGTGAATGCCGGCCAATTCAAACAACTGGTATTCTTCGGCGAGGCTCGCACGAAGAATTGGCCCGAAGTGCCGATATTGAAGGACTTAGGAATCAATCTGGTCGCGAGCGGGCCGTTTGGAATAGCGGGCCCCAAGGGAATGGATGAAAGTATCGTCAGCAACCTGCACGATGCATTTCGCGCAGGAATGTCAGAGCCATCGTTTCTGGACGTCCTTGCCCGCCTCGATCAGAACCTTTGGTACTTGAGCAGCGAAGCCTATCGAAACTACGCCTTGAAGACGGTAGAAAGCGAGAAGCGTGTGGTCCGCGAACTTGGACTAGATGTGGAATAGCGTCGGGTGGAGGCAATTATCGTTGTGGGTCAGAAGCCCCCATCAGGGGGCTGGGCTTCATGTCCCCTTGTGCGGCGGATTGAACCGATTGACGCGACGCTCTGATCTTTTAGCAAAGATAGAGTGTGGATATGAAACGACGGCGTCGCATTTGTTATTCGGCAACTCAAGAGTCTAATGAAGCACTCTCCGGAAATCTTATGTTGCAGCCGACAGCATGTTCTGTGGCTCCTCGACGAGGGCGCGGGCGCAGCGTGCCGACGCGGGCATACTTCTAGAAGGCCGGCGGTCGCGCCGGCGTTCTAGAAGTCTCTAGGGACGAGATCAGTATCTCGAGGCCGACGGACCTCCGAAGCGGTAGTTGATGCGAGCTGTGATCAGATTGACATCCGATCTCGTATTAGCGGTGATCGAGGTCACGGCAGGTGCCAGCGCGGGCGTCAGGAACGTGGTGCTATTGCTGACCCTGAAGAGATAGTCGTATTCAAGGGCGACCGACCAATTCGGTGTGAAGCCGTACTCAATGCCGGTTCCGACCGTGCCGCCCCAACGTGTCCGCTCTGCCTGATTGATGCCAACGCCAGTCGCCGTATTGAAGAGATCCCACCGTTGGTTAGCGACTGCAGCGCCACCCTTCACGTACCAAAGAACGTTGTTCCAGGCATAACCGACCTGACCTGTGAAAAGACCCAAAGCATTGGTCTTCGAGGTCCAGGTATTTCCTGGAAAGAACAGGCTGTCATTCGAGTTTCGGAGATTGGCCCAGTCGCCCTGTGCTTCCAGCCCGAACACAAAGTTGGCGGACTGCCATCGATAACCGATCTGGCCACCGACAACGCCACCGCCCGCATTGCGGCAACCTTCGGCGTCAAGGACGCCAACGCCATTGATCGCGGTAACGTCGTTGCACCGATTGCTCCATCCATACCCGGCATTCGCGCCGATGTAGAAGCCGGTCCAGTCGTAGACGGGAGCCACCATGGGTGGCGCCTTGGTGTAAGGACGAGCAGCCAGATCAGCGGCCGACGCGGGAGCTGCCATCATCAATGCTCCTAGCCCGACCGCAGCCAATAAAGTCTTCTTCATTGCATTTCTCCATCCCCGTCGCTCTGATCTTCCAGAACAGAAGAGCTTCTCGCGATCGCGCTACGATGTTGCCTGCGAATGACTTCCAACTTGCAACCCAAGCCTACACCTCGACGCCCACAGCTTGTGTATCTCGCAAACAACAATCGGCTTTTCAAATGCGGCTTGAATTGGGCGCGTCGTAGCGAACGTTAAAGTCTGCCGGATGAAGACGATCTTGGTCTGACCAGAATGTCGCGGGTGAAACGGGAGCCGCTTCGGTCAGTACTACCGACATGCGCGCGGCCGGCAAACGTCCACTTCGCGCCGCCGCCATTCGGATTGATGCAGTGCACCGTCAGTCAGGCAGATCGTCCAACGTTCAGCGGAGATGGAAGCGGCTGCGAGGGACAAGAGACCATGGCGGCGTTGTACTTTGGCTGCCGCAATGTCGCGGACGGCAGCTCTCCAAACAGCGTGCGATACGCAACCGAGAAACGCCCAAGTTCCCAAAAGCCATGGTCGGTCACGATCTTCGTGACGGTAGCCTTGGACGGGTCCGAATGCCGAAGCGCCCGCCGCACCATGTGCATTCGACGCAAATTCAGATAGTGGATGGGTCCCATGCCGAGATGCTTTTCGCAGGAGGCGCGAAGTGTTCGCTCCGCGACGCCGAGGGCGGCGCAAATATCGGTTATATAGAGCGGCTGGTCGGGATTTGCCTTTAGGAATTCCACGAAACGGCTGAGCATACTCTCCTGACGGCAATGAGTTGTGGTCAACTCCAGGCCATGGCCTTCGGCGAGGCAGCTCACCAGGAGACGAGTTAACTCAGTCTCCAGCGCCCGCGTCACCTCCGGGAGCTCCAGAATGTCCGGGGTATGGCGAGCGAGCTGCCCGATGATCTTGTGCAGGTCTAACAGTCGAGACATCAACGCAGAAGGCGGGCGGACAATGGACTTGTGAGATGTCTCCGGCAGGCAACGACCGAGCATTGAGTCCGCAGCAGCGGCGAGATCGTCTGTCGGAAGGGACACCGTGCCATAATGAAAGTTCGCGTCCGATCGTTGGTGTACGACATCGGACCTGTTGATGACGATGTCGCCGTGCCGAACTTCCAGGCCACAGTCCAGCAAAGATGATGAATTACATTCGGTAAGAAAGCCAACCGATTTGCGGCCGGGCTTAGCTGCGACAGTATTAATCTGGGGCAGCGATATGTGAATTCGATGCGTCCAAATGCGGGTCATGCCGACTTGCGTGATCCCGGCATGGAAATTCCCCTTTCCTGTCGGAAATAGCTGGACATCGGCAGAAGGGAAAACCGCCTGACAGGCCGCCGGATCGTCGAGACTGAAAACTTTACTCAAGGCCACTTTTTTCTCTCCGAAACAGGAGTGCCAGTCGGACAGCTGCTTTCAAAACTACGAGCGTGAGGAAAGCTTTAGCAAAAATGGACGGTGATCAGGGCATCGGAGTTTGGCACCGGTACAACCTATAATCAACATGATATATTCATTTCAATCATGCGCGGATTGAGATAAGGCGTCATGGCGCTTCGGATTAAACGACTGGCTTCAGCTTGGAATGTCGGGAGCGCCACCGCGAGGGCCGCTTTGGGTCATTGGACTAAACCGCTCGCGCGGTAGGGCACGACGGCCGGCAGCACGGCTGAGAGGATAGCGCAACGAGGCGTCCTGTCTTGAGATGAGGGGTTCGCAACCTTCACCCAAGACAGGAGCATCCCCATGACCGACGAGGCCACGAGCCCGTTGCGGCGGCGCATGATCGAAGACATGACGATCCGCAAGTTCGCGCCGAAGACCCAACATGACTACGTGCAGAGGGTCAAGAACTTCGCGGTGTTCCTCGGGCGATCGCCGGATACGGCGAGCTTCGAGGATGTACGGCGCTACCAACTCCATTTGGCATCGAGCGGTGTCGGCGTGCCGACCATCAACCAGACCGTCTCGACGCTGCGGTTCTTCTTCAAGGTCACGCTCAAGCGCCACGAGATCGTCGAGCACACCCATGTCGTTCAAGAGCCGCGCAAGCTGCCGGTGGTGCTGAGCCCAGAGGAAGTGGCGCGCCTGCGTTCAACGAGCCGACGCCCCCACATTCGGGTCCGCGTCGTGATCCAGGCAACCGCCAGTCCCAGCACCGTCGCCGCCGTTGCAGCGATGACCGTGATCAACAGGCTGTTGACGACTGTCGCCCGCACATCTTCTGACTGCCACAAATAGGAAACGTTGGCCGATGTGAACCGGCCTGACCACGTAAACGTCGAAAAAGCTGCCGCGGTGATGATGACGATTGGTCCAACGACGGTGAGCGTGAGATAGAACCAAATGATCGTAGCGACGACATAGCGACCGCCAGTGAGCTCAATGATTCTGGCCGGAACCCCTTGCCAGTTACCGTGACGAAAGAACGTCCACGCAGTGCAATGCTTTGCAATATGTTTGCGAGCGTCGACATGAACATCAGGTAGATTGCTTTGGTCATGCCGAGGAGCACTGGCGTGCCAAACAACCCAATGCTGATTACAAAGGCGAGGACGGCTCCAGAAAGAATCGTAAGCGTCGTTCTCAGGCCACGACCCTAAGCGCCGGGGCAATGGGATAGGCCCATGGCAGCAGATCGTCGACTTGGCTGTTCGGGTGAGCGTTGACGATCTTTGTGATGACGTCGGCAAGGTACGCGTGAGGTTCGATACCCGTGAGTTTGCAGGTTTCGATCAGCGAGGCGATGACGGCCCAATGCTCGCCGCCGCCGTCGGAGCCCGCGAAGAGTGCGTTTTTGCGATTTAGGGCGATCGGCCGGATCGCGCGTTCGACGACGTTGGAGTCGATCTCGATGCGGCCGTCAACTCGCTCAAGTACAAGACCGAGCTCGCGCTCGTGAAGGCACAGAATATCGACATCACTCAGTTTGAGAGCCAGCTCGAGACGTTCAAGACTGCATTCTCGAAGAACTACGATCTTGCTTCCAGGCACTTCCAGACGGCGATCGCTGAGATCGATAAGTCCATCGATCATCTGCAGAAGACGAAGGATGCGTTGATCGGCGCGGACCGCAACCTGCGCCTCGCGAACGACAAGGCCCAGGATGTGACGATCAAGAAGCTGACCCGGGGCAATCCGACCATGGCCGCGAAGTTTGCGGAGCTGAAAAGCTCACCTGCTGAAGCCGCGGAGTGAGGCAACCAGGGCCAGGCAGATTCGATTGTTTACGGGGCTAAAGAGAAGCATAGTACTTTCGGGAAGTAGGAATATATTCCATAATCTTCATTATGCGAATATCAATAATCATTGTATTACAATGCGCTATCCTAATAAGTTCCATAACGGAAATGATCTAGAAGCTGCTATTCCAGCGAGGTGCGGATCCGTCCATACGGCTGTGTCGGCCACCAATGCGATGCATTCCCGGGTGAAGTCATCAGTCTGCAATGGGTCAAAGTGAGACCTCCGCACTCGATCTTGGGGTGGCCGCTTCTACCCTGAAACCGGACATCCCGGCCCTGAGAAAAGGGGCTTGACCTTGCAACTCGGATTACAGAAGGGATCAATGACCGTCTGGATCTACGACCAAGGCAAAGAGCTGAAGGTGTTCGCGACTGAGGAAGCCGCCAAGGTTGGCTCGATGAAAACGATCCCGAGGGCGTAGCCTTTGAATACGAGATGCTAAGCCTGCAAACCTGAATTGCTCCACCAAGCAGTATGAAAGAGGCCGCCCGCTGAGGCGGCCTTACCTTTGCGGCTCTAGTCGGACGATACGCCGGGCTTCGTCCCAGACCTCGATGACCTTCCCGTCCAAGAGTTGCCTAGCCTGCCTTATCGCGTCTTCGTCGCCGGCGCATTCGACAATTTGCGGAGGCTGAGAGACGTGTTCAGACTCGTCAAGAACGTAAAATCGATAGGCACTCACGGACGTACACCCACTGCGTGCGCACAGCCGGATGTCCGACGATGAACCGCGTACCATGGCTTCGATGGCGTAAAGCTGTGCGATGTGTCGAACGGCGGCCTCGGCGATCGGCGATTTGC
>NZ_JBEPQK010000032.1:0-54608 GCF_040547805.1 Bradyrhizobium sp. LA6.1 | reverse complement strand
TTACGTCCGGTCGCGCTCCACAGCTGTCCTTCGTGCTCACTGACTTCACGTCCGCAAGTGGCCCGATTGCGAAGTCTGCGCGGCCTCTCAGAAGGACCGCTCATCAAGGTACACCGGAAGTGACTGGCCGACCTCGCAAAAGGCGCTTTTGACCCACAGCGGACCATCGCTTCGGCCCGGATCACCCCCCACGTTCTAAGTCGCTTTGACAACTAGGCACTCTTCACTAGACAGAACACGGCGCTCGCACTCAACTATCTCGTTCTGCGCAACCGGCCACTCTTCACCTTCGGCGGGGACATCTAGGATGCGATACAAATCCGCTCCGACGGGCTCACCTCAACTGGACGCCACACATCGGTTCCCTCGTTTCGGAGCTTGAGATAGATCACCATCTTCCGGCTTACCTAATTGCGCTTGCTCACGTTGCCGCTTTTACCCTTGCTAGACTTATGTCGTTACCAGAGCCAGGTTTCAGTCCCCTTCGATCCAGATTCCTGCTTCGCTAAGTGCGTTGAGAATACGCTCGATGTCTTTGGGGTCCAGTACTCCACTGTCACACAATTGATTCAGCTCATCGAAGGTAATCTTGCCGTTCCGTTCACCGATTTCGATGGCCCGTCGGAATGATCTCCGGCACGTTCATGTTCTCTCCGTTTCAGCAGCCTCTACTATACGGGGAGAGAGTCGGCTTGTGGGCCCTTAGCCGAAGGTCGATTGAGCGCGTGTCGTGTCGGCTGTCAGGGGCAAACCGGACGCCGATCCAACTTGGCGACCACCGCTGCTTTTGACCCATCTCGGACATATGTCCTCAGCTTCTGCCGCTTTTTTGCATAGTCGCCGGCGGCAATTTGAAGCATTCTAGGGTTGCCGCAGCACTAGGTCGGCGCGCTTTGTTGAAGATTTGTAACGAAATCGGAGACGACATGAAGCAGCATGTTAGCCTCCTTGCAGGCATTGTGGCCTGCGCCACCCTCACGTTGCCCCACTTGGCAGCGGCACAGACCGCCCCCACAATCCCACCATCGCTAACGACGCCAGATAAAGTCGAGTCCCGGATCGGCACGCTTGAGTTCAAAGACGGCGTGCCGAGCAAGTCAACGGCCGAGAAGCTCTTCGACAACCTCGACACCACGTACGCGTTTCGCGCGTTCATGGACAACATGCGAGGCGTCAGCATCCACGCACTGCGCCAAGGCATGCAGAGCATCGGCATGAAGGACAACGAGGTTCTCGTCTTCTCCGAGCTGATGGATGCGAAGTCGCTGTTCCTGACGGCCAACGCCGACACGATCTACGTCATGGGCTATCTCGATCTCAGCAAAGGGCCCATGGTGCTGGAGACCCCACCCAAGTTTCTCGGGGCAGTTCAAGACCATTGGTTCCGCTGGGTCACCGACCTCGGCCTTCCCGGCCCCGACCGTGGAGAGGGCGGTAAGTATCTGATCGTGCCACCGGGCTACGACGGTCCGCTGCCGGAAGGCGGGTTCTATGTCGCGCGCGCCCGGACAAACACCATCGTGTGGTTCGGCCGGTCGTTCCTGGAGAACCACAACGATCCCAAACCGGTGGTCGACACGATCAAGAAGTTCACCAAGGTCTATCCTTACGAACCGGGCGGCGTCGGCACGCCCATCGCCGAATTTCTGGCCGGGAAGGCCAAGCTCGGGCGGGTAACCGCTCCGCCGACAACCGTGTTCCATGAAGGCAGCGGCAAGGTGATGAACACCATTCCGCCCAACGACTGGACCTACTTCGAAATGCTGAACGAGGTCGTGCAACAGGAGCCGGCCACCTCGCTAGATGCCGAGCTGATGGGTCCGCTGGCCGCCATCGGCATCATCAAGAACAAGCCTTTCGCGCCTGACGCACGCATGAAGAAAATCATGGCCGAGGCACTGGCAGTCGCCAACGCGACCTCGCGCAGCCTGTTCATGAGTCCGCGCGATCCGAGCTGGTTCTACTATCCGGACTCGTCGTGGTTCAATTACCTGTTCGTGACCGGCTACGAGTTCGAGACGCCGATCCCGATGATCACGCCAGAGGGCGTCAAACCCTTCCCGGCCACCGGCTACCGGACGATGGATGCGCGAACAAACTTCTTTTACGGCGTCACCGGCATCACGCCCGCCATGGCCATGCGCTTACCCGGCATCGGCTCGCAATATCTGTTTGCGATGCTCGATGCCAACAAGCAGCACTTCGATGGTGCCAAGTCCTATAAAGTGACGCTGCCCAAGGGTATCCCGGAGGCAAACTTTTGGTCGTTTACCGTGTACGACAACATGACCCGCTCGATGCTCGATACCCCGCAGCGCTTTCCGCGCGCCGGCAGCCAGGGCTATCCGTCGCCCGCGGCCGAACCCAGTGCTGACGGTTCGACGACGATCTACTTCGGTCCGACGCAGCCGGCGGGCGTCGCACGTGGCAACTGGATACAAACCATGCCTGGAAAGGACTGGTTCTTGATCCTGCGCCTCTACAGCCCGCTCGAACCGTTCTTCACGAAAGCGTGGCGGCCCAGCGAGATCGAACTCGTCAGGTGAAGCCGCAGCGAGGTGGCCGGCATGGCGCTGGCCACCTCGTGCAGGTGCGACGTCGTCTATTGGCCCATCGGCGACGTAGCGGCGCACCTCGCAGAGGTCCGCTCAGTGAGCCATGGCGGACTCGATTTGCTCAGGTCGAGTTCTTCGCATTGTGACCCATAGCAGGCAGTTACGCCCTTTCGCGCCCATCAACCTGACATTGTACCTTGGAATGACCTAAGGTACATTCAATGAACATGGTCGCTCGTCGAACGACCTGCGGACACGAGAAGGATTCTCCAAAGTATTTGATGCGGAAGAGGAATGACCGATGTTTGTGCGTATCACAACGGATCGACGACCTCAGCCCAATACACTCGATGAATCCGGTTTAGCGAGTGCATTCAACCGAATTATCGGCCTAAGTGAGTTTACATACCGAAAAGGCACCGAAATCTTCGGCGAAAAAGAGCCCGCTGTGTATGTCTATCAAGTCAAGCATGGTGCGGTGCGAAGTTACAAGTTACTCTCGGACGGTCGACGTCAAATCGCCGCCTTCCACTTAGCGGGCGATATCTTCGGGCTTCAGAATGGCGACACGCATCGATTTACCGCGGAGGCGGTCGTCGAAACCGTGGTACGCCTGATTAAGCGAGAAAGCCTTCAATTGGTGGCCACAAGAGATGCGGTTGTCTCGCACAACCTGCTCAGCATGACCACGCGCAACCTGGAGCACGCAGAAAACCATATGCTGCTTCTGGGCCGCAAGACCGCGGTAGAAAGGGTTGCCGCCTTCTTGCTTGAGATGGATTGCCGCACCGGAGCAGACAAGGTGTCGCTCCCGATGACTCGTCTCGACATTGCGGACTATCTCGGCTTGACGTTGGAGACGGTTTCTCGCGTGCTATCTAGCTTGCGTAAAGCGGGCGTCCTTACGTTCCTCGACCACTATCAGCGGGAGATCGTGTTAAACGACAGGCGGCGGCTTGCCGATTTCGATCCGCAAGAACCGGCACAACCCTGATACCAAATGCGAGGGGGCCGTACTGGCGACGATGACGGATATGCAGACTCGCATCGATTATCGCGGATATTGCAAGAGCTAGTACGAAAGGTCCGTTGATTTAGATCAACGGGTTGCCGGCGATCTAGGTTCAAGGCTCTGCCATGAACGAGCCTTCCGAATCCGAGCCCAAGCCAACTCGCATAGAGGAGGCGCGCCGGATCATTGAGGATTACGCGAATGACCTTCGCGAGTTCATCCGAAAGCTCCGTGAGAAGATGAATTGAAGCGGATTCGATTTGCTCAAGTTGAGTCTTCGCACTGGTCGGCGACGGTGTACGACCGCGCGACCCACGCGCTGATCCGCGAGATGCCCTGGTCGAGCCGCGGCTCGAACACACCGGGGCTGACGAAGAACGCCGACGTGTCGATAGACCTCTACTTCGGCCCCAAGGCGCCGGCGGGGAAGGAATCGAACTGGGTGCCCACCAGGGGCGGCGGCGAGTTCGAGGTGCTGTTCCGGTTCTACGGCCCCGAAAAGCCGCTGTTCGAGAAGACGTGGGAGCTCGGCCACATCGCGGAAGTGAAGTGATCTCCGGCTTTACGGCCCGACCGAAGAGCCACTGGGGGTATGACCGCGCACCTTTAGATGGAGGGCTGGCAGTGGATTCTTCATTTGGCGCGCTGGATGCGTTCGCGTTTGTCGTGTTCGCTGTTCTGATTTTTGTTGGCGTCATCATTGTCGTCAATCTGGGCAAACTTCCGGGTCAGCTCGCGCGGAAATGGAATCATCCGCAGGCCAGCGCGATCAATGCCATGAGCTGGGTCGGGATCGCGACCGGCGGCTTGCTATGGCCGGTGGCGTTCGTATGGGCGTTCACAACGCCATTCGGCCTGAAACCGGCAAAGAGCGATCTTGAAGCTGGCAGGGGCGACAGCGGAACGGCATTGCGTCAGCATTCAGGTGACAAGGGGGTGCGGCCGTGATCGCAATCCTGATCATCGTCTACGTTGCGATCGTTCTCTTGCTGTTCAAGGTCCTGCGCCTCAAGCCCACGGCCTATCTGATCGCCGGCTTGATCGTCGCGGGCGTATTCATGATCGGTGGCGTCGTGGTGGTCTGGACGCAGTCGGCGCCGATTACGGACAAGATGGTGACCAGCCAATACGTGGTGCAGCTCGTTCCTTACGTCAAAGGGCAGGTCAAGACGATTCACGCCGAGGCAAATCAGCGCGTGAAGAAAGGTGACTTGTTGCTGGAAATTGACTCGGCGCCGTACCAGTACACGGTGAACCAGGTCGAGGCGCAGCTGGCAGCGTCGAAGGCCAACGTAAGACAAGCCGAGGCTGCGCTGGCGACCGCAAAAACGGCCATACCGAATGCGCAGGCCATCCTAGCGAAGGCGAAGGCCGCGGACGAACTAGCCAAGACCCAGGAACAAATCGCCCTCAACATTCAGCGCGCGGACAGAGCTGCCATCAGTCAGCTCAACGTGGCCAAGGCAGCGCAAGAACGTCAGGAGGCGGACGCCGCCGTTCAACAAGCCGAAGCCGCCCTTGCACAGGCGCAGGCTTCTGCGCAACAGGCCGAAGCCGCTGTGCGAACGGCCCAAAGCAACGTTCCGGCCGTTGAAGCACAACTGGATGACGCGCGGTTCAACCTGGCGCAGTGCAAAATGACGGCGCCAGGCGATGGATACGTTACGAATTGGCAGGTGCAGATCGGCACCATGCTTGTGCCGATGCCGCTTGCTGCGGCCGGAACATTCGTCAACGTGTCCGATACCGCCGTCGCTGCCGTATTTCCGCAGAATTGGCTGTCGAATGTTGAGCCGGGCGACGATGTGGAGATGGTGCTCAACCCATACCCAGGCCGCCTGTTCCTTGGAAAAGTGGACTATGTGATCCCGGCAACGGGTGGAGGATGCTGCGCTGCATGAGTCCGGATGTGGCCCAAGGCGGAAGTCCTGCAACATTCCGATTTCGGGCCGCTATCAGAGGCATAGCGGACGTCAAACGGCGTCCCCGGTTATCTGTGCAGCCGCTTCGAGCATCGTTGCTGTGGATAGTGGCCCGCGACGCCGCGACAACGATTGCGAGTGATGACAGAGCGAGTTGTCCGTCTCGTCATGGTGTCAGCGACACCTCGTCGCGCGAAATCTACAGTCGTCGTTTCGAGGTTTTAGGAATCATCCGTTGGAAAGATCGTTCAGCGAATGAAGCGCTTCACTCTTTGCTGGCCTTCTCAAGAACTATGAGCTCCTTGCTTTCTAAGAGGATGATCCTGCCTGCCTTGTATCCGAGGCGGTAGTTTTCGTCCAAAAGTCCGAGTGTCGAGAGCTTCTTGCCGGCCCTGTTTCGACAAAAGTAGTTCAGCAACGTTGCAAGCGCTGGCATAGGCCGTTCGAGTAGTCCGAATACGAGCCGCGCGAAGCTTACCAATCCGGCGAGCATCAGGATGCTGTTCCAGATCCAATGCCCGTCGAAATAGCTGGTGAAGAAGTTGACGCCACCGGCGACGCCAAGCACCAGCAAAACTGCGAGGAAAGAAAACTCGATCCTGCTCGCTTGCTTGTTGACGTCGCCAACCACACCTTTGAGCTGACTCTCCTTTAACGCAAGCGCCTGTGCTTCGCGCATTTGCAGCGTAGCGAGTTGCTCGCTCAATCGCGACACTTCCGAAGAGGCCCTCTCCAGCGACTCCGCCGCTGCTTGCCGCTCCGTCGCAAGCTGCGCTTCATGCTTTCCGCGCAATTCCTCGGCAGTGGCTTCCCGCATCACATCGAGGAGATGCTCCGCGTTTTCGGAAGTCACGATGTTTTCGTTGTTGAGCGTTTCGTCGGCGAGCTTTTGAACACTTCGCGCGTCCAGCAGCAGCAAGTTTAGCTGCTCCAAGCGCTCGGGTGTCACCAGAGCGAGTTGGTTGGCGAGGGCGTTTCTGACTTCCGGCCTGACCTGCAACACCCTGTCACAGGTCGCGATTAGGTAGCCGCGTGGAATAGTTTCGTCGGCACCAAGTCCTGTCCGCAGCCATGCAGTAGTGGCCAGGTCACGGGCGTGGATGATTGGACCCTCCTGCAGTGGATTGATTATCCTGCTCTGCAGAGCGTAATTGCGCGCGTGTCCCACAAATCGGGTGTTGCGCGTCACCATCACGTAACGCGTTTTGAAAACATCACTATTTTGTTTACCCTCGCGTAGCCGGGCCGTGAGCGTAAGGCACGTCGCGTCGTGTTCACGCGCGTTCACATTATTGCCCCACGTGATCGAATTTAAGAAATCGTCGTGCTGTTCTAGTGTGAAGTACCGGTGATTGTGCGGGAAGGTATCCATACCAATTTGCCGCACCGTGATGCCGATATTGTCCAGCGCACGCTCGGGGTTGTTCGCGACAGCTTGGACGAAGTCGAGTCCGATCTCCCGCTTAATCATGGCGTTGTGCGTATAGCCCCGTCGCTGCTCGGGTGGCAGCGACAGCATGCTCCGCAGATTATGCTGCATTTCGATGCAGCTAATTGGGAATACGATGAACGATGCTCCAATCTTCTTGAGCGCGGCGATGACCGTAGCAATGTCGTCCTTCAGCGCCTTCCCAGAACACCCGAGCAGATCCAACGCGATCGGCGCGTCGAGGATGACGGTCAAATCCGTCCGGGTTTCGACGTGCGTAGGCTTGAGAAAATCTTCAACGACTTCCGCTAACAATCCGATGGACGAGAGGCGTGTCAGGTGAGGAACAGACTCCCGTCTGTTCTTCATCAAGTGCTGCACAAATCGCGCGCACATATACCGGTCATTGGGATCGAGCGGTGTACCACCTTCTTCCAGCTTCGCGATGAGCGCGCGGGCCTCCGCCCCTGGCTCCAACTCACCGAGCTGTGGCGCAAAGGCACCCTCGCCGGACGCGTCCATCATCACCAAGAAGCGGATCAGAATGTCCTTTAGCTCTTCCCGGCTTTTCTTGTACGAGAGCAGATCAGTGACCTTTGGCGGGAACTTCTCGAACTCATCAATAATCCGCTCAAATGCCGACAGGATTGCCGGTGGTGCCGCATCTCCCTGAGGGTCGGTAAAATTGACGATCCATACGGTATCCTGACCCGCCTGCGCCCTCTTCTTTAGTATTCCCTTGCGCTCGAAGCGCGGGATCAATGTGGAAGCGATGTCCCCAGTAAACCGCCAGCGGTACAGCCTGCGTACGCCTGCCGAAAATGTATAGGGATCAAAAACCTTTCCGTTCATCAGTGCCAAAATCGGCTCGAAGAACGGGGTCAGTGCGTCCAGAACGTCGTTTTCGTTGCCCTTTAGCTCGGTGAGTGCTGCGTAAACCCGCAGAGCCCGACGCGTAACATTGCTCATACTCGCTTCCCCAGCTTATGCCCGACTCAGTACAACCGGGGAGAGTGTAGCGGAACTCACTTCATACGTTGACCCGATGATGGTCTCTATTGAAGAGGCATATCTGGACGCGTGGCACAGCCTTCCCGCTATCTCATCTCGCCTCTCGCTTGAAATGCCCGAGCGGCTGGTTGCGCTCGTCTTTCACGTGCTCAAAGAACCGCAAAACCGTGAAGATGCCCAGGAGGGCTTGAAATCCCCGCCGGTACCCGTGCTATATCAATCGACGAAGATCGCTGAATACCGTGCCAAAAGCGTGCCACGCAATTCGCGATCCTTCGGAATACGGTAGCGATATCAGTTAATTGCGGGCGTAGTTCAATGGTAGAACGGCAGCTTCCCAAGCTGCATACGAGGGTTCGATTCCCTTCGCCCGCTCCATTCAAAAATTGATGGCCGCTGATTTGGCGTGTTGGATGTTTCTCCGACCCATGGCCACGTTCATCTTGGCGTATCCGGAAGCATGAAGGGGCCAAAGATCCGCCAAATGGCGTCGGTCTCCCCAGCGTCGGTTAAAGTGGCCAATTTTTGGCGATGGCAATTCTTGGTGATGTAACGGATCACCGCTCGCGCTGCATTTCAGAATGGAGCGGCTTATTCATCCCGACGACACGAGATCACCCTGAGGGATGCTATGCGCTCTCGCAGTTCGGCGCGGCTGCGTATCGTGAAAGACTGCTGGCGCAGTTTTGATTGCCTGTCGTGCAGCGGCGCAGCCAACGACGCTCAATCTGATCCTTCATCTGATCCTTCGCGGCTGCATCAAGCGTTCGTCATCTGGGGGCACTAAACTTGCCTTGGACAGCAGGGACTCATTGGTGCCGCGTTTCTGTTTCTGATTGTCGTGCAAAACATTCGGGTCCGGCCTGTTGCCGGGCAAACGGAGGCATTGATGACAAATTCAGCACCTGTTTTCACCGCTGGCGGTGGCAGCGACGATGCGTTCACGCGCGTGTCGACCAGCGCAACCGGGGCGCAGGCGGATGGCGCGAGTGTCCAGGCAGCGTTCTCGCCCGACGGCACGAAAGTGGCGTTCGCATCCTATGCCGACAATCTGGTGCCCGGCGATACCAACGGTGCACCCGACGTCTTCGTGAAGGACCTTTCGACCGGGGCGATCACGCTCGTGTCGACCGATGCCAGCGGGGTTCAGCTGGGTGGCTACCAGCCGATTTTTTCGCCCGATGGCACCAAGCTGGCGTTCGCAACGGGCGTCGACATCTTCGTGAAGGACCTGGCCACCGGTGCCCTCACGCGCGTATCGACGAGTGCCAGTGGGGAGCAGGCGGACGGCTTATCGACCACCAACCCGATATTCTCGCCTGATGGCACCAAGGTTGCGTTCTATTCCGATGCCGACAATCTCGTGCCTGATGATACCGACCACGTGCGCGACATCTTCGTGAAGGACCTGACCACTGGCGCGATAACGCTCATAGCGCCCAGTCCATACAACGGAGGACCCGGCGGCGGGCTTGAGAATGGCTTTACCTTCCCCCCTCGTTCTCGCCCGATGGCACCAAAATCGTGTTCGGGTCGGCCACAGTGCGCGGCGACACCACCGAGATCTACATCAAGGACCTTTCCACCGGGGCCACCACACTGGTGTCGGAGAGCGCCAGCGGCGCTCGTGGGGATCGCGGCAGCTTCGACCCGGTGTTCTCGCCAGATGGCACCAAGGTGGCGTTCTATACCTTTGCCGACAATCTTGTGCCGGGTAGTTCTAACAACCTAATCGGCAACATCGTCATTAAGGATCTGACCACAGGCGCGGTCACGCTGGTATCGACCGATGCCGACGGAGTCCCGCAGAACAACGGCGAAGCCCAGGAACCCGTGTTCTCGCCTGATGGCACCAAGATTGCGTTCTATTCCAGTGCCACCAATCTCGTGCCGGGTGTCAATGCCGATCAGGTCGTCTATGTGAAGGACCTGGCCACGGGTGCCATCACGGCCGTCTCGACCAATGGGGGCAGGCCGTGGGAATTCGGAGGCGGCAGCCGGCTTCCCGTGTTCTCGCCTGATGGCACCAAGGTGGCATTCGAGTCTTTATCCAGCATTCTGGTGCCGGGCGATACCAACCATACCTACGACATCTTTGTAAGAGATCTTACTACGCCTTCCTTCACCGCAGCGAAGCTGACGGACAATGGCGCTGCCCATGTTTCGACATCGCAGGCGGGTTTCTTTGCCGGTGCCCACACGGTCGCGGTGGCACCGCAAGACGGCAATCTCGGCACACTCACGGCCACCATCGACGTTGCCGATGGCAAGGTGACGTGGAGCTATGATGTCTCTCATGCCAACATCGCTCCGCTCGCGGCCGGACAGACCCATACCGACATCTTCATCTTGGTCCTCGACGGCTTCTACGGGACACAGGGCATCACCGTGACGCTGACGGGAATCGATGATGCGCCCGTGATCAGCTCGGGCACGACGGCAAGCTTCGCGGAGAATGGCTCTGGCGTCGCCTACCACGTCGCGGCGACCGATGTGGACAGTCCCGCGCTGACCTATTCGCTGTCCGGCACTGACGCGGCTCTGTTCGACGTGTCGGCGACGGGCGATGTGACGTTCAAGTCCGCGCCCGACTTCGAGGCGCCGAAAGACGCGAACCACGACAACGTCTACGACGTCACCGTCGCGGTCAGCGACGGGACAGAGATCGCGACAAAGAACGTCGCGATCACGGTCACTGACGTGAATGACACCAGCGGCGGCGGTGGCGTTCTGACGGTCACCGGCTCGACCGGCTTCACGTCGATTGACCGGGCCACGATCAATATCAGCGTGACCGGAAATTTGCACGAGACCGCCAGCGCCGGTGTGATCAGCAACAGCACGATCAACAATCTCGGTTCACTGAGCGAAACCCAGGCGATGCTCGCGTTCGTGAACGATACGATCTTCGGCGGTTCCCTCGGTGCGATCGTCGCCAATGGCGGCACCATCACCTTCGACAACGTGCATCTCGACGGGACGTCGCTGGATGCGACATCAGGCGGACTCATCGAATCCGTTGCAGGCAGCGCCAACAGCTTCAACAACGTGACGCTCAAGGCCGGCGCCGTGTTTGACGACAGTGCCGCAAGCGCTCTGCATGTCAGCGGCACGCTGAACAATGGCGGCAAGATCGAGTTCTTCAATTTCGCGAAAGCCATCCTGACCGGCGACACCACGGTCATTGGCAATGGCGAGATCAAGCTCGATCCGGGCTCCTCGATCCTGAACAGCGGTGCGCATCACACGCTCGACCTTGAAGGTGGCACGATCGACGGCGCCGGCACCATCGGAAACGGAGATCACAGCCTCACCTTGGATATCGGCTTCTCCGGCACGCTCGAGGCGAACGGGTCCCAGCCGCTTGCGGTCAACACCGGCAATTCCGTCACCAGCAGCGGCCTGATCGAAGCCGTGCACGGCTCGCTCGATTTCGACGACGCCGTTTTCAACACCGTTGGAACGATCACCGCCGATCAGGCCGGCACGATCGACTTCAAGAATGGATTGACCAATGGCGGCATCGTCAATGTGCACACCGGCAGTGAGGTGGATGTGCCGGGCAACCTCGTCAACAACGGCACTGTCCTGGATAGTGGCGTGCTCAAGGTCGATAATTTAAGCGGGACTGGCGCTGTCAACGTCAACAACGGGACATTGGTGGTCACTGGCAATCTAAGCAGCAATGTCGTTCTGACGGGTACGGACTCATTTGTCTTCGGACCCGATGCCAAACAAACATCCGGCGTCATCTCAAACTATACGCCAGGCACAACGTTGGTGCTGGATGGCTTCGACACCACGGTGAACGCGGCGTTTGACGCTCAGACCGGTATTTTGACACTGACCGATGCGGATCATCATGCGATGACGCTTCACCTCGCGCCTGGATCCTTGATCCCGCAAGCCCATGGCGCGGCGCTGGATTTTCTTGTCTAGCGAATTTCCACGGAAAGCCCGGTCGAACCCGCCATTTCCCGGCGCCTGTGGCAAGGCGCCGGAGAATTTGCCGCGCAAAGATTCTAATATATTAGCTCCTCGCTCCCGGCACGCGCGCCCCGCCCGGCTTAATCTCCGCTCGCCCTGATGGGTACGGTCCTCGTGTCAGGCAATGTTCGGATGAAGACCAGGACCTGCAAAGAGATGGACCAGCAGAAACTCGATCGTGCGATCGGTCGTCGCTTGAAGACGTTGAGGACGCAGGCGGGCATGACGTTGAACGAACTCGCGACGCGCTCCGGTGTCAGCCGGGCCATGATCGGGAGGGTGGAGCGGGCGCAGAGCAGCGCCACCGCTGCGCTGCTCAACAAGCTCTGCGCGGCGCTCGATGTCACCCTCAGCGATGTCGTCGCGCTCGCGGAGAAGCCGCCGGAGCGGCTGATGCGGCTTGCCGACCAGCCGCTTTGGCGCGATCCCGACAGCGGTTACCGTCGGCGGCACGCCTCGCCGCCGGATGCGGCGAGCGGCATCGAGATCATCGTCGTCGACCTGCCGGCCGGCGCGCGTGTCTCCTACAGCCCCTGGGGCCGCAACGCGTTCACCCAGCAACTGCTGATGCTGGAGGGGGCGGTCTGCGTGCATATCGACGCCAAGACCGTGCGGCTGCGCGATGGCGATTGTCTCGATTTCGACGTGATGCGGGCGGTGACCTTCGAGAACGAGACCAAACAGGATGCGCGCTACGTCATCATCACGCGGCGCGGCACATCGTACGGGAAAATGTGATGTCGCTGATCGTGCGGGACGCCACGCTGGAGGATGCCGAAGATATTCTGGCCATCTACAATTACGCCGCGATCAACACCACGGCGGTGTGGACCGACGGACCGGCCGATCTGGCTTCGCGGCGCGAGTGGATGCGCGCTCGGCAAGCGGCCGGTTATCCCGTGCTGGTCGCAATGAAGGGCAGGGACGTCGTCGGCTTCGCATCATTCGGCGATTTCCGCCCCTGGCCCGGCTATCGCCACACGGTCGAGAATTCGGTCTATGTCGGCGAGCAACATCATCGGCTCGGCGTCGGCCGCAGCCTGATGGCCGCGCTAATCGAGCGCGCTATCGCGCTCAACAAGCACACGATGGTCGCCGCGATCGAGGCCTCGAATTCCGCCTCGACCGGGCTGCACGCGTCGTTCGGCTTTGCCGAGGTTGGCCGCATGCCGGAGGTCGGCTGCAAGTTCGGCCGCTGGCTCGATATGGTCCTCATGCAGAAGCGGCTTTCAAGTGAGGTGAGGCCGTGACGATGCAGGTCCGCACCGGCGACACCTTTGATCCACGCGTCATTGCGCTGCTCGACCATCACGTCACGGCTGCGCGGGCGCAGACCGCGCCGGGCAGCGCCCATGCGCTCGATCTCGCGGGGCTCCGTGCGAGCGACGTCGCGTTCTGGACCGGCTGGGACGGCGAGACGCTGGTCGCCACCGGCGCGCTGAAGATGCTCTCGGCCGACCATGGCGAGGTGAAGTCGATGCAGACGCTGCAAACCACGCGGAGGCGCGGCTTCGGCGGCCGGATGCTGCGCCACATCGTCACTGAAGCCCGCGCGCGCGGCTTGAAGCGGCTCAGCCTTGAGACCGGCTCGTGGGACTATTTCAAGCCGGCGCATGCGCTCTACCAGGCGCACGGTTTTGTGCTCTGCGGCCCGTTCGAGGGCTATGTCGAGGATCCCAACAGCCTGTTCCTGACGCGCGACCTGACCGGCGGCTGAGGCCGCGCGGTGTGACCCGGGCCCGAAAACGTCATCGTGCGCCTCAAAATGAGTTGCGTACCTCAAAACACCTCGATAACCTTCAGCCATGGCCGATACTCTCACCGCGACCACGCTGACGCTGAAGGACATCGCCCGCGAGGCGGGCGTCAGCCTCGCGACGGTCGACCGCGTCCTGCACAACCGTCCGGGCGTGCGGCCCGATACGGTCCGGCGCGTCAAGGCGGCGATCGAGCGCAACGCCTTCCAGCCGCACGTTGCCGCCGCCGAGCTCGCCCGCAGCCGTGCCCGCCGCTTTGCCTTCGTGATGCCGGCGGGGCCGAACCCCTTCATGCAGCAGATCGAGGCCTATCTCGGCGAGATGTCGGCCTGGCTCTCGGCCCGCCGTCTCGGCGTCGAGGTCGTCGCCACGGATGTGTTTGACCCGTCCGTGCTCGCGGCCTCGCTGGAGGCGCTGTCCGGCGATTACGACGGCGTCGCCGTGGTGGCGCTGGACCATCCGGGGGTCCGCGCCGCGATCAACGATCTCGTCGACGCCGGGACCAGGGTCGTGACGCTGGTCTCGGACGTGCCGTCCTCGCGTCGCCACCATTATGTCGGCATCGACAACATTGCGGCGGGGCGCACCGCCGGCGCGCTGGTCGGTCGGCTGGTCGGCCAACAGTCCGGCAAGGTCGCGATCGTCGCGGGCTCGCAGGGCCTGCGCGACCATTCCGAACGCATCTTCGGCTTCAGCCAGGTGATGGCGTCGGAATTCCCCGATCTCAGCGTGCTGCCGGTGCTGGAAGGGCGCGACGAAGACGGCCGTTCGGAACAGGTTCTGGCGCGGCTGCTCGGCAGGCATGCTGACATTGTCGGCCTTTATAACGTCGGCGCCGGCACGCAAGGCGTCGCCAAAGCGTTGAGCGATGCCGGCCGCGGCAAGCAGGTGGTGTTCGTCGGACACGACGTCACCGCACTGACGCGCCGGCTGCTGTTGCAGGGCGTGATGGATGCC
Organism: Bradyrhizobium sp. LA6.1; assembly: GCF_040547805.1. NCBI lineage: Bacteria > Pseudomonadati > Pseudomonadota > Alphaproteobacteria > Hyphomicrobiales > Nitrobacteraceae > Bradyrhizobium > Bradyrhizobium sp. LA6.1. The sequence continues at coordinate 39,978 of NZ_JBEPQK010000032.1, read as the reverse complement.
GCGATCTCGCAGAACCCCGGGCATGAAGCGCGCGCCGCCGTGCGCGTGCTGCTCGCGCTTGCGCGCGGCGAGCCGATCTTGCGCGAACAGGAGAAGATCAGGATCGACATCGTGATGCGGGACAATTTGCCTTAGGGGCGGGTGGATTTCGAAACGGTCCGATGCGGAAAGGGCGACTCTGAGATCGCGCACCGCATCAGGCGAAAGGGAGGACGGCGTGTATCTCGGTATCGACATCGGCACATCCGGTGTGAAAGCGGTGCTCGTGAGCGAAACCGGCGCGATTGTCGCGACGGCCGCGCGCGAGCTTGCGCTGTCGCATCCCGCGCCGCTGTGGTCCGAGCAGGATCCCGACGCCTGGGTCGATGCGGCGGTTGGCGCCGTCGACGATCTCGCCGCCCGCCATCCGCGCAAGGTCGTGCAGGTGCGCGGCATCGGGCTGTCCGGCCAGATGCATGGCGCGACGCTGCTGGACGAGGATGGACGGCCGCTGCGCCCCGCTATTCTGTGGAACGACGGCCGCTCGCACGCCGAATGCGTCGCGCTCGAGCGGCGCTGCCCGTCGCTGCACACGATCGCCGGCAATCTGGCGATGCCCGGCTTCACCGCGCCCAAGCTGCTCTGGGTCGCGCGGCACGAGCCGCAGATCTTCGAGCGCGTGGCAAAGGTGCTGCTGCCGAAGGCCTATGTGCGTTATCGCCTCACCGGCGAGATGGTCGAGGACATGTCCGACGCCGCGGGCACGCTGTGGCTCGACGTCGGTCTGCGCCGCTGGTCGGCGCTGCTGCTGCATGCCGTCGGGCTCGATCTCCACCACATGCCGCGCCTCGTCGAGGGCAGCGAGGTCAGTGCAGTGCTCGCGCCGGAATTCGCGCGGCGCTGGGGCATGGCGAATGATGTCGTGATCGCCGGCGGTGCCGGCGACAATGCCGCGAGCGCCATCGGGCTCGGCGCGATCGCGCCGGGCGATGCGTTCCTGTCGCTCGGCACATCAGGTGTGGTGTTCCGCGTCACCGATCGGTTTGCACCGGCGCCGGCTTCGGCCGTGCATGCGTTCTGCCATGCGCTGCCCGGCCTCTGGCATCAGATGGGCGTGATGCTGTCGGCCGCGGCTTCGCTGGCGTGGCTCGCGGGCGTGATGGAGACGCCGGCCGCCGCGCTCCTGGCGCCGCTCGGCGAGCGTGTCGGCGGGCCGAGCTCCATAAAATTCCTGCCCTATCTCGATGGCGAGCGCACGCCGCACAACGATGCCGCCGCCAGCGGCGCCTTCGTCGGCCTGCGCGGTGCGACCGGGCGCAGCCAGATCGTGCAGGCCGTGCTGGAAGGCGTCGCCTTCGCCGCGCGCGACAACCTCGCGGCGCTGAGCGCGGCCAGCGGGCCAATCGCTGAGGTCGATCTCGTCGGTGGCGGCTCGCGCTCGCCGCTGTGGGCGCAGATCTGCGCCGACGTGCTCGGCATTCCCGTCCACCGCGTCGAGGAGGGCGAGGTCGGGGCGGCGCTCGGCGCCGCTCGGCTCGGCCGGCTTGCCGCCACCGGCGAAGATCCCGCGGAAGTGTGCAAGCGCCCGCGGCGGCTCACGAGCTTTGCGCCCCGCGCATCCGTCACTGCGGCCTATGATGAGGCCTATCGGCAATGGCGCGAACTTTATCCTGCGTTGAAGGAGAGCCTTAAGTGAACGCACCAGCAAAATTCTTCGATGCAAGCGCCCCTGTCGCCTTCGGCGGCAAGGATGCGGGAAACACGCCCGCCTTCCGCTGGTACGACAAGGACCGGCTCGTGCATGGCCGCAGGCTCGAGGATCATCTGCGCTTTGCGGTCTGCTACTGGCATTCGTTCTGCTGGCCGGGCGGCGATCCCTTCGGCGGCGAAACCTTTCTGCGCCCCTGGCATCAAGGTGCCGATGCGATGGCGCAGGCACGCGCCAAGGCCGATGTCGCCTTCGAGCTGTTCCGCCTGTTGGACGTGCCCTTCTTCACCTTCCACGACGTCGATGCGGCGCCGGAAGGCACTTCGCTCAGCGAGTCCGTCGCCAATCTCAACGCGGTCGCCGATCTGTTCGAGGCGAAGATGGCCTCCGCAAAAGTCCGCTTGCTCTGGGGCACGGCCAATTTGTTCACGCATCGCCGCTATATGGCGGGTGCCGCGACCAATCCGGACCCCGAAATCTTCACCTATGCCGCCGGCCAGGTCCGCGCCGCGCTGGAGGTGACGCACCGGCTCGGCGGCCAGAACTACGTGCTGTGGGGCGGCCGCGAGGGCTACGAGACGCTGCTCAACACCGATCTCAAGCGCGAGCTCGACCAGCTCGGCCGCTTCATCTCGCTGGTCGTCGAGCACAAGCACAAGATCGGCTTCAAGGGCCCGATCCTGATCGAGCCGAAGCCGAAGGAGCCGACCAAGCATCAATATGATTTCGACGTCGCCACCTGCTATGGCTTCCTGGAACGCTACGATCTCCTGAACGACGTCAAGCTCAACATCGAGCAGAACCACGCCATCCTCGCCGGCCACTCCTTCCATCACGAGGTCGCGCTCGCCGAGGCGCTCGGCATCTTCGGCTCGCTCGACGTCAATCGTGGCGACGATCTGCTCGGCTGGGACACCGACCAGTTCGCGATGAACGTGCCGGAGCTGGCTCTGGTGTTCCACGAGATCCTGAATCGCGGCGGCTTCACCTCGGGCGGGCTCAATTTCGACGCCAAGATCAGGCGGCAGTCGATCGACCCCGACGATCTGATCCATGCCCATGTCGGCTCGATGGATGCCTGCGCGCGCGCGTTCCTCGCCGCCGCCGACATGCTCGATGCCGGCGCCCTCACCGCACCGCTCGCGCAGCGCTACGAGGGATGGGCGGGACCCGAGGGCCGGGCCATTCTCGGCGGCCAGCGCTCGCTCGCCGAACTTGCCGACCGTGCGCTCAGCCCCGGCTTCGACCCGCGGCCGCGCTCGGGGCGGCAGGAATATCTGGAATCCCTGGTCAACCGTTACGTTTGAGGAAGGCCGCTGATGACAAAGGCTGAAGCGACACCGGTCCTCGAGCTGACCGGCATCGGCAAGGAGTTCGGCGCAATCCGCGCGCTGCATGGCGTCGACCTGCAGGTCCAGCCCGGCGAGGTCGTCGGCCTGATGGGCGACAACGGCGCGGGCAAGTCCACGCTGGTCAAGATCATCGCCGGCAATTTCCGTCCCAGCCATGGTGAGATCCGCTTTGCCGGCAACGCGGTCCATTTCAACCGGCCCGTCGATGCCCGCGGCGTCGGCATCGAGGTCGTCTACCAGGATCTCGCGCTTGCCGACAATCTGACGGCTGCTGCCAACGTTTTCCTCGGCCGCGAGCTGAAGCGCAGGTTCGGCCCGCTCGCATTGCTCGACCACAAGGCGATGGCGGTGCGTGCGCTGGAACTGTTCGGCGAATTGCGCTCGGAGACGCGCCCCGACGATCTCGTCAAGCAGATGTCTGGCGGCCAGCGCCAGGCGGTTGCGATCGCGCGGACGCGCCTCTCCAACGCGCGGCTGGTCATGATGGACGAGCCGACCGCCGCGATTTCGGTACGCCAAGTCGAGCAGGTGCTCGGCCTGATCCACCGGCTGAAGGAGCAGGGCGTCGCCGTCATGCTGATCTCGCACCGCATGCCCGACGTGTTCGCGGTGTGCGACCGCGTGGTCGTCATGCGTCGCGGCGAGAAGCGGGCCGACAAGCCGATCCACCAGACGTCGCCCGAGGAAGTCACCGCCCTGATCACCGGCGCGAAGGAGGCGGCGTGATGGCCATGCCCTTGGAATCTCCGATCAGCTTCACCAATGTCGGCCGGATCAGATGGTGGCAGCGCGGCATCTTCGCCTCCCAGACCGGCTATGTCCTGCTCGCGCTGGCGATGCTGCTGGTGGTGATGCATTTCGCCAGCCCCTATTTCTTCACCGAAGGCAACATGCAGAACGTGGCGAAGAATTTCTCCTTCATCGCCATCGCCACCCTCGGCGTTACCTTCGTGATCATCACCGGCGGCATCGATCTGTCGGTCGGCTCGATGATGTGCTTCTCCGCCATGATCACCTCGATGGTCATGACCGAGCTGTCGGCGCCCGGCTCGCCCGCAGGCTCGCTGTTCGTGCATATGGCCGCTGACGGCAAGACCGTGCTGGCCAACGTGCCGGGTCTGATCCTGCTGATCTCGATCCTCGCGGGGCTCGGCGTCGCGCTGATCGCGGGCCTCGTCAACGGCTTCTGTATCGCTGTGCTCGGCCTGTCGCCCTTCGTCACCACGCTTGGCATGCTCTCGATCGTGCGTGGGCTCGGCTACGTCGTCTCCAACGGCCGCGGCAGCTTTCCGGGCGGGCCGGACGCTGATTACTTCTACGCGCTCACCTCGGGCGACGTGCTCGGCGTGCCGGTGCCCTTCATCTACCTCGTGGTCCTCGCGCTGGCGATGGCCGTGGTCCTGCACCACAGCTCGTTCGGCCGCCACGTGTTCGCGCTCGGGGGCAACGAGAAGGCCGCCGAGCTCACGGGCATACCGGTCGTGCGGGTGAAGATCGAGGTCTATGTGATCTGCGCGCTTGCCGCAGGGCTGCAAGGCATCATCATCTCCGGCTGGCTCGGATCGGCGCCCGCCAACATGGCGACGTCCTACGAGCTCAACGTGATCGCAGCGGCCGTCATCGGCGGTGCCAACCTCGCCGGCGGCATCGGCGGTCCGTTAGGGGCCATCGTCGGCTGCGTGCTGCTGGAAGTGATCCGCAACGGCCTCGTGCTGGCACAGGTCAGCTCCTACTGGCAGCAGACGCTGGTTGGCGTGATCATCATCCTGGCGGTGCTGGTCGATCGCATCCGCTCGCGGATGATCTGAACTGACGTCGTTCCGGGAGGGCAACGAAAATGTCGCCTGTCCGCTCCCCGGACGATCTTGAGAGGATGGGCGCCAGAGAAGGGTGGAGGAAACAATGAGGAAACTTCTTCTTGCCGGCATCGCGGTCGCGATGATGGCGACGCCGGCGTTTGCCGCGAACTACCGTTTCGTGATCGTGCCCAAGGCGATGAACAATCCGTTCTTCGACTTCGCGCGCGACGGCTGCCTGAAGCGTGCCAAGGAGCTCGGTAACATCGAGTGCATCTACAAGGGGCCGGTGGAGCATGAGCCGGCGACGCAGGCGCAGATCATCCAGGACTTCGTCACCCAGAAGGTCGACGGCCTCGCCATCTCGGTCGCCGACGTTGCGGCCATGACTAAGTCGATCGAGGCGGCGACCGCGGCCGGCATCCCCGTCATCACCTTCGATGCCGATGCGCCTGGCTCCAAGCGGATCGCCTATATCGGCACCAACAACAAGGAGTTCGGCGTCGCGCTCGGCAAGGAGCTCTTGAAGCTGCGGCCCGATGGCGGCAAATACGCGATGGTCTCGGGCGGTCCGGGCGCCAAGAATCTCGCCGAGCGCGTCGACGGCGTCCGCGAGGCGCTGAAGGGCTCGAAATGGACCGAGGTCGCGGGCTCGCCGACCTTCTGCAACGACGATCCGGCGCTGGCGGTCCAGCAGATGACGGACATGCGCACCGCCACGCCCGACCTCGCCTCGATCGTTCCCATCGGTGGCTGGCCGATGTTCGCCCCCGAAGGCTTCAAGGCCTTCGCCTCCAGGAACAAGAAGGACATCGACTCCGGCAAGTTCACGCTGGTCGTCGCCGATACGCTGAAGATGCAGCTTGAACTGCTGCGCGACGGTTACGCCAATGCGCTGGTCGGCCAGCGTCCGTTCGAGATGGGCGAGAAGGCGATGGATACGCTGCTCGCCATCAAGAAGGGCGAGAAGGTACCCGAGATCGTCTATACCGGCCTCGATCTCGTGACCAAGGACAACGTTGCGCAGATGTTGAAGTAGGAGCGTCGCCAGCCCCGTGCTCCTGCGAGCCTCTCCCGCTTGCGGTTTCCGCAAGCGGGAGAGATGATTGGACGGTTGGAAGGAAGACTTTTGGAAGGCAATGGGAATGAAACGGTCGCGGCTCGGCTCCCTCGACGTCACCTCAATCGGTCTCGGTTCGGCCCCGCTCGGCGGATTGTTCACCGCCGTCAGCGATACCGATGCGCTCGCCACGATCGAGCGCGCCTGGTCGGCCGGCATCCGCTTCTACGACACCGCGCCGCTCTACGGCTTTGGCCTCGCCGAACGGCGGATCGGCGCTTTCCTCCGGCAGCAGCCGCGCGACTCCTACGTCATCTCGACCAAGGTCGGTCGCTTGCTGCGCGCGCCGGATGGCGCGGCCGCCGAGGACGCGCACTACAAGGGCACGTCGCGCGAGCGGCCGGTGTTCGACTTCTCCTATGACGGCGTGATGCGTTCGGTGGAGGAGAGCCTGACGCGCCTTGGACTCGACCGCATCGATGTCCTGCTCGTGCATGATCCCGACGATCACTATGACGATGCCGTGGCCGGCGCCTTCCGCGCACTCCAGCGCCTGCGCGCCGACGGCACGGTCAAGGCGATCGGTGCCGGCATGAACCAGTCGGAAATGTTGGTCCGTTTTGCCCAGGCCGTTCCGGTCGACTGCTTCCTGCTCGCCGGCCGCTACACGCTGCTCGACCAGGGCGCGCTGGATGCGCTGTTTCCGGTCTGCCGCGAGAAGAACATCGGCATCCTGCTCGGCGGCATCTACAACAGCGGCATTCTGGCCAATCCGCATCCTGGCGCGAAGTTCAACTATCAGGACGCCGACGCGGCGCTGATCGCGCGTGCGCTCGAGCTCGACGAGCTCTGCCGCAAGCACGGGACCGAGCTGAAGGCCGCCGCGCTCCAGTTCTGCATGGCCCATCCGGCGGTCACAATTGCCGTGCTGGGCGCGCGCAACGCCGCGGAAGTTTCCGACAACATCGCGATGTCGGAGAAGGCGGTGCCACAAGCCTTCTGGCAGGAGCTGCGTGCGCGCAAACTCGTCGACGCACGCGCGCCGTTGCCGGGCGGAGCGTGAGGCATGATCGTCGACGGCCATCAGCATTTCTGGGATCCTTCGCGCGCCGACTATCCCTGGATGGACGCGCCGGAATTGGCCTCGATTCGCCACGCCTTCGGCCCCGCCGATCTCGCGCCGCTGTTGAAAGCAAACGGCATCGACGCGAGCATCGTGGTGCAGTGCCGCTCCGCGGTGGAGGAGACCGAGGAATTCTTGCGGATCGCGCATGCGACGCCCTCGGTGATTGGCGTCGTCGGCTGGGCCGATCTGACGGACGGTGCGCTTGGCGACACGCTCGATCGCCTGCGCGCTTCGCCCGGCGGCGACAAGCTGGTCGGCATTCGTCACCAGGTGCATGACGAGGCCGATCCGGACTGGCTGCTGCGCGAGGACGTTCAACGCGGCCTCACCGCAACGTTCGCCCGCGATCTCGCCTACGATTTCCTCGTCCGCACCCGCGAACTGCCCGCCGCGATCGCAACTGCACAGGCCTTTCCGCAAGCGCGTTTCGTGCTCGACCACGCCGCAAAACCGCCGATCGCCGATGGCGGAAGCGCCGAATGGGCCGATCGCATCGCGGCTCTCGCGGCCTGCGGCAATGTCTGGTGCAAGATTTCGGGCCTCGCGACGGAAGCGGTGTGGAGTGACTGGGATGCGGGGCGGCTGTTTCCGTTCGTCGAACATGCCGCAACATGTTTTGGCGAGGATCGCCTGATCTTCGGATCGGACTGGCCGGTGTGTCTGCTTGCCGGGAGTTATGGCGAGATCAAGGGGGCGCTGGAAGCGTGCCTCGCGAGGCTGGGTCCGAATGTTCGAGGGAAGGCATTTGGCGTGAATGCGAAGAGAGCCTATCGGCTGGCAACTGCAAGCTAAGGGCCGGGCTCTTGCTTACCCTCCCCTGGAGGGGGAGGGTCGATCGCGCGCAGCGCGAGCGGGGTGGGGTGATCTCTCCGTTCGGGCACCGCATCGGTGGAGAGACTGTCACCCCACCCCGTCTCACATTTCGCTGCGCTCAATGTGAGCCGACCCTCCCCCTCCAGGGGAGGGTAAGAGACGTCACGCGCCCGCGGGCACCTGGTCCAGAAATCCCGTGATGCTCCTGATGCGGCCGTCCTTAAGCACGGCGAAGTCGGTGCCCTTGATCGGGCTGTCGACACCGTCGGGACCGAGGCCCCATGAAAAGCGGACGTGTTCGCCGTAGCCGTTGGGCTCGCCGATCAGCGTGAACTTGAAGTCGGGAAAGCGCTGCTGCACGCCCGCGATCAGCGCGTCGATGCCGTCCCGGCCGTCGCCCTTCATCAGGGGATCGACATAGCTCGCATCAGCCGTCCAGTTCTCGCTGAGCAGTTCGCGACGGCGGCCTGCGGCGCGCTCGTTCCAGAGTTCGATGTAGCGGCGGGCGATGGTGACGGGGTCGGTCATGGTGCTCTCCTTCGATGGCGCCGTGTTCGGCTGTCTCGACTATCGAAGGTTCGCACGCGCAGATCGATTACCTCGGAGGTCATGCGTACGCAGAAAAGAAGCGCGATGATGCTCTCATCGCGCTTCGGACGTTCGCAACAATCTCAGCGCGAATTTACTTCGCCGCGGTGACCATGATCTCGACGGTGTACTGAGCCGCCGCGAGCTTGGCTTCGACGGTGGCGCGAGCCGGGGTGTTGCCGGGCGAGACCCAAGCGTCCCACACCGCGTTCATCTCGGCAAAGGTCTTCATGTCGGTGATGTAGATCGTGGCCGAGAGCAGCTTCGACTTGTCGGTGCCGGCCTTGGCGAGATGGCTGTCGATGGTCGCCAGGATGTCCTGGGTCTGCTTCGTGACGCTTTCACCGGCGGCCTTGTTGGCGACGACGCCGGCGAGATAGACGGTGTTGCCGTGCACGACGACCTGGCTCATGCGCGGGCCGGTTTCGAAACGCTGAATGCTCATTGGGGGATCTCCTGGTGGGAATGGCGGCCCTGTCTAACCCAGCGCCCCCCGCTCTGCCACCCCAGGCACGCATGCGTTGCCAGGTACGCATGCGTTGCCGGGCACGCATGCGTTGCCGGGCACGCATGCGTTGCCCGCTGATGCAAGCGTCGTTCACGGAAACTGACTGAAAAACGACCAGATCGTCTCGGCGCCGTCGATGTCGCGGTTCTGCGGCCCGAGCAGGCTGGTTGCAACCTTCGGGAAGCGGGCATCCGGAGCGAAGCCGGGCATGCGGTGGCCGCCATGGTTGATGCGATAGAGCACGACGTCGTGCCCTTTGGGACAGCGTGAGGAGATCCGTGTGACCGTAGACTGATCCGCGGGCGCCTTCTCGGGCAAATCGGTCACCTCGGCGTCGTCGGTCTCGCAGCCATTGAGCTTGCGCCAGAAAGCCAGCGTCTCTTCGGTGGACCAGAACCCGTCTGCGGCATAATAGCTCGATCCCCGTCCTCCCTCGTAGGGGACCAACGGGTCGGCCGTGCCGTTGATGAGCAGCATCGGCAACGGCCGCGATGGATGGCAGGTGACTGCGGCCTCATCTGTGAGGTTCATGATCACGCTCGCGCCCGCCGCAAACAGATCGGCGCGCGCGCAAACCAGCGTCATCGCCATGGCGCCGCCATTGGAGATACCGGCGACATAGACACGCTTCGGGTCTGCCGTGCCGTTCGTGACCAGCGTCTCGACCAGCTTTGCGATGAAGGCGACGTCGTCGGTGCCCTCGGGCGGGCCACGCAGCGCCGGTCCAGCCTTGGTCCGCGCATCGGCCCAGGCATGGTTAAGGCCATCAGGAAAGACCACGGCAAAACCTTCGCGCTTCGCGACCTGTGGCCACGACGTTCGCGCGACCATGTCGGCGCCGCGCTGGGTCTTGCCGTGCAGCACGACCACGAGCGGCACCAGCCGCTTCGCCGGCAGTTGCGCGGTGTAGGATCGCTTCACGCCGTTGACGTCGATCGTATCGGCGGATGCGGCCGAGGCTGCGGCCAATGCCGCAAGAAGCGCCCCGATCTGCATCCACCTCCGCATGATCTAGCCCACGGCCTTCGCCGCGGCGCGGCCGGCATTGCGGCCCGAGAACAGGCAGCCGCCGAGGAAGGTGCCTTCCAGCGAGCGATAGCCGTGCACGCCGCCGCCGCCGAAGCCTGCGGCTTCGCCGACCGCATAGAGGCCGGGAATGACGCTGCCCTCGCTGCCGAATACGCGCGAGTCGAGATCGGTCTCGAAACCGCCCAGCGTCTTGCGGGTGAGGATGTTGAGCTTGACCGCGATCAACGGCCCCTGCGCGGGATCGAGGATGCGGTGCGGAGAGGCCGTGCGGATCAGCTTGTCGCCGATATAGCGCCGCGCATTGTGGATGTTCATCACCTGCGCATCCTTGACGTAGGGATTGGCGATCTCGCGGTCGCGCGCCTCGATCTGCATCCTGACGTGCTCGAGCTTGAGGAGGTCGCTGCCGGCGAGCTTGTTCATGGCCGCGACGAGATCCTCGATCTTGTCGCGTACGATGAAGTCGACACCATGGCTTTTGAATGCCTCCACCGGCGCCGGCGCGCCCTTGTTGGTGGCGCGGCGCAGGGTCATCCGCCAGCTCTTGCCGGTCAGATCAGGATTCTGCTCCGAACCCGACAGCGCAAATTCCTTCTTGATGATGCTCTGGGTCAGGATGAACCAGGAATAATCATAGCCCGTGGACATGATGTACTGGAGCTGGCCGAGCGTGTCGGAGCCGGGAAACAACGGCGCCGGCAGCCGCGTGCCTGTTGCGTCGAACCACATCGAGGAGGGGCCGGGCAGGATGCGGATGCCGTGGCGCGGCCAGATCGGATTCCAGTTCTGGATGCCTTCGACATAATGCCACATGCGGTCGCGGTTGATCAGCCGCGCGCCCGATTTCTCGGTGATGCCGATCATGCGGCCGTCGACATGCTCGGGCACGCCGGAGACCATGAACTTCGGCGGCTCGCCAAGCCGCTTCGGCCAGTTCTGCCGCACCAGCTCGTGATTGCCGCCGATGCCGCCGGACGCCACGATCACGGCCTGCGCCTTCAGCGCGAACTCGCCGACCACGTTGCGCGACGAGCTCTTGCCACGCTCGACATTGTCAGGGGCGAGCACGGCGCCGCTGATGCCGTCCACCGTGCCGTTGGTGATGGAGAGCGCATCGACGCGATGGCGGAACCTGAAGGTCAGCCGGCCGCTCTTCATGGCCTCGCGCGCGCGGCGCTCGAACGGCTCGACGATGCCGGGGCCGGTTCCCCAGGTGACGTGGAAGCGCGGCACCGAATTGCCGTGGCCCATCGCGTCATAGCCGCCGCGCTCGGCCCAGCCGACCACCGGGAAGATGCGATGCCCCATCGCGCGCAGCCAGTCGCGTTTCTCGCCCGCCGCAAATGCCACATAGGCCTCGGCCCACTGGCGCGGCCAGAAATCCTCGTCGCGGTCGAAGCCGGCGGTGCCGATCCAGTCCTGCATGGCAAGGTCGAAGGAGTCCTTGATGCCGAGCCGGCGCTGCTCCGGCGAATTGACCAGGAACAAGCCGCCGAACGACCAGAATGCCTGGCCGCCGATCGACTGCTCGCCCTCCTGGTCGACCACGATCACGCGCTTGCCCGCGTCGGCAATCTCGGTTGCGGCCACCAGTCCCGATAGTCCCGCACCGACGACGATGACGTCTGTCTCTTCAGCCATAGGTTCCCCCCTTGTAGTTACCCGGGATTGAAGCCAGCGGTTGCAGCTGAGATCAAGGGTGTGGCGCATAAGGCATCGTTAACTTGTTCCGCTTTGGGATTAGGGCCGTCCGACTGCAGCGCGGGCGCAACACTGGATTTGAATTTGTTTTGAGCCAGCCGGCGTGCCTAGACAAAACCACGGTTACGACGGACGCTAGCAACGCATCACCACCTGACACGCAGATTCGAATTCGACTGGGGCGGGGGACAATGAAGTTTCTGACGGGGTTGCTCGCGGCGGTTCTCCTGATCGCGGGCATGGGGGCTTCTCACGCAGTGGTTCGGATTGCGGATGACCGCGGTGGCCGGATCGGAACCTACGTCGACAGGTACCAGGATCTGCGCCAGTCAGGCGACACCGTCATCATCGACGGCCTCTGTGCCTCGGCCTGCACCATCGTCCTCGGCGCCATTCCGCGCGACCGCATCTGTGTGACCTCGCACGCGACCCTCGGCTTCCACGCCGCCTGGGATTTTGGCGCCAACGGCCGTGCGGTGACCAACTCCGAAGCGACCCAGATGCTCTATGCGATGTATCCCTCGCAGGTGAAGCGCTGGATCAACCAGCGCGGCGGCCTCACCCCGCACATGCTCTTCCTGAGGGGCAAGCAGCTCCAGGCCATGTACAAGCCCTGCTACCTCGACGCGCAGGCCTCGACCAACCGCCCCCTGCGCCGGGCTCTCCCGCAGGCGGAAGAGCTGGAGTCCGCTCGGGGCCAGCTGCTTCGCTGACGTCATCGGCGCGATCTGATTCCGGGAAGTATTCCTTGGAGCACCCGCGGCGCTTGCCCGGGCCCAGGCCAACGCCTATTTGAATGGCAAGGGAACCGGGGCCTTCGCCCCGATCGTTGTCATGGCTCAACCACTGCACCCGGCCCAACCGCTACAGGACAATTCGCCCACTGCCGGCCGGCTGCCGTTCGTGCTGCTGTTGGCTGGCGCGGGGATCGGCGGTCTGGTCGTGCTCGGCGCGCTGGCGCTCTGGTTCCACTACGGCAGCCAGGTGTTCTTCGAAATGATCAGGACCGGCTTTGCCGCCTGCTTCTGACCTGCGACAGGAAGTTTTCCGCTCATGAGCTCCACTGCCCGTCCGCTGGTGATCGCGACCGCCTTCGCTGCAAGCCTCGTCGTCGGACTGCTGATCGTGTTTTGGGCGATGGGCGGGGTCAGCAAGGTGGCGCAGCCCGCCGCGATCGGCGGCCCGTTCCAGCTCACCGACCAGCACGGCAAGGCCGTCACCGACAAGAACCTGAAGGGCAAGCCGACCCTGATCTTCTTCGGCTATACCCATTGCCCCGACGTCTGCCCGACCTCGCTGTTCGAGATCTCGGAAGTGCTGCGCGCGATGGGCAAGGATGCCGACAAGGTCAATGCCGTCTTCATCTCGGTCGATCCCGAGCGCGATACGCCGGCGACGATGAAGGACTATCTGTCGAGCTTCGACCCGCACCTCGAAGGGCTCAGCGGCGACCCCGCCGAGACCGCCAAGGTGATCACCTCCTACCGGGTCTATGCCAAGAAGGTCCCGACCAAGGACGGCGACTACACCATGGACCACACCGCGCTGATCTACCTGATGGACCGCGACGGGCGGTTCGTATCGCCGTTCAACATGAAGCGGACGCCGGAGGAGGCCGCGGCCGATTTGAAGCGGTATCTCTGAGGGCCCTTTCGGGCGCAGTCCTCTCCACATCGTCATGGCCGGGCTTGTCCCGGCCATCCACGTTCTTCGGAGGGTGCTAATGTTCGTGGATGCCCGGGCCTTCGCCTTGCCGGAGGGGCTTCGGCCCCGCAGGCGGGACAAGCCCGGGCATGACGGCTGAGAGACCTTTACCCATCCCGCAATCGGCGCTCGCGTTCCCGGCGGGATGGTCTATAACGCCTTCCGATCCCAACGAAATTCGTTCATTTCCCGCCGATGGCCCCGTCGCGACAGGCAAAATCGTCCAAAACCGTGCGCCGCGTCCTGACCGGGCTGGTCGCCTGCGCATGTCTGCTCGCAGGCCTGCCCTCCGCAAAGGCCCAGGCCCCGGCCAAGCAGCCTCCGGCGGCACCCCAGGCCACGCCGCAGGTCGCGCCTCAGGCGGCCCCGCAGGCCGTGCCCGGCTTCTGGGACCCGCGTCGGCGGCCGGAGCGGCCCGACCTGTCGCGCCTGACCGTGATCCGCTTCCTGACCGAGACCGACTATCCGCCGTTCAACTACACCGGCGCCGACGGCAATCCGGCCGGCTTCAACGTCGATCTCGCCCGCGCGCTGTGCGAGGAGATCAAGGTCACCTGCACGGTGCAGATGCGTCGCTTCGAGACCCTGGTTGACGCGCTCTCCTCCAACCGGGGCGATGCCATCATTGCCTCGATGGCGGTGAGTCCGCAGCTTCGCGTCCGCGTTGATTTCACCGATCCCTATTATCGCGTGCCGGCGCGCTTCGCCTCGCGCAAGGATGCGGTGATGCCGGAGATCCGGCCCGAATATCTCGAGGGCAAGAAAGTCGGCGTCATCGCCGGCTCTGCGCACGAAGCGTACCTCAAGGCGATGTTCACCGACGCCGAGCTGCATCCCTATCCCAACGACGACGCGATGCGCGCCGCCTTGCGCAAGGGCGAGGTCGACTTCATCTTCGGCGACGCCATCTCGCTGGCGTTCTGGATCAACGGCACGGATTCCGGCGATTGCTGCGCCTTCTCCGGCGGTCCCTTCGTCGAGAGCCGCTTCTTCGGCGAGGGCATCGGCATCGCCGTCCGCAAGGGCAACGACGTGCTGCGCCAGGCCCTGAACTGGGCCCTGTTCCGCGTCTGGGAGAAAGGCCGCTACACCGATCTGTGGCTGCGGTATTTTTCGGTGAGCCCGTTTTAGTGCCGTAGGGTGGGCAAAGGCGCGCTAGCGCCGTGCCCACCGTCTTTGGCAGTGGTGGGCACGCTTCGCTTTGCCCACCCTACGATTCCACGATAAAGGCGCTGCTACTTTTGCATTCTGCCCGGAAATCGCTATTTTCCGCGGCCCGGAGGCCCCTGAATGTCTGTCATCGATCTTGCCGCGAACCCGAGCGACCTGCGTGCGCTCGCCGAACAATCCAACGCCTGGCCGTTCGAGCAGGCGAAGGCCATTGTCGCGCGGCTGAAGAAAAGCCCGAAGGACGAGGTGCTGTTCGAGACCGGTTACGGCCCGTCCGGCCTGCCGCATATCGGAACGTTCGGTGAGGTCGCGCGCACCTCGATGGTGCGCCATGCTTTCCGCGTGCTGACCGAGGACAAGATCAAGACGCGCCTGCTCGCCTTCTCCGACGACATGGACGGGTTTCGGAAAGTGCCCGACAACGTCCCCAACAAGGAGATGCTGGCCGCGCATCTCGGCAAGCCGCTGACGCGGGTGCCGGATCCGTTCTCCAACGAGTACCCGTCGTTCGGGCACCACAACAACGCGCGGCTGCGCGCCTTTCTCGATCATTTCGGCTTCGACTACGAGTTCGCGAGCTCGACCGACTACTACACGTCCGGCCGCTTCGACGCGACGTTGCTGAAGATGTTAGCTGCCTACGACAAGGTGATGGCGATCATCCTGCCGACGCTCGGGCCCGATCGCCGCGCCACCTATTCGCCGTTCCTGCCGATCAGCAAGACCACCGGTGTCGTGCTCCAGGTCCCGATGATCCGCCGCGACGTCGCGGCCGGTACCGTGACCTATGTCGATCCCGATACCAACCAGGAAGTCGAGACGCCGGTGACGGGCGGCAACGTCAAGTGCCAGTGGAAGGCTGACTGGGCGATGCGCTGGGTCGCGCTCGGCGTCGACTACGAGATGGCCGGCAAGGATCTCATCGACTCCGTGAAGCTGTCAGGCGCGATCGCCAAGGCGCTCGGCGCCACGCCGCCCGAAGGCTTCAACTACGAGCTTTTCCTCGACGACAAGGGCCAGAAGATCTCGAAGTCGAAGGGCAACGGCCTCACCATCGACGAATGGCTGCGCTACGCCTCGCCGGAATCGCTGTCGCTGTTCATGTATCGCGAGCCGAAGGCGGCCAAGCGGCTATATTTCGATGTCATCCCGCGCAATGTCGACGACTACCAGCAGTTCATCGATGGCTTTGCGAAGCAGGATGGCAAGCAGCAGCTCGGCAATCCGGTCTGGCACATCCACAACGGCCATCCGCCGAAGGGCGACATGCCCGTCACGTTCCAGCTCCTCTTGACGCTGGTGTCGTCGTCGAATGCGGAGAATGCCGAGACGCTGTGGGGCTTCATCGGCCGTTATCGTCCCGGCGTGAGCCCGCAGACGCATCCGAAGCTCGATGCGATGGTCGGCTATGCCATCAACTACTATCGTGACTTCGTGGCGCCGACGAAGCAGTTCCGCGAGCCGACCGAGGTTGAGCGCGCCGCGTTGCAGGATCTGCGCGATGCGCTGTCGCAGCTTCCGCAGGAATCCTCGGCCGAGGACATCCAGAACGTCGTCTACGAGATCGGCCGCCGCGAGCCGTTCCTCGACCAGGTCAAGAAGGGCAAGGACGGCCGTCCAGGCGTGACGCTCGACTGGTTCAACATGCTCTACCAGGTGCTGCTCGGCCAGGAGAAGGGCCCGCGCTTCGGCTCCTTCGTTGCGGTCTACGGCGTGCAGAACGCGGTGAACATGATCGACGGCGCGCTGGCGCGAAGCGCGTAGTAGATGCCGTAGCCCGAATGTCGCTACGCTCATCCGGGCTACAGATTTGAAGCGCGCCTCAGATCGAGCGCAGCACGAAGCGCCGGTTGTCCTTCTGCACCGGGCGCGCGTTCATCGGATAGAGCTTTGCGAACGCAGCGACGTCGGTGGCTGACACCTGGATCGGGTCGGTCAGCAGCAGCCATTCGACCACCTCCGAACAGGGCGGGGTCGTCAGCGAGCCGGAGTAGCGGAAGTAGCTCAGCCTGTGCGGCAGCATGGCGTGGGGATCGATGGCCGCGTCGGCTTTCACCGCGGGGCCTTCCGCCGCGGGCATGGTCTTGACGATCTTGCCGAAGGCCGTGTTCGGCTTGCCTTCCGCCATCAGCACGCCGACCACGGCGAGTCCGCCGGCATCGTTGCGATGCACGAAGTGCGCTTCCATCGGAAAGTTCTTGCCGCCGATCATGTGCTCGCTCGGCCGGTGGAAGTGCACCTGGAGCAGCTTGTATTTGACGTCGCCGAGCGTGAGCGTGCTGCCTTCGGCGAAGTTGAGCTGGATCGTGTGCCCGTTGTTGACGATGGTGTCGGCGCTCTTGCCCCAGTTCAGCTTCAGAACAGGCAATTGCGACTTGATCGTCCCCTCGATGTCGATCGGCGATTGTTGCAGGCCGACCGCGCAGGCCTTGTTCGCCGCGTCGAGATCGCCCCATTTGGCCGGGCCGCCGGCGCCCTCGTAGCTCCAATGCGTGCCTTCGGCGGCAAAGGCCGGCTTGCACAGCGGACAAAGCGCGAGACCCGCCAGGGCCTTCAATGCGTGACGGCGATTCATCATATCCCCCTGTGATGAATTTGATCGGAAAAATCGGCCGCAACCTATGCGAGAGGGACGGTGAGTCGCAAGGTCGCCGAGGCGAGAAGCGGCGCGGCCGGCGTCATGGTCCGGTCACGACGCAATCACTGGCTCACCCACACGATTCGCGCGATCCAGCCGACGTCGCTCGGCGCCATCGTATGCTCCGCCTGCGATGCATCGAGCGGCTGCAATTCCAGTGCCTTTGCCGTGCGGCGCTTCAGCGTCGCGACCGTCACCTCGCCCGCCTTGGTCTTCACCACCACGCGATCGCCTCTGCGGATCGGTGCGCGGGGCGAGATCAGGATGACGTCGCCGTCGCGATAGGCCGGGGCAAGCGCATCGCCGGAAATCTCCAGCGCAAAAGCGCGACTGTCCTCGGCGGTGGGAAGCGCGAGTTCGGTCCAGCCCTTGCCCGATGGAAAGCCGGACTCGTCGAAAGCGCCGCTCGCGCCGGCTAGCGCGAGGCCGAGCAGCGGCACCGAGTGGCCGTCGCTGGCGTCGTCACCGGTCAATCCGGCAAAGGTGTCCATCGAGGAGCCGGCCGCCGCCAGCGCTTTCGCGATCGATTCGGTGGATGGCCAGCGCTCACGCCCGTCGGGGGTGACGCGCTTGGACTTGTTGAAGGTGGTGGGATCGAGCCCGGCCCGCTTGGCGAGGCCGGACGGCGACAGGCCGGCACGCTCCGCCAGCCGATCCAGCGCTCCCCAGATCTGGTCGTGAGTCAGTATCCTCTGCGCTTTGGCCTGTCTGACCATGGAAGGTCCAGCCCGTCGCAACTCAGGAAAACTGTCCTCAAATCAACCGGTTTTCCGTTTTTCGCGCAAGGGGTGGTGGGGGAAGCATTTTCAAGCGAAGCGGATACCGGTTCGCGTCAAGAAAACGCGTCAAAACAAGAATTTAAAGCCCCGTTCCGATTTCATCGGAACGGAAATGGCTCTAAGCCTTGAGTTCGGAGGGGGCGGCCATTACGGTCGCGCCCGGGTTTTGAGGACCCGCACGAGACGAAAAAACCCAAAAGACTCAAAGAGCAAACAGGGCTGCGTGAGCGGTGGTCAAGATCTACAAAATCTGTCCGGCCTCGGCCTGGCGCGAGGCGGAACGGCAGGGTGTCTACCGGGGCAGCGCGGACGATTCGCGCGACGGTTTCATCCATTTCTCGACCGCGCCCCAGGTTCCCGAGACCTTGCGCAAGCACTATTTCGGGCAGCGCGCGCTGTTCCTGGTCGAGGTCGACGGCGACGCGCTCGGCAGCGCATTGCGCTGGGAGCGCTCGCGCAATGAGGAGCTGTTTCCGCACCTCTATGGCGAGCTCGATCTCGGCGCGGTGCTGTCGGTGATGAACCTCAACATGCGCTCCGATGGCGGCCACGACGTTCCGGAGCTTATGCCGTGATCCGCGCCTTCGACGCCTTTTCGCTGCCGGTGCTGCGCTGGCTCGATCCGGAGGATGCGCATCGCCTCGCGATCCAGGGCCTGCGCTTCCTGCCGCCGGTCAAGCCGCGGCCTGACGATCCCAAGCTGGCAGTGCGTGCCTTCGGGCTCAACTTCCCCAATCCGATCGGCATGGCCGCGGGCTTCGACAAGAGCGCCGAGGTGCCGGATGCGCTGCTGCGGCTCGGCTTCGGCTTCGTCGAGATCGGTTCGGTGACGCCGAAGCCGCAAAGCGGCAATCCGCGGCCGCGGCTGTTTCGCCTGGAGCGCGACGAGGCCGTGATCAACCGCATGGGCTTCAACAATGACGGCGCTGAAGTCGCGCTGCGCAGGCTCGCGGCGCGTGCGCAGCACGGCGGCATCATCGGGGTCAATGTCGGCGCCAACAAGGATTCGCCGGATCGCGTTGGCGATTACGTCAAGCTGATCGAGACCTTTGCACCGGTCGCGAGCTATTTCACCGTGAACGTCTCCTCGCCGAACACGCCGGGCCTGCGCAATTTACAGGAAGGCGCGCTACTGGACGATCTCCTCGCCAGGGTGATCGACGCGCGCGAGCGGGTGCGCCAGAAGGCCGGCGACACGCCGGTGCTGCTCAAGATCGCGCCTGATTTGAGCCTCGCCCAGCTCGACGACGTCGTGCAGGTGGCGCGCTCGCGCCGGGTCGACGGCATGATCGTGGCGAACACGACGATCGCGCGGCCGAGCACGCTGCGCGAGGAAATGCGCGCCAAGGAGCAGGGTGGCCTCTCCGGCCGGCCGCTGTTCCGCCTGTCGACGCGCATGGTCGCGGAGACCTATGTGCGCGTCGAGGGCGCGTTCCCCTTGATCGGCGTCGGCGGCGTGGATTCCGGCGGCGCCGCGCTGACGAAGATCCGCGCCGGCGCGAGCCTGATCCAGCTCTATTCGTCGCTGGTCTACAAGGGCCTCGGCCTGGTCGACGAGATCAAGCGTGACCTCACCTCGACGCTGCTGCGGACGGGGCGGGATTCGCTGTCCGAAATCGTCGGCGCCGACGCGGCGACACTGACGGCGGAAGACTGGCCTGGGATGTAGCCACCGTCCCGTAGCCCGGATGGAGCGCAGCGCAATCCGGGAATCTTTCCGCGAGCACGAAGATCCCGGATTTCGCTGCGCTCCATCCGGGCTACGAATCTACGATTTCGGGAACGTCACCCGATACAGCGCCGGATAGCGCGCGCCCTGCAATCCGCCGCGGGCGACGTAGAACGCGATCAGCGCGCTCCACAGCCCGGCATTGCCGAACGATTGCAGCGCCCACCAGGCGCCGATAAAGATCGTGAACGATAACAGCATCAAATTGCGCATCTCGCGCGCCCAGGTCGCGCCGACATAGATGCCGTCGAAGCCGAACGCGAACACGCCGGGGATCGGCGCAAGCACGATGAACGGCAGGAAATCGCGCGCGGCGCGGCGGACGTCCTCGCTTGCGGTCATGACATTGATCAGGTTAGGCCCGAACAGCGCGAATAGCACCGCGACGACCAGTGCGAAACCGAGGCCCCACAGCAGCACCAGCCGGGTCGAATCCGCAAAGCCCCTGGCATCGCGAGCGCCGAACGTGCGCCCGCAGAGCTGCTGGGCTGCGTTCGCAAGACCGTCGAGGAAGAAGGCGCTGACCAGCAGGAAATTGTTCAGCACGGAATTCGCCGCCAGCGTGACATCACCGGCGCGCGCGCCCTTGGCGGTGAAGAACAGGAACACGGCGATCAGCGCCGCAGTGCGGATCATGATGTCGGAGTTCACCGCCAGCAGCCGCATCAGTTTTGCCCGGTCGAGCAGCGTGGCAAGGGGCACCGCAAAGCCGCCATCCGCATAGCGCCGGCAGACGACCACGCCGAGCACGAAGCCAATCGTCTCCGAGATCAGTGCGGCGATCGCCGCGCCCGCGATGCCGGTGTCGTAGACCAGCACCAGCAAGATCGTCGCCGCCATGTTGATGAGGTTGATGACGACCTGCAGCAGCAGCGCCGGATTGGCGCGCGCCTGCCCCACCAGCCAGCCGAGAATGACGTAGTTGGCGAAGGCGAACGGCGACGACCATATCCGGATCATGAAATAGGTCTTTGCCGCGCGCGTGACGCCTTCGCTGCCGCCCATCAGGTCGAACAGCCCGGCGGCCAGCGGCAGTTGCAGCACGATCAGCGCGGCGCCGATCAGGCCTGCGACGATGAAGCCGCGCACCAGGATCACGGTCTGCTCGCGCGTCTCGCCCGCGCCCATCGCCTGCGCCGTGAAGGCGAGTGTGCTCATGCGCAGGAAGCCGAACAGCCAGAACAGGCAGTCGAAGATGACGGAGGCCATCGCGACACCGCCAAGCAGCGCGGCATCGTCGAGCCGCCCGATCGCGGTGGTCGAGACCACGCCGATCAGCGGCGTGGTGAGGTTCGCGACCATCGCGGGACCGGCGATGGTGAAGACCTGGCGAGAGCCGATCCTGGGATGAACGGGCGCGTGCATGTCAGAACACGACCACCATGCCGTCTTCGGCGGCGAGATGCGGTACGTTGTCCAGGCGCGACAGCACGTCGTCGCTCATATGGGTGAGGACCAGGCGTTTCGCGCCGATTGCTGGCAGATGCTGTTCCAAGGTCTTCAGGCTGAGATGGTTCTTGACCACCTTCTCGTACATATAGGCTTCAGCAATGAAAAGGTCCGCGCCATGCGCCAGCGGAATGAGTGTCTCCGTCCATTCGGTGTCGGCGCTGTAGGCGAGCGTGCGACCTTCAACCTCGACGCGGTAAGCCAAGAACGGCCCGCCGGATTCGCCGTGCACCACCGGGTAGGGCGTCACATTCACCCCGCCAAAGGTTTGGCTTCGCCCGGGCGCGAGTTCGATGAGGTTCAGCTCGAAGCGCTGCTTGGTCTTCGAGGAGTGCTCGAACAGCGCCTCCATCACTTGGCCGAGCCGCGTCTCGAGGCCTTGCGGGCCCGCGATGGTCAGCGGCCGGGTCCGCCGCGAGAATTGCGCATCGAGCAGGACGAAGGGGAGCCCGGCAAAATGGTCGCCGTGGAAATGCGTGATCAGGATCAGGTCGATCTCATCACGGTCGATTTCGAGTCGCTTCAGCGCCGGCAGGGCCGACGCGCCGCAATCGATCAGGAAGTTGGCCGCGCGCCCCGAGACGTGGAAGCAGGTGTTGAGCCTGCCGCCCGAGCCGAAGGCGTCGCCGCAGCCGACAAAGCGCAATTGCATCGGCTGCGGGCTCCCAAATCCTTACCTGTTGCGCGGCGCGCCGAATACGCGCGAGAGCAGCCAGATCGGAACCACGATGACGGCGCCGAGCAGGAAGTAGCGCCACAGCCAGTTCACCGCGTCGAAGCCGAGATCCCAGAGGCGCTGGAACAGCAAGCGGATGCTGTAGATGATATTCCAGGGATCGAAGCCGATCGCGGCGAGCACGACGCCGACCAGGATCGAGAGCAGGACCAGGCGAAACGCGACCGCCAGCGGCGAGCCGCCGAGAAAGCGGTTCAGCCCATCGCTGCGGCCGGCCGGCAAATCTCTGACGTCTTGGACCATCTCAAACTCCTCGCGGGGATTCGACCCCATTATAGGTCACGGCGGGGCAGATGGGGAACCCGCATTCCCTCGTCAATGGCTGTCGGCGGACGCCGCAACCTTAATTGTTGGTAGGGATTCGTCAGCCTTCAGCATCCTTTCCAGCGTTTCCAGCCGGTCGGC
This sequence comes from Bradyrhizobium sp. LA6.1, assembly GCF_040547805.1. Taxonomy (NCBI): domain Bacteria; kingdom Pseudomonadati; phylum Pseudomonadota; class Alphaproteobacteria; order Hyphomicrobiales; family Nitrobacteraceae; genus Bradyrhizobium; species Bradyrhizobium sp. LA6.1. The sequence continues at coordinate 17,708 of NZ_JBEPQK010000032.1, read as the reverse complement.
CTCGCGCGGCGGCTTGTCCCAGCGCAGCCGGCTGATGCGGGGAAAGCGCATGGCGACGCCGGATTTGTGCCGCGGGGAACGCTGGAGCCCTTCGAACGCCACCTCCAGCACCAGCCCCTTGTCGCGCTCGTGCACGACGTGGCGTACGGGGCCGAATTTCTCGGTGGTGTTGCGGCGGACGAAACGGTCGATCTGCAAGAGCTCCTCGTCGGTGAAGCCGAAATAGGCTTTTCCGACCGGCACCAGCTCGTCGCCGGCTTCGCCTTCGGTCCAGACGCCGAAGGTGTAGTCGGAGTAATAGGACGAGCGCTTGCCGTGGCCGCGCTGCGCATACATCAGCACGGCGTCGATGATGTGCGGATCGCGCTTCCACTTCCACCACTGGCCTTTTGGTCGCCCCGGCAGGTAAGGCGCATCGCGCCGCTTCAGCATGACGCCTTCGACGGCATCGGCATCTTCGCCCGCGCCGGCACTCGCGGGATCGGCGCGCGCCGCGGTCAGCGCCTGCCAGCTTGCGAAGGGCACGGTGGGCGATAGGTCGATGCGGGGATCGTCGAGCTTGCCGACGAACGTCTCCAGCCGTTCGCGCCGCTCCGCGAAGGGCAGCTCGCGCAGATCGTTCTCGCCGTCGCCGAGCAGATCATAGGCGCGCAAATGGATCGGAAACTCCTTGATCAGCTTCGGCGAAACGACCTTGCGGTTGAGGCGCTGTTGCAGAACATTAAAACTCTGCACGCGGCCTTCGCGCAGGATCAGAAGCTCGCCGTCGATTGCGCCCGCCAGCCGCAGCGACGGCACGATGTCCGGAAAGCTCCCCGTGATGTCCTCGCCGGTGCGCGAATAGAGCCGCGCCGTGATCTGCCCGCGGTCATCGCGGCCCGCCACCGCCTGCACGCGGATGCCGTCCCATTTCCATTCGGCGATGTAGTCGGCGGGATCGAGCGCGGCGAAATCCGTGTCCTCGATCGCGTGCGCGAGCATCACCGGGCGGAACGGCGCGGGATCGCGATTGACCGGCTTTTCGCCGCGGCCTTCCAGCCAGGCGAACAGGTCGAGATAGGGAGGGCTGAGCCCCGGCCAGATCAGCTCGACCTCATGCGGGTCCTTGTCGCCGAGCGCTGCGGCTGCAGTCTTGGCGAGGCGCGCGGAAATGCCGATGCGCAGCGCACCGGTGACGAGCTTCAGCAGCGCCCAGCGGCCCGTCTCGTCGAGCTCGTCGAGCCAGCGTTCGAGCTGCTTTGGCAGCTCGGTCTTGCCGAGCGTGCGCAGCGTGGTGACGACCTCGGTGAGGGTTGGGGGCGGCGGGTTGTTGTGGTTGCTTGGATGTGTGGACTCATGAGCATCCCGCCCGCGGTACCCCTCTCCCTGCCCCTCCCCCGCAAGGGGGGAGGGAACGGAGAGAGTGGTGCCTCCATCACTCGCTGAATCACTGTCAGTCGTGATGCTCACCGGCCGCCGCGCGCTCCGCTGCGCTCCCTCCCCCCTTGCGGGGGAGGGCGGGGGAGAGGGGTGGCCCGGAAAAGACTTTCCGTTGCCGGGCACCCGCCGCGGCCACATCAGCGCCACGGTCTCCGAGAGATCGCCAACGTAATCGTAGGACAACCCGAACAGCACCTCATCCGTACGCGCCGCGATCAGATCGCGGATCAGCGCGGGCTTGGCATGCTTGAAGCTCAGCGCGCCGGTCAGCGCGGCCAGCGCGTAGCCGCGGTCGGGATCGCCGACCTCGCGGAAATAGCCGGTGATCAGCCGCAGCTTGTTGTTGCGGCCGGGCTCGTAGGCGAGGCGATCCAGCAGTTCGGCGAAGCGGTTCATGCTTCGGCCTCATCTTGAAGCGGCGTCTCGCTCTCCTCCTCCTCGCCATAGCCGACGAGATCGAGCGGCTGCGCGCGAAGACCTTGCGACTTGCACCAATGCACCAGCGCATCTTCCTGGCCGTGCGTCACCCAGATCTCGCCGGCGCCGGTCGCGGCGATGGTCTTGGTGAGGCCATCCCAATCGGCATGATCGGAGATCACCAGCGGCAGCTCGATGCCGCGCTGCCGTGCGCGGGCACGCACCCGCATCCACCCCGAGGCAAAGGCGGTGACGGGGTCGGGAAAGCGCCGCGTCCAGAGGTCCGAGGTGGCCGACGGCGGCGCCAGCGTGATGGTGCCGGCGAGCGCCGCCTTCTTGACGCCCAGCACCGGCTTGAGCTCGCCGAGATTGATCCCTCGGCTCTGATAGTACTCGGTGATCTTCTCCATCGCGCCATGCAGGTAGATCGGTGCGTCATAGCCGGCCTGTCGCAACAGCGCGATTACGCGCTGCGCCTTGCCGAGCGAATAGGCGCCGACGAGATGTGCGCGTTCGGGAAACAATGCAACGGAGGCCAGCAGCTTCCTCACCTCGCCCGCGGCATCGCCATGGCGAAACACCGGCAGGCCAAAGGTGGCTTCAGTGATGAAAACGTCGCATGGCACGAGCTCGAACGGCGTGCAGGTGGGGTCGGGCGCATCCTTGTAGTCGCCGGAGGCGACGATGCAGGTGTCCTTGCAGGTCACGGCGATCTGCGCCGAGCCCAGCACATGACCGGCCGGGTGAAACCTCACACGGACGTCGCCGAGCCGGATCTCCTCGCCATAGCGGATCGCTTGCGTCGAGCCGGCGAAGTTCTCGCCGTAGCGCAGCCGCATCATGTCCAGCGTTTCCTGCGTCGCCAGCACCGCGCCATGGCCGGCGCGGGCGTGGTCGGAATGGCCGTGGGTGATCACGGCCCGCTCGACCGGGCGGACAGGGTCGATGTGGAAGTTGCCAGGCTTGCAGCACAGGCCGTCAGCAGTTGGCAGCAGGATGTCTTGCGGACGCATGTCCATCATATAGGGAGCGGCCACCCCAAATGAACCCGTCATTCGCGGGCTTGACCCGCGCCTCCATCCTCTTAAACAGTTCCCTTTTTGATGGATTGCCGGGTCGAGCCCGGCAATGACGAGCCGAGTCCCTATGCCCCTGCGCCTGTTCCACTCCTCCGGCGATCTCATGGCCGACCGCCGTTTCGAGTTCGCGCGCGACCTCCAGCTCAAGGGCGATCTGCCCGCCGCCGCCGACCTCATCGAGCAGGCGATCGAGCTCGCGCCTGACTTCACTTCGGCCTGGTTCACGCTCGGCGAGATCCGCCAGCAGCTCGGCGAGCGCGACAAGGCGATTGCGGCGTTCCGGAAAGCACGCGACTGCGACCCCGAGGACCAGCACGGCTCCGCCCTGCATCTGATGCGGCTCGGCGACGCGCAGATGGCGGAGATGCCCAAGGCCTATGTGCAGGCCCTCTTCGATCAATATGCGCCGCGCTTCGAGCATACGCTGATCAACGATCTCGACTATCGCGCACCGTCGCTGATCTTCAAGGCGGTGGTGGCCGCGCGCGTCGCCGCAAAGAAGCCGGCCCTGTTCAAGCGCACCATCGATCTCGGCTGCGGCACCGGGCTTGCCGCCGCTGCCTTCGCCAAGCAGGTCGATCATTTCATCGGCATCGATCTGTCGCCCGGCATGATCAAGGAGGCGCGCGCCACCGAGCTCTATGCCGAGCTCGAGGTCGCCGACATGATCGAAGGCCTGCGCACCAAGGGCGATGCGAGCGCGAACCTCGTCGTCGCCGCAGATGCGTTCGTCTATCTCTCCGATCTCGCGCCGGTACTCGTCGAAGCCAAGCGCGTGCTCGTATCCGGCGGCGTGCTCGCTTTCACGCTGGAGACGCATGACGGCAGCGGCATCGTGCTCGGCGAAGGCCTGCGCTATGCCCATTCGGCGGAATATGTGCGTGACGCGATGGCGAAGGCCGGGCTCAAGCTGCTGACATTGGAGCCGGCATCGCCACGCATCGAGAACAACGAGCCGGTGCGTGGCCTCGTCGTCGTCGCCGAGAAAACTTGAGTTTAGGCGCTAAAAACCCCGCGATTTGAGCGTCATTGCGTCGCTGAGCTGCGACTTCCCACTTGCGACCCGCGCTGCGATGCCAGCACAATGCGGGCGCTAGGGAGAAACAAAAATGACCAAAAATCCAACGCGGCGCGATTTCAGCGCCGGCGCGCTCGCCACCATCGCTGCATCCACCTTGCCTGCGCCGCATGTCTGGGCTGCGGAGAAGAAATACGATGCGGGCGCCAGCGACACCGAGATCAAGATCGGCCAGACCGTGCCGCATTCCGGGCCCGGCTCGCTGTACGGCGTGCTCGGCCGCATCGGCGAAGCCTATTTCCAGATGCTGAACGAGAAGGGCGGCATCAACGGCCGCAAGGTCAAGTTCCTCACCATGGACGACGCCTACAGCGCGCCGAAATGCGTCGAGGCGACGCGGCGCCTGGTCGAGCAGGAAGAGGTGCTGGCGCTCTATGGCTCGCTCGGCACCGCGCCGCAGACCTCCGTGCACAAATACCTGAATTCGAAAGGCGTGCCGCAACTGCTGCTCAACACCGGCGCGTCCAAGTGGAACAATCCGAAAGAGTTCAAATGGACGATGGCGGGCCTGCCGCTCTATCCGACCGAAGCGCGCATCCTGGCGCGGCACGTCCTCAGCGTGAAGCCGAATGCCAAGGTCGGCATTCTCTACCAGAACGACGATTTCGGCCGTGACTTCCTCGGTCCGTTCAAGAAGGTGCTGGCGGATGCCGGGGGCACCGCGCAGGTGATCATGGAGCAGACCTACGATCTGACCGATCCGACCGTCGATTCCCAGCTCATCAATCTCTCGAAATCGGGCGCCGACGTCTTCTACAACATTTCCACCGGCAAGGCGTCGTCGCAGTCGATCCGCAAAGTGGCCGAGCTCGGCTGGAAGCCGCTGCAGCTGTTGTCGGCGGGCTCGACCGGCCGCTCGATCCTCAATGCCGCGGGCCTGGAGAATGCCGCCGGCATCGTCGCCATCCGCTACAACAAGGAAGTCGGCCTGCCCAAATGGGAGAAGGACCCGGACGTGATGGCGTTCGAGGAGCTACGCAAGAAGTACACGCCGGCGATCGATCAGGACAACACCATCGCCTTTGCCGGTTACGGCCAGGCCGTCACCATGGGCGAGATCCTGCGCCGCTGCGGCGACGATCTCACCCGCGCCAACGTGCTGAAGCAGGCGTCCACGCTCGCAGGCTTCCACTCGCCCTATTTCCTCGACGGCGTCACCTACAGCTACACGCCCGAGGACTACACGCCGATGAAGACGCTCTTCATCTCCACCTTCAGCGGCAAGGACTGGGACATCTCCGACAAGCCGATGTCGGAGTAGGTGCGGCAGAGTGCCGTAGGGTGGGCAAAGGCGCACTTGCGCCGTGCCCACCATCTCTCCGAGCACCTCGGTGCGAATGGTGGGCACGCTACGCTTTGCCCACCCTACGAGACCTATTCACATTTCCACCCCTCGACGAACCCACCCCCACGGCTTACCTGTGATGCCGTGCCGCCCCGCATCCTCAAAATCCCGGCCGAGCCGGCCACGCTGCTGCCCGACCGCTTCCAGGCGTGGTTCGCGGCCCGCGGCTGGTCGCCGCGTGAGCATCAGCTCGCGCTGCTGGACAAGGCGCGCGAGGATCGTTCCGCACTGCTGGTCGCGCCCACCGGCGCGGGCAAGACGCTGGCGGGATTTCTGCCGACGCTGGTGGAGCTCTCGACGCAGCCGGTCGAACGGGACGGAAGGGCGAAGCAAAGCCTCGTCTCCACCGGCCGCGATGTTCGCCGCAGCGATGGCCTGCACACGCTCTACATCTCGCCGCTGAAAGCGCTCGCCGTCGATATCGCCCGCAATCTCGAGCGGCCGATTGCGGAGATGGGGCTGCCGATCAAGGTCGAGACCCGCACCGGCGACACGCCGGTGTCGCGGCGGCAGCGCCAGCGGCGCTATCCGCCCGATATCCTGCTGACGACGCCTGAGCAGGTCGCGCTGCTGCTCTCCTCCGACGACGCGCCGTTCCTGTTCTCCTCCTTGAAGCGCATCGTGCTCGACGAGCTCCACGCGCTGGTGACGTCCAAGCGCGGCGATCTGCTTTCGCTCGGTCTGGCGCGGCTCTGGCGGCTGGCGCCGCAGCTGCGCGCGATCGGCCTGTCGGCGACCGTGGCCGAGCCGGACCAGCTTGCGCGCTTCCTGGTGCCGCAGCCCGGCGGGAAGGAGGCGGCCGCCGACATTGTCGTCGCCGGCGGTGCCGCGCCGCCGCTGGTCGAGATGCTGGATACCCGCGAGCGCCTGCCCTGGGCCGGCCACAGCGCGCGCCACGCGCTTCCCGAAATCTACGAGCTGATCAAGGCCAACAAGACCACGCTCGTCTTCGTCAACACCCGCAGCCAGGCCGAGATGCTGTTCCAGAATCTCTGGAGCATGAACGACGACAACCTCGCGATCGCGCTGCATCACGGCTCGCTCGACGTCGCCCAGCGTCGCAAGGTCGAGGACGCGATGTCGGCGGGCAGACTGCGCGGCGTGGTCTGCACCTCTTCGCTCGACCTCGGCGTCGATTGGGGCGATGTCGATCTCGTCGTCAATATCGGTGCGCCAAAAGGCTCTTCGCGTCTGATGCAGCGGATCGGCCGCGCCAATCACCGCCTTGATGAAGCCTCGCGCGCGGTGCTGGTGCCGGCGAACCGGTTCGAGGTGCTGGAGTGCCGGGCCGCGATCGATGCGATCGCCGAGAATGCGCAGGATACGCCACCCTTGCGCACCGGCGCACTCGACGTGCTGGCCCAGCACGTGCTCGGCCGCGCCTGCGGCGAGCCGTTTCTGAGCGATGATCTCTACGGCGAGGTGCTCACGGCCGCGCCTTACTCAGATCTCGCCCGGCAGGATTTCGACGACGTCGTCGATTTCGTCGCCTCCGGCGGCTACGCGCTGAAGACCTACGAGCGCTTCGCCCGCATCAAGCAGGACAAGCAGGGCCGCTGGCGCGTTGCCAATCCAAAGGTGCGGCAGAGCTATCGTCTCAATGTCGGCACCATCGTCGAGGAGCCGATGCTGAAGGTGCGGCTCGTTCGTGGGCGCTCCACCGGCAGCGGCTCGACCGGCGTCATCGCGCGCGGCGGCCGCGTGCTCGGCGAAATCGAGGAATATTTTATCGAGGGCCTGACCGCCGGCGACACCTTTGTGTTCGGCGGCGAAGTCGTGCGCTATGAGGCGTTGGCCGAGGATCAGGTCTATGTCTCCCGCGCCAACGACAAGGATCCGAAAGTGCCGTCCTATATGGGCGGCAAATTTCCGCTCTCGACCTATCTTGCCGAGCGCGTGCGGCGCCTGCTCGACGACCGCCGTGCATGGAACGGTCTGCCTGAGCAGGTGCGCGACTGGCTGTCGTTGCAGAAAGACATCTCACGTGTGCCCGGCGTGCGCGAGCTGCTGGTCGAGACCTTTCCACGCGGCAACAAGCATTATCTCATTTGCTATCCCTTCGAGGGCAGGCTCGCGCACCAGACGCTGGGCATGCTGCTGACGCGGCGGCTGGAGCGGATGCGCGCCCGGCCGCTCGGCTTCGTCGCCAATGAATATGCGGTGGCGATCTGGGGGCTTGGCGATGCCTCCTTCATGATCCGCAACGGCGAGCTTAATCTCGACGCGCTGTTCAACCCGGACATGCTCGGGGACGATCTCGAAGCCTGGCTCGCGGAATCCGCGCTGATGAAGCGCACCTTCCGCAATTGCGCGCTGATCTCTGGCCTGATCGAGCGGCGCTTCACCAGCGAGGACAAGAGCCGCCGCCAGGTGCTGTTCTCGACCGATCTCGTCTACGACGTCCTGCGCAAGCACCAGGCCGATCACGTGTTGCTGCGCGCCGCCCGTGCCGATGCCGCTACCGGCCTGCTCGACCTGCGCCGTCTCGGCGCCATGCTTGCCCGCATCCAGGGCCGTATCACGCATCGGGAACTCGATCACGTCTCGCCGCTCGCCGTCCCCGTGATGCTGGAAATCGGCCGCGAGTCAGTCTATGGCGAAGCTGGCGACGAGCTCCTGGCGGAAGCCGCCGACGAGCTGGTCAAAGAGGCGATGTCGTAGAGAATTTTACCAGTGGTGCGCGCAACTCCATCCACATCGTCATGCCCGGGCTTGACCCGGGCATCCACGTCTTTGCTTCCGCGGCAAGAACGTGGATGGTCGGGACGAGCCCGGCCATGACGGAGCAAGTGGCACTATCGATCACTTCAACGCTTGCACTGGATATCGCCAGTGTGTCGTTCGCAACCGATCTCTCCGGAGCGCTGTTCTGGGAAGAGCAGCGCCTGCTCGTCGTCTCCGATCTGCATCTGGAAAAAGGGTCCAGCTTCGCCACGCGCGGTGTGCTGCTGCCGCCTTACGATACGTTGGCAACGCTGAGCCGTCTCGCTGCTGTCATCTCCCGCCATAATCCCCGAACGGTTATCGCGCTCGGCGACAGTTTTCACGACCGAACCGCGCATGAGCGGTTGTCGTCCGACGATCGCGATGCTGTTGCCGCACTCCAGACCGGCCGCGACTGGATCTGGATTTCGGGCAATCACGATCCCATGCTGCCGCGCGATCTGGGCGGGACCGTCGCCGACGAAGTCGCGATCGGCCCGATCACCTTCCGCCACGAGCCGACCGGTGCGCGCGGCGAGATCGCTGGCCATCTGCATCCGAAGGCGCGCGTCTCCGCACGCGGCCGCTCGATGGAACGCCGCTGCTTCGCCAGTGACGGAATGCGCGCCGTGATGCCCGCCTTCGGCGCCTATGCCGGCGGTCTCAGCATCCGCGATGCCGCGTTCGCAAAGATCTTTCCCAGCAATGGCTTTGTCGCCCATCTGCTCGGTGACCGGCGCGTCCACGCCATTGCGGCCTCGCGCTGTTATTGAGATCCCGCCTCGTGCGAACCGGATCCATCGGGCGCGTCAACAGAAAATAGGACAGGACTACGTCCAGTACTTATCCGGAATCGCCTAAGTCCATAGGTACCTCTAACTTGCCAAATTGCCGGGGCTGGATTTCATCCCGAACACGATTGCAACCGGCAAAGGGGTCGCTGCGAGGCGGCCCCTTTCGATTCCGCCAGTCGGACTTTGTCCCCTGTTCCGGAACAAATTAAGAACACTTTAGCAAGTCTTTGATATATCATTGTGATTCGGCACGTTGCCGACACAATATCTAGCGTCCGTCAGACTTTGCGAGGACTACATGTCCACCATCGCCTTTGATCAATTTGCCCTCACCCGGATCGCCGATTTCGCGCGCTCGCTGTCGCGGCTGCATCAGGCCGCGCGGCGCTACGCGGTCGACGACGACCAGTTCGACCGCGAGTTCAACGCGGTGTGCCAGTCGATCTGGGGCTACACCATCGACGACGTCAGCGACGATCTGTTCTCGACCGAGGATCATCTGTTCCTCGACACGCTGGACGAAGCGCATGCGCGCATCTTCGCAGCGGAGCAGGGTTACGATCTCATCGGCGAGGCGGGCATGCTCACCGACTGGTGGGGCTTCTGCTGGATGATCCTGGCCGAGAAGCGCGGCCTGCTGACTCAGGAAAACCGCGCCGCCGCGCGCGCGGCGATCGAGGAGAAATATCTGGCGGCCCCGAACGTGATCGGGGTGATCATCGGGAGATGACGCAGCACTCTCCGTCACTGCGAGCGTAGCGAAGCAATCCATAATCTGTTCGCGGTGACAGACTGGATTGCTTCGCTGCGCTCGCAATGACGACTTTGATTCAGTTGGGGCTTAGTCCAGCCCCGCCCGCTTCGCCGGCTTCTGTGCTGGGGTCTTCGGCACCGTCACGTCAGGCAGCGCCTCGCGCACGATCTCGACTGAGGCCGGCGCATCTGCCGCGACCGTCTCTGCCCGCACCGGGGCCACCTTCATCTCGCCGAGCCGCGCGCGGACCTGCGCGGTGAGTCCGGGGTAGGAGGCAACCGGCGTGAAGTCCGCAGCCTGGTCATTGCCGACGCGGATGCCGGTATAGGCGACGAGGCCGTCGCTGGTTGCGATCACGTCGCCGGCTTTTAGCGAGGAATCCAGCGCGAGATCGACCGGGGCGAGGCCGACCGGCTCGCGGCCGTTGCAGGTGCAGTCGGCACGCAGCGCCTTGCGATAGGCGAACGCGTTTTCGCTGTCGGCGTAGCGCTCGCCGGTCTGCGAAGCGGCGCCGTCGATCGAAGAGCCGAAATAGATCTTTGTCGTGGTGGCAGGACAGAACGCCTGACACATCTGGGCGGGCGAGGCGAGGCCGCGCATCAGCGGAAAATATTTGCCGTCGCAGGTGCGCACGCAGAAGGCCGGGCCGGAGCCGCCGGCCGCCGCCGCGCGTGTCGGGGGCACATATTGCGGGTTTGCGGGATTCTGCTGGCTGGCGAAGGGATCGGCAAAGGAGTTCGACTGCTGCGGAACCTCACGCTGCGGCCGGGGCCGCTGCATTCCGCCGAAGAAGAAGTCGAACAGGCCTTCGGCCGAAGCCGGGGCTGGAGCCGCAAGCAGCGGGGCCGCCAGGCTGGCGGCCACAAGCATCGCGCGACGCGCATGGGACAAGGCTGTACGCAATGCTCACTCCGACGCTACTGAACCGGCCGGAACCTTCCGAGGTCTCGGCACATGATTCACCATAGTGCTGGATGGTAAATGAGCAGTTGAGCGGAGGCGATTTCAAGTCGAGGCCGTGACCTCTTCAAGGCCGGGCACAGCTTCCGGCGGATGGTTGCTTCCGGGCAACGCCCGGGCATGGACGGACTGTCTCGCGGCCTTAAGCCTTCAGGAACTCCGACGCCTTGTACAGCGAGCGGAACGGCAGGCCGGCCGCGCCAAACGTATCGGTGGCGCCTTCCTCGCGGTCGACCATGGTCAGCACCAGCACCACTTCGGCGCCGGTCTCGCGCACCGATTCCACCGCCTTCATCGCCGAGCCGCCGGTGGTGGTGACGTCCTCGACGATCACGACGCGCTTGCCTTCGAGCGTCTCGCCCTTGGGCAGACCTTCGATCGCGAGCTTCGCGCCGTGCTCCTTCGGCTTCTTGCGCACGAAGAACGCCGCGATTGGATGGCCCTTGATCCAGGAGATCTGCGCCAGCGCACCGGCCAGCGGCACCGCGCCCATCTCGAGCCCGCCGATGAAGTCGAGCTGGTCGTCCTTCAGCGCCTCATAGGTCAGCTCGGCGAGCAGCGTCGCGCCCTCGGGGTCGAGCATGGTCGGCTTGAGGTTGAAGTAGAAATCGCTCTTGCGGCCCGACGCGAGCGTGACGTCACCGCGGCCGAAGGAGCGCCGGCGGATGATTTCGAACAGGCGGGCGCGGGAGGCAGATTTCGACACGGCGGTCCCTCGGGGCTTTTTGGAGGTGGCGGAATTTATCCGCGACGGCCGCGACATTCCAGAGGGGACCGGTCGAGTCAACAGGGATCGGCCATCCCGGTCCGCCAGTTGTGGGGGTGCAACCTTCTGGAGTAGTTGGATGCCAGATATCTCGGGGAAGGAAATGCCTGAATGACCATCGAGCTGCACACCTGGAACACGCCGAACGGCCGCAAGATCTCGGTCGCATTGGAGGAAATGGGGCTGCCGTACAAGGTGGTGCCGGTGAACATCACCAAGGGCGAGCAGATGGCGCCGGGCTTCCTGAAGCTCAGCCCCAACAACAAGATCCCCGCGATCGTCGACCCCGAGGGCCCGGACGGCAAGCCCGTCAGCATCTTCGAGTCCGGTGCGATCCTGCTCTATCTCGGCGAAAAGACCGGCAAATTCCTGCCGAAATCGCTCCCGGAGCGCATCCCCGTCTATGAATGGCTGATGTGGCAAATGGGCGGCTTCGGCCCGATGCCCGGCCAGGTGCACCATTTCATCGCGCTCGAGAACGAGCAGGATCGCGCCTATGGCCTGAAGCGCTACATGGCGGAGACGCGCCGGCTCTACGGCGTGCTGGACCGCCGGTTGGAGGCCCACGACTTCGTCGCCGGCGACCTCTCGGTTGCCGATTTTGCCATCCTGGGCTGGGCCTGGCGCCACCCTCGCCACAAGGTTGAGCTGGCCGATTTTCCCAACGTCAAGCGCTGGTATGAGGCGCTGATGGCGCGTCCCGCGGTGAAGCGGGGCATGGACGCGAAGCTGGATTGATTGGGCGATACAGTATTCCAGAGGCGGCGGTGATTGAGCCGAGAGGCCGCGGCGTACTGGATGCCCCGGTCCCGGCTCCGCCAAGGCTACGCCGGGCCACAAGCTCGCCCGGCCGCCGAAGCTTCAGCGAAGGCGGCAAGCCGGGGCATGACAGTGTGCCTCACACCTTCTTCGCTTCCACCGCCATCCGCACCGCAAGCCCGGCCAGCACCGTGCCCATCAGCCAGCGCTGCACCAGCATCCAGCTCGGCCGGCTCGCCAGGAACAGCGCGATCGACCCTGCGGCCAGCGCGATCATCGCGTTGACGCTGACGCTGATCGCGATCTGGATCGCCCCCAACACCACCGACTGGGTCAGCACGCTGCCGGCGGTGGGATCGATGAACTGCGGCAGCAGCGCCAGATACAGCATCGCGATCTTCGGATTGAGCAGATTGGTGACAAAGCCCATCGCGAACAGTTTGCGCGGGCTGTCGATCGCGAGCTGCTTCACCTGGAACGGCGAACGTCCGCCCGGCTTCACCGCCTGCCAGGCCAGCCACAGCAAATAGCCCGCGCCGGCGAAGCGCAGCGCGTCATAGGCAAAGGGAATGGCGAGCAAGAGCGCGGTGATGCCGAACGCCGCGCACAGCATGTAGAACACGAAGCCGAGTGCCACCCCGCCGAGCGAGACGATGCCCGCCGCCGGCCCCTGCGTGATCGAGCGCGAGATCAAATAGATCATGTTCGGCCCCGGCGTGAGCACGAGACCGAGGCAGACGAGGGCGAAGCCGAGCAGGGCGGAGGTGTGGGGCATGGGTGAACCGGTGCGGGAGACGGCACGATTCTAATATGCGCCGCGCGGCGGAGCCATCGCGCAATTGCACGGAGGACAATTCGAGTCCCGCATCTCACTCCAACGTCGTCCCCGCGAAAGCGGGGACCCATACCCCCCAGGGAGGAGTTTGAGGCTGGACCGTCATGGGCAATCTTCGCCTAACTCGATCCTGTGGTTATGGGTCCCGGCGTTGGCCGGGACGACACCGTGCTGGTGGAGCCATCAATGCGCCTCGTCCCAATTGCTCGCCGCGCGCGCATCGACATGCAGCGGCACCGACAGGTTCACGGCCGGAAACGGCGCGTCCTGCATCACGTGCTGCACCACCGGGAGCGTCGCCGCGACCTCGGCGTCGGGCACCTCGAAAATCAGTTCGTCGTGCACCTGGAGCAGCATCTGCGCCGTCAGCTTCTTCTGGACCAGGGCGTCCTCCATCCGCGTCATGGCGCGGCGGATGATGTCGGCGGCGGTGCCCTGGAGCCGCGCGTTGATCGCGGCGCGCTCGTTGAAGGCGCGCACCGAGGCGTTCGAAGCCTTGATGTCGGGATAGTACATCTTCCGGCCGAACAGCGTGGTGACATAGCCGTTGCTCCGGCAGAAGTCGCGCGTCTCGTCCATGTAGGCGCGGATGCCGGGGAAGCGCTCGAAATACTTCTTGATGTAGGCCGAGGCTTCCTCGCGCGCGATGCCGAGCTGGTTGGCGAGGCCGAATGCCGAGATGCCGTAAATGATGCCGAAATTGATCGCCTTGGCACGGCGCCGGATTTCGCTCGGCATGCCCTCGATCGGCACGCCGAACATTTCGGAGGCCGTCATCGCGTGAATGTCGAGCCCGTCCTTGAACGCCTGCTTGAGGACGGGAATGTCGGCGATCTCGGCGAGCAGCCGCAACTCGATCTGCGAATAGTCGGCGGAGACGAGCTTATGTCCCGGTGTCGCGATGAAGGCGCGGCGGATCTTTCGCCCGTCCTCGGTGCGCACCGGAATATTCTGCAGATTCGGCTCGTTCGACGACAGCCGGCCCGTCGTGGTCGCGGCCAGCGCGTAGGTGGTGTGGACGCGATGGGTCTGCGGGTTGACGTAGGTCGGCAGCGCGTCGGTGTAGGTCGATTTCAGTTTCGAAACCTGGCGCCACTCCAGGATCTTCTTCGGGAAGTCATGGCCCTGCTCGGCGAGCTCGTCGAGCACTTGCGCGGTCGTCGACCACGCGCCGGTCTTGGTCTTGGTGCCGCCGGACAGTCCCATCTTGCCGAACAGGATGTCGCCGATCTGCTTGGGGCTGCCGACATTGACGGGCTCGCCCGCGATCTCCTGGATCTCGGCTTCGACGCGCGCCGCGGTCTGGGCGAAGTCGCCTGATAGCCGCGACAAGACCTGGCGGTCGATCGAGATGCCGCGCCGCTCCATGCGCGCGAGCACCGACACCAGCGGCCGCTCCAGCGTCTCGTAGACCGCGGTCATGTGCTCGGCGACGAGGCGCGGCTTCAGCACGCGCCACACGCGCAAGGCCATGTCGGCGCCTTCCGCCGACAGCGGCGCGGCCTTGTCGATCGGCACCTGGTCGAAGGTGATCTTGCCCTTGCCGCTGCCGAGCAGCTCGCTCTCCTTCAGCATGGCGTGGCCGAACCAGCGCTCCGCGAGCGCTTCGATCGCGTGCGAGCCGCGGCCGGCATCGAGCACATAGGAGATCAGCTGCGCATCGTCGGCGTTGCGCAGCGTGATGCCGTGCTGCGCCAGCATCACGGCGGTGAACTTGACGTCGAAGCCGATCTTGAGAATGCCCGCCGATTCCAGCACCGGCCGCAGCGCTTCGATCGCGTCGGCATGCTTGACCTGGTCCGGCGCGAGACCCGCGTCGAACAGGCCGGCGCCGCCACCGGACTGCTTGTGCGCGAGCGGTACGTAGCAGGCCTCGTTCGGCGCCAGCGCCAGCGCGATGCCGCACAGATCGGCCTGCATCGGATCGATGGAGTTGGCTCTCGTCTCGATCGCGACATGACCGGCGTCGTGGATGCGCGCGACGAAGGCGTCGAGCTCCTTGAGCGTCTTGACCGCCTGGTATTTGCCGCGGTCGACCGGCAGCTTGCGCAGCGCCTCTTCGCGCGCGGCGGCCAGTGAAATCGGCGCGCCCTTGAGACCGGCCGACTTGTCGCCCTTGTCGCCGCCCGTTGCGGTCGCGGCTGGAGCGGCGAACAGATCGCCGGAGGTCTCTGACGTCTTTGCCTTGGCGGCGTCGCCGCCAGCCCTCGCGCCGCTGCTGTTCGACGCATCGGCATCGACATTGGCGGGATCGATCTGCGAATAGTCGGCGACGCGGCGCGTCAGCGTGGTGAATTCCATCGCCTTCAGGAAGGCAATCAGTTTGCGCGCGTCGGGCTCGTGCACCGCGAGGTCGTCCAGCGGCACCTCGAGTTCGACCTTGTCGTCGAGCAGCACCAGCTTGCGCGAGATCCGCGCCTTCTCGGCATTCTCGATCAGCGCCTCGCGCCGTTTCGGCTGCTTGATCTCGGTGGCGCGGAACAGAAGCTGCTCGAGATCGCCATATTCGACGATCAGCTGCGCGGCGGTCTTGATGCCGATGCCGGGCACACCGGGCACGTTGTCGGTGGAATCGCCCGCGAGCGCCTGCACTTCGACCACTTTCTCCGGCGGCACGCCGAACTTCTCGATCACCTCGGGAATGCCGATGCGGCGATCCTTCATGGTGTCGTACATCATGATCTTGTCGTTCACGAGCTGCATCAAATCCTTGTCGGAGGATACGATGGTCGTGTGGGCGCCGCGGTCGCTGGCCTGCCGCGCATAGGTCGCGATCAAATCGTCGGCCTCGAAGCCGCCCTGTTCCAGGCAGGGCAGATCGAAGGCGCGCACGGCTTCGCGGATCAGCGCGAATTGCGGGATCAGATCGTCGGGCGCGGGCGGCCGGTGCGCCTTGTACTCGGGATAGATCTTGTTGCGGAAGGTGACTTCCGACTTGTCGAACACGATCGCCAGATGCGTCGGGCGGTTGTCCTCGGGCATGTCGCGCAACAGCTTCCACAGCATGTTGCAGAAGCCGAGCACGGCGTTGACCTGCAAGCCATCGGACTTGCGGTTCAGTGGCGGCAGCGCGTGATAGGCGCGGAAGATGTAGCCGGAACCGTCGACCAGGAAGATGTGGTCGCCCTTGCCGGCCACCTTCGCCGCGACCGGTTTGGCAGCAGGCTTGTCAGCAGCGGGTTTGGTGTCGGCTTTGGCGGCGGTCTTCGGGGATGTCGTTGGGGAGCTTTTGGGCATGGCCGCAATGTATGAATTTTTGCGGGCTTTGACAGCCTTGAGCGGGGGATTTTTGGGTCGCTAGTGCCGCTATCCCCACTGTCGTTCCCCACATCCCCGCTGTCATTCCCCGCGAAAGCGGGGAATCCAGTACGCTGCGGCTTCTCGGCTCAATCACTGGCGTCTCGGCGTACTGGGTCGCCCGGTCGAGCCGGCGACGACACCGAGAGGGCGGCTACTCCGCCGCCTGCAACACTGGCCCGGCCTTCTTCGGCGCGATCCAGAACGTCTGCGGCCGTTCGAACAGAAAGCGGGCATTGAGCCGCAATGCGACGTACCAGATCGCGAGCGATCCGATCACGCCGACGATGGTGACGATCAGCGACACCGTGCCGATGTCGGCAATGATGTGGGTGCGCAGCAGCAGCGTTCGTGTCGCCGCCATCGGCAGGAAGAAGGCGAGGTAGATCACGATCGAATGCTCGCCGCAGAAGCGGAAGAAGTTCAACCACTGTGCGCGCGCGAGCAGCGTGCCCACCGTGATGATGGCGCAGGCGCCGGCGAAGCCGAGCGCGAGCGAGACGATCTTCCATTCGCTGGCGCCGAGCGCGACGAGGCCCGCATTGACCAGCGCCCAGGTCGCAAGCGCCGTCAGCGCGAGTGCGGGATGGTTGCGCGCGCGATCGGACAGCGCGAACACGTAAGGCGCGAACAGATATCCCGAATAGAAATAGACGAAGCGCGCGCAGAATTCGTCGATCGCGGTCCAGCCGGTCGAGATGCGCGCCGTCTCCAGCGCGGCAGCGATGAGCCAAATCGCCAGCGGCGGAATACGCCGTGTCAGTTTTGTGACCACGAAGAAGATCGGCAGCAGGTAGATGAACCAGAGCGTGCCGAACGGTTCGACGAAGGATTCCAGATACAGCAGGCCGGCCTCGCGCCAGCTCGTCTCCGCCGCGAATGCCGGTGCCTTGAAGCCGAACTGGATTGTCACCCAGACGACATAGAAATAGGCGAAATGCACCACCTTGCGGTCGAGATAGGTTCGCCAATCCCGATCGATCACCAATGGCAGGAACAGGCCCGAAATCAGGAAGAAGTCCGGCATCCGGAACGGCTTTGCGAAGGCCACGGCGACATGCATGAAACCGGTCTGGCCGGCGGCGATCTCCACCCCCAGCACCGAGTGCATCATCACGACCATGACGATGCAGATGCCCTTGGCATAGTCGACCCAGTCGACACGCGCGGGCGAGGGGGCCTTGGAAAGCCCGCTCGCGGCGATTGTGCCTGATAGTGCCATGGTGTCCCGTTTCGAGGCGCGGTCCGCCCGGCTCTGTGCGGACGTGGCGCAGTGTGAAGCCTTGCGGTTTAAGGTTTCTTTACCGGTACAATTCACGTGCCGGTTTTTGCATCCGGGCTGTTCTCTCCCCTCAGGAAAATGCTAAACCGCTCAGGTTGGGGTTTCGTTAACCAAGCTGGAACAGGGTTTTTCATGCGAATCGCGATGATCGGAACGGGCTATGTGGGACTGGTGTCCGGAGCCTGCTTTGCGGATTTCGGTCACGACGTCACCTGCGTCG
>NZ_JBEPQK010000031.1:0-57370 GCF_040547805.1 Bradyrhizobium sp. LA6.1 | reverse complement strand
GTCCGAGAGGCGCAAGGACTCCGCCGTCCACGTTTCTCTTTCTTCATCTTCACTTGTCAAACAGCCCGGGACCAGGAGGTCCCAACCTTCCAGAGAGGAAGGGTTCCGACACCCTTACCGACGATGAATGAACTCCAACCGACTTATGTCGACTGTTGTGTCACTCAACAAGGTGAGGAGCATCAAGAGCGTGCATGCTTCCCTTGGCATCTAGGCCAAAGAGAGCGCCCGACAGACGGGCAACGCTGGAAAACGCATAGACGCTCACTCACCTGACTTCAAGCAGAAAATGAAAAGTTTCCACTTCGCCAATCTTCTCGTGTCCGCGTAGCAGAGCAGCAAGCCTGCTCGTCCTGGTTAAGCCCAGACGTTCATCGACTTTCCACCCGGGCACTCAGATAGTCAGAACCTCGGAAGAGACCGCTCTGGCCGTCGAGTTAGGGAACGATGCCTCGGCACGCCCACGCGACGTTTGCAAAGGACCTGGGGCCGTCGGGCCGGCCGGCCTCGTAGGCATCGCGCACGGCGGCGTCGGTGCGCGCTCGCTCCGCAGCGTCGAGCGCTGCCACATACTTGCCGAGCGGCCCTTCGCCAGCGGCAATCGGCGTCCAATAGTCGGCAAAGCTTTTGTAGTCCATGCGGATCATCAGCTCTACTTCCGCAATGCTCACGAGACCCTGTTCGGCAAAAGTCCGTCTCAGTTCGCCCGGCTGCATCATTGGTTGAAAGCAATAGCGACTGCGCAGCTGGCGCCCGCTTTCACCGAGTGCCGCCACCGTGTCGACCATCATGCGCATGCCGGGCATCCCGCCGAGATGATCCCACACCGCTGCCGCGACCACGCCGCCCGGCCGAACGACGCGGCGCATCTCGGCTACTGCCTTACCGGCTTCGGGAACGAACTGGAGCACGAGAAGCGCCAAAGCGCGATCGAACGTGCCGCCCTCGAAGGGCAGGGCGCAGGCATCCGCCTGTCGGACTTTTATTCGCGGGTTTGTGTTGCGCCGGATTACCTCCTCGACAAAGATTGGCGAATAGTCGACCGCGGTAATCTCGGCGAGGTCGGCGGCTTTGGCGAGCGTGAAGGTCAAGCTACCGGTGCCGCAGCCGATCTCGAGAATCCTTTCGCCGTCGGAAATCCCTGTGAAGTCGATGAATTTCCGCGCGAGTCTTCGGCTCCAGCGGCCCATGAGCTGCTCATAGCCCGCGGCGCTGTGGACGTTGAATTCTGAGGTCATCGAAGTCTCCGTGCGCTTCCCAGATTTTTAGATCTCCACGAGGTGGCTGCACAGCCGCTAACACAATCGCATTGCGATCGCGGCGAGAACGCCGTGCTGCTTGCTCTGTGGATGCGTATGAGAAGATCCGTCACGGCGAGCTCCTTTTGAGGGCTACCATGCCTCATCGAGGCCGAGTTGCCCAAACACCTCGCGACGAAGCTCAACGAAGTGCGGATCGCCCCGGTGGCGAGGATAGGGCTGGCTGTTGACGACTTCAGCCTTGACCCGTGCAGGCCGGTCGCTCAGCACGATGACACGGCCAGCAAGCAATAGCGCCTCCTCGACATCGTGCGTGACCATCAGCGCCGTGAAGCGCGAGCGCTGCCAAAGTGATACGAGTTCCGCCTGCATCGCGATGCGAGTCAGCGAGTCGAGCTGGCCCAAAGGTTCGTCGAGAATGAGCAGCTTTGGGTCGTTGACAAGCGCACGCGCCAGAGCCGCGCGTTGCGCCATGCCACCGGAAAGCTGGTGCGGGTAGGCATTGGCGAAGCCAGTGAGCCCCACCAGGCGCAAGGCGTCTTCGATACGCCCGCCATGAGTGCGTAGCAACCCGCGGGCTTCCAGACCAAGCGCAACGTTGCTCCGTACCGTCCGCCATGGATAGAGCGTTGGGTCTTGAAAAACGACGACACGCGACGGATCGGGTGCTTCGATCTCTCTTCCCTCCGCTAGCAGGGAGCCGGCTGTTGGAGTGTCGAGCCCCGCGACCAGCCGCAGCAGGGTCGATTTTCCGCACCCACTCGGACCCAGGAGAGCGACAAATTCGCCGCGGCCGACCTGAAGGCTGATGCGGTCCAATACCGGCAGGGGCTGCCCTTCGAGATCGAAGCTGTGGCTCACTTCGCGGAGCGTTAGCGTCGATCCACGGACCGCGTGATCGCTTGCGATCGCCGCTACCATCGCACCAGACCTTTCTGCCAGGATAGCAGGCGGTCCCGCAAGCGGAACAGCAGCGTGATCAGCCCTGAGCACAAGAACGCCATGAGCAGCAGCGCGGCGTACATATTGGCATAGGCCGCCCAACCTTGCGCCCATTGCAGGTACCAGCCGAGCCCCGCCTTCACGCCCAGCATCTCGGCTACGACAAGAACCGCAAACGAGTTGCCGAGACCCATGAACAGGCCAACAAAGACATGTGGCATTGCCGCCGGAATGGCAACCTTGAGCACGAGGAAGCGCTGGGTTGCTCCCAATGTCCGCGCAATATCGTAATAGGCGCTCTTCACGCAGGCGACGCCCGACCAGGTCAGCACGGTGACCGGAAACCCGGTGGCGAGCGCAATCAGGAAAATGCTGGCGCTGAAGCTCGACGGGAAAACGAAAAATGCGAGCGGCAGCCAAGCTGTCGCGGGCAGCGGCCCGATGAACCGCAAAACTGGGTGGATCCAATAACCGGCGAGCCGCGACCAGCCGATCGCCACGCCGGTTACGAACCCCACCGCCGCACCGAGAAAGTAACCGGTCGCGAGCAGACGCGCTGAGGCGAAGATGCCTTCAGCCAGCCGCCCCCAATCATCGATTACGACTTCGACAATGGCCTGCGGCGGCGGAAAGAACGGCAACGGCAGCAATCCAAGCTTTGCTGTGACGGCCTCCCAGGCAGCAAAAAACAGCGCGAGCGCAAACAGCCACGGGGAGAGCCGCTGGAGACGCTGAAAAGCAACAAAACGAACGCCGGCAAAGGCTGCCAGGGCGAGCGCAAGGGCCAACGCGCCGCAGGCAATCGCGAAGCCGCCCGTGTAGGCCCAATCGCTCTCGGGCTTATCCGGCCAGAGCGCAGTGAGCACGGCGACCATAGACCATGCGGCGGCAACAGACAGTCCGCCGATCAACGACCGAGTGGTCGAACTTTCAAAAAAGCCGAAACCCGATTTCTCTGATGGCCTCGGCACTTCATCGATGACCGAGCTCACTGCGGATCTTCCCAATCGGCTCAGCTTAGAACGTCAAGATAAATCCGCTCGGCGAACTTGGCCGGGTCAGTGCTTCGCTTCATGACGTTCACTGCCTTGAGTTCGTCGGTGTAGAGTAGAAGCTGCTTCTTGAGCGTGGCCCCGACCGGGTGATTGTGGTGAGTATGGCTACGATACATGGTGGCGAGATCCTCTACGGATCCTCTCCCGCCGTAGCCCGAATAGATTGCTGCGGCATCGGCGGGATCGCTGGCAACTAGGTCTGCCCCCTCCAGTATCGATCGGGTCAGAGCGGCCGCCACCGGCATTTCGCTTCGGGTGAGGCTGCCACGTATCGCGAGAACGCAGCAGGTGCGGTCGGCGAATTCACCCGTCAAGTTCGTCGCGATCTCGTTGAGTTTGCCTTCCTTGAGCCAGAGGTAGGGCAGCGGATCTATCTCGGCCAGCGCCTGCACTTCGCCCTTGTCGACGGCAAGCGCGAGCAGATTGGCCGGGTACTGGCGCCACTCTACCTCTTGGGCCGGATCGATGCCCTTTTTGGCGAGGTAGATCGAAAAGAAGTTCTTCGCTGGGCTCGATTGATCGCTAACCCCGATGGCCTTGCCGCGCAGGGATTCCAGGCTGTCAATATTCGCAGCCTTGGAGCCGAGGAGCCGGATGCAGCCGCCGTGCACACCGGCGGTGATCCGAACGTCGAAACCTTGCTCCAGCGGTTTGAGCCAGCGCAGGGCCAATCCCAAACCGGCATCCGCCTTGCCAGTTGCAATCGCCTCCAACAACTGGTCGGTCGAACCGCCGAAATTGACGAATTCGACATCGAGGTTGTGCTTGGCGAAGATACCCCGCTCCTTTGCGACTGCCGCAGCGACGGTGCACGCCGCGTTCGCATTCCAGGCGAGTTTGAGTTGGCGGGGTGGGCCCTGCAGCTCTTCACTGCTCGCTGCGGCGCGACAAATAAGAGGCTCGCCGGGAATATAAGACAGCGATCCAGTCCCGGATGCCGTCAGCGCGCGAGCCGCTCCAAACATTCCAAGCGGCGCCGTGGCGCCGAGGGTGCAAACCAACGTCAACACCGAGCGGCGGGAGAAGGCACCCCGCTTCGCTTCGGACAGACCTTTCGTCAAGCTGTTGCCAATTTCGCGCTTTTCCATGTGTCACTCCCAAACTCGCGTGTGAATGGAATAGAACTGGGCGGCGCTTTGCGGGGCCTTAGCTCACCTCTCTTTGGGCATCATCCGAGCCCGTCTGCTACACAGGTGTGAAGAGCTTCACATTAACGCAAAAAATTGGAAGGAGATAGCCGCGCGGCGATTAAGGCTCTTGTCAATCGTGTTGACCCACTCACGGCGGCGTCTGTCGCATTTGATCGCGATCGGCACGAGTAGATGGTCAATATCTGAGTCGGGCACACGCACCAGCATGCATGGAGCCTGCGTTGCGCGAATTGAGCAACGCCTGGACCGAGATCATGCAGGATAGGCTGAACTTCGACGCTAAGTTCAGCATGCTTTGGAATGGTCGGCTTCCCGCTTCGCTAGCTTGATCCCGGGAATGGCATCAATGTTGCGCCGGGGCATACTTACAAGGAGGTCGCATGATTACCGCCGTTGTACGATACACACTGCCGCCGCAGATCGACCACGCCGCGTGTCGCGAGCACTTTCACAAGATCGCCCCCAACTTCCGCGGGGTGACGGGGCTGATCAGCAAGCACTTCATCTGGTCCGAAAGCGGCTGGGCGGGCGGCGTGTACCAGTGGGAGCGTATCGAGGACGCTACGGCGTTCTACACCGGGCCGTGGCTCGAGGGCATCATCCAGCGCTACGGCATGAAGCCGCAGATCGATTTTTACGAGGTTTTTGCGGTAACAGACAACACGCGCGGTAAGGTTGAGCTGTTCGAGGAGGCCGTTGCTCCAAATGACCCCAGCAGATAGCTCTTCTGCCGCACTAGCGCGTAGAGGTGGCGTTGTATGAGAGGATAGCTGCGGAATCCTCACGTCATCGTAGGTAGCAAGTCCACGCCTCGACCGAATGCGACGGATCACTCTGATCTTGGCTCTTCGGAGACGTGCCGATCAGGCCAAATGTCCGCGTTTCGCCAAGAACTGCCCTCCCCGTTAAGTCGCAGTTTGACCCAACCCGGACATATCTTGCACCGGAGACAAGTAGCCCTTTTGGGCGTCCGGTAAGGCCGCCGCCTCGCCGGACCGATTAAGCTTCGACCGCTTTAGTTGAATGTTTGCAGCCTCAATTTGAGCGATCCGTCGGCTTGGCGTTCGAAGACGTGCGTCGCTAAACCACTGAAGGGAGACAGCTTGCCCTCCTTGTCCTTACCCGTAGCGCTCCACTTGGCTGTGCCGAAGACTACCTTGTCGTCTCCGCCGGCATCGATCATCTCCAACTTGTGATCCGTCACACCGCTCGCGAAGAGTCCGGCAAAGAACTTCTCGATCTCGGCCGGCCCCGACGCGACCTGATGTGTGGGCGGCATCAATTTTGCCGTCGCGACATAGGAGGCGCCGATGGCTTTCTCGTCGTGCTTGTTGAATGCGGCATCCCAAGCGGCGTAAGCCTTCTCCACGTCCCTCTTGGCGTCTGCGGCCAACGAAATTCCCGGCGCGCCGAGCAGACAAATGAGTAGTGTTGAAGACCGTTATAGGAATTTCTCGCGGCCCTGTGCTTTGATCTCGGTCTCCAGTTGCTGATCGAGCTTGTCGAGGCTTCGCCTCAAAACCTCGATTTCGTGCGGATCGAGCGCCGCCATGAGCTTGCGCTCGACCCGAACAACGAATTTCTCGATATCCTTGTAGACCTTGCGGCCATCGGTCGTGAGGCTCAGGCTGGCGCGGCGGCGGTCCGCTTTATCCACGTCACGATGAATCAGCCCTCGGCGCACCAGCAATTCGATGGAGCGCGCGACCTTGAACGCATCGGACGAGGTCAATGTCGCAAGTTGCGTGGCCGTCAGCGGCTGATGCCTGGCAATGACCGCGAGGCTTCGCCAGGCCGGCATCGTCAGCTCGTAACGATCTTCGTACATGGGGGAGATGAAGCTTCCCAGCCGCGAAGCGATGAGACCGAACCGGTATCCGGTCCAATTCTCGAGCGGGAGGATCGTGCTGACCTTGTTCATCAAGACAATTTGCTCGCGGTGATGGGAGCAGAACCATAACGAGTTGCACTGCACCACTCAACCGCTCGCTTTCCGGACGATCGCGTCATTGACGCAGGACCGAATTACTTGCATAATGCAAATAATAAGCATTCAAAAGAACCGAGGAGGATCACCATGTCGAAATCGACTGACGGCCAGGATCTGACGCTGGTTGGCCCGGGTACGGTCATGGGCGAGATGATGCGGCAATACTGGATACCCGCCGCTCTTTCTTCGGAACTATCAGTCGACGGCGATCCAATGCGCTTGATGCTGCTCGGTGAGCAGCTCATTGCCTTCCGTGACAGCTCGGGCCGGGTTGGCGTGCTGGATCACCAATGTCCGCACCGCTGTGCCTCGCTGTTCCTCGGCCGTAACGAGCAGGACGGCATCCGTTGCGTCTATCACGGCTGGAAATTCGACGTTGACGGCCGCTGCCTCGAAATGCCGAACGTCCCCCCTCCGCAGGATTTCAAGGAAAAGGTCCGTGCAAAAAGCTACAGGGTTCGCGAGTGCGCGGGCCTCATCTGGGTTTACATGGGCCCGCGGGCCGAGGCGCCGCCGATGCCGATGCACGAAGCGCTGTTCGTTCCGGAGCAGGATCTGACCGTCACCATCCTCCAGCGCGAAGCCAATTGGCTCCAGGGCCTCGAAGGCGATATCGACACGTCGCATTTCGGCTTCCTGCATGCCGGACACATCAACCCTGATGATTTCGAGGAAGGCCACCCGGCCCGTCACACGGTTTCCAACCGAGCGCCGGAGTACAAGGTCACCGAGACCGACTGGGGCACGATGTACGGCGCATTTCGGCCGGAAGCTGACGATCGAATGCACTGGCGCATGGCGCATTTCTCACTGCCGTTCTGGACCCAAACCCCGAACGCCGACTTTGCCGACCACGTGGTGGCCAAAGCGTGGGTGCCCATGGACGACACTCACACGATGCTGATCTCGATCTATGGCGGCCGCGCCAAAGGGGCGACTTACTCGAGTTCCAAGCTGAAATCCGGTGGCGGCATCCCCGGGGCCGACGGTCTCGATTATCTACCCAACACCACGGACTGGTATGGGCGCTGGCGTGCGGTCCAGAACATCGGCAACGACTGGCAGATCGATCGCGAAGCTCAGCGTACCAACAAGATCTACACCGGCATCCGCAACATCGTGATGCAGGACCAAGCCGTCACGGAAAGCATGGGGCCGATCGTCGATCACACCAAGGAACATCTCGCACCGAGCGACGTGATGATCGCGCGGACGAGGCGGCGCCTGCTCAACGCGGCACGGGCATTCGCCAACAGCGGCACCGTGCCGCCCGGCGTCGACGATGCCGAGGTGTTCTGGAACGCGCGCGCAGGCTCCTACTACGCTGACGCGAAGATCGACTGGCTCGAGGCCTATCAGGACAAGCTGAAGACCGCCATTCGCTGGCGTGCCCCGAGCCCGCAAGCCGCGGAGTAGCGACAATGGCCACGCCGGACCGGGAAAAGCGCGCGCGCATCACGCGCCGCGCTACGGTGTTTGGACTGACGGCCTCTTCGATCCTGCCGTCGATCATGGCTCCTTCGAGAGCGGAGGGCGAATGGTCCTCGCTGGTCGCCGCCGCAAAGAAGGAAGGCCGCGTGGTGCTCTACAGCGCATTCGTCGGCCTTGCCGCGCACAAGGAGCTCAAGAAGGACTTCGAGTCCGCCTACGGAATCACCGTGGACATTCTCGAAGCACGCGCGAGCGAAGTCCGGGAGCGCATCCGCATCGAGCAGGCTGCGGGCCGCAACGCAGCCGACGTCTCCGAGAACGGGCGGACCACGACCACGCTGCAGATCAGGGAGGAGCGTGTCTTCGAACCGCACGGCCCCCTCCCCAGCCTCGGCCGTCTCAAGACGGACTTCCCAAGCGACGGCATGCGGCTCCCTGTCTTTGCCATCGTCTACGGCATCCTGGCGAACACCATGCTGATCAAGCCGGCGGACGAGCCGAAAAGCTGGCTCGACCTGACGGATCCGCGCTGGAAAGGAAAAATCCTCAGCGACGATCTGCGGACGCTCGGCGGCGGCGGCGTGCTCTTCTCGGTCCTGCAGGACCTCTACGGGCGCGCCTTCCACGAGAAGCTTGCCCAGCAGGACCTGAAGTTCAGCCGGGAGATCCCCGCAAATGAGCGCCGCGTAGCGCGCGGCGAATACCCGCTCTACATCCCCGACAGCCTGACGTCGCTGCTCGAACTCAAGGGCCTTCCGGTCAAGTTCATCGCGCCGAAGGAGGGGCTGCCCTATGTCGGCTACGATCTCGCGCTGCTGAAGAATGCACCCCACCCCAACGCGGCGCGGCTGCTGATGGAATACTATCTGGGCAAGACGATGCAGCAGAACCTTGCGAGGCTCGGGCTGCTGCCGACCACGGCGGACGCGCTGACCGGTGTCGATCCCGCGGTGGCACAGATCGAAACAACGAAGCTTCTCGGCACCACGGATCCAGAACGCATGAACGAGATGCTGTCTTTGGCTCAGCAGATCTATCGCTGAGAGGCATTCCCGGCTTAAGGGGCCGCGCCGGCCTGCTCCGGCACAGCCCAAGCCGACTGCTGCGGAACGACGACGGTCACATTGTCTCCGACGGAGAAGCCACCGAACGGCGGCGCATCGACATTGAGGCGGCTATCGTCGGTCTGCACCACGACCGACCGGATCGGACCGCGGAAGATCGTATGCGCAATCTGTCCGGACCATCGAAGTTCGTGGTCACTGTGAGCTGCACCCGGCGCCGCGATCCGGGCGTCCTCGGGACGAACCATGACGGTCACGGGCCGCCCGGGCCGGATCTCGCTTGCCGACTGGCACGCACCACGCCAGCCCTTGCCGACGACATTGAGCCGCACCCGATGATCGTCGATCCGCGTGCAGGCCTCCACACTGGCCTCGAGCAGGTTCGGTGTCCCGAAGAAGGCCGCCACGATCCGGTTTGCGGGATAGCGATAGATCTCCTCGGGCGCTCCGATCTGCTGGATTCGGCCGCGATCCATCACGACCACACGGTCGGACAACGCCATCGCTTCGGCCTGATCATGTGTCACGTACAGGCTCGTCATCCCAAGCCGTCTCTGGATCGAACGGAACTCGTCGCCCATCTGCAGACGGAGCTTCGCGTCGAGATTGCTGAGCGGCTCGTCGAGCAGCAGCACCTTGGGTTCGAAGACGAGGGCCCGCGCGATCGCGACCCGCTGCTGCTGGCCGCCGGACAGCGCCGGTGCCGGCCGCTCGGCAAAATCCTGCATCTCGACCAGACGGAGTGCCCTGGCGACGAGATCGCGTATCTCGGCCGCGGATTTGCGGCGCACCCGCAGCGGATAGGCGACGTTCTCGAAGACGGTCATATGCGGCCAGATCGCGTATGACTGGAAGACCATGCCGAGCCGCCGGCGCTCCGACGGAACGAAAACGCCGCGAGCCGCATCACTGACGACCTCGTTGCCGATGCTGATGCGGCCACCGGTATTCTGCTCGAGGCCCGCGACCATCCGCAACGTCGTGGTCTTGCCGCACCCCGACGGCCCCAGCAGGGTCACGAATTCACCCTCGCTGACGCGCAGGTCGACGCCGTCGACCGCGACGAAATTACCGAAGCTCCGGCTTACCTTCTCAAGAACGACATTCGACATGGCACGATCCAAGCCTGGTCACATTCCACCGATACGGCTGCTGATGAACTTGAGTTGAACCCACCGGAAGACGATCACGAGAACCATCATGATGAGCCCGATCACGCTGACCTGCTCCGCGTTGCCGTTCGCCCACAGCTTCAGCAGCACGACAGACAACACCTCGGAGCCGACAGAATAGAGCAGAACGGATGCGCTCAGCTCGCGCATGATGCCGAAGAACACCAGCACCCATCCGACGGCGAAGGAAGGCCAGGCCAGGGCAAGGACGATGCGCCTCATGGTTTGCAGCCAGCTTGCGCCATGCACCCGGGAGCACTCCTCGAGGTCGAACGAAAGCTGCGCATATGCGCTCGACATGGCGCGCACCGAAAGCGGCGTCCCAAGCGAAATATAGGCCAGCAGCAGCGCCCAGATCGTGCCGTAGATCGGAATCGCGTGAGGCAGCAGAGCAAAACCCCAGAGAAACCCGACACCAAGGACGATGCCGGGCATCATCCACGGCAGCCAGGCCATCGAATCGATCAGCAGCCGGCCTCGCCACTTCGTGCGAACCGAGACATAGGCGACGGTTGCGCCGAGCAACATCGTCAGTGTGGCGCCGACGAGGCCCAGGAACATCGTGTTGCTGAACCCGCGCCAGAACTCGCTGCTGCCGAACACCGCCTGATAGTGCTCGAGTGTCAGCATGTCCCACTGGTAGAACCCGAAGAACTTGAAGAACGAGCCGATGATGAGTTGCCCGACCGGGAGGACCACCGTCACCACAAAGAACAGAACGCAAAAGGCAAAGGTTGCCCATCGCCATGCACCGAGTTTCATCACCGAAGGTGAATAGCCCTTGCCGGTGATGGTCTGAAAACTCCGGCCGCGCAGCATCCGCCGCTGCAGAAGAACGATCAGGAACAACAGCGCCATGATGACGAAGCTGATCGCGGTTGCATACTGATATTGCGGCGGCGACCGCTGGTTGATCGAGTCATAGATGTCCGTCGTGATGACCCGAATGCCTGCCGGTGAACCGAAGAATAGCGGCGACTCGAAATTCTCGATGCCGCGAATGAAGCTCAGGATGGCCGCACCTGTCAGCGCGGGCAGCATAAGCTGCAATGTGACGGTACGAAAAGTTCTCAGGCGTGACGCGCCGCACATGGTCGCCGCTTCTTCGAGACTCGGATCCATCGCTCGGAAGGCGTCCACGATAAGAAGAAACAGGAACGGCACGGAATACTGCATCATGTGCCAGACTACGCCGCCATATGAATAGACGTTGATCGGCGCTGTCTCCGATCCCGTGACCCACTGATAGAGCTGATTGAGCAATCCGACCTGCGGATTGCCGAGCATGCCCCACGCCATTGCGGTCAGGATGGGGGGAATGAAGAATGGCAGCGTGATCAGGACTTCCAGAGCCCCCCGGAATGGCGTGTCGGTTCGCGCCAGTATCCAGGCGAGCAGAACGGCCAGGATTACCGAAGGGATGGTCTTGGCCAGGGAGATGCCGACGGTGTTGAGGAGTGTCACCGCGCTTTGCAGCGTGATGACGTCGCGATATCCGTCCAGATTGAAAGTGCCGGCCATTCCCGGCGGCGTCGAATGCAGGCTTCCATAGAGCAGCATCGACAGCGGATAGACGGAAAGGAAGGCGAGAACGACGACGAGCAGAGCGAGCGCCGCAAGGCGGCCTGCCGCAGTCGCCTGCAGCCACCGCCCGATCCCGCTCAGGCCGGTCGTACGCCTCTCGACGAGGTTGTTCACTCCCTCTCCGGCTGAAACGCTCATGGGTCTCTCAGGGGTAAAGCTTCTTGGCGAGATCCATCATCGAGGAGCGCTCAGCCAGCTTGGCGGGACCAATGATCTTGGCATTCACGAACTGCTGCGCGTCCGGATTGGCGCGCTCGGCGGCCGCGGCGTTCACCGGAAGCATCCAGGCGTTTGCGTAGAGCAATTGCGACTCGACGCTGAGGAAGTGGTCGATGAACAAACGCGCAGCGTTGGGATGCGGCGCGTTCTTGAGCACCGCGAGATCCATCTCCGCGAAAGGTGCACCCTCCTTCGGAATCACGACTTTCACCGGCAGCCCCTTCAGATCGGACGTGAAGGCAAAGATCTGCGGGATATAGATGGCGTACTCGCCGCGAGCGACGCGCCGCGCGTCGTTTCGCATATCGCGGCTGAACACGGGCTTTTGCTCGGCGAGCTTCTGGTTGAAGTCGGTGCCCATGGTCTTTTCCAGGATGGCGAACATGGTATTCCCGCTGCCGAGCGGCCGCATGTCGTCCGAGAGGATCTTGCCCTTCCATTTGGGATCGTTGAGATCGTTCCAGCTCGTCGGGATGTCCTGCTCCTTGACCAGCCGCGTGTTGATGAGGATGCCCATCGGCTGCATGAAGGCCGGCACGCTGTATTCATTGGCTTTGAACGGCGGTCGCAAATGGGCGGCATTCGGGATCGGCGGCAGTTTCTGCACGAAATCGCCGTTCTTGAGTTGCTCCTCGATCATGGTCGTCGTGACCATTTCGGCGTCGCCCAGGAAGCGGCCGGCCGCCTGCTCGGTGCGGATGCGCTCGGAAAGCTCACTGGCACGGAGGTCGAGACTCTCGACCGGAATTCCGTATTTCGCTTCGAACGACTTGAGGACAGCCGTGAAGTAGGGAGCGCCCAAGGCCATGTTGTAGACCACGACTTTGCCTTCCTTCTTGGCGGCCTCGACGACCTTGTCCCAAGAACCGTCCTCGGCTTGCGCGGAGCTCAACAGACCCACGAAACAGGCGACAGCCGCCGACATCCCTAGCTTGAACACCACTTACTCCTCCCAATGCGCTTTTATTTACTTAATTGATTCACTGGTCTTCAGACTTCCAAGACAACATATTGCTTGTCGATCGTGACCTGAAACGTTTCGGCGCGCAGCTCGCCTTCGATCAGCGTGCCTCCGGGCTCGACTTTCAGCTCATAGCTTCGGACCTTGGTGCGATCCGGCTCGCACCATGACCGGCCGGTTCGCAGATCGAATTCCCAGCCATGCCACGGGCAGCGCAACAACTCACCGCGACGGCTGTATTGATAGTCACCGGGCCCCGTCGCCTCGACGAGCCCGACGATGCGTCCCTTGCACAGGGACGCCCCCTCATGCGGGCAACGATTGCCGACGGCGAAATACTCGCCCTCGACATTGAAGATGCCGATCTCGCGTCCATTGACCTGGACCAGCAGGCGCTGGCCCGGCGGGATCTGATCCACGGTCGCAACCACATGCCGCGCCATCAGTCCAGCCTGTAGAACTTGCGCGCATTCTCGTAGAGAAGCTGCTCGCGCTGGGCCTGCGTGAGATTGGCGCGAAACGCGTAGCGCGGATCGTCGAAATCCCAATGCGGGTAGTCGGTGGAAAACAGCAGCCGATCCCATCCGATCCTGTCGAACAGATCGATCAATTCGGCTGACGTCGCCGGCTCTTCCATCGGCTGCGTGCTGAACCACACCTGCTCGCGCACATATTCCGACGGCGGCTTCTTCACATGAGGAACCTCGCTCCGAAGTCGTGCCCAGTGCTTGTCCATGCGCGCATTGAGCGACGGTACCCAGCCCAACCCGCCCTCCATGATCACGACGCGCAACTCGGGAAAGCGCGCCAGGACGCCTTCAAACACGAGACTGGCCACGACCGCCTGCATGGTCTGGGCGACCGAGTGGTGTTCCTCCATGTAATAGGATGTCCATCCGCCGCCGGTCGACGGATGGCCATTGGTGCCGCCGACATGAATCGTGATCGGCAGGTTGTTGCGCACGGCCGCCTCATAGATCGGCCAGTAGCGCCGACGTCCAAGCGGCTCGTCGGTCTTGGGCAGGATCAGGATCTGGGTAAAGTTGGGATCCCCTCCCCTGGAATCGATCTCGGCGACGGAGGCAACCGTGTCCTCCTGGGCGATCAGCACCGAGGCCCTCAAACGCGGCTCCTGCTTCACCCAGCGTTCGACCTGCCAGGTGTTCATCGCGCGGGTCAACGCGACGCCAAGGTCGAGATTTCTCTGACTGCCCGGATTCCAGCGCAGGGGTATCAACATGCCCACCTCGATCCCGTTCGGATCGAGGTGCTGCTTCTTCATCAGGTCAAGGCTCGATCCCGGCGGCCCACCCTCCTCCGGATAGGCATCGATCCGCGCAGCGTCGGGCGACATGCGCGGATGCGACAGCGCCTCGGAGAAGGCGTGGCGCAGATGGCTGCCATAGACCGTGAGATGCTCGATCCATTGCCTTTCCAGATAAGGATGCACCTCGGTCCAGGAGGTCATCGCCGGATGGATGTCGCAATCGATGACTTTCAGCTTGTAGTTCGAGGCCCGTGGCCGTTCCAGTTCAACGGTGCTCATGGCACAACCTCCATGATCTGATCGGCCGTGGCCAATCGCGAGTAAGTGGCGAGCGCATTTTCACTGGCGATCTTGCGGAAAAGCGCATCAGGGAGCCGGCCGGAGAGAACCGCATCCCCGTCGAAATGCCAATGCGGATAGTCCGTCGAGAACAGGAACAGTTCGTCCGACTTGATGTGATCGGCGAGCCGCATGATGGCCTCGCCGTCGTCCGCCGCATCGACCGGCTGGACGGTGAAGCGCACATTGTTACGGATGATCTCGGACGGCGTGCGCGTGACCCACGGAACCTCGGCTCGCACGCCTTTCCATGTCTTGTCGGCGCGCCAGATGAACCCGCTCAGCCACGTCAACCCGGATTCGATTGCAACGACCTTGAGCCCGGGAAACTTCGCGAACACGCCCTCCGATATCAGGCTTTGAAGCTGGCTCTCGAATGCGGCGGATTGCGCCACATAGTCCTCGACATAGTATGACGGCCACCCGACGGCGGTAGGCGCATATCGATAGGCGCTTCCTGCGTGAATTCCGATCGTCAGGCCGAGGCGCTCGGCGCGTTCGTAGATGGGCCAGAGATGTCGCCGGCCCAGCGTCGTTTCACCGGACACCAGCATGAGGACCTGCACGAACCGGAAGTCGTCGGCGCGGCGGTCGATTTCCGCCACGGCGAGTTCCGCGTTGTGGGACGGGATCACGATCGAGGCGCGGAGGCGCGGATCCCGATTGAGCCAGTGATCCCTGATCCAGTCGTTGGTCGCCCGGCAGAACGCTGCCGCCATATCCTCACTGTGAAGCACCTGCGCGCCGTAGAGGCAGTTCAGAATTCCATAGCGTGGTCGAAACCGATCGAGCACATGGTCTTGCATCGCTTCGAGCGAGGAGCCAGCCTTCGCACCGCCCGGGAGAAGCCAGTCTGGACGACAGGACAGCGGCGAATTCTGCGGATAGCTGGTCAGGCTCAGATTGAGACGATCGAGCGCGCGGACGGAGACCATCTCGCGCCAATAGTCGTCCAGATAGGGCAGGAGGACGCCCATCCCGGGCACCGCCGGGTGAAGGTCGCAATCGATTGCGCCGGCATACGTCCTCGCCTCATCAAGACCGGCGACCAAGCCGTTTCCTTCCATGTCACTCTCGCCACTTTTTTCTTGGAATTGGGAGATTGGGCTCTATGTTGATATGTCAATAAATGTTTTGTCAAGAACTTTGATCTGGATCAATGCGCTGCAAAATGTGGGACTTGGAACGAAGTCCATTGGAGATCTTCGAAAATGCCGGCGACCAAGAAATTCGAGAGGGAGAAAGCTTCGGACGAACGTTCCCGGAATGCCGGAATGCTGGCCCGTGAACATGTGGCCGTGCTGGTGTCGACCCTCGGCATGCGCCTCAACAGAGGCGCGACCGCGTATTACCGCGCGGCCTGGAACATCGGCATCGTGGAATGGCGTCTTCTCATGACGCTCAAGAGCATCGAATCCCTCAATGTCAGTGAACTTTCCGACGCTGCCGACGTCGACAAGGCTGCAGCAAGTCGCAGTCTCGCCATCTTGGCGGATCGAGGGCTGATCTCGATCGAGCAGACTCGCTCCCGTGGCAGAGCCGCTATCGCCAAGCTTACCGGCGAAGGTAGAGATTTCGCCACGAGAATGGCCGAAGCCTCGCGTAAGCGCGAGGCTCGGCTATTCAAAGATTTCCCAATCGCCGACAAAAAACAATTGTCGCAACTTTTACTTCAGCTTTCTAATGCCTTGGATCATGCTGATTGGGAGCACTAACGGATCCCACAGCAGCGGCAGGATCAATTGAGCTACGATGCTCGCGTCCAACCCGCAGAACGTTTCTCGATAGGATGTCCCCGTCTCACTCACGGCACGCGCGACGCTCTTGCCCTCCTTAGGGAGACGGCCGGCGGCTTCGGATCGCCCCCAAAGTCCTGCTAGGTGGTGCATTGTTCTGAAAGTTGTCGCCGTCTCTCGCTTTTCAACCCGGATCGCCCGCAACAATTCGTAGACGTGGCTAGGCTTGATCTCGGGGGTCGTGAGTTTCCAATTGCCGGGTAAGCGTACAGTTTGAGCGACGACGGCCATTGACCGCGATGCTTCGTGCTCCAGATCGACCAGTGCTCGCGCATGTAGATTTCTGCGCACAGCTCGAAAGTAGGCAGGGTGACCTTGGTCTCTCCGGCTTTCGCTTCCTCAGGCGCCGCTCGCTTCTCCACACGATGTCGACGCCGGGTGCGCTGCGATCGCCTTTGACACGAAGACGCGCTGCGTCGCGGACAAGCCGCGCGTCCTTTAGCGACACGTCCTTGAGCGATCCGAGACCGAGCCAGCGCGGCTTACCTTCTTTCCAGTACCGTTAGCACCAGTTCTTGCACTCGCGATGACGAGGTAGAGACCGTCGCCGTTGTTGTTGCTGGCTGAGAAGATGATGACGGCACTGCGAAAATGCGAATAATTTCCGTTGGTCACTTTTGAGGGGCTGTGTGATAGGCCAAGCGGTCTCCCATCCTCAAGCAAGTCGATCTGGTCGGACCACTGTCAAAGTCTTGGCACTGGCCTGTTTCCGGCGACAGTGGCCTAGTTTGAAATGACAACGTGGCCCGTTTTGTTCTGGGCCAACCATACGGTGTATTCACGGGCGGAACACGCCGTCATAGATTGCCGAACTTTCCCGGTCTTGGCACGATCTGCAATAGACGCCGCATTCTGACGGGCAATATCATTTCCCGTTTCAGGACTATGGAGGGCGGGCGCGCTTCGCGGGCTAGCTCTTAGTCCGTATTCCTGACCGCCTCAGCTAGTATGGCGTAAAGCTGGCGCTTGCTGAGCTCTTTGGGCTGCCGCTTCTCCAGTGGTTTCGACACCTTCTTACCTACAGTGCGGGCACAAGCGGCGGACAATGCCGCTCTCTTCCGGTCTACCCCTGTGAACGGAAATCGTCAGACTGCACCGGCATGTATCACGCGGGCCAAAACCGGACTCGTGCACCGTAGAAAATGATGGCGCATGATCTACTTATCCTATCGGTTCTGGTATGATCCTTAAGGTGGTTGAATATCTCGGGAAGCGGATTTTTCGAGCAGGAAGGGCATCTGCGGAACCTAACGTAACATCAGACGTTCTTCCGGCGTATGAGCAGCGCCGTCGCCCCGGCGCAGCCTGCGCAGAGGCGTCGCGCTGTGCTGGTCGGAGAGAAAGCTCATGAGACTCACTCTTTCTGTCATCAAGGCTGACGTTGGCTCAGTCGGCGGGCATACGAAACCATCTTCACGCATGATGGCAGCTGTCGAGGGCGAGGTCGCGAAGGCGATCTGCAATGGTCTGTTGATCGACGGTTTTGTCTGCCACACCGGCGACGACATTGCGATCATCATGACGCACACTCGGGGCGAGGGGAGCTCCGAGATCCATCAACTCGCCTGGAAGGCGTTTCTTGCGGCCACTTCGGTTGCAAGGACTTCCGGTCTCTACGGCGCCGGCCAGGATCTTCTCGCAGACGCACCTTCCGGAAACATTCGCG
Source organism: Bradyrhizobium sp. LA6.1 (assembly GCF_040547805.1). Lineage (NCBI taxonomy): Bacteria > Pseudomonadati > Pseudomonadota > Alphaproteobacteria > Hyphomicrobiales > Nitrobacteraceae > Bradyrhizobium > Bradyrhizobium sp. LA6.1. The sequence goes on along the minus strand of NZ_JBEPQK010000031.1, from coordinate 39,474 downwards.
GTGCCGGCCCGGGCGTCGCCGAGCTCAGCTTCGACCACAGCCTCTCGGGGCCGAGACCCGCGGAATCATTCATGGTGTTTGCCGCCGACAAATGCGGCCCCGGCGCCTATAACCTGCCGCTCTACCTCGCCTTCGCTGATCCCATGTATTGCGCCGGGCTGATGCTACCCCCGATGATCAAGGGATTCCGTTTCCATGTCATCGACATGGACCACACGGCGGGCGACAGCGTGATCGAACTCGACGCGCCCGAGGACAACTACCACATTGCCGCGCTGCTCCGCGACAACGAGCGCTTTGGCATTGATCGCATCGTTTCTCAAACATATGGCGAGGTTGCCGCCGCCGTGTCGGCGCAACGTCTTCACGCAATCGCAGGCAAGTACACCGGCAAGGACGATCCGGTCGCAATCATCAGAAACCAGGGAATTTTCCCGGCGCCCGAGGAAATTATCTCGCCCTTCGCCAAGGCACACTTCGTGGGCGGCGATGCGCGCGGCTCGCATGTGATGCCGCTGATGCCCGTGCCGCTCAATACACCGGTCACTGGCATGTACTGCCTGCCGATCGTTTCTTGCGCTGGCTTTTCGGTCGACAAGGACGGCCGCTTTTCCGAGTCCTATACCGATTTCTTCGACAACCCGGCGTGGGACGAGGTGCGCCGGCGCGCGCAACGCAAGGCAATCGAGATGCGCAGCCAGGGCTGGTCCGGCGCTGCGATGCTGCCCTATTCTGAGCTGGAATATGGCGGCTTCCGCGACACCGTATCCGCACTCGTGAAGCGATTTCGGCTGCGTGAGGAGCGCAAGCCGGAAGCGGCCGAGTAGCGAAGCTGCGCTGTGCATTATTACGACCTGCCAATGCTGGGAGGTTTGGCTTGGCGAAAAGACGCATCGGCATTCTCACGGGCGGCGGCGACGTCGCCGGCCTCAACGCAGTCATCAAGAGCGTGACTTATCGCGGCAGTGAGAACGACATCGAGGTCGTCGGTCTCCGCCGTGGTTGGGAGGCCCTCACGCACTTGAACCTCGAGGACCCGACCAGCAGGTCTCACTATGTCATCCCGCTCAACCGTGAAAACACTCGCACTATCGACCGGCGCGGCGGCACCGTGCTGCACTCGAGCCGCATCAATCCGTCCAAAATACAAAAGCTGCCCGATCATCTCGTCGGCAGGGACGTTCCAGTCTCCCTGAGTACCAAGGACGGCATCGTAACCAAGACCTGGGACCTCACCGGCCAGGTGCTGGCGAACCTTTCGGGGCTCGGAATCGAACACCTGATCGCCATCGGCGGCGACGACACGCTCAGCTATGCGGCCAAGCTCAACGAACTCGGCGTCAAGATCATCGCCATCCCGAAGACGATGGACAACGACGTCCGCAACACCGAGTACTGCATCGGCTTCTCGACCGCGATCACCCGCGCCAGCGATGCCATCCAGCGACAGCGCACCACTGTCGGCTCGCATGAGCGAATTGGCATTTTCCGCGTCTTTGGCCGCGATGCTGGATTCACAGCGCTCTACGCCGCGTATGCGACCTCGATACGATGCGTCATACCGGAGTACAAGGTCAACCTCGACAAACTGATCCAGCTGCTCCTCGAGGAGAAGCGAGCGAACCCAAGCAACTACGCGCTGATCGTGCTCAGCGAGGGTGCCGAGTGGGAGGGCTTCAACCTGCAGGAATACGGCGAGCCTGACGCCTACGGTCACCGCAAGAAGGCCAACGTGGCGGAATCGCTTGCCGACGAGATCAAGCGGCGCGCCGGCGAGGAGACGATCACCTCCGACCTCACCTACGACCTGCGATCGGGCGATCCGGACTTCATCGACAAGCTTGTGGCCCTGACTTTCGGCAACATGGCCTACGATGCCATCCTGGAAGGCAAGACCGGCCTCATGTCGGCGCTGGTAGAGGGCTGCTACGACCTCGTGCCCATCCCTGACGCCAAGCTCGGCCCGCGCAAATTGGACGTCGCCAGCAGCTACAACACGGAGCGCTATCGCCCCATCTACGGCAACAAGCAGGGGTTGCCGATCTTTCTCAACCGCGCGTCATAGATAGATGGTGACCCAAGCGCCGGCATGACTGGTTGCTGCGGGTGCGTCGCAACCGGCCTTGTCGCCGCCGCGCCACCGAGATCGGGGAGACGGCTCATGAGGACCTTGCTGCTGCTCGTGCTTTCTATGGTGACCGTCGTGCGCGAAGTGACCGCACAGGACGCTCAATGCGTCCTCGAACGCGCCGCCATGGTCGAAACCATCCGGTCCTACGCCCGGTCCCACGTCAGTGTTTTGGGACAGCAGGGGCTGTCGGGGAGAGTCCTTGAGGCCATGGGGCAAACACAACGCCATCTGTTCATCCCTGAGCGATCTTGCTCCATCGCATACGCAGACATGCCGCTTCCGATCGGCGCCGGCCAGACCATATCGCAGCCATTCATCGTGGCCTTGATGACTCAGCTGGCTTACGTCGCGCCCGATGATGTTGTGCTCGAAGTCGGTACGGGTTCGGGCTATCAGGCTGCCATCCTTGCGCACCTGGCGCGAAAGGTCTGCACCATCGAGATCATCCCGCAGTTGGCCGCAGCCGCAGCCAAAACGCTCAAGGACCTCGCGTATGACAATGTGAGCGTTCGGCTTGGCGACGGCTATGCTGGCTGGCCCGATTGCGGTCCTTTTGAAGCAATCATCGTCACCGCAGCGCTCGGGCACGTACCGGCGCCGCTGATTGAGCAGCTCAAATTGGGTGGCCGGCTGGTGATGCCGGTGGGACCTGCCTACACCACTCAGCAGCTCACGGTGGTGGAAAAAACCGGCCCGGGCAAGACAACAACGCGCGCCGCCAGCCTCGTGCGGTTTGTACCCTTTACGCGCTCACCAGATTAGAAACCAATCGACGTTTAATTCTTGAGCAGCACTTGCGCAGTCGCCTCGCTGGCTGGAGCCTTGCGGAAAGCGCCAGCTGTTCGAACCTGTCGGCTTCGGGTCAAAATCCGCATTGACCGCCGCGAAATCCAACTTCCGCTCTGCCCCTGTTAACGGACATCGTCAGACGGTCAGTCGGGTCCGCCACCAGTTGCAACTCAAAAAGACCCGCGCGCGAAGGGGAACCGAATGCGCTAGGTCGCATTTCTAGACGTACAGGCACACTTGCTACGTCAAGCTGACCCTTTCACGACAACTTCCGAAAAGATGGCGACCATGCCACGGGTGAAGCAAGCTGCGAAGCACGTACGCGCAACCAAAGCCGCCGCCGTCACGGCACTCGGTACGGCCGGACTGGGTCTCTCGCTGGCGGGGAGCGCATCCGCGCACACGATACCCACTGCTCATATCCCGCATTCTGACAACATCTCGCCCAATCAGCGCTTCGTTCTTGGCGAAGAGGAAATGGCCGACGTCAGTCTCGCCACGTTCTATCTCTTCGATAAGGAAAATGCTGGAAGCGACGTGCAGCTAGCCGCCGTTGTTGTTCGCCGAGGTTGCGGTGGTTGCCGTGGCTGCCGTGGTTGCCGAGCTGTGCGTGGTTGCGGTGGCTGCGGGGGTTGCGGCGGCTGCTGCGCACGCTGGGGACGGTGCCGCTGGTGCTAAGTTCCACGACCTAGCGGATGAACGATAAAACTTAACGAACAATCGTGCGGCATCTCCGCCGCAGGTCGGCGATGATATCCCCCCTGTAGCCTGCTTCTCAGTACATCCGTGAAACCGAAGCGTCGACCGATGTTATAGGGTCTTCAGATTTTCAGCGCTCGTCTTTCCGCGCCTCGGATCGGTCTTCTCCTCGAAGGAGACCTTCTGCCCTTCGGCTAGTCCATGAAGGCCCGCACGCTCGACGGCGCTAATGTGAACAAATACATCCGGCCCACCATTGTCCGGCTGAATAAAGCCAAAGCCCTTCTGGCCGTTGAACCACTTCACGACACCCGTTGCCATTATCCGTCTCCAACAGTACCCACGAAAGAGTTCGCTACCCACAATCCGTGTGAGCAAATTCGATCCAGCGATGTCTTGGAAAGGCCCCCTCGGGGCGCGGCCATCAAGTCATTCAATAGGTCGAACCCCTTCACCATACCACCGGTGGCATGGGTTGCCACGGGAATGAGATGAGAGGGCGCCGCGGCTGGCCTCGGGTTCCGCGGCCTTCTCGAAGGGACTGTTCACGGCCCGCAAAACCTTGATTGCAATCAGCGGGCCGGCGGGCTTCTCTGTGAGGCGCACGCACCCCAAATGCTGTAAGGAACACAATGCCCTACATCTTCTCGATCAACGACGACGTTCATCATCAAGCCCAGCGACCGCAGGGCCGCGCCGACAATGGCGAACGGACCGTCTACACTATTGTTGCATGCCTCCCGATTGAGGCGGACGGACGCATTCGATACCGCATCAAAAGCAAAACCGAGAATTTCGAGCGTGTTGTAACTGAAGATGAACTCAGTCAGTGGCTACAGCAGTAGGCGCGACAGTGGGCCTGTCGGTTGGTTCACAGGGGAGATCCAGCTCGACCTGCTTGCGGTCCACCTCGCTTCTCAGCGGCATTCGTACCGCGAGTGCAAACACCGCCTGTATCGGATCAAGCTCAAGGCCTCTCTTCGTTGCGTGTTCAGCCCGAACTATGCAGCCCCTGTGTTCCCCAATGAGCGCCAAAGGAGCCGCGACGCTAGTGGCCCGTGGCGTGCCGGTTCATTTCCTCCAGAAGCTCGCGCATTGCGTCGAACTGCGTGCCAAAGCCTTTCCAGTCGCCGGACTTCAATCGTTCAACGGCATGATTGTAGCGGTCGAGCGCCTCCCGTGCCTGACTTGCCGACGGGCGTGCGACAGGCATTTCCTCCTTCGTGCTCGAGACCGGCCGCACCGCGCCAGGCTCGATAAACAGTGCTGACAAGGCCTCGTCGAGCGTCTCCTTCATCACCACATGTTCACCATAGGCTGCGATCACGCGTTTCAGCTCCGGCAGGTGTCCGTGCTCCGCTCGCAAATAGAGCGGCGTTACATAGAGGATCGAGTTCTCGATTGGGATCACAAGCAGGTTCGCACCGCGTATCACCCGCGAGCCCATCTGATTCCACAGCGTGATCTGCTGCGATATATCGGTGCTCTGATTGATCCGCGCTTCGATCTGGAACGGCCCGTAGACGAGCTTCTCCTTGGGAAACTCGTAGACAATCAGCTTGCCGTAGTCGGGTGCGTCGCAACGCGCGGCGAGCCACGCGATCATATTGTCGCGGCGGCTTGGCACCATGGGAAGCATGAGGAAAAACTCGGCCTGCGGCTCGCCGGGCAGTCGCATGATGATGTAATATGGGGCCATCGTCGCAATGCCGCCGCCGCCCGGCTGGCGCGGGAACTGCCAGAGATCCTCGCGGTTATAGAAAACGTCAGCGGCCTCCATGTGATAGCTCTGATAGAGCTGCGCCTGAATCAGGAACAGGTCCTCCGGATAGCGAATGTGCCTCTGCATATCCGCCGGCATGGCCGAGAATGGCTTGAACAGGCTCGGAAAGATACGCCGATAGGTCGCTGCAATCGGATCGCCGGTCTCCATCAGGTAAAAGTCGACGGTCCCGTTATAGGCATCGACGATGACCTTCACTGAATTGCGAATGTAGTTGATATCCTCGTCTTGCGCCGGCTGCGCGGAGGGGAAGTAGGAACTCACCGTGTAGGCGTCCTGCATCCAGAACATCCGCCCATTGCTGATGACCAGATAAGGATCGTGATCGAGCCTGAGGAACGGGGCGATCGTTCGTACTCTTTCCCCGATATTGCGCCGGATCATGATACGGCTGTCGGTCGTGATGTAGCTTGAGAGCAGTAGGTTCGGGTCGTTGAAGTAGTAAGCGAACAGGCCTCTCCACACCATCGCCCCTATCGGAACGCCGCCCGTACCGTCATAAGCCGCGTAGACATTGTCCTTTCCCTTCGGATAGTCGAACTCCGGCGTGCTCCCCTTGACGATGACGTAGTTGTCGCTCCGTTCGCCGTAGTAGAGGCGCGGCTCGTGGATATTGGGGCCTCCATCCGCAACCGGAGGGATATCCCGCAAATAGAGCAGCGGTAGCCCCTCGGTGCTTTTGCGCGTGACCGGGCTCATCACCGCGCCATTGCCGTGAGTAAACAGCACGTGGCGGTTGACCCATGTCTGGGCATTCGGCGGCAGCAGGGAGGGCCGCAATTCGCGAGCCGAGAGCATTACGCTTTGGTAGGAGCCATCGAGCCAGTAGCGATCAACATCAAGATCATGGAATTTGTAGTAAGTGCGGATCTCTTGCAGCTGCGCGTAGGTGTCCGACAAGGGCAGCCAGTCCCACAGCCTGATATTGTCGATTGTCGCCTTGTTGGCGTCGAGCGTCTTGAAGCTAAGCTTCTGTTCCGCCGCAAACGGCTTGGCTGCGATCTGATCGAGATTGTATGCCTGCCGGGTGAGCGCAATGTTGCGTTCGATATAGGGCCTTTCCAGCTCCAATTCGCTTGGTTTGACGAAGAACTCCCGGAACAGCACGGGAATCACGCTAGACAGCACGAAAGACCCGATCACGACAAGCAGGAACGCGGCGGCAGGAAGCCGGTAGGTGCGCACCCGCAAATTTGCCCACGTGGCGAACGCCGCGATGACCGAAAGTCCGATCACCAACCACAAGGCCGGGAGCCTCACGTGGACATCGGTGTAGCTTGCGCCGACGACCACACCGTTGTCGCCGTAGAGCAGCAGATAGCGATCAAGACCATAGGACCAGGCCTTCACTGCAAAGAAAAGACCGAGCAGCACCGAGCCGTGGGCAATCGCCATCGACGACATTGATCGGCGATGAAGGTCGTATTCGATATCGCCGTGCACCCAGTAGATCGCCGCGGCGAAAAGCGCGCTGAGAACGAGCACGAGCATGATCCAGTTTTTGATGAGGATATAGGCGGGCAGCGAGAAGAGATAGAAGCCGATGTCCTTGTTGTAGAGCGGATCGTCTGCGCCATATGGCACCTGATAGACAAACCGCAGGAAGACACCCCAGTTGCCGACTTCTGCGGCGGCGACGAGCAGAGCGATCAAAGCTGCCCCACCTACGGTCAACCGGGACCACGGCAGTCGACCGCGTAAAAGCGCAAGCAAATCTGGCGGCGCGTTGACCGCGAAGTTCCACACCGAAGCGGTGACAAGCTGTGTCGACCGCCGTCGGGCAAAGCGCAGGGCGAACCATCCGTTCAGCCAAAGGATGATGGCGGTTCCGGTCCAGACCGCAAGAAAGATGACGGTTTTCGCACCGATTGTCGTCCAAAAAACCTGCGGATAATTGATCGAGGAAAACCACAGCCAGTCGACGAGGAGGTCGCTCGCGAGCCAAAGCAGGATCAGGCAAACCCCAATGACAGCGGCCGCAATAGTGAGCCCGACCACGGCACTCTGCCTTGGTACCTTCCGTTCGGGTCCGGTGATCCCGATCGTCATGGCTTGATCATAGCGGAAATGAGGGACGCCCGCCGCTCGATTTCGCGGTCGGAATAGCGCTTCAAGGCGGGGGCACGGGTGCTCGAACCTGGGTCGCCAGGATCGCGAAACAGCGCAAAGTGGCGAGGTCCGCCGCGAATTCCCATTCGGCCTCGGTCGGAAGTTCCTTGCCTGCCCACTTGGCAAAGGCCTCGGCGTCGTTGAACGCCACATGCACGACCGGGTGCTCGTCCAGCCTGCGGATCGAGCTGCCCGGTCCGTTAAGGCCGCCGCCAGCAGAAAATTTGTCATAATTCAAAGGCACGCGATGTGCCGTTCATCGGCGCGACCTAAATGATCTGCGGACAGTTTCTTCCTGACGGCTCTGCGATTGCGCCAACGAGTCGCGATGATTGCCTATGTTGTTTCGTCAAACTACTGCTCGACAGCTGACTATGGTCTCTCCGTTCTTGTGGTAGATTCGGCGGCGCTATCGTGCCAACCGGCCAACCAACGATCGGATTTCGGCACGTGCTGATTCAGTTGTCCGCAGGTTGCTCGCTCATATAAACTACCCCCCGATCTCCGGCGGAGCCTTGCCATGAAAGCCTTCTTGCTCGCCTGCGCAGCCGCAATTGTGATCGCGGCGGCCGGTTTTGTCGTCCTTGACCAGATCCAGGAACCCGTCCAACAAGCGTTTGCGACGACGGGCGTGCGGCTCTGACCAAGCGCCTGGCACATTTATGGGCCGCGCGATCCCTACTCCGCCGCGGTGGCCGCCGGCCGGGGCCGTGCATTCGCTTCGGCGCGCGCGTTCTGCTCTTCAAGCCAGAGCCCATGGTGCTCCTTGGCCCAGTTGACATCGACAGTGCCGCTGCCCATTGCCTCGAACGCGCCTTCCATACCGATCGTCCCGATATAGATGTGCGCCAGCATCGCCGCGATGAAGAGCATCGCCACGATGGAGTGAACGATCTGCGCGAACTGCATCCCTTCGATACCTGACAGATAGAACGGGAACATCAGCACATATCCGGTGGCCGCCACCAGGCCTCCGCCGATGACCACGATCCAATAGATCGCCTTCTGGCCGGCGTTGAAACGATAGGCCGGTGGATGATCGTGACCCACCATACCGCCACGGCGCTTGATCCAATCGACATCCGCCTTGTTCGGGACGTTGCCAGCGATCCACATCAGGAAGATCAGCACGACTCCGATGGTGAACGGAAAGCTGAGGTAGTTGTGCGCGTACTTCGCCCACTGCGACCATTCGGAAAACGCCTCGTGGCCAATCAGCGGCAGGAGCAACGGACGGCCGAAGGTGATGTTCAATCCGGAAATCGCCAGAACGACAAAGCAGGTCGCAGTCATCCAATGCACGAAACGCTCGAATAAGGAAAAGCGCACGATTGTGCGGCCGGATCGTCCGCTTTCCAGACGGACCATGCCGCGCGTCAAATAGAAGATCACGAGAACCGCCAGCATGCCGAGGATGGCAACCCCGCCAATCCAGCGCAGCGCCACGTTGCGGAATTCACGCCACTCGCGGCCAGCCGGCTGCATGAGCACGCTGGAGCGCTGGTCGGGAATGCTGACGCGCCCCTGGATCCGGTCCATTTCCTGGAGCAGCTGCCGCTCGCTAACCGAGCTCGCTGTCGGATTGACCTGCTGGGCCAGTGACGGTGCCGGCGCCGCAATGATCAACAGAAGCAATGCCCACGCGCCGATGGTGACTGGAATGAACCTTCCGGATGACGACATGAACTCCTCCTCGGCATCTGCGCCGCGTGGCCGCGGCCTGCTTCAGGACTCGATCGTCTCGCGATAGGCGGTTTTCCAGCCCCATGCGCCCGAGCCGTAGCCGCGCTTCAGTACGCGCTCTCTGTAGATCTGGGCGATGATCTCGCCATCGCCGGCGAGCAGCGATTTTGTCGAGCACATCTCGGCGCAGAGCGGCAGCTTGCCTTCGGCAAGCCGGTTCGCGCCGTATTTCTCGTATTCCTCCTTGCTGCCGTCGGCTTCGGGACCGCCGGCGCAATAGGTGCATTTGTCCATCTTGCCGCGGGAGCCGAAATTGCCGACCTTCGGATATTGCGGCGCGCCGAACGGACAGGCGTAGAAGCAATAGCCGCAGCCGATGCAGAGGTCCTTGGAGTGCAGCACCACGCCGTCGGCGGTGGTGTAGAAGCAGTTCACCGGACACACCGCAGCGCAGGGCGCATCGGTGCAGTGCATGCAGGCCATCGAGACCGAGCGTTCGCCCGGCTTGCCGTCATTGATGGTGACGACACGACGCCGGTTGATGCCCCAGGGGACCTCGTGCTCGTTCTTGCAGGCCGTCACGCAGGCGTTGCACTCGATGCAACGGTCGGCGTCGCAGAGAAATTTCATACGTGCCATCGTCGTTGCTCCTTATGCCGCCGCGATCTGGCAGAGAGTGACTTTCGTCTCCTGCATGTTCGTCGCGGGATCATACCCGTAGGTGGTGATCGTGTTCGCGCTTTCGCCGAGCACGATCGGATCGGTGCCCTTGGGGTAGTTGCTGCGAAGATCCTTGCCTGCGAGCCAACCGCCGAAGTGGAAAGGCATCCAGGCAACGCCCTTGCCGACACGCTCGGTGACGAGCGCCTTCATCCTGGCCCTCGAATTGTTCTCTGCGCCCGTGACCCAGACCCAGCCACCGTCCGTGACGCCGCGCTCGGCGGCATCGGCTGGATTGATCTCGATGAACATGTCCTGCTGCAATTCGGCGAGCCAGGGGTTGGTGCGCGTCTCCTCGCCGCCGCCCTCATATTCGACCAGACGGCCGGACGACAGGATGAGCGGAAATTGCTTCGCGATCCCCTTCTCGACCGCCGCCTTTTGCACCGAGAAGCCGATATTGGGCATCCGGAACTGCTCGGCGTCGGGCAACGTCGGATATTTCGCGACCAGGTCGACGCGCGGCGTGTAGATCGGCTCCCGGTGTACCGGAATGGGGTCGGGCAAGCCGAACGCATTCATCCGCGCCTTGCCGTTGCCATAGGGCACGCAACCATGCATGAGCGCGACACGCTGGATTCCGCCCGACAGGTCGAGCGACCACGACACCACGTCTGGCTTGGCCGGGTTGATCTTGTTGATAACAGCCATTTCGGCTTCCGTGAGCTCCGTGTCCCAGCCGAGCTTCTTCAGGCTCGCCAGCGTGAATTCCGGATAGCCGTCCTCGATCGCCGAACCCTTCGAGTACGAGCCGTCCGCGAGCAGGCTGACCTTGCGCGTGGTGCCGTCGGGCAGCTTCTCTTCGCGCTCGACGCCAAAGCGCGGACGGAACGTGCCGCCACCGTCCATCACGTGCAGATTGGTGTTGTAGAGCAGCGGCGTGCCCGGATGCTTGACTTCAGGTGATCCCCAGCACGGCCAAGGCAGACCGTAATAGTCGCCGCCGACCTCGGGATCGTCCTTGGGCGCCCGCATCGTCAGCATGTCGAACTTCGCCTGGTTCTTCATATGCGCCTTGAGGCGCTCGGGCGATTGCCCGCAATAGCCGGTCGACCAGCTGCCGCGGTTCATCTCACGCAGCACATCCTCCGCCTCGGGCAGATTGTTCTCGACCTTGATGTTCTTGAACATCTTGTCGGCGAAGCCGAACTTCTTCGCCAGGAGATAGATGATCTCGAGGTCGTCCTTCGATTCGAAGATCGGCTTCACGACCTGCTCGCCCCATTGCAACGAGCGGTTCGAGGCAACGCGCGAACCCTTGCACTCGAATTGCGTGGCAACCGGGAGAATGTAGACTCCATCCTTGCGTCCCGCCTCGACCGAGAGCGAGGCCCAGGTCGTCGGATGCGGGTCGGCGATGACGAGCAGCTCGAGCGCCTTCAGGCCATTAAGGGATTCAGGAATGCGGGTGATGCTGTTGCTGGCGTGCCCCTGCACGAACACGGCCCGCACATTGTCCTTCTGCGCGATCTGATCTTTCGGCAGCGTCACCGCTTCGAACCAGCGGGTCAGCGGGATGCCGGGCGTTTCCATGATCTGCTTGGAGTCGAAGCGCGACTTCAGGAACTCATGGTCGACCTCCCAAACCCGCGACCAGTGCTTCCACGCGCCTTCGGCGAGCCCGTAGTAGAACGGCAGCGTGACGATATCGAGCCCGACATCGGTCGCGCCTTGCACGTTGTCATGGCCACGGAAGATGTTGGCGCCCATGCCCGCTCCGCCGACATTGCCCGTCATCAGCAGTGCGATGCAACTGGCCCGCACGTTGGCGGTGCCAACGGTCTTCTGGGTCTGGCCCATGGCCCAGATCAGCGTTGCCGGCTTCTCGGTAGCAAACATCTTGGCGACGCGCTTGAGCTGCTCGCCGGGAATGCCGGTGACACGCTCGACTTCTGCCGGATTCCACTTCTCCACTTCTTTCCGGAGATCATCGAATCCATAGACCCGCTGTCGGATGAACTCCTTGTCTTCCCACCCGTTCTGGAGGATGTGCCACATCATGCCGTACAGCACCGGGATGTCGGTGCCCGGCCGCATCCGAACATATTCGGTCGCGTGTGCCGCGGTTCGCGTCAGGCGCGGGTCGATGACGACAAAGTTGGCCTTTTGAAGCTCCTTGCCCTCGAGCAGATGCTGCAACGATACAGGGTGCGCCTCGGCTGGATTGCCGCCCATGATGACCTGGGTCTTGGCATTGCGGATATCGTTGAAGCTGTTGGTCATCGCGCCGTAGCCCCAGGTGTTGGCCACGCCGGTAACGGTCGTTGAATGGCAGATGCGCGCCTGATGATCGGTGTTGTTGGTTCCCCAGAACGCGCCGAGCTTGCGGAACAGATAGGCGCCTTCGTTCGTCATTTTGGCCGAGCCGAGCCAATAGATGGAATCGGGCCCAGATTTCTCGCGGACTTCCAGGAGCTTGTCGCCGATCTCGTTGATCGCCGTATCCCAGGAGACACGCGTCCACTGCCCACCCACAAGCTTCATCGGATAGCGCAGCCGCCGCTCGCTGTGCACGAGCTCGCGCACAGAAGCGCCCTTGGCACAATGTGATCCGCGATTGATCGGGGAATCCCAGCTCGGCTCCTGGCCGATCCACACCCCGTTCAGCACCTCCGCCGTCACGGTGCATCCAACCGAACAATGCGTGCAGACGCTCTTGCGAACGGTTGCTCCCGATGTGAGGGGACCTGCCACTGCTGCTTTCGCCTTGCGGACGCCACCGACCGGCAGCGTGCTCACTGCGGCGAGAGCGCCGCCACCAAGGCCGGACCGGAGCAGGAAGGTGCGGCGGTCGAGACCATTGGTTTGCCCGGACAAACCTTCCGCGATTGATCCGCGTGAAGCGGATTCGGAACGCTGTTGTGTTCTCCTGATCAGCACGGCCGCCTCCTCTCAACCCGGATAGCGATTGACACGGTAGTACGCCTTCACATGATCGGTCTCCTTGTAGCGCGCCTTGCGTTTCTCATCGTCGGTCTCGCTGTCCGCCTGAGCAGGCGTGATCAAGGGCGTTGCCAACGTCGCGCCCGCACCGACCGTGCCGATGCCGACCTTGCGAAGGAAATCGCGGCGTCCGACTGTCGTTCTCTGCTCGTCCCTCATCGCATCTCTCCTGGACCAGCGGCGCTGGTCAGTTGACGAACGTGAAAGCCTCGGATTCGATTTCCAGAAAATTTCGTCCAAGTGTTCCGACCGACCGGTAGAATTTGGCGTTTTCCGCCTTCTCCATGTCGTCAAACAAACGTCCCATCCAGCGGGACACATGCTTCTCGAAGAATGTGCGCTGTGCTTCCGTTGGCACCGGAAAGCGTGCCACCGCAAGGCCCGCCATGATCTCGCACAGCGTCGCCGCGTGATCCTCGGGCTCAAAATTGCTCTCGACCCGCTCAATGCCGAGCGCGGCGAGATCGTCGCGCAGGCGCGACAGCGGACGTTCGTGGAGAAAGCCCGTCAAGTAATAGGATGCGTAAGGCAGCAACTCGCCGCGACCCAGACCGACGAAGAGGTCAAAATATTCGCGCTCGACCTCGGATACGGCCGCTACCGATGCAGCTTCTGCAAGGGTTGCGTGGGCGCGTCCAAGCGGCGTCGCATCGCCATGCAGTTGCGCGATCTGCTCGAGCAATGCGGCCGACGGCGCGGACGAGAGCAAGGTTGCAAGCAGCGCGTATTCCTGCGCGCGCGCGGCATCGGTCGGATCAACCGCGTCGTCCGGCGCGGCCGGCTCGCTATAGAGATCGGGACGAAGCACTTCGCGCGACACACCCGTTGCGCCTTCGACCGCAATCACACGTTGCGCGGGCACCCTGTTCCAGTTCGACACCGAGGGCTGGGCAATACCGATTTTTCGGGCAAGCTCGGCAACGCCGCCCGCCGCATCGATGGCTCGTTCAAGGCCCGCATCGCGCATGCCGACCTCCCATCCAGGGGGCCAAGCGCTTGATTGCGTTTGCGTAACAAAGACTAGCCGCGTGTCCGGGAGCGGTCAATTGATAGCCATAGTCTGAGGCTATCGCATTTAGTCGCAGTCTACCGGGGCAACGCCCCGCCATGTGTGCGGTGCCGAAGGGGAGTCTCTTCACTCGCAGCTACGGGTTGCGATGCAGTAGAATTCGACGGCAATTCCGCGGCTGCGAACTCGCCGAGCGGTCGAGGTTCCGTGATCGCCTTCACCGGATTTGATGATTGCTCGAAACCGGCCTCCGCGGGAACCGATCGCGCGGCGTCTTCGGCAGCCTCGGGCGGATTAGGGAGGCCCTCGGCGGCCTCTACCACGCCCCCGACGACGCGGCGGACGAGAGCGTCAATTTGCTCGGCCGAATAGTCCAGCGGACCGAAGCCAGCCATGGCGTTCGGGTCGTTGAAGTCCCAGGCGTTTTCCGCCAACCCCACGAAATCGCGGATGGTGGGATCGGCGCTCCAGGCGCGACGGAGCGCCGCCCGGCTCAACTCCTGCGGAATGCCTTTGCGCAGGAAAGCCGTGATGTCGGTGGCAGCATCGATCGATTCAATCGGGGGCAAGTTCGACAGCTCCGTCTCCGGGGGAGCCGGCTCTGCCGCAGCCCGGTTGGACAGCGCCGGCCCATGCGCCTCAGCGGCTTCTTCAGGGGCTGGTTCAGCGTGACCGGCCTTCGCCTCTTGCTTGCGGCGCGCCCAGCGCGCCAGGAATTGCTCGTCGCTCATTCGTGCTCACCGTCGTGGTGACGCCGCGCAAGCGCCTCAGGATCGGCGCGGCGTCGCTCGCGCTTGACGAATTCCCTCTCGACGTGGTGCTCGGCGATGAAATTTTCAATCGCCTTATGCAGTATCTCAGGCATTGGCACCGCTTCGACAAGATTGGCACCTGCTTCCGTGAATGCCTCGCCTTCCGCTGGATCTGCGGTGACGGCCGAAACGGCATAGGGCCAGGCGCCCTCGGAGGGAGTCAATACGATCCAGATGCGGGGAGCGCCCGTGGCAAGATTGTCGCGGTAGCGCTCGGTTTCCGAGCGATAGAGATCGACCATGGCGTTCCCGGCATAAAAGAGCGTCAATCCCTCCTGCGCCCGTAGGACAGTCCACGGCATCATCTCCGACTCATCCGGCAAGACGCCGATGCCGCGCCAGACAAAATCAATCCATGGGGAATCCGCCTTGCGGCGCTCGACGACAACGCCGACCGGAATGCGCAACAATGGCAGCGCGCCGGGGCTCACGTTGCAGCCTCCAGGTGCTTGATCGGCAGCCCCGTCAACAGATTCTGCGGCTTCATCTGCACCAGCTGATCGGAGGTCGTTGCAAGGATCAGGTAGACCGGCTCGCGCCCGACCGCATCAACGACCAGGCTGGAATCTGGAAAAGTGAGCCGGAACAGCGCCAGCACACGGCTTGCGGTGTGGTCGTCCAGCGCCTCTCCATGCCAAAGCTGGTCGCCCATCCGGGTGGCTTCAGCATCGAGCCCAACATACCAGGTGAGCTTCGCATCGCGCAGGGCGGTGAGCGGCTCAATTCCGACGGCAAATCCAAGCAAATGAGTAATCCAGCGCCCCATGGCCTCTGCCAGCGCAGCGGGGCCCCGCGTTCCGCCGGTGAAATCGAGCGCAAGATCGAACTGATCGCTGCGCTGCCAGTAGCTGTCGGCATTCCCCTCGCTGAGGACGTCGATCTCCGCGCCGGTTGTTGCCCCCAACATGGACATCAGCGACAACACGGGCGTTTGGCTTGGCCCGCCAATGATTTCCTCGTCGCCCAACAGCAGCAAGTGTTCGTGCGGCACGATACGCTGCGGCCGGAAGAACAGTTCGGCCGCGCGCAGCACGAACGGGTCCTCGCAGCCGTCAAGCGCATTTCGCAGGATCACGTGAACAAGGTGGTTCACAAACAGCGGCGGCAGGTTGACGTGACGTGAGCGAACCAATGCAAGATAGGCCGCTTCCAACGTGGGTTCGCGCAGCAGAAGCTTCCGAAATGCCAGTACGAATTGCCAGTTCTCCCGCGCATCCGCATCGGCGATCGCAGCTACCT
Organism: Bradyrhizobium sp. LA6.1; assembly: GCF_040547805.1. Lineage (NCBI taxonomy): Bacteria > Pseudomonadati > Pseudomonadota > Alphaproteobacteria > Hyphomicrobiales > Nitrobacteraceae > Bradyrhizobium > Bradyrhizobium sp. LA6.1. The sequence continues at coordinate 23,557 of NZ_JBEPQK010000031.1, read as the reverse complement.
CCTCCGCAGCGACTGCCCGGCCCGGGTCAGCGAGCAGCTCCTGGTGCAACCTGCGTTCGACCGCGCAAGCGTCGTCCGGCGGCATCAGTTCGGGGCGCACGAAGTAGGCCTTCAGGAACTCATCCGTGACCACGAGCCCGCCGCTCGCATTGTGATCGAGCAGATGGTGGCCGCAGGCGATCCAGAAATCCCTCATCGGCGCGACGGCTCCTCGCTCATATTCGCAAGATTGAGATCCTTGTCGGGCTCGGTGTCATCCTCCACTTCCATGAACGAGAACGCCTTGCCGTGACGCTGGCCCTCGCGCAGTTGCAATCTGCGGAATGACTCGCGGACCTCGCCATTGCTCGCCGAGCGGTGGACCGCGATCAGCGCGCTGATGGGATGCGTGCAGAGTGATTGCGCAAAGGCGACTTCCTCTTCAGCGGCAAGGCACGCGGTTGCAAGGTCCGGCGCCCCGAACCGTTCGACCAGTTGTTTCGCAAGGAGCTCCACCAACGTCCGGCGATCGCCCTCAGTCGCGGGGACGATCTGCACCAATGTCGACCAGCCCCAGGATTGCACGCCGAGGAAACCGCTTCGAAACGCCGAACGGTCCTTGCCGCTCAGCTTCGCTGCATCCCGATTACAAAAGCGGAAGGCGCCAGACACTGCCCAATCGCCGGGCTGCGCCGGCACGTCGAACACGAACGTGTCGGATGGATCGAGCGCGATGGTGCGCAAGAGCTTCACAGACGCGGTCCTCCGAGTATTGAATCGAACCATGACGGCGATAGCAAGCCCTTCTTCAGGTCGTGCCGATCGGTCCTGTTTGTCCCAATCCGGCGGGCAATAAGGTCACCGTTGTCAGCGATCACATATGTGGTTTGCCGCGCACGCGGCAACCGACTTAGAAACTCGCGTGCGATGTCGTCGAATCCATCGGCTTGCCAGCCGTCGAGAGCGCGCATCAGATGCCGCACAAAGCTCTCCGTCACCTGAATCGCGCCGGCCTCACCAAAACCCTCCTGATCCAGGGCGGAAGCGAGTGGATAAACGCCGGCTTCCCTGTCGCTCATCGCAACCGTCCGGATCATGGCACCGAACACCAGCCAGCGCGGCGGCTCGTCCTCCTTTGCGGACGAAGGCCAGCCGAGCCGCCCGCCACCAACGAGGCCGCCGTCAACACGGATCGCGTCCGGCCAGTCGATCGAGATCTCCTTGTTCGGCGGCGCATACGCGCGCAAGGCGTCGGTCAGCGCCACCATCCCCGCAAAGAAGGCGCGGCGCGCGGTACGCAACGGCTCGCCAGGTTCAAGGACGACTGCGAACTCGGCAAGATCGAACCGCCCCACGTAGGTCAGCGTACCTGCCCCACTCTCTTCGGCGATATGCATGGCATGGGCAAAAGAGTCACGACTTTCGCGCAGCCTCACCAGCGTGAATGGCGGAGGCAGATTGATTGGCTCCGTGACCGATGAGTGCCCAGGGGCTGTCGGTGTCAGGCGGACCTCCAGCTTTCTTTTCTTCTCTTGTGAGAATAACTTAATCGACCAGGAGGGGCGACGCGAGTCCGCTCGCCGTCGTTCCCGGACCTCTTCAGGAGGTGAAGGGCTGCGCATGCCTGATCCGCCGAACACGATCCTGATCTGCTCGTGCGAAGACACGATGCGCCTCGATACGGCCGCCGTGAAGCGAGGATGCCGCAAAAGCGAAATCGCCGAGTTCCGCCAGCTCTGCAGGGCCGAGCTCGATCATTTTCGCAATGCGGCGAAGGCGGAAGGACCGCTCATCGTCGGCTGCACCCAGGAGGCCCCACTGTTTGGCGACGAGGCGAAGGGGCGTTCGGGGAAACTGGATTTCATCAACCTTCGCGAGACGGCCGGCTGGTCGGTGGAGGGAACCAAGGCAGGCCCAAAAATGGCAGCACTGCTCGCCGCTGTGTCCGAGGCTGCGCCTGCTTTTCCGTTTGTCACCCTATCGAGCGAAGGGGTGATCTTGATCTATGGCCGCGACGAACTTGCGGTCGAAGCTGGTCGATTGCTTGCCGATCATCTCGACGTGACGATCATGATCACAAAGCCGTCACAGATTATGCCGCCGGCGACGACATCCTTTCCGATCGTCCAAGGAACGATCCGTAACGCCAAGGGCCATTTGGGGGCCTTCGAGTTGACGGTCGACGACTATGCGGCCCCCCGCCCCTCCTCGCGCGATACGCTCGTCTTCGAGGCTCCGTGCGACGGCCTGACTTCGCGCTGCGACATCGTCCTTGATCTCTCCGGCGGGAAACCGCTTTTTCCCGCGCATGACTTGCGCGACGGCTATCTCCGCGCGGATCCGCGGGACCCGGCCGCGATGCTGCGTGCGGTGCTCAGGGCACGCGACCTCGTCGGCAACTTCGACAAGCCGAAATACGTCAATTTCACCGCAGAGATCTGCGTCCATTCGCGCTCGAGGCTGACGGGTTGCCATCGCTGTCTCGATCTCTGCCCGACCGGAGCGATCACGCCACATGGCGATCACGTCAAGATCAACGCCGAGGTCTGCGCCGGATGCGGCCAGTGCGCCGCGGCCTGTCCGACGGGTGCAGCAACCTATGCCCTTCCGCCGCCCGATGCGCTGCTGCACAAATTGCGCGCAATGCTTTTGACCTACCGCGAAGCCGGCGGCTCCGGTGCGGTCGTGCTGCTGCACGACACCCAACATGGCAGCACGCTGATCGATGCGCTCGCCCGCCACGGCGACGGGCTTCCCGCCAATGTGCTGCCGTTCCCCGTCAACGAGGTGACACAGGTTGGATTGGAGGCGGTCGTGGCATCCTTCGCCTATGGCGCAGCGGGGATACGCTTTCTCCTCCGCGCAAGACCTCTGCACGACATCTCCGGGCTTTCTCAAACCATAACGATGGCTGATGCCATTGTTTCCGGATTAGGTTTTTCGGGGCGCCGGGTTGCGACTATCGAAACGGACGACCCGGACGTGCTGGGCGAAGTGCTGCGGTCGATTGAACCCGCGCCGGCCGTGGAGCGTCCCGCAACCTTCAAGACGGTAGGCAAGCGGCGCGACCTGCTTCGCTTCGCTCTTCACGAACTGCACCGCGTTGCGCCTGTGCCGACCGACGTCATTGCGCTGTCCCAGGGCGCGCCGCTTGGTACGGTTACCGTCAATACGGACGGATGCACTTTGTGCCTGGCCTGCGTGTCGGCCTGTCCCACCGGGGCTCTCCGCGACGATCCCGAACGTCCCGTGCTTAAATTCGTCGAAGATGCGTGCGTGCAGTGCGGATTATGCCAGAGCACCTGCCCGGAAAAGGTGATCACTCTGAAGCCGCAGATCGATTTCCGGGCCTCAAGGGCTCCGGCACGGATCATCAAGGAGGAAGAGCCGGCGCTTTGCATCCGCTGCAATAAGCCCTTTGGGGTAAAGAGCACGATCGAGAAGATCGCTGCGAAACTCGAGGGCCGACACTGGATGTATCCTGCGGGCGACAAGCGGCTGGACGTGGTCAGAATGTGCGCGGACTGCCGCGTCACCGCCATGAGTGAACAACAGTTCGACCCGTTCGCCGGCGTGCCCGAACGCGCTTCGCCTCGCACGACCGATGATTATCTCCGTGAGCGTGAGACCAAGCGTTAGCTACTTGGCGGTGGCGCGCGCCAGGAAATCCGTAAGCGCCTTGCGATCCTTCGCGGATCCAATCCGCTGCTCCGGCATTTTTGTGCCAGGCGTATAGGCGTTCGGACCGAGTTCGAACAATTTTGACACGGTCTCGGGCGTCCACACGATGTCCATCGCTTTGAGCGCGTCGGAGAAGCGATAACCAGGCAGCGACGCGATCCTGCGGCCGTACAAGCCCGCAAGCGTGGGGCCGGCGCGCTGCGCGTCCTGCTCGGACAGGGTATGACAGGCAACGCACGCCCTGAACACCTCGGCCCCGTGATCTCCCGTATAGGCGGCAAGCGGATCGCGCGGCGTGGCTTGCAACGATGAGCCGATGGGGGCGCCGGTCAGCGCGTTCCAGCGCCGGATCCTGCCGTCGACGCCGCCCGTCAGCAATGTTGCGTTGTCCGGCAGGAAAGCGACCGACCACACGGGCGAACCTGTATCGACCAGGCTTCGCGCGATGCTTCGCGCCTTTCGGTCGATGACCGCCACGACACCGCCAATTCCTGCAGCAGCGACCGACGTGCCGTCTGGAGAGATCGACAACGCGACAATCGGCGTCTGGCCAGCCTGCACCTCGCCGCTTTCCCGGCCCTCCGACATCAGAAAGCGTAGCCTGCCATCAGCACCACCCGCTACGATCTCGCCGTCAGGCGCGACTGCCACGGCATTAAGGGGTGAGCCCAGCGTAATGACATTAGGGGTGCCACCCGCCAATGGCCAGATCCTCAGTTCACGATCGTAACCCACGCTCACCAGCGATCGTCCATCCGGCGTGAATGCGACGCCGTTGACGTTCTGCGCATGCCCTTCCAGCACCTGCTGCGCGCCATCGCCGAGCGACCAGATACGAACTGTATGGTCCCAGGAGGCAGAAGCCAATCTTGCGCCATCCGGCGAGACTGCAAGTGAAGCGATCGGCGCGCCATGGCCCTCGAAAACCTGATCCGGCTGCTGCCGGCCAGGCGTCCAGATCGCTACCTTCGCATCCGCTCCGGCAGTCACCATCCGCCCATCCTTCAGGAAGGCCACCGCGTTCACCGCATCGGAGTGAAAGCGAAGGACCTGCTCGGCGGATTCGGTCTTGAGCGACCATCGGATGGCGGCGGTGTCGAAGCTGCCCGACAGAACATTGTTGCCATCACTGGAAATCGCAATCGCCCGCACGGGCCCACCGTGACCTGTCAATTGCGCTGGCGCCGGCGCTGAATGCATCGCCAACAGAGCGGCAACGATGCAGAGACTGGTGCTGAGACGTGGGACCCAATTCATCTGCGGCTTACAGGTCGTTCGGGCATGTCGTCGGTGTTGACACGGCGTACGTGCACTCGCTCCGTCTCGTCAATGATTGAAGCCGTTATCCGGTTTCCATGCTGCACCGCAGGACGGGCATGGCTCCGCTACTCAATGCCGCAACGGCTGTTGTCGGCTTGAACCGGGCATAACCTGAACCTATGCTTGATCTGACACGTCGAGGACGACGTCATGCAAATACGACCTAAAACGTATCTGCATTTCATTTCGTTGTGGCGATCACTTCGCGATGCGATACCGCCACACCATGACGATGTGCCCGCTGAAACGTCACCGTTCCTCATCTATACCGCGGCCGTGCTGATGCTTCTCTTGGCCATTCTGGAACTGGACGCTCATCGAGGCGAACTGGAATTGCTCGGCCTTTTGGGGAACGACTACCCGATTCCGCCCGCTTTCCTGGGCCCGTAGCCCCGCCTCTCGACCACGCTTTCGTTCGACCTCGCAGGCTCAAGCGCATCTATTTGCGAGCCCTGGCTGAACGGTCTGCTGCGCGGCCTTCTGCCTAAAGCGCGATGAGATTGGGATGAATCGTCATCGCGCTTTAGGTTGTTGTTTGAGCATGATCTTTTCGGAAAACCGCTGCGCACTTTTTCGGATCATGCCTTAGCGCTTGGAATCCCGCGGAAAGACCAATGACCGATCGTCAAAATCGTCGACCGGCAGCTTGTCTGCGCTTCGACCGCTTTGCATGCCCTGCAATGTCGACGGGCTTGATGTTCCGGCGCGCCCGACCGTTGCGTTCGAGTGTGATCGCGGGATGCCGGTCACAGCAGCAAGCAGACCAACAGCGGCGATGGAATAAATGATCAAAGGCTTCATGCGAAATCTCCTGTCCGCCAGAAATCCCCGCAGCGATCTGATTAGCGCGAAGCCTGACGTGGGGGTGTGAGCCGCCTCACACCTCCCGGGATTCTTGCGCTCAGCGCCTGTCAGGTTCCTAGTTTGGAACCGTCAGAGTCGGCTTCATCCCCTGAGCGAGGTTCGTCGACCGCGCGGGGCGGCAAGGCTTGTTGGGCGCGACTTGTTTGGCGCGCTGGTCACGAACAATCTTCGGGAGGCGTTGCGAAACAGCACGTCAGGCACGAAAATCTCAGACCATCTACCGCACCAGTTTCGCACCAGAAACGATCTCACCGGAACACAACGAACACGACCGAACGCAGACCAAAACGCGTCCAGATCAACGAAGCCGACTTCGAAGCGGCCGCATTGGCACGGGGGCGGCTCAGTTTTCGGACAATCACATCTTGATCGCATTCGCGAAGAGCCTGTCACCCCACTCGTACAACGGCCGCATGAAGTCCGATTGGGTGTGGATTGCTCGACCTTTGCGTTCACGCCATTTTCGTCCGTAGGTATCGAACGGAAAGTGTCGCATGTAGTAGTCGCAGGTCTCTTCCCAATGGTCGACCGACAACGATTTGCCGTAGTGCTGGCAATAGAGGCCAGTCGCCACGCGTTCAACGCCACCCGGCTCGCGCGCATGGTGCTCTGCGAAGGTGACCTGCAACCGGTTTCGCCACAACATCAGAATGTCTCGCCTTTCCGGACCAAAGAAACGACGAAAGTCCAACAGCTCGCGATCGGCCTGATAGGGTGCGTGGTCCCCAGGAGTCATATAGGCATCGAACAGTTGAACCCGCACGCCGTCGCATTCGCTAGAATGCGTTCCTTCTATGAATCCGCGTAAATCCCCGGTAACGCGCTCATCCGCATCGAAGCAAAACATCCAGTCGAACTGCAAATGCTCGCGCGCCGTCTGCAACAAGAGGCCGCGATGCCGACCCTCAGCAATCCGGCGCGCCTCGATGTCAGCTTCCCACGACCGATTTGTCACAATCAGAGCGACTTTCGGGTGTTCGCATAGAATCTCCAGCGTACGATCCGTGCTCGCGTCATCATAAGCGACAATCGCATCGACCTGCTTGCCCACGTAATCCAGTGTGTCTCTGAGAATAAGCGCTTCGTTACGAACGCGGGTAGCGCCGATTAGAAGGTGCTTGTCACCCAATAGACCTGTGTTGCAAGCAATGATTCGTTCGCCCTCGCGAAGTAGCCAACCAATGGTGCCCGGCATGATCGACGCCTCCCGACTATAAAAAATTGACACCAACGATGGCGGACGGGCGCGTATCAGCAAGATTAGGAACTCTCGTTGTCGCCGCATCGCGCCGGCGAGCCGCCCCTCTTGACCATCCCTCCCCATACGCGATTTCGTGATATCTTCTCAAAGAGGTTGTTAGATCAGCGAATGCAAGGCCGTGACCGCGGCCTCGCGGGTCTCCACAGGAACGAACAAATTTATCGAATGTGGTGATAGAACGTACTTTTCAACGACAATCCCGTGCGATTGCAGAATTTGCATCGCCTGAAATGGCAAGTCTGAAGAAACGCCGCCGAAGCAAGTGAGGCTCACCGAACTCAAAGTCTCACGCCCTTTGCGCAAGTCCTTGCTCCTTTCCAGCGTGCGCAGCAGAGTGTCGAGCGTTTCCGACTCGCAAGTCATCATGATGCGCGTTTTTCCGGCGGTGAAAGCCGAGGCGAGGACTTGCGGCCAAGATAGGCCGCTTTGCTTGAGATGCTGCGCAAATTTCTCAAAACCGTGACTGAGATTCGTCGAAGCGATCTCCACATGCTCAATACGAGCCATCGAGTTGACGGCCAGAATTTTTCCGGTTTCCATTCCGATAACCTCTTTCATCACTCGCGTGCTGTGTTCGGAATTGCCCCATTTTCGCAAATACAAAGGGATGTTTTGGCTTTGTGCCAGCTCCACGCTGCGAAAATGCAGAACCTTGGCGCCCCAAAAACACATTTCGGATAAGGATGCAAAATCCAGCCGGCGCAATGGTTTTGCGTTCGCCACGATGCGCGGATCGGCCGAGCAAATTCCGTCGACCTCTTTGATAATTTCACAGCGCTCGGCCTTTAGCGCCGCAGCCATGGCGACTGCAGTGGTGTCGCTGCCGCCCCTGCCTAGTGTGGTGATTTCTTTGGTTCGCGGATTCACGCCTTGAAAGCCCGCTAAAACCACGATGCGTCCGCGACCGAGTTCTTCGAGCACGCGCGCAGGCCGCACATCTAAAATGCGCGCGGAAGAATGAGATTCGTCTGTCATTACACCGGCCTGACTCCCGGTAAAACTAATGGCTGGCGCACCGAGATCAGACAGGGCCATGCTCATCAACGACATGCTGATGCGCTCACCGGTCGTTAACAACATATCCAGTTCGCGGCGGTTGGGATGCGGGCTTACTTGATAAGCCGCCTTAATTAGTTCGTCGGTCGTCTTACCCATCGCTGAAACGATCGCCACGACGCGATGACCACGGCTGTGCAAATCGGCGAGGCTCCTCGCAACCGCGCGGATTTTTTCCGGGGTTTCTAGACAGACGCCGCCGTATTTTTGCACGATGGTCGGATTGCTGCGCATTTACGTGCGACGGCAGCTGTATGAGCGGTGGCTTGATGTTCGCTTCGCTCCGCCGGATAGTTTCATGCATCTAGCTCCAGAACTGCTTGGGGTCCGCGCAAAGATTGGATCACCCCTATCGAATTTCGCGACGTTTTTTCCGCGCGCCAGCGCGTCTCTGAGGTTCAGAGAATAGGCCAGTGCACGCGGTTGCCCACGTACCTCTCCGCTCATCGCCTTTCACAGCTCTCCAAGTATTCGATACAAGAATCGTTTTTCTTGGCGGAAGATTGGCGGTCACGACAAGATCGGCTGGGTAACGCTAAAGGTTCTGCCGACCCGAAAAATAATCCCTGAATGAAAGTGTCGTACCGGTTTCGCCGGGAAATGGCCACACGCACGTCCTCGGACCAGCGGTGCCGCCGACCCGTCTCCACCGCTTCAAGCCGTTCGACTTGGGCACTGAGCCCATCACCGTCCATCGGGACAGTTCTCAATACCGCGCCTCTTTCGGCAAGGCGGCCCCGCCGGATGTGTACTAACAGAGTGGCCCGACGTCGTGTTTTCTAGGACGTTCCAAGACTTGTCAGCCTTGCACAAGGCAGCTAACGAAAATTTGGGTCCAGATGCTGGACATAATCGATGTGGATCAAATATCATCCACCATTGCGCGCGATTGCTCCAAGCTCCGAGAGCTTGGCGGCCGGGCCCTGTCGGCTGAGACAACAACTGACGCCCCCCGAGCCCGTGCCTACTTTCGCTTGGTTGCCCTGAGTTAGTGCGTCGCTACCAGCAAGGTTGCGCTATGCTGAAACACTTGCTCATTGAAGTCATTGGTCACGTTTCCGGTCTCAGCGACGCGCAGCTTGAACAAATTGAGCGGTCATTGCCCGCGACCAAGGCGCTGATCGATCTTCTCAGTAAGGCACATCCGATCATCGAACAGGCGGAAACGCTCTATAATGAGGCGCAGCCGCTAATCGATCAAGCTAGGAAAGAGTGGCAAACGGTCGGCCCTGCAGCGCAAATTCTGATTGATGTGATCTCACATCATCTCAACAAAGGCAGTTCGCCGGCGGAGGCCACTGAGGCAGTGCGCGCGGCGCTCGGCGGGTCAATACAGAACGTTGCGCAGGATCGTGGGATGGACCGGGGAATGAACCGCGTGACCGTGTTTGGGGGGACCGGCTTCGTTGGTTGTCGCGTTGTGCGCCATTTGAGCGTCTCCACCGTTACGGTGCGTATAGCCTCACGGCATCCTGCGCGGGCCGAGGGCGACAACGCGGAACAGGTCATCGCTGATGCCCATGACGAGCGCTCTGTAGAGGCCGCCGTTATGGGTGCCGACGGCGTCGTCAACGCGATCAGCCTTTACACCGAGCATGGAGGCGACACATTTCATTCGGTGCACGTCGAAGCGGCCGCCAGGATCGCTGGAGTGGCACGGCGGGCCGGGGTCAAACGGTTTGTGCACCTATCAGGCATAGGCGCTGACCCCACATCGCCTTCGCCATATATTCGCAATCGCGGCGAGGGCGAGGTGGCTGTGCAAGCGGCATTCCCTGGCGCAGTCGTTATCCGCCCGGCGGTAATGTTCGCGCCGGACGACGCCTTTCTCACGACAATTCTTGGGCTGCTTCGGACCCTGCCGGCTTATCCGCTATTCGGCGACGGCAGGACGAGGCTTCAGCCGGTGTACGTGGACGACGTCGCCGCGGCGATCGCACAGGTCCTGCGGCAAACACAAAGACCGTTTCCAATCTACGAACTGGCCGGCCCGCGCGTTTACTCATACGGCGAGCTGTTGCGGACCATTGCGCGCACCGCCGGATTGCGGCCAATGCTGGTGCGAGTACCCTTTGCTTTCTGGAATGCCGCCGCCGGCCTCGCTGAGATCCTGCCGCACCCGCCGCTCACGCGCAATCAGGTTGAGCTTATGCAGATCGACACGATGGTCTCGGGCAGCCGGCCGGGATTCGGTTCACTCGGAATTTCGCCGCGATCGCTCGAAGAAGAACTCAAAGCGATGCTCAAGCATACAAACGAGGAAACTCAAAACACAAATAAGGGTCGAGCCAGGTAGGGTTGAGACTTCGTTACCGTGTCACGATGTGACTACTGATGTCGGGAAGCGGCTTACCTCCGAGGTCGCGCACTAGGCCCGATAGATCAATGGTCGCAGCTCAGGGGTCAGTTCATCCGCCAAAGTTTTTACAAGAGCCGAAGGGGAATGACCCTCCCGAGTGAACCCTTAGCGTGCGGCCAGCCGGCTGGAGCTGTCTGAATTAGGACAATCGATCTGTCACATTAGGATACCCAACGGAGTGCTCCTTTTGCGCAGTCACCTCTTCACTTTGACCGGGAATAAATTGAGTTGGCCGGCTCGACTCATCCAGCCCAAGTCCGGACGGCAGGCGGCCCTACCACGCGACTCGCGAGGCGGGGTCGCTGCGTGTAGCTCTATCAGATGTGCTACCAGTTGGGTCGCAAGATGGTAGCGGGAAAAGCAGATCATGACTGACGATCAGGTCAATCTCGTGGTTCGGCACCTTTGCGAGCAATTGCACTTGACGCTCCGATTGAAGGGCAGCGAGGCACATCCACCAAACGCCAAGGATATTGGTTTCGATCCTGCCTCTGTAAGAACTGTGTTGCTGACAGGTCTGCGTTCGGCGGGCTTCACAATCCACCACGAGGCAATCGGGGCGAGCGAAGAGCCGCCGTGGTCCTAACGAAAAGCCCAGGACAGAAGTCCCGTGCCAATGTCCGGGTCGTACGCACCGGTCTACCTTTGAGCCGGTGACTTCCGGTCTACTCGCGTGAACGGAATTTGCCAGACCAACGCGACTGGTCGGGCTCGTGCCAATAGACGTCTTTTGCGTCTACTCAAATTATTTGGTCAGCTTGTGCGAGTAGTGTCGTCGGAACTACGAGCTTGAGCGCTTTTGCAGTTCTAACGTTGATCCATAACTCGACCCGCGTCGGCTGTTCGACGGGCAAGTCGCTGGCTCGTGCACCCTCAAGGATTCTTTTGACGTAGTAAGCTGATCGAATAAAAAGACGCCGTCTCGACGCACCGTAAGCGAGTAGACCACCTTCCCCGACGAAATCCGGCGATGTTGCCAAGCTCGGAATGCGGTGCATCAACGCCAACGCGGCGATGCGGCTTCGATACGCGAAACGAGGACGACTTCGCGACTCCATCGACCATCGGCCCCGGACCCGACGAGCGCAAGAGCGCACCCGCGTTAGTATTACTTGGGCCGCTTAACGATACCAGATCGCTTCGCAGATGGCCTCCGGGTGACGATCGTTTCAATACCTTGCAGCGTCCGCGCGAATTCGGACCGCAGGTGCTGCGCGTGTGCTGCATCCTTCGGCTCAGATAAAAATGCAATCTTCACGAAGAAGCGGTTCAATCGCGATGTGACGAGAAGATTGTCAGAGTGTTGCGAGCGTAAGTTCGTGATCTGTCGTCGCATCTCAACGAGATCGAACCGGTCATCGTCGGGCTTATTCGCCAAATGAAGCTCATACCGTTGCGGTAGATAAACGAAGCCGCCGCGCCGAATATCTTGGCGCGACGACCTCGCCATGGTGAACCCGGACGGGGCAATGTCCGGTGCAGAGAGGTTAGCGCTCCGCAGCTCGGGTGCAATCGAAGACGCGGATTAAGCTTGATGTCGTCGCGGAAAGTTAAATCTGGAACAAGCGCTACTGTGGTCTACAGCACGCCCGCGCGTCCAGTTAAGCGCTCCTTCTCCAGCGACGTCCCGGCCACGCGATCAAGGTCGGAGCCTAGCGCTTTGGCGCGGGTTACGTCGCCTCAATCGATCGCTCGGACTTGCCAGATTTTGCCGCCGTGTCCTTAGCGAAACTGTCCATAAGGCCGTCAAGCCGCCTTTCGCTTGGAGATCAGCTTTCGCCCGTTGCGCCGACGTCAGGTCGCGGCGGATCAGGTTTTCGTCGATTTCCATAGCGTCGCAGGATGTGCCGCCTGAGGCAGCTGCTCCGGCGATCCACGCGCGAAATCAGCCCAGGCACGATGAAATACCAAAAGTTGATTACTCTGTTCAATCAACCGAACATTGCTTTTGATTTGCCGGTATGAAAATATGGGCGCCTGACTGACGAGCGCGGCTGGGCACCGCCTTGTTCAAGACGATCGTAGCGTGGGGACCGACGCGCATGAATCTGAGAGGCTCAACGGCGGGTCACGGGAATACGACCTTGCCGGACACTCGCTTTGGCTATGAGGATCTACCACATTCCGTCGAAAAGTTCTTACGAGGTCAGGCCGACCGTATTCGTCGGCAATGCGCAAATTCGATCATCCAGATCGAAGCGGCGAAATGTGCTTGCGGCCGGTGCGGTCCTCATCGCGGTCGGCAGTGGCGCCGCCGCCGGCATGGCGCTGCTTGGTGGGTCGATGCAGGCAGAGGCGCTGATCCCTGGCCTGCTGCTACTTGGATTTGGCCGCGGCCTACTGGTGACGCCGCTCTTCAACATCATTCTCGTCGATGTTCCTCAAGGCAACATCGGGTCCGCGTCGGGCATGCTGAGCACCATTCAGCAGGTGGGTGGTACCTTCGGCGTCGCCCTGGTCGGGATCCTGTTTTCGACGGTGCTGATGCGAGCCCGCAGCGCCGGGATCGCCGAGGCCGACGCTTATTGTCGAGCGTTCGCGGCAGCCAGCGGCTATGCCGCCCTGATGGCTCTGCTCGTCCTTGCGCTGCTCTTGACTCTGTCGTCCGACCGTACGGCGCGCTCCGCCGCGCCCCGAGTTCGCGGCTGACATTGTCGCTAGCTTCAAGAGCCGAGTCCCCGGACGGCGCGGAGTGCGCGATCCGGCCTCGATCCATCAGGGATTAGATTGTTGGCCCGGACTTTTGTCAGACTGCGTTGCCAGTTCCACGTGATGGTTGCCGGCGCGGGGCCCGCAACAAGGATCGAGGAGTCTGCCGGTTCAAGAATGAGCAAGCAGCAACGGCGACGGCCTTCAAGAGATTGCCAATGAAGGATTCAGCTGCGAAGCCATCAAGGATTAGATTATCGAAGGCGAAAGTCGAGGCGCTACAGCCCGGGATCCGCATCGAGCGATCTGTCTAACACATTGATGTTATGTGGATTTATGGTAGCGGGAGACCGCTACCGCCTTTCCCCACACGACTCAAATCTGCGATATTCCCTCCGATGGCCCGCCTAAAGTCGGAAGCTCATCGAACGGTAGGTTCAAGTCGGGGGCACGCAACCAACGATTCTTGCGATTGGTCGAGAGGGCGATTCCCCGCCTGGCTGCGTACATTGACCGTTACCCGCAATTCCGCTCGTACATCTGCCACACCGTTCCCCTAAACGACACATGTGCATCAAGGAAGCGGTGTAGACGAGGGCTGCGAGAACTCTCGGAAGAGGCCCTCGACACTGTCGCTGACGATATCCTTGATGCCCGTCGGGTTGGTGTAAGGAAACCGCGCGTTGATCCAGCCGGACGGTCGCTGCCTTTGCAGCATCGGTGAAGCCCCCGCGGGCAATCTCCTCTGCGGCTATTGCGCGACAAGTCCTCAGATACAGCCGCTCGTCATCGAACATCGGCTCTTTCGGACCCGACGCGCCGTGTCCAGGGTGCACGATGGCGACATTGGGATACATCGCCTCGAGCCGGTCGAGGATGCCAAGCCACGGCCCGGTATGGGCTTCTCTAAGGGGACCGTGGAGCCGGTTGAGAATGGCGTCCCCGGGGAACAGCTCTCGCGTGGCGGGCAGGTAGTAGGCCGTGGTCGCAGGGGCCTCGCCAGCCCCTAATTCGCGCGCGACGATCGTCAATCCGTCGATTTGCAAGGTCGTGTCGCCGTCGAAGGTGATGCCAGGGACCACGAAGTCGCGCGGCGGGATGTCGGGCGCATCGGCCTGCTCGCCCGCGTTCGCACCATAGGTGTCGTAGCGAATCGCATCGGCGGTCACCTTGGACGAATAGACGGGGATGACCTGAGCCCCTGAACTTCCTCCAAAAAGAGGTAGAATCCGTCACCTTGAGGGAGACGGAGATGAAGCAGTCGAGGTTCACGGAAGAACGGATCATTGCGATCCTGCGGGAGCAGGAAGCGGGTTCGAAGACGGGGGATGTCTGCCGCAAGCATGGGATCTCAAGCGCGACGTTCTACAAGTGGAAGGCCAAATATGGCGGCCTGGACGTATCAGACGCTCGGCGCCTCAAGGTGCTTGACGACGAGAATGCGAAGCTGAAGAAGCTGTTGGCCGAGGCGATGCTCGACAACGCCATGCTGAAGGACCTCAATTCAAAAAAATGGTGACGCCCGTCGCAAGGCGGCAGGCTGTGGCTCACCTTCGTTCGAGTTTTGAGGTCAGTCAGCGGCGGGCGTGTGAAGTGATTGGAGCTGATCGGTCCTCGGTGCGTTATCGCAGCCTTCGGCCTGACGACGCGACCATTCGCGTCCGGCTGCGTGAGCTGGCGTCGGTACGCCTGCGCTTTGGCTATCGCCGTCTGCTTCTCATGATCCGCGGCGAAGGCGTGCTGATCAACCACAAGAAGCTGCGGCGGCTGTATGCCGAGGAGCGGCTGCAGGTTCGCCGGCGCGGCGGACGCAAGAGAGCTCTGGGAACACGGGCTCCGATGGCGTTGCCGCAGGGACCGAACCAGCGCTGGTCACTGGATTTCGTCAGCGACACGCTGACCGACAGCCGACGCTTCCGTATCCTGGCTGTCGTGGATGACTTCACCCGGGAATGCATCGCATTGGTCGCCGACACCTCGTTGTCGGGGACCCGGGTGGGTCGTGAGCTCGATGCCGCGATCGCTCAACGAGGCCGCCCGACCATGATCGTCAGCGACAACGGGACCGAACTCACCAGCATGGCCATCCTACACTGGTCGCAGCTCACCCGGATCGAGTGGCACTACATCGCACCGGGCAAGCCGCAGCAGAATGCCTTCGTAGAGAGCTTCAATGGACGACTGCGCGACGAGTTGTTGAACGAGACGTTGTTCTCGTCACTCGAGCATGCTCGAGAACTGCTTGCCGAATGGCAGGATGATTACAACACCGTTCGTCCGCACAGCGGGATCGGCAAACCTGCCGCCATCAACCTATGCCAGACTAACAGCGTCCGAAATGTAACGGGACGGGACGCTGCGCTATGTCGAGGGCTCCGCGCCCCGTCCCGTTGCATCACCGAGCCACACAGGCTCAAATAACCAAAGGATTCTGCCCATCGCTGGATGATCTTTGGGGCTCAGGTCACGCATCCGCAGTGGAAGCTGACACCGACTGGCGAGGCGATGGCCATCTTCGCTGGGACGGAGGCCTATGTCAGCCCCTCCTGGTACGTGACCAAGCACGCGAGAGGCGAGGCCGTACCGACGTGGAACTATATCGCCGTGCATGCCTATGGGCCGGTCGAATTCTTCGATTCTGCCGATCGGCTGCGAAGGTGGTCACGCGGCTGAGCGATGTGCACGAGCGCTCGCGCACAGACCGCTGGGCGGTGTCTGACGCCCCTGGCGATTTCATCAAAACGGAGCTTAAGGGGATTGTCGGTCTGCGATTGCAAATTACACGCCTCAATGGCACGCGGAAGATGAGCCAGAACCGCAACGCGGCGGATCGCGCCGGTGTCATCGAGGGGCTATCGAAGAGCGACCGTGACCAAGACCGTCGTGTGGCTCACCTCATGACGAACCCGGACGACGTATTGTGACGCGGTATCACTGGATTTTCTCCATATCCTCGACTGCTCTCCTTCTGGACAGCGATGCGACGGCGGCGGTCGGTTCCTGCTCGGGCTTTTACAGATCACAGAAACCATACACGACGCCTCGCCTGCGCGTCACCTATTGCGAGCGGCAGCAGCGGCGCGAGGCCCCGAGGCCAGTCCGGAGAAGAAGAGCGGTACACCGGTTGCAATCCGCGGGCTGCTTCGGGGCGCATGACAGGAATGCTCCGATTGAGATCGGATTCAAGGGGGCTGCGCCGGCTCCACTGCTGTCAAAGCAAACCAGTTTAGTACGGAATCTTGCGACTGGCGCTAACTGATCCGCCACACTGAAACTCTGCGCAGCCACGAGCGAAGGTTGCATCTAAAGTAAATCACCGCATTGAAATCGCCCTTCCCACCCAAACAAAGATGCTTTGGAAGGCGGATTGCCGTCATTCTCTCGAACACCGCGTATGCAGCTTTCACCGTGATTCCGACGCCCTGCAAGTCTCAAGAGACTTGCAGGAAGCCTTCAAAGCGTCTTGAAGCTAACACGGTCAGATTGCAGATCTTCTGACAATTCGCGACAATCTGCGCTCGCTCCAACACTCCCCGATGGGCAGTAAGAAAAGCGAATGTCTAAATCCGCGAGGTCTCGCCGCTCGCTCTGTCACGATGATCGGGCTCCCGGAGCGCCCTGCTCGATATCGCACTCGAGCCTAAGACGTTGAAGAGACCTGTTCCCACCGATCGACGACGTCCGGCGCAGCCGGCATGCTGAACTGAAAGACGGCCCCGCGAGGATCATTGGCGCCCGTCCACATCCGGCCCCCGTGCGCCTCAATAATAGAATGGCAAATGGCCAGCCCCATGCCCATGCCTTCGGGCTTGGTGGTGTAAAACGCCTCGAACACGCGGTCAGCACTGTTCGGATCGAGTCCTGGGCCCGTATCCCGAAAAGTGACCACTACGTTGTTCGAGTCATCTGTCCGCGCACTGATCAGTAACTCGCGGTCACTTTCGTTAATCTCGCTCATGGCGTCGATGGCGTTCGTGATCAAATTGAGAATCACCTGCCGGACCTGGACGCGATCTGCCCGGACGAGCGGCAACGCCTCAGTACGTCGCGTTTGCACCCATACATCATTTTTCGTAAGTTCCGCGCGAACTAGGGCCAGCACCTCTAAGATCAATTCGTCAATTGCGAGCAGCTCAGTTTGCATAGGAGCCTTATTCATAAGAGCGCGGATCCGACGGATCACGTTCCCTGCACGCATACTGTCACGGACAATCAAACCGAAGGTGTGCCGAACTTCTTCCAGATTTGGCGGTTGAGCACCGAGCCAATTTAGCCCCGCCCCCGCATTACTTCTGATCGCGGCAATCGGCTGGTTGACCTCGTGGGCGATTGAGGCGGCCAGCTGTCCCATTGTCGTGATCCGATTGGCGTGTGCCAGCCCCATCAGAGTCTCGCGATATCGTCGTTCGCTTTCACGGGCTTCTGCTTCCGCTCTCTTTCGCTCTGTCAGGTCGAGGACGAAGCCAACACCTTGGTCGTCTCGCGCATCGAATACGGCGAGGCCAATTAGCACCGGCACGCGGCTGCCATCCTTGCGGACATACTCTTTCTCGAACTGCTGAACAGCTCCGGTCCTTTTTGCTTCTCTTCCAGCATTCAGTGTGCGCTCGTGCCATTCTGGCGGTGTAAGGTCGAGACCGTTAACTCGCCTCGCGACGAGATCCTCTCGGTCGTATCCTACCATCGTGAGGAAGGTTTGATTTGCCTCGATGATCTCGCCTCCTTCGCGAATGATAAATATTCCGATGACGTTAGCGTCGAGTAAGCGCCGGATTTTCGACTCCCGTTGCTGAACTTCGCTGTACAACCGGCTGTTTTCCAGCGCTGTTGCAGCTTGCGAGGCAAGCATTTTCAGCACCGAGTTGCGGGCAGCCGAGAATATGCGCGCGGCGAGATTATTCTCCAGATAAAGTACACCGATCAGCTTGCCCTGCGTGATCAGTGGCAGGCAAAGAATAGAACGCGCTTTGCGCTCGCGGATATACGGATCTTCCGCAAATGAAGGCTCGGCGGCAGCGTCTTCGAGAATGACGTTTTCGCGGACGCGTAGGACGAAATGCAGCACGGACTCGGGAAGCGCCATCGGAGTTACGGGCTGTTCATTCACCTTTACAAGCAGCGCATCCGCTACCGTTGTGGCTTCCGCCTCGATCCGTGGCTCGCCTCCATGCAGCAGAATTAACAAACCTCGTTCGGCGCCGGCCTGCTCAATGGCAGTCCGCATAAGCGTGTCGATTAGTTTTTGGAGAACAATCTCGCCGGAAATCGCCTGCGACACTTTTGTCACCGTCGCGAGATCAAGATGCTCAACCGGAGCTCCGATCCTCATTCCATTCATGGCAGGAGTGGTCTCCTCATGGCTGAGATGGGGATACAGCTCGTCGAGCTGACGCACCTTGCCATCTGCTCCCCAACGAAGGTAGCCGCGCCGCGCGTCCTGCAGGTAAACCCGGGAGATTCTGTCAAAACCGCGCGCAGCATAAAAGCGCGCTGCAAGTTCGCAAGCGATTCCCTCGTGGTGGGCGAAACCGTTACGTGCTGCGGTCTGGATTGAGTGTTCATATAGTCGCATTGCGTCTGCATCCCGGTATTCGAGCCTTGCAATTTCGGCGCCGACCAAGGCAGCCCGATTCTCAAAATTTTCAGGACAATTCGTCGCCCATATCTGCAGCTGTCTGTAATGGGCATCAATGATATCCCAATGCTGCTGTTGTTCGCTTTCGCCTAGCTTGTCGCAGTAACATGAGTGAGACAGCGCACCATAGAAGTGAAGCTCCGCGATCAAGGGCTCCGTCGGCATAGTCCATAATTTGGGCTCCGCCTTGGAGCGAGCATCAACAGCCGCAGCATAATCGCCGGCTAGAAATCGCGCCTGAAGTTTGCGGATCCAGTAGACGGTTTCGCTAGGTGACAGCTCCGGACTCCGTGCCAACGATCGCTCGACGTCTAGCTCGTCAAATTGTTGGTCATCGAAGCAACCGAATGAGCGCGTGAGGCCGCGCATGTTTCTAATGATTGCGAGCTGAACGGCTACGCCATCAGCAGCAAACTGAACCTTTCTATTCCGTATCGTAGCAAAACTTTTCTCTACTTCGTTCTGCACCTCTTTCAGGGGATCTCCGGCCATCATCATATTTGAGGTTAGATGAAGCAAGCTGTACGCTTCATAGATGACATCGCCGCTGCTGACCGCAGCTGCGAGCGCTCGCCGAATCAAAACTCGGCCACCTCTTAGGGGCTTCGTCCACGGGATCACGTTGCACCCGAAGGCCAAATAGACGGGAGCCCGAAAGCGGGAGAACTCACCGCGATCAACCAGGTCGCAAGCAAGACGACCAAATTTGTCAGCTGCTTGGTAGTCACCGAAGCGCCCGGCCAAGATTCGGCCTAGCCATGCGTAATGGGCGCAAGAAGCATCAGTGTTGCCGTATTCGAGGCTGATGGTGACAGCTCTGCAGATGACCAAAGCGGATAAATTGGCGTCCGTGAAACCTGCGGGCGGAAGAATCCGCGTCAAGACGGCAAGCGTGGCAAGCGCGGTCTGATCGGTCATTGCAGGCAAACTAGCAAGATCCTCGATTGCGTTGGGCAGCTGCGACCACATCCGCTGATATTCGGCTAATGTTTCCTGGTCCGTCGGATGCTGCGACCACTCGATCCCGACGTCGTGAAGATATTCGAGCCCTGTGAGCACTGCCCGCCCGTGCTGACCGAGCGTCAAGTAAAGATCGACCCGCAAACAGGCGACCGTTGCTCGCTGGGGCCCGTTCAAGGCGCGCTTCGACAGAGCGGACAGGAGACTCTCTGCAACGTCCAGCTGGCCTACCAAGAATTCGCATTCCGCCCGGCTTGTCTCCAGTGCAAACGCGAGTTCGTGGCGCCCTCGCCAAGAGTGCTCCGCGAGCAGCGCAGCACCAACGGTGAAATATGTGAGTGCCGAGGCGTAGGCCGCCGACGCCCTGGCACGCTGCCCTGCGACCAAATTCAGCTCTGCGAGCTGCTCACGCTCCTGACCGGAGGCAATTAGCGCGACACCTCGATTGAGTTGACTGACGATGTCGAAGATTGCCTCTTCGCGTTTGTGCGCAGGGGCGTGTGCCGCCAGCATCCGACCGATCCGCAGATGGGCAGGAGCGCGCGAGGATTCCGGCACCAGCAAGTAGGCCGCCTCTTGAAAGCGATCGTGGAGGAAGCGGTAGGCTGTTCCGTGGCGCGCGATCAGTTCCTGCCGGATCGCCGGCCACAGGGTCGCATGCACCTGCTCCTGCGAAGTTTCGAGCACGATTGCAAGCTCCGCCGTCCCGGCGATGTTGCCGAAACAGGCCAGCTGTTGCAGCGCGTCCTGCGTTTCCTCGGGCAGGCGGATGAGCTTGCCGAGCATCAGATCTACGACGTTCTCGGTGTACGCTTTTGCGTGAATACGCTCGAGATCCCATCGCCAGCGCGCCGACTCGTGATCGAACGTCAACAGATGCTCTTCGGCCAGCTCAGAAAGGAATTGAATGGCGAAGAACGGATTACCCATCGTCTTCTGATGCACCAACTTTGCAAGCGGGGCAGCGCGTTTGGGTCCGCAGCGAAGGGTGTCCGCGACTAACTGCGCGACATCGTCTGCAGTGAGCGGCGAGAGCGTGATCTCCTCGAAATTTACGTCAGCTCTCCTGATGGAGTCCAGCTTGCGTTTGAGTGGATGGCCTGCATCAAGCTCGTTGCTGCGGTAAGCTCCAATGAGCAGCAGGTGCAGATCCGACTGGGTCAGGAGATCCTCGATCAAGTCGAGCGTTGCGGCATCATGCCACTGCAAATCGTCGAGGAAGAGCACCAAAGGATGGGTTCGCCGGGCGAACACGCCAATAAAGCGGCGAAGCACCAGCTGGAAACGAATCTGCGCTTGCCGGGCTGGAAGCTCAGCAACCGCGGGCTGCTCGCCAATGATCCGGCTCAGATCGGGGATCAATTCGACCATCAGTCGTCCATTCGCGCCGAGCGCCTCCCGGAGCGCTTGCCGCCAGGTGGCGAGTTCGCCCTCACTTTTGCTGAGAAGAGCACGGACAAGACTCTGAAACGTGTGCACTAGCGTCACATAAGGAACGTCGCGCTTCAGCTGGTCGAATTTGCCTGACACCAACTGCCCGCGCGAGGGCACCAGCGCTTTGTGTAGCTCCTGGACGAGCGAAGATTTACCGACACCGGAGTAACCAGCGACGAGCACCAACCTCGGCGCGCCGCTCTTCACCGCGCGATCGAAAGAGGCAAGCAAAGCCTCGATCTGAAGGGCTCTGCCATAGAGCTTCTCGGGGATGAGCAACCGATCAGGTGTGTCGTCTGTGCCGAGCTCAAACGGGTCGATGCGACCGTGGTTGGCCCATGCTGCGAGACAGTGTTGCAGATCGTGCTCAAGGCCAGCGGCAGTCTGGTAGCGTTCCTCGGCGGTTTTCGCGAGGAGTTTCATCACAATCTGAGATATCGGCTCGGGGAGGTTTTGCGATTTCTCGACGGGCGGTATTGCTTTTCTTGCAATATGACAATGGATCCACTCCAAGGGATCTGAGCCCGTGAACGGCAGCGCGCCGGTCAGCATCTGGTAGAATGTCACGCCAAGTGAATAGAGATCGCTGCGACAATCGACCGAGCGATTCATTCGTCCGGTCTGTTCGGGCGCCATGTAGGGCAGCGAGCCGGCGATGAACTCGGCAGGCTCAGGCGGCACGCGCTCGCGGGAAAGACGGGAAGCCAGACCAAACCCAGTGAGTCGCGCCTGTTCGTCAGGACAATTGACCAGAATGTGAGCGGGTTTCAGGTCCTTGTGAACCAAGCCGTGCCGGTGAAGCTTGCCCACGGCCCTCGCGATGCCAACAGCGAGGCGCAGGAAGCGCTTGGGCTCCATACGGAGCCCAAGTAAATTTAGCAGTGGCTCGCCGCATGGATCCTCCAGGACCAGCATAGTCCGACCAGCTTCCCGGATGAGTTCCAACGGCCGCACCGCCCATGCCTCGTCTAACTCCTCCCTCAGCTCATACTCATGGGCGAGGCGGTCGAGCGTCGCTGGGTGTTCCGCGATGGGCCGCACAACAAGCACGACAGCCCTGCTGCCGTGGATTTGCAGGCGCCACGCACGGCAGAACGCGCGATCACCGTCCTCCCACAGGGGCTGGATGTCACTGTCGAGATTCGAGCCGAACAAAGTTCGGCTGAGGGGGTCCCGCGGCATTTGCCCGCCCGGTCAATAAGGACTGAGCCAAAACCTGACACATATGGGGCGAGCTTGTGAAGGGAAAACGGCGCGAGTACCGATCAAGGCCGCCAAAGAGTGGACCGCGGCACGCCAAGGTGCGACTTGCCTTCCAACCAAGCCGCGCTAGCGACGGCGCTATTTGTGGCGCGCGTCGCGCGGCTTGGTTGGAAGGGACAGCCCGATCGTGTCGATCCAGCCCAATCCTGCGCGCCGGCCGCCTGCACAGCATCGGCGGCGGGCGCTCCCGACTAGCGCAGTGTGTGGGCGAAGGATTGTATTTGATAGAGCGGCTCGTGGCCCGTTGCCGGACCACCAGCGGCCCACTGCCCAACGTGCAGCAGGGCCCAGATCGCTGCTACCGCTCAAGCAGACAATGACATGTGAAAGCTGATCGGTTTGCCCATGATCGGCACAACGCGCGAGGCCATTGGACGCCGGCTTCTGACGGCTGCATCGGCCTGAGCGTCCGGGGCGCGATGCGCAATGCCATCCCATGAGCCAATTGCGAGATCTCCTGGCGCGAACTGAAGCCCCGAGCGCCACAACTCGCTTCGCACAACGTCGTCCGAGTATGTCTTTCGAGCAAGCGGCCATACCATTGACGCGCTCAGTCTTCAGCACCAAACTAACATGGCATTGGGCCGAGAAACGTGTCTTCACAAGCTTCGAAGCCGTCCCGGTGCGCGCTGTCACGGCGTTAACGTGCGCCCGGTCCGTCCCGGTATTATCTGTGAAATGTTGATTATGCTGTCCCCGCGAAGCGAGCAGCGCGGCGACACTGAGATCGCCGTACCGAGCTAAGGAAGCACAGAGCCTGTGTATCCGTGTATCCGTGTATCCGTGTATCCGACACGATATTGAAGGACCTCGCCGTACACAATTTTGCACTTGAAGAAGGCCGGCCCTTCGACAACGCCTCTCAGACGCTAGTCACGAGCCTGATTTACGATCGCAGCAGAGACTTAGCTCGAACGAGACGAATCCAATGATGCGGAGGCGCGTTTGGACTTTGAATGATCAATAAACCGCAACGCCTGATCGAGCGACTTGAGCCAAAGTGTCAATCGGCGTTCGACTGGGACCCCCTAGCGGCATCCAAAAGGGACCCCTTTGATCGGCGTGCTCTGCTGGTAGCGCTCGGGTCGTCGGAGCT
>NZ_JBEPQK010000030.1:0-72870 GCF_040547805.1 Bradyrhizobium sp. LA6.1 | reverse complement strand
CCCGCACGCATCATCGCATGGTCTTTCTGGCGCAGAGCTCATCAGGCTGCCGCTCAACGCGCTCATGTCAAATCAAAAAGACAACTGTAATGCTAGAGCGCTTCACATTTTGACGGAAGCGTAACCGGCGCTTGCGAAGTAGTTAGCGCATTCGCGAGGCTGGATGTCCTGGACGAGGTGACCGATGTGGCGCCAAGTGTCCTCGATGGTGCGCTTCTGAGCTTGCCGCATCCAGTGTTTGATCTTGGAGAAGGTCTGTTCGATTGGGTTGAGGTCGGGCGAGTATGGCGGCAGGTACCAGAGCCTGGCGCCAGCAGCCTGGATCATCTGCCTGACAGCTTTCGACTTGTGGCTTCCGAGATTGTCGAGAATGACGATGTCGCCTTCGCGCAGGGTTGGCAGGAGAAGGTGCTTCACATAAGCGCGGAAGCATTCGCCGTTGATCGGGCCGTCGAAGACGCAGGGTGCCGTGAGTTGGTCATGGCGGAGCGCGCCGAGGAATGTGAGGGTACGCCAGTGACCGTGCGGGGCGAAGCCGCGCAGGCGTGCCCCTTTGGGGCCCCAGCCTCGCAAAGGGGCCATGTTGGTCTTGATCCAGGTCTCGTCGATGAAGACGAGCCGGCCCGGATCGAGCCCGGCCTGCCAGGATCGCCAACGCTGGCGCCTACAAGAGACGTCGGCGCGAGCCTGTTCGAGAGCGAACAGTGTTTTTTTTGAACCGCAGCCCTTCCCGGCGCAGGAACAGCCAGACCGTGTTGTGTGAGACCTTGACCCCACGGGCTGCCAGTTCCGCCTTGAGACCATGCAGCGTCAGGTGTGGCGTCTGAGTGATCCGCTCGACGATGAAGGCGCGGTGCGGATCAAGCACAGGCTTGCGGTGACCGCCCATCTTGCCAGGCACAACCGAGCCGGTCGCCCGCCGCCGCTGTGCCCACTTCACAACCGACGAGACCGCAACGCCAAACCGTTCTGCCACAGACCGGCAGCTCTCGCCCGCCAAAACCGACGCCACCACTCGCTCGCGAAGATCCAGGGAAAGAGGTCGGGTCATGCGATGCTGGCCTCCAATCCAGTCAGCATCTTGAATCACAATCCGCCAAAAACCGGAATCCCCTCCGATTCAATTAAGCAATGAAACGCTCTAGGCCGAGTATTGCGTTTGGCACCATGCGTCGGCGCCATCTTGGTTCCCAAGAACGCTTCGACCGCTTCCGGAGTCATCGGCACGTTGGGCTGAACCTTCGATCACGCCAAGCCAAAGCCAGGGAATGATGTGGCCTTCCTCGCAAAGGCCGGACCGCTGCGCCAAGAACAGCTTCCGCATCCGCTGGTTTGGCGAGGTTCTGTGGAGTCGCAGCATTCATCATTCGGTTGCTTCGCCGCCGCGCTTCCTGGCATTGATAGTAATTGGAAGGATGGTGTCACTCGCCATCGCGGGTAGGTCGAGCACCCACCCGTTCGCGATTCTGATCCAACCACCCCACAGCGTCTCGTGCTCACATTCGACAATCGACTCCTCAAGATCCTTCTTGGGCACATAAATCGAAAGCCCCGTCTCGGGCGAACGGCGAATCATGACCTTCATAGGAGCTCCGCAAGTTGTGAGCTCTCACCCGCGCGCTCCTGACACGCACGCCACAAGGCTCTCTGTTTGGCATTGATGTCCGCCAGGACTTGCAGGACACGATCGATCTCATCCGGCGCCGTCTCGTGCGACAGCGAGAAGCGAACCGCACCGCGCAAAAAGGCCGGTGGTACTCTCATCGCGCGCAGGACATGGGACGGCTCCATCGAGCCGGACGCGCAGGCTGAACCGAGCGAGACGGCAATTCCGTTGTGGTTCAGGTGGTCGACGATGGCCTCTGCTTCGAGATGCTCGAATGCGATGTTGGACGTATTTGGCAAGCGGTTCTTGATATCACCAAGCACGATGCAACAGCCGAGAGCGAGAATGCCTTGCTCCAGCCGGTCGCGAAGCACGCCAATCTGCATCTGCTCTTCTATGAGGCCTGCCGCAGCGAGTTCCGCCGCCTTGCCGAGCCCAATAATGCCCGGAACGTTTTGGGTGCCAGCGCGGCGATGCCGCTCCTGTGCGCCGCCGAAGATCAGCGGTCGGAATTTGATGTCCTTGCGCACATACAGCGCGCCGATTCCCTTCGGACCATAAACCTTATGGCCGGAGAGCGACAGCATGTCGATGTCCGTAGTCTTCAGGTCAATCGGAATCCGCCCGACCGCCTGGACCGCATCGGTGTGAAAGAGCGCGCCGACTGAGCGCGCCATCTTGGCGAGGGATTTCACCGGAAAGATCGTCCCGGTCTCATTATTGGCCCACATGACCGAGGCGATTGACGTGCGCCTCGACAATGCGTTGCGATAAGCCTCGATGTTCAATCGGCCGCTTGCATCGACCGGAATGACATGGGTATTGATTCCTCGTCGGCCCAGCTCCTCGGCAAGGGACAGCACGGCTGGATGCTCAACGGCCGTAGTGACGATCTCGTCGCGTCCTTCCTGCACGGCGAGCGCGGACAGGATCGCGGTGTTGTCGGATTCAGTTGCCCCCGAGGTGAAGACGATCTCGTGATCGAATGCCGCGCCAACGAGGGCCTGCAGCTTCCGGCGCGCTTGTTTCAATGCGGGCGCAACCTCAATGCCGAATGCATGCCCGGACGACGGATTGCCGAATTGCCCAGCGAAGAACGGCAGCATTGCCGCGACCACCAAAGGATGTGCACGGGTCGTCGCGTTGTTATCCAGGTAGATCGGCCGCACGGATTGTCCGCTCTGCACTTAAGGCCCCACTTTGGCAGCTCCGGGGAGCGGGATCAGGCGGACGAACTCGCCGAGCCGCTCGACCTGGCGCGCCTGAATGGCCGCGAGCGTCGCTCCCGCAAGCTTGCATAACATGCAGGCGCCGGTGAGCCTGAACATGAGCTTGTTGCCTTCGATTTCGACGAGCTCACAATCGCCACGATCACGCCTGAGGCTTGGCCGAACGTCATCGAGCACGGCGCGGATAATCCGCTCGCGATCGGAAGCCTCTGCATTCGAAGACTGCTTCGTTCGTTCAGCCTTCAGGCCCATGTTCGATGCTCCTTTTGCGAATGGTCCGAAGGCCGCTCAGCTGAACGATTTGCCGCAGGAGCAGCTCGATTTGGCATTTGGGTTATCGAAGCGGAACCCTGATCCTTCGAGCGACACCACGAAATCGATCGTGGTGCCATTGAGATGCGCCCGGCTCGCGTTGTCGACGAAGACTTTGATCCCGTCTTGCTCGAACACGGGTTCATCGGAGACCGGCTCATGAGCAAGACCCATTCTGTATGTGAACCCTTGGCAACCGCCGCCTTCGACCATGACCCGCAAACCGCCTGCCGGCTGGGTTGTCGAGGAGATTGCGGCCTTCAGTGCGTTGATGGCGCTATCCGTTAGGTTGATCATTTCTGGCTCGCTCTCAGTTTCTGTCGCGAGGCACAATTCGCAAATCCCATGCCAGTCCGGATGCAGCTGAAATCGATTGGTTTTGCAGGCGGCGACCATACGATTTGCGACCTGTCGGCTTTGAGACAGGCGGTTTTCCGGCGTCCCGACCTCATCCGGCCGAGACCTCGTGATGGTGCCAGCACGTATTCATGCACATTGCGCCGAGCCGCCGCTTACGCTGTGCGTCGCTACAGACATAGGCGCATGGCAAACAACTTGCACAAGGTTGGCGGACATGCCGCATTGGGCCTGCATGTACACTACAGATTGATGAGGAGCCTTCCATGACGTCGATCGACAAAACCGCTCTTGGCCATTTGGACAAGGAGGGGCGATTGCTGAATGCGGTGCTTAAGACCGAGACAACGAAGTCGGGGCGATTTGGATTTCGGGGCGACATCGCGCTGAAGTTCCAAGCCCAGCTCGCCGACGAAAAACGACCGCCGGACTATTCCATCGAACAAGTTCTTGCAATCGCGCAGGAAGGCGAACCGACCATCCCAGTCCTTGCCGGATATCTGCACTCCTTCGCCTATCTACCTCAGGCCGCAAAGGTTCTGGATGGCAGGCTGAGCCCCAAAGGCAGCTATTTCATGTTCTGCAACAACATTGATCTGCTCGCGAAATACCGCACCAAGATAGGCGACATCACCTTCCGCATTCTGCCTTGCGACGAATCAACTGTGTGGAAGGAGATGATGGACCTCGCCGGCGTCGACAAGAATGACATCAAGAAGCTCGGTGCGGCCGGTAGGCTCGACTACCTGCTCGACGCGGCCAAGGACATCGGTGGATCATACACGGAAGTTTCATACGAGGACGGCCTGGCCAAAATGGAGCCGGTGAAGAACAGAAGCGAAAACCGCCCCGTCTGAGGCATTACCTCAGACCTCTCTCTCGCCAGCTCGACGAGTATGCCGTGAGAGGGTCACTGCGCCCGCTTCGCCGGGACTGGCTCTGACAAATCCTGGTCATAGACTTATCGGCCTACCTTTCGGGAGATCACACGGCCACTCTGCTAGTCGTGTGTTGGCCAAGAGCACTGTCGTTGCACTGAGGGGTGGCTGGCCGCGACCGTCCGCCTGACTGCATCCATGAGGGATCCGGAGAATCCAATGCTCATCGGTTGATGATCGCGGTCACATTTCGGAGGGCGGATCGCCGATGTATGGTTCGGCTTTGGCGCTATGCTCCAGGCCTTTGCCAGCCTGCGTGGCGCAGAGATGTCGCGGCGTTCGATGCTCGCCAGCCGAAGTTATCGACGAGCTGCGCCCATGAATGATGGAAACCGACCCGGCCAAGCGGTAGCTGAGCAGAGTTGGCCGCACGTCTTCAATGTTGAGAGAACGAACCGAAGCTACGCAGAATGCCGCAACTGAATCTGTCCTAGGAAGTTGCTCCAGGTCGCGGATCGCGCTGCCGACCCGCCCATGCCACAGACGCCACTTCACAGCTCTGATGTCCCTGCCGATGGTTGGAAGCGCTCAAAGGGGCCTGATCGGGATCGTACGATGCGATCGGCGATCTGCTGTATGCGCTGGATCTCCATGGCAATATGAAACCAGTCGATGATGTGGGTCGTTGGTTTCGGCATGGCGCCGGGCAGCCGCTTTAGGATTTCGGCCCCGTCCGAGATTACCGTCACATCCCCAAAGCCGCGATATCCGACTTCCTGGAGAGGGCGAAGAGCACGATCACGGATTGCCTGATGATCGGTGCTGCCGGTTAAGAAATAGCGACTGCCCCTTTCTCCCCGTCCTCCGCGGGCGCATCTGGCCACGACGAGCTCGCAATTTCGCGCCGAATGTTGATCATCGCTACGAAGGTGCGCCGTATCGATGCTGATGACCAACTCTTTGCGCCGAGCTCCGGGAAGCTGCATCTCAAGCCGGCATCGGTCATCCGTTTGCGACCTCGCACGCCAGTTTCCTGCATGACCTGGTCGTTGAGCCGCTTGCCGATCCTGATGGTACGTTGTCCGTCGCATGCGTCTCAGTCGGTTCAGTGGGCAGGAAATCGGGCATCACCTTCGGCGCCTGCCGGTAGGGCAGCATGCTTCCTAGCCGCGCCGGCAGTTCCATAAGCTCCGGTGTCGCTCGATCGCCCCTGGATGGCATTCCGGCACAGCATCCATCGCGGATTGCGAACCTCAACGGTGCAGAAGACGGTTCGGATCCGGCGTGTCGTGTAGTGCTTGACCGGTCGGAACGTTTGGCAATCCGGGCAAACCCGGCGAAGAAGGGCATACGTCTCCGCCTCATGATTCACAACCGCGTTCTGCAGCTGATCTTCTTGCCATCGCCGATCGACAAGCCGATGTCGCCGTCGAACAGGCTCTCCCAGCTCTTGTCTATGCGGACCTCCTTCCGGCATGCACCCGCGCCCGGATGACGGGCACGAACAGATCGCCGATGCCGGCCTGGGTCAGCCCCTTGGGCAGGAACGCCGCCTTGATCGCATCGCGCGCCCGCCGGTGCGCGCCGCCGTCCTGGGTAACCAACGTTCCGCCAAGCAATTCGGGCGCGATCTCTTCGATCAGCGCCGAGGACACGTCCTTGTGCCGGAGCAGTGCAAACGCATCCGGATCCACGCAGGTCATCAGGTGTCCGGCAGGGCCGAACTCCAGCCAGAAGTGGCTGCCCAGCGTCCGTTCCGCGCGCCGCAGCAGGCGCGGCAGGTCGCAGACGATGGCGGGAAGATGCCCGACCAGGGGGAAAGCGCCGCGCACGGAGCGGGATGTCGTGCCGCAGCCGGTGCCGACGGTCCAGCGGGTTGAGCAGCATGTCCATCAGCAGCGCGGAGCCGCGGCCGCTTCGGCCGTGTGCCTGCAGGCCGCGCGGCGCGGCTGTTGCGACCGTCGGCGTACGTCGGCACATGCGCCAGCATGCCGCCGTCGATGCACACGACCTGGCCGGTGATGAACGCAGCATCGTCGTAGAGCAGGAATGCCACCAGCGCGGCCACGTCCCTCGGGGCAGCCGACGCGCGGCAGGAGCTGGTGCCGGCGCAGATGCCGTTGCATGCACTCGTCCAGATGGCGAGGAGACGCTCGGTCATGACGAGACCCGGCGCAATCGCCTTGCAGCGGATCTGCGCATGACCGTACTGGGTGGCGAGCGAGGCCGACAGCATTTTCATCCCCGCCTTCGACGCGGCGTAGGACGTCTGCGCGGTGTCATCGCTGAGCGCCTGGCACGACCACTTGTTGACGATCGCGCCACCGCCGCGAGCGATATGGCCTGCCGGCAGCAGAGCAGCGTGCCGCGCAGATTGGTCGCCATGGTCTGATCCGAGACCGCCAGGTCCAGGTCGAGGATCGCGCGGTGGCGCGGGGTCAGATGCATGTCGCTCGCGTTGTTCACCAGGTCAACCCCACCGACGTGCCGCTCGGCGTCTCGAGCAGCGCTGCCACCGACTGCGCGTCGGCGATGTCCATGGCCAGGGCCAGCCGCGTGGCCCGCTTCGGCCGCGATCTGCGCGGTGCAGGCGATGGCCGCCGAGCCTTCAATGTGGGCCACCACCACTCTGCCGCCCTCGCGCGCGATGGCGAGGGCGCGGCCTTGGCGATGCCGGCGCCAGCGCCGGTCACCACGGCCACCTTGCCTTCAAACCGCCATCGTGTCCTCCTGGATTGCGCTGGTCTTTCGCGGCATGCCGCTCGGCCTCCGCCGGAGAAGGCGCAGGGTCGGCGCTGGCGCGCTCGTCATCGCCAACGTCGCTTTCGATGACCCGAATGGCGGCGACTGGGCATTGGTTGGCCGCGAGCCGCACGGCCGCGTGCGGCGCCTGCGGGACCGTCGCCACGCACACTTCGGCCACGCCGTCCGGTTCGCGCTGGCGAAAGTTGCCCGGCAGCGTCAGCACGCACTGCCCGCTGGTTGCGCACAGATCCTGGTCGATCACGACGCGCATCTCAGCCCCCCTGCGCATGCAGCAGCACCGGCAGCGCGCGGAACGTCCTAAGGAACTCGGAGGGCTCCCGGGTCGGCGGCTTAGCCAATGCCAGCGTGGGGAAGCGCGCCTGGATCCGCGGCAGGCTCTCGGCCAACTGCACCCTGGCCAGTTGCGCACCGACGCAGCAGCGGATGCCGTGCCGAAGCTCAGCATGATCTTCCCGTCCGTCGACATGCCAGGACTGGTGCCGTAGAACCGCGCGGGATCGAAGCGGTCGGGATCGGCGAAGGCGTCCGGGTCGCGATTGCCGGCCGCGATCAGCACGGGCACGTCCGTGTTCTTCGGGATCACCACGCCGCCCAATTCGATGTCGCGCCGGGCGATACGCATAGTGGTGCTGAACATGACGGGCGAATCGCGGCGCAGGACTTCTTCGACCAATGCCTTCACCCCCACGGCGTCTCCCTGAAGCCAGTGCCGCTGTTCGGGATACCCCAGCATCGCCAAGACCGCATGGTCGATGGTCGCAGCAGTGGTTGAGAAGCCGCCCAGCAGCATGCCCCAAAGCATGCTGATCAACTCCGCATCCGACAGCGTGTCGGCATCGTGGTCGTGTGCGCCGACCAGCATCGACACGATGTCGTGGCGGGGATCGGTGCGCTTACGCTGTATAGAGGTCGCCGAAGTAGGCCTGCACCCTGGCGCTGGCCGCGTCCGCCGCGGCCAGCTGGGGGTCGCTGGCGTGCGGGCCCAGGCCTCTCAGAATGGGGCCGATGACGGCGGCGAGCCCGAACATGTCGTCCTGGGGCATGCCGAACAGGTTCGGCCAAGACCAGCATGGGCAAGGCCAGCGCGAATTCCCGATGCAGGTCCACCGGCTTCCCACGCTCCAGCGCGGGCGCCATGCCGTCCGGGCGCGCTGCGACGATGCGCGCGATGCTCGGCCGCAGGTTCTCGATCTGGCGCATGGTGAAATCGCGCGAGATCAGCCGGCGCAGACGCATATGCGCCGGTGGGTCCTTCATCGCTAGTGTAGACGCCAGCAGATTGAGTGACAGGCTGGTCGCCGCACGCGGAAAATAGCGCACCAGTTCGCCCGGCGCCGGCGCCCGAAACGCATCGCCCGTGGCCTTGAGCGCCCAGTAGATGTCGGCGTGGCGGCTCAACAGAAAGAGGCCCGACGCCGCGCGATGCACCGGATCGTGCTCGCGCAACCACCGCATAAACGGACACGGGTCGTGGATGCGCGCTGGCGACGCCAGTTCGGCGAAGGCGTCCGGCATGCTGCCGTGGTTTCTTGCACGTCCATCTTGCTTACCTGTTGGCTGGCTGATCTGTCCGGCGCGCGCCAGGCGCCCGGGCAAATTGCGGAGTACATCGGGGCGATTTCGCCGAGGCCCCCTTCCCATAGAATGCTGTCTGATGCGGATTTGACATTTTGATTTTCTTTCTTCGTTCCATCGATCGCGGTGTCATCCACGAAATGAACGTCGGTCGGCGGCTCCCGGCTCGCAACGAAGGAGTGTCAAAACTCGTGCCAATTTGGCCGACCCAACAGAAGAAAAAGATTGTGATTGCTTTTCAGCGGATTAACTGAGGCCAGACAAGAGCTCGGCGGACTAGGCCGGTGTCGCGGACCAACAAAGGCGACAGAACAGTGTCGGATAGTCGTCAGACGCCAGACTGGCGACACCTTCTTTATCAGTTCTCCTGAATGCCGATTCCAGTTGCTTAAATATATCCGGCCTCTGGCAAGTGGACTGCTGTTGCAGCCAGGCCATGATGAGATCCGCGCACACGCGTTCCCAATAAAGGGTTGGGGCACGAAGCCCGCCTTTTTTGCACAGGGCTTATGGTATGCTGATCCACCGTTCGTCATCACTATTCGCGAGCCTTGCAATCGAGCCAGAAGCGTCAGGTAAACGCGGGATCTCTGCGTTCGTCGCCAGAACAGCATCTGCTCGAAGCGCTAACAACGACAGTGCTCCAGATCGACTTCACGTCGGTTGTCATGAACGGGATACTAGCATTCTTGCTCTTCGGTGGAGCGCTCCACGTCGATCTCGCAATTGGTAAGCCGCGCCGTACCCGTAATCGAGCTTGCCACCTTCACCACGCTCACGTCGACGTTTATCGTTGGCTTTCTATTCTGGCAGGCCGCTGGTCTCCTTGCTTAGTCGCTGCCGCTGTCCTGGGCGCTGGTGTTTGGCGCTCTCATCAGCCTGACCGATCCGGTGGCGGTCATAGGTGCGCTCAAAATGTAAAGGCAGCTGAAAGTCTCGAGGTCGACAAGCAGGGCGACTCACTCTTCAACGACGGTGTCGGCATTGTCGTTTTCACGATCCTGCTGGCCTTCGCCGCCGGGGCCCATGCGAGGTCGCGGCCGATTCGGCAACTGCCGGCTTCGCGTTAGAACAAGTCGGATCTGGGCGTTCCCTACCAGCTTGTATCTGACAACTCACTCGTCGATCTCGTCGGAGAAAGCTAAATCAACCAGGTAGTGTGTGGGTCTGACAGTTTGTTGGGCACACCCGGGCGCAGGCGCTGCAGCCGATGCAAGCGCCTTCGTCCTTCAGCACCATGACCTTCTTTTCGAGCTCATCGTCGTCCGCGTCGAGGTCGATGATCTCGCCACCCTCGCTTAGCCCCTTCAGCGTCATGACCTCACGGCCGCAGATCTTGTAGCAGCGGCCGCAGCCGATGCACTTGTTGAGATCGATAGAAACCAGGTAGTCCGGCCTCCAATTGCGACCGTCGCGGGTCCTGAATGACATGGCTAACCGTCCGCTATGTTTTGTCCAGCGCCTCGAGATATTGGCGCTTGCTTTCGAGCTCGCTGAAGGCAGCGTGGGCCTTCTGAGCCACGCTCAGGATCGACGACCAGTTGACCGGCAGCTCCTCGGAGAGATCGTGGAGGTCCATCTTGGCCTGGGTCGCCTTGGCCGACAGCTTCTTTATTTCCGCTTTCAGAGTTTCGATATCGCTCACACTAGCCTCAACAACTCGCCACTTCCGGGAACTTACGGATCATCTCAACGCCACTGTTGACGAATTTGTCGCCTGATTGGCGAGATCAGAGAGATGGTCGAAACCAAAGCGATGCACGTCGCGCAGCTGCTTGCTCACGACAACGAGCCGGCCGACGATCAGCACGATCCGACCGAACCCTTCGCGATGCATCTTCAGCATTGGCGAGATCATCACATCGGTTGCCGTCTCGACCGAGAGCACAACGGCGTCGAGGAACAGCTCCAGTCGCGATGTCGTGTCCGGGTCGGGATTGCCGACGATCGGCAGCGCACCGCGCTTGCGGTTGTCGAGAACGTAGGGTTCGAACAGCTCGAGATCCTTTTTGCCCCCCAGGCGCCGTGGGTGTCCTGGGCGCGCCAGATCTTGACGAGCTCTTTCAGAAGTGGCCCTTCCGCCGCGGCGGCGGCTGGAGTGACTTCAGACGGATCAGCCATCTTTGTTCCTTCAGGCTTCGAAATCCACCGTACGTTCCCGGCTTTTGGTGAGCAGCTTCCGCAGCCAGGGCGGCGGCGAGCCCTTCAGCACGGTTTCGAGTTTGACGCAAAGGTCGTGGATGGGCTCTGGCTGCAGCACCTTCATCGGATGGATGTTCCTGGCGACGACTCGCGCAGCACCCGAGCCGCCAATCGCCGCAACATAGAGGATTGCGCACTCCCTGATCGCCTCGATCTTCGGCGCGAGCTTATCCTCATTGCCGTCTTCGGTGAGGTCACCGTCGAACTGGATCGCCTCAATAAACCGATGCCCGTTGGGGCCGACCTCGTAGATCGCAATGTTCTTGGCCCAGCCGAAGTGGGCATCGACCTGCTTCAAGTCCTGAGTGGCGAATGCAACTTTCATCCGGGTTGTTTTCTCTCCCTGCTCAATGCAACTGGGGCGGATGGACCTGCGGGCCGCCGCAGGTTGATCGCCAGGTGTCGGGCGTCGGCCCATGGTTGGCTTCGCGGTCGGTGATGATCAGATTGGCGATGTCAAAGATCAGATTGCGCGTGCCGCGATAGCCGACGATCGTGAGGTGCGCAGCGCCAAGGCGATCGAACATCGGAAAGCCTACCCGGAAGAACGGGACATTGAGTCGCGAAGCGGCCTGGCGACCATGTGAATGCGACATCAAGAGGTCGCAGTCACGCGACCTGGCAAGCTCTTCAAGGTCCTCCAGATCGCCGATCAGGACGTCCTCGGTCCTGACCCGCTGGAGCACCGGTGAGTTGGTCGTCGTCACCGCAGCACTTACCTGTGCGCCCATCTCGTGGAGCAAGCTGGAGAGATCGAATAACAAGTCCGGCTCGGCGCCGATCGCGAGCTTGCGGCCGCCGATATGGAAATGTGCATCCAGCATGGCGTCTGCCAGTTGTCCACGCTGCCGGCGATATTTCCAGGGCACCGACCGGCCGCTGATCTGGCTCAGGAAGGCGATGAATTCGTCATTTGGGATAAGGCCACAGAGCCGCTCGAACAGACGGAACGGCGTGCCTGTCCGCACCTGCATGGCCTCGGCCGCGCGGCGCATTTGCGCGCCGATCGCGATCGTCCAGGCCACCTGCCCCATGGTCGCAATCTCGTCCACTCCAATGCCCCCGATCGTGGTGGGCGTGAATTCGTCGGGGATGTGACCGTCCAGCGAACCGGCGACGTCCGGCAGGAACGAGGGCTTGAGCCCAAAATCCTCAAAAATCGTGCGAAGCTCGTCGAGATCGCCGGGCGTGAGGTGGCATCCAGGTAGCACGTTGACGCGGGAGATATCGCGCGATCTCGCTGTGTCGACGGGAGCCACAAGAATCTCGATCATCCGCGCCACCGTCTTGCCCCAGCCATCCTGAAAGGCATCCTTGAAATCCGGCGTCGAGACGTAGACAAGGGGGAGCTTTTCGAGCTTTGGATGCTTCTGTCGGATCAACCGGATGAATGCTTCGACGTCATCGCCGTTGGTCTCGGTGACGCCAGTCGAATTGATACCAATGATCTCGGGCTCGACGCGATTGTAAATGTTGAGGATCGCCTGTTCGAGATTCTCGTGGCCACCGAGCACGGTGGCAACCTCGCTCATGGCGGTCGTCTGCATCGGCACGGCTTCATTGAAATGGCGCACGAACAGCGTTAGCCCGAAGGAGGTGCAACCTTGCGGGCCGTGCAAAAGCGGCATCGCGCCGCGCAGACCCAGGAAGGCAAATGAGCCGCCGATCGGCTGGCTCATTTTGAGCGGATTGACCGAACAGGCTTTCTTCGAGGTAGTGACGATCGCCATGCCGTTCCCCTACTCCGCCGCCTGCAGCGTCGGGGGCTGCAGATCGGAACGAATGTCCTTACAAGCAACGCACCGTGCGGCGGAATTGGTGCACGGCTTGGCGGCCTTTGCGAGGTTCAGGCCATGCGCCGCAATCGCGCTCTCGCCACCGCTGGCCTCATTTTCATTGGAGAGACTTATCGTATTGACGCCGTTCTTGCTCGCGTCTCGAACTGGATCAGCGGCTTGCGCATACATCTGCGCAGCCGTCTTTGCCTGACGCTTTCGGTCGAACTCATCCCATGGTGCGGCTTGGCGGAGCTGATCCCATATCGGATTGTAGAGCGCTTTCTCGATCTCCTCCATGAGCTTGAGAATCCCGATATAGCCCATATAGGCGTGGCAGCGCTCCTGGTTGATATCGAGCCACGGCATCGCCGCCTTTAGTGCGACGAATTGCGACTTGCCGCCGGAGAGCATGATGTCGGCTTTTGCGTCCTTTAGCATCTTGTAGATCTCGCGAGGCGACATGTCCTCGATCATGTGGGCGTGCTGGCCCATTAACTCCTTGATACGTTCCTTGTCCTTCTTGGTCGATTTCTTCACCGACGTGCCGACGATCTCGAGCCCGGCCTCTTGCAAAGCGGCCACCATCGACCAGGATTTCACGCCACCGGTGATGAGAACAACCCTCTTGCCGGCAAAGCGTGGCTTGAAACGTTCAATCGCAGCCCAGGCTTTGGTCTCTTCGCGTGCGATCAGGGCTTGCGTGCGTTCCATCAGCTCAGCCGGCGCGCCGCGTTCGATCAGCATGCGCGCGATCTGGCGTAGTGAATCGCTGGAATCCTCAATACCGTAGAACGAGCCTTCAAAAAACGGGATGCCGTAGCGCTGCCTCATCTTGCGTGCGACGTTGATCATTGCCTTTGAGCAGACCATCATCGCGGCTTTGGCTCGGTGCGAGTAAGCCACCTCGCGATACTTGCCGTCCCCCGAGATGCACGACAGGATCCGGATTCCGAGCTCATCGAGCAGCGGCTTGACCTGCCAGAGCTCGCCGGACAGGTTGTATTCGCCGATGATGTTTATGTCATACGCAGTGGTGTAATCGGGCTCTCCGGTACCGATGACGTGCTCCAGCAGTGCTTCGCCTGCGAGCTTGTTGCCAAGGTTCTTCGACCCCACAAATCCCGGTGCATTGATGGGAATGACCGGTTTGCCAAATTTGGCGGACGCCGCCTTGCAGACCGCATCGATGTCGTCACCGATCATTGCGGGCACGCATGTCTGGTAGACGAAGATGGCCTGCGGGTCGTATTTCTCTGTGATCTCCTTGATTGCCCTGTACAGCCGCTTCTCGCCGCCGAACACGATGTCGGTCTCGCTCATGTCCGTGGTGAAGCTTCTGCGCCACAGATCGGAGCCGGAGGAGCCGGAACCGCGATTGTCCCAAGAATTGCCCTCACAGGCGATTGGACCATGCACGAGATGGGCGACGTCGGTGAAGGGCTGCAGTGCGACTTTGGCGCCATCGAAGGCACACCCACCGGCGACGCCGCCCGGCTTCAGCTGCTTGGTGCATCCATTCCTGCGCTCGAAGTTCGACTTGCTCGCGTTCCTGGCGCAGCCCGGTTCGTTAAAGACGTCCTGTATGGTCGTGGGAAGCGAAGTCATGGTGTGTCTTTCGGGGGATGTCAAGACATCCGCACAGACCAAGAGGATGGGCCGGCGGATAACCTGTGATCCCCGCCGCAGCGCCGCTGTTCCTGCGGACGATGAGGCGGGGCGCTCGCCTTAGCGTATGATGTCGAAGCTGTAGTCTGTCTTGCCAACCGAGCTGGTTTTTCTATCGATCTCATCAAAGATCTTGTCGAGAATCTTGACCAGCACATTCATGCTACCCTGATAGCCCCACACTGGATAACGATGGTGATGATGGCGATCGAAAATGGGAAACCCGATGCGGATTAGCGGCGTTCCAGTGTCACGCTCGAGATACTTGCCGTAGGTGTTACCCATCAGGAAATCGACTGGTTCTGTGAACAGGAGCGAACGCATGTGCCAGAGATCCTTGCCCGGGAAGGCGCGGCAGTTTTTACCGAACGGCGAGCTCGCGAACAGCGCCTGCATCTTCTGCTCCCAGGCCTTACTCCCGTTGGTCGAGAGCACGTGGGTCGGCTCAGCGCCAAGCTCCAGCAAGAATGCGGCCAGGCCATAGCAGAGGTCGGGATCGCCGTAGATCGCGAACTTCTTGCCGTGAACATGCGCGCTAGAGTCAGCCATTGCGTCTACCAGACGCCCGCGCTCCCGCTCCAGCGCATTTGGAATTGCCTTGTTGGTGATACGCGACAGCGTCATCAGGAAATCGTCCGTGGCGCTGACACCCAGCGGGTGATTGAAGGCGACGACCTCCTGGTCGTGCCCCTTGATAAAGGGCAACGTCTTCTCCGTACAATATTGCTGCATGGAAATGGTTGCCTTCGCATGGACTGCGTTCGCGGCATCCTTTAGTGTGGTGCCGCCATCATACATGCGGAACTCGCCGTCGGTGGGGGTATCGAACACATCGCTGTTATCCGCGAGGATCGTGTAGCCGATCCCCATCAGCTCGAAGATCCGCTTTATCTCACGGATGTTTCCGACAGTGTAGCCGTCGAAGCCACCGATGAAGTTGATCCAGTTGTTCGCTTTGCGCTGGAGTTTAGGCGCTGTGCCGGCTTTACCATCCCAGAAATGCTCGAGGATGCCCTTCAGCGTGTTGTCGTAGCCCGTGATGTGGCTACCGACGAATGCAGGAGTGTGAGCGAATGGCACGTCATAGTCCGCGGGGACTGAACCTTTTTCCTTTGATGTTTTGATGAAGGCGTTGAGGTCGTCGCCAATGACTTCCGCCATGCAAGTCGTGGCGACCGCGATCATCTTCGGCTTGTACATGTTGTAGCTGTTGGCAAGCCCGTCGGTCAGGTTGTTGAGCCCCCCGAACACAGCCGCGTCTTCAGTCATGGACGAGGAGACGCACGAAGTCGGCTCCTTGAAGTGCCGCGACAAGTGGCTGCGATAATACGCGACGCAACCCTGGGAGCCGTGGACGAACGGCAGTGTGCGCTCGAACCCGAGCGCGGCGAACACCGCACCTAGCGGTTGGCAAGCCTTCGCCGGATTAACGGTTAGCGCCTCGCGGGCGAAGTTCTTCTCGCGGTATTCGGGCGTCTTGGACCATTCTCTGATACGGTCGACTTCGGCGGGATCGTGCGGATTCTCAAATAGCGCCCTCTTATTGGCCAGCATCTGCTGGTATTCGTCTCCCCGGAAAAGCTCAGAGTGGTCGAGGATGTGTTCGGCGTTCTGTGTCATCATGGCACTCTTCAGGTTCTTGTGTTCGTTCTCCTGCCCTTCCCCTCCTCTGTTGAAGAAAGGGCCGGGCGTCGGCTTTCCTATTCCGCCGCCATGAGGCTCGGCCGCGGAGCGTCCTTCCAAGGTGCGGTGGTCTTCCCCCAGATCGGGGAGTTGATTGCCATGTCCATGTCTCGGGCGAAGATCGCGAAGCCGTCATAACCGTGGTAAGGACCCGAGTAGTCCCAGGAATGCATTTGGCGGAACGGCACGCCCATTTTTTGGAAGACGTATTTTTCCTTGATACCGGAGCCAACGAGGTCGGGCCGGATCTTTTCTACGAAGCGCTCAAATTCGTAGCCGGTGACATCGTCATAGATCAGCGTGCCGTCCTTGACGTAGTGCTGGGCGGTGCGCTGATAGTCGTCGTTGTGACCGAACTCATAGCCTGTGCCGACAACATCCATGCCGAGGTCCTCATAGGCGCCGATGACGTGGCGAGGACGTAGGCCGCCGACGAACAGCATTACGGTCTTGCCATCGAGCCGCGGCCGATATTTCGCGGTCACCGCATCGACAAGCGGCTGATATTTCGTAATGACGCGCTCGGCGCCTTCCATGATCTTATTATCGAAGAAGCTTGCAATTTTGCGCAGGGACTCAGCGATTTTGGAAGGCCCAAAGAAATTGTACTCGCACCAGGGAATCCCGAATTTTTCCTCCATGTGCCGTGAGATGTAGTTCATCGAGCGATAGCAATGTAGTATGTTGAGCTTCGCCTTCGGCGTTGCCTCCAATTCAGCGAGAGATCCATCACCGGACCACTGGGCGATGACGCGCAGGCCCATTTCTTCCAGCAGGATCCGTGACGACCAGGCGTCGCCACCGATGTTGTAATCGCCGATGATGGCGACATCATACGGCGTCGGCTCAAATTTAGAGCTGACCTCTGGGGCACTCTTGTCGAAGATCCAATCTCGGACGGCGTCGTTCGCGATGTGATGGCCGAGCGATTGTGATACCCCGCGAAAACCCTCGCACCGCACCGGCACGATGGTTTTGCCGCCATATTCCTTTGATTTTTCTCTGGAGACCGCCTCGATATCGTCGCCGATCAAACCGATCGGACATTCGGACTGAATGGTGATGCCCCTGTTGAGAGGAAATAGCTCCTGGAGCTCGTCAATGAGTTTGGTGACCTTTTTATCGCCGCCGAACACGATATCCTTTTCCTGGAAATCGGAAGTGAACTGCAGTGTCACGAACGTGTCGATGCCGGTCGTGCCGACGTAGTAGTTGCGTCGCGAGCCCCATGAGTACTGACCACAGCCGACCGGACCGTGGCTAATGTGGATCATGTCCTTTATCGGCCCCCAGACCACGCCCTTGGAGCCCGCGTAGGCGCAGCCACGGATGGTCATCACGCCCGGAATGGACTTGATATTCGACTTGACGCCGCAATCCGACTTGCCCGCCTCGTGAACACTCAGATGCTTGGCACGCCTTTTAGACGTCTT
The DNA here is from genome assembly GCF_040547805.1 of Bradyrhizobium sp. LA6.1. Classification (NCBI taxonomy): domain Bacteria; kingdom Pseudomonadati; phylum Pseudomonadota; class Alphaproteobacteria; order Hyphomicrobiales; family Nitrobacteraceae; genus Bradyrhizobium; species Bradyrhizobium sp. LA6.1. The sequence continues at coordinate 55,386 of NZ_JBEPQK010000030.1, read as the reverse complement.
CTCTGGGTAGACCTTCAACACGTCATCGATTAGTTGCTTGTTGCGCGCCTTGATCTCTGCGACGCTTTCGGTAGTTGCTCGGCTCATACACAATTCCTTTCCATTGTCGTGTCAAATCAAGACGCGGCGCTTTTCCGGTGGACCGACGGATTTCCGATCCGGCGTTCAGGTTTAAAGCGTGCAATCTTCCTGCAGGTCTTACCGGTCGCAACTTCGCCAGCTTCTGATCGTGCCGCAGCGGTCGATCAGATGTTGTATTTCATCTCGGCTGAGCGCATGCGAGCACCGTGTGTGACGCTGTTGATTTGCCCCGGGATCGCTGACCAAGATGCGTCTGGGTGATGTCATGCCCGCCCTCCACCGATTGGTCATATCCGCTTCTTTACTCGCTCACGTGCCATCCGGCGGCCTGTCCCTCTGCATGTCGATGCAGGGCTAACAGCCGTCTATTGCGCAGGGATCTGCAACGAGTGTGCCAGCGGTGGTTGAATACAAAAACTCAAGTCTCTAGAGCTGGATAGCCGGCAGGATGAGGATTGTTATAAACCTCACCCTGTCTGGCACCGACAGGCGTACCCGCTAACGCCATGTCTGAAACCAAACAATTACCTGCGCTTTCGCCCAGCGAAATGGCTGGAACGCATGTTTCACTAACGCGCGATCTTTCGCTTCGCTTGTCATTCCAGTCGATCTCGGGACACGCGCTCAAATGTAACGACACCCGATCACGCGGAGAGCACGTGGGGCTGATCGATCCTTAACCCGCGAGAGCCTACAAGGGCGCAAGCCTCGGCAGTCGTTGCAGCTCGCTTCAGTATCTCGATTAGAGACGATGTTGACGTGGTTGTTAGAAATCACGCTGAAGGCGACCCAGCGCTGCATTCGCGGGGTCACCCTTGTATCGGGACCGATTGAGACCATTTCGCCGGTTAGCCACGCTGATGTTTCCTTCACATCCCGTGCTCCATTTCTGGCCGTCGCGGAACCGGCGCTTCTTCTGTTCGCGATGCGCTCAGGGCCTTTTTTCTCGATCGATTGGGAATGCAACCCGCTTGACCCCCGTACTCTCGCAGCGGCCTCATTCCAGGCAGAGTAGAACCCGAAGTCAGTCGCCACCCCGCGGCGCGCGCCCCAGCTTGACCTGGTGGGTTGCGACGGCCTGGATCAACAGATCGCAATCACGGGGCACCGAGCATAGACTTCGTAGTCGACAATGATCTGGTTTTCGGCCTCTACCAGCTTGATCATTTTGCCGACGTCATTCGGGCTTGCCGGCATTGCTCGGTCGACGGATCGAACACGCTGAGAACCTTATCTTCCACAAGAGTGTCGCCGTGGAAGATGCGGGCCGGGTTTGACGCATCACGTCCAGCACCAGCGGCAACATCCTATCGGGGTCCTCGCGGAGGCCCTCCAGTCCGGTCTGCACCCGCACGCCGTTCCGCAATGTGCTGTCGGTCGAATGGTGAATGTTGGTTTCCACCTCGGACGTGTTCACGCGCATCCGCTCGCCTGCAATGACGCCGTTGTCCTGCGCTTTCGTCACGAGCAGATCGCGGAGCACCTCAGAGCCGGCCGCCAGACCCCACCGGCCCATGGTCTTGGCATCCGGCATCTTGCCACGGCCCACCCGCGAGAAATCGCGGCAGACGAGCTCGGCGCGCTCCTCTCGTCCAGAGCACCATAGCTCAGGTTCCGGATGTGCATAAGAACGAACAGGCGCAACACCACCTCTGCCAGCATGCCGAGCCGACCACAACTGCGGCTCTTCGGGCACCGCTTCGCCAGGGCTCGCTGCACCGCGGCTACGATCTGCTCGCCCGCCAGCACCTTATCGGCGCCCTGCATCCACTCGCGAAGATCACTTACTGGCAGAGCCCTTCGGGGGCTGCTCGGAGTCGATCAGCGCCTCAAGCGATAACGATGTTGATCGACCGCTGCGCCCCATGCGGTCGGCGGCCTCCTAAGCTCGAGATCTACTACTTCGTTGACGCGGGCTGCTTATGCTGTCTTAGACGCGACACAGGTGTCAGGCACCGGACAGACGACCGCGCATTGCGGCGTTTCGCAATGGCCCTCGCACTCCGTACATTTTTTGGCATCGATAACGTAAATGTCGCGCTTGAGGCTGATCGCCGCGTTGGGACACTCGAACTCACATGCCCCACAAACGGTGCATTGCGAAGCGACGATCTTGTAAGCCATGCGTTCCAACTCCTTAGGCAAGCGATGCCATTGGCGATTCCCTTCAAATCCCATGCCAAACACAGACGCGCTCAATAACAAGCACTTTTCCCAATTGTGCTGTCTCGGGTCTGAGACCATGTTGCATCTGCGACAGCAGCGAGCCCACTCAATGTCAACATGCGAACCCTCGGGCCTACTCCGAAGGTTAGTCGCGACTCGACGGCTGCGAGCTCCGTTGATTTGTCTGGCACGGCAGCGCGGAGCAAGCGACGCTCGACGATTCTGAAACCGACACCGCGACTAGAAGCCGCGAGCCGACCCACGTTTACGCCGGATCTCGGCAAACCTCCGGTCACAGGCTGTTGATGACCGCGTAAAGGCCGATAAAGACAACGACGTGGCTCAAGACTGGGGCGTCGCCGAGTGGCCCAATGATAATGCGCTCGACGGCTATTCCGCCAACGAAGGAGAGCGCCACAGTTAGCGGGATCACGAACCAGTAGGGAAGGCCCCATTGAAGTAGTTGCCAGGCGACAAAGGTTGAGAACATCGCCATCTCGCCCTGCGCAAAGTTCAGGTGGTGGATCGCCTGGTATATCATCACGATGGCGAGTGCCATGCAGGCATAGATGCCGCCCGTCGCGATGCCGGTTACCAGTTGGCTCAATAGAGATAAGCGGAATTGATCCCGTTCCGCCTGCACTCGATCGATTCAAGGAGCGAATATGAGTTCGATGATCAGGACGCCGCCCAAAATGCTGCGCCCTTCCAATCTGGAGGGACTGGCAGAGCAGGCTGAGCAACCCGTCAACCTGGAAGAATTGCTCAATGTCGGCCACCGTATCGGAGGAGAAATCAAGAACTTACGCAAGGCGCGTGGCATCACGCTCGACGCACTTAGCGACGCCGCGGGCTTGTCAAAGGGATATCTCAGTCAGGATCGAGCGTGGGGTCTCGAGCCCTTCGGTGAAAGCTCTTCATAGTATCAGCCGAGCGTTGGGGGTCACAATCAGCTGGTTTTTTCCGCCGAAGGCCGATGATGACAGCGATTTGCGTGACTATGTTGTGAGAGCAAGCTCACGACGGAAACTGACCTTCGTAGGTGGCATTACTGATGAGCTTCTGTCCCCCAATCTTGGCCGGCAGCTCGAGCTTCTGAGATGCACATTCCCTCCTGGCTCCGAAAGCGGCAAAGAACCCTACACGCATCAGGGTGAGGAAGCGGGATATGTGATTTCGGGTGGCCGCCGAAAGGACGAGAAGATCATCCACAGCATCTTCTTTCCGATGCGGAAAGACAGCACTGAGATTGCTGACCACGACATTTGGCTGCTGAGCGAGGAATACCACTACTACGATTACATTGCGTCAGACGTTCCACTAGCAAGCATCCGCTGGAATGACAGCGAAAGTGTTTTCGAAAATGACATCGATCGGGAATTTCAAAAGCTGCTTGCCAAGCGCGCAGATGACAATGGCGGCAAGCGGCCAGACATTGCTCTGTTCAGTAAAGAGGGCTCCGCCATTATCGTCGAATTCAAGGCGCCGGGAGTATCGATGGACGAACATGTCGGCGACCTTTCAGAGTACGCTCATTTGCTTGCGGCCAAGTCAGGGGGCCGGCTAAGGAAATTTTACGGATATCTTATCGGCGACACTGTCAATCCGCTGCGACTAAGCGGAACCTGGACTCCGTTTTCAGTCGGCCAGGGATGGTTCCAGTCGAGCCCCCTTTTGGACCCTCGTACTCGGCAGCCATTGGGGCGAGACCTACTTTGAGCTGCTGCACTTCGGCGACGTCATTGAGCGAGCAAAGAAGCGGATTGGCGTATACCAAGACAAGCTCAAGCTGGATCTACATCGGGACGGTCATTGAAGCCGCGTTGAGCGTGGGGCAACGAGCTCATGGCTCGGCTGGAGGCAGGCGAGCGCGGGCCATGTGGTCCCCCGAGGCGTAGTGCGCGGCCAGGATCGCCGCCGTCGCCCGGATCCGCTTTCAGCCTCGCGACAGACCTGATGCTAAGGTAGGCAGTACCAGGGTTTGTCGCCGAGCTAAATCCTGAACGCCGACCAGCTTGGAGCGGCCGGCTCGATGGCGTTCGGATTTCTTGTGCAATTTCCCTTTCAGGTCCGACATGAAGGCCGCCCGCAGCCTTCGATACATCGTGTACCTGGGGCCGAGAGGCGCAAGTATTTTTACTACGCTCCCTTACGCCATCTTGCGACTATCAACGAAGGTCGACGCGCTAGAGAGTTAGCCCATCTGACTGAATCGTTGCGGATTCGCAAATCAGCGTTTTGGTGATTCAAGCTACCCGCCGGGACAGGAGGCCGGCGGGCATGGCAAAACCGCTGTCGATGGACCTTCGTGAACGAGTGCTTGCGGCCATTGCGGGCGGGGTATCCGGCCGGCAAGCTGCCGAACGGTTTGGTGTAAGCGCGGCGAGCGTCAGCCGGTGGCGGATGCGCGAGCGAGAGCAAGGGGATGCCCAGCCAAAAGCTCAGGGCGGAGATCGCAAATCCCACCGGATCGATGTCCATCAGGCGACGATCCTGGCCTTGCTCAAGGCAACCCCCGATATCACCATCGAGGAATTGCGTGATGGCCTGAGCAAAGAAGGTCTGCTCGATCGGGACCGGCTCGTCTTCATTGATGAGACCTGGGCATCGACCAACATGGCGCGAACACATGGCCGCTGCCAGCGCGGCGAACGTCTGCGAGCCGCCGTTCCGCACGGCCACTGGAAAACAACAACCTGCGTGGCCGCTCTAACCACGAGCGGCATCATCGCGCCCTGGGTGCTCGACGGCCCTATCAACCGCGATGCCTTCGAGACCTATGTGGAAAAGGTGCTCGTGCCCGAGCTTCCAAAAGACGCGGTTGTCATTATGGACAACCTCTCCAGCCACAAAGGGCCGCGCATACGCGAGATGATCGAAGCCGCCGGCGCAACGCTCCTCTATCTTCCGCCCTACAGCCCCGACTTCAATCCCATCGAGAACGCCTTCGCCAAACTCAAAGCAAATCTCCGAAAGGCTGCCGAACGCTCCGTCAATGGTCTCTGGGATGCCGTTGGCCGCATCGTCGACACTTACTCGCCCGCAGAATCCACAAACTACTTCGCCGCCGCAGGATATTTGCAACCTGATCGGCTAACGCTCTAACTCGTCCGCGTTTGACGCGAGCTATGCAGTGTCATCGAGAATATCGTTTTCTTCCGTCATTCTGGGTGCCAACATCTCAGCCATCTCGACCGTGACCTCTGGTGCGGCGGAGTGATGGAGATGACGAATGACGGAGGCCAAATTCCTTACCCCCGAGGAAGTGTCTGCGCGATACCGTGACGAGGTCACTGTGGGTAGCCGCGTCGATCAGCGATAAATACGCCATCGGCTAATTCCCGCCCCACGGATGCTCGTTACGAGTTAGATCGACTTGTCGAAATTCGATCATGCGCTCTCCTGGAACGAGGCTCGGTACAACTCCTCGATCTTCGCCACTTCCTCTGCGGTCAATTGCGTGAACTCATTCTCCCTTGCCCACTTGGAAAGCGCGCCGTTGTTCTGCCGCAGGAAACTGAACAGGTTGTTGAGCGTCCGCTCGGGCATATCGATCATGTTATCGATGCCAGCACGGAACGTGTCGAAGTTACGAAGGAAGTTAGTTTCGTTGGGCAGGTCCTGCTCAATCGTCTGGCGCACGCATTCGTACAAAAACTCAGCATGCGGCGTCGCATCGAAGAAACGGTAGAAGTCGGCCGTATCGTTGAGAACCTTTACATTGCCCTTCTGGGTAGCTTCCCATTGGACGCAGGGAAGCAACCTGCTAGAATAGCTCTCCAACACAGTCTTGTACTCCGTAATCCTATCGAGGATCGCCGACGACACCGGGAAATGCAGTCCAGCAGGATTAAACCCTCGGCGCGCGAGAACGTGATGCATCAGGTAGCGGTGGATACGCCCGTTGCCGTCTTCGAACGGATGGATATAGACGAACCCAAATGCCAGTACTGCTGCAGCGATGATGGGATCGAGATCGTTCTCGACATTATGGTCGAAAGCAATCAAGCCCGCCATCAGCGACGCAATATCTTCATGCCGCGCGTCAATGTGATCGGGAATGGGCCGCTGCGTATCCCGGTCGTGCTCACCGACGAAGCCGCCTTCCTGGCGGAAGCCCAGCTTCACAAAGCGCTCGTCGCCGATGACGATGCTCTGTAAGCGCATAAATTCCTGCTCATCGAGCGGCGCGCGACCCGCCTCCCCGATAGCGCGGCCCCACCGCTGAATACGATCCTGTGGCGGCCTTTCTCCCTCGATCACGTAGCTGGACTTCGAATCCTTCAGCAAAAGAAACGCAGCCGTCCGCGCGAGCAGGTCCTTAGGAACTGCGCTGACGACCGCGCGCGCGCGCTCCCTCCAGTCCTGCGCGATAAAGTCGCTCAGCGCAGCAGACTTGAACACGAGCGGGCAGAAGTCCGGCGTACCGGGAAGGTTGTTGCGGACACGATGCCGGGTCGAATTCTCGCCGGCCCCTGCGAACTGGAGTTCGGTATCGACCGCATCCACATATGAGACCTTGTCTGCGGGCGGCAGCTTTAGCTCACAGCCAAGCAGCCACTCGTACAGAAACCAGATACGACGGGCGTAGAGGCCGGTAGGCTTCTGCCGTACAAGCTCCGCGATCTCGCCTTCCTTAACCGCGAGGAAAAGCCGCTTCAGAACGGCAAGGTCCACGCCCTCGTTCTTGAGAGCAAAAGTCAAGTGTCCCTCAAGAGAGGCCTCCGGCGCGTGGCGCGGCGTATAGATGCGCCAGCCGCCCTGCTCGATAATGCGGTGCTTGCTGCCAATCGCCGAAAGGGTCCGGGGGACAGGAACGGGCAACTTATAAGCGTCGATCAGGGCAGCGTAACCCACCGGGACGGCAGCTTCCGGCAGCCTTCGGTCATGAAAAACGCTCACCGATCCTGAAAATTGCGCGCTCACTCAAAGTCCTCTGAAAAACACTCTCTGGCCGGGTCCCTGAAATTTCTTCTCCAAAGACGCCCATTGTCGAATTTCACTTCTACATCGTGAAAAACCTTCTCTCAATTAGCAGCAACCTGAAAAATATTGCAAAGTCGCGACATTTCCGTCATCGACCAGGTCGAAGTGGATGATGCGGAAATTCGCATAATCGGCCGAAAGTCAGTCCTGGAACGGCTTGTGATGGGCGGCGGCGCAGCCCCGCCGGAGTGCCCACTTTTATTCGCAGGTGGCGCGCCCGAAGAGATTCGAACTCCTGCGTGGTCGGATGCTCAGCGACTCCTCGATCCCACTCTTCACGCCAAGAGCGGCGTTCTTCGCCGCCCCGCTCGGCAGGGCCTCGAGCCCGCAATCATCACAACTTACGCTTCTATAAAATCACCGTGGTAGCTATTCGGTAGCTATTGATCGCTAACTCCGACGCCATTTGATTCTAAGATGTTGATTTCGCTGGTACAGTTGGGTGGGCTCGAACCACCGACCTCCTGTTCCACAGGACGACCGTCCCCGAGGCCGAAGAGTAGCCAGAAACGTAGTCCAGCATGGACGCGATGCCCGTAGCCGGGAACGCGATGGTCCCCCAAGCCCGGACGAGACCGGATGCCAGCGCTTTCCACTACTAGGAGTTTTGAGGTTGCCATTTGTCCAGATTTGGACTATATCCATATTTGAAAAAAGGAGCGGCCTATGTTAAATAAGCGCAAGCCGACCCCAGCTGAGGCGTCAAAAGGCCCTCAGCGACTTGATAGGTCACGATTTGCTCCGGCCAACCGAAGGCGGCTGAGCGCCCCAGCTTTACGGACTTTCCTCGCTATCGCGGATCTGTGGGGATTGACGGAAGAGCAGCGCCTGCTGGTCTTGGGGTATCCATCCCGGTCCACCTACCATAACTGGTGCAAGCAGGCGCGTGAGCACGGCGCCTTCACCCTTGATGTGGACGTTCTAACGCGCATTTCAGCGGTATTCGGTATCCACCAAGCGCTGGGGATTCTGTTTCCTCAGGAACGCCTCGGCGTTGACTGGCTGCGTAGTCCACATAACGAGATCGTCTTCGGCGGACATCGGCCGCTCGACCTCATCACCAACGGCTCTCAAGATGGGTTGCTCTCGGTGCGTCGTTTCCTCGACGGGGCGCGTGGCGGCCTCTACATGCAGCCAAACACGATAGACGAAGCCTTCACACCTTACGATGACACGGAGATCGTCTTCCGGTGACGGACGCTTTCACACCCTCGCCACGGCCTGCCCATCGCCTGATCCCCTCACAATTTCCTCCTATCGGGGTGTTCGATACGGTCGCGACGGCGGCCGATCTGTCAGCGGTGATGGAGCTCGTCGGTTGGACGAACGACCGTCTGGTGGCCGAACGTATCGATCGGCTACCGCAGAGCGAATGGGTATATGGCGCACCCAACTCCAGCATCGTCATGGCAGCCTTTCTCCACGTCGCTCCCGGCGGAATGAGATTCAACGGACCGCAGCTTGGCGCCTGGTATGCGGCCGATGATATTCGCACGGCGGCTGCCGAGGTCGGTCATCACCTGCGGCGCGAAGCTGCCGCTCGCAACACGGCCACGATGAGCCGGACCTACAGGGCATACACCGCTGCGCTGCTAGGGGATTATCTCGACATCACAGGGCAGCAACTAGCACGCCCCGACGTGTATGCGAGCGAACGTCATGATGCTTCGCAAAAGCTTGGCGAGGATATTCGTGCGTCAGGTGGTGCGGGGCTTCTTTACGACAGCCTACGGCGTCGTACCGGCATCAACGTCGTCGCGCATAGACCGCGCAACATCGTAGATATCGTGCAGACGGACCACTTCGAAATCACGGTCCACGCAACAGCACGCACGATCGACGTGCGACAACTGTCCAAATGAGAAATATATCCGACCAAGTTGACCGTACTGCCTGTATCGCAAATTTGCGCATGATCTGATGACACAGTTAGTTTCTATTCAAGCCGAAGCGCGCAAGTTTTCGCACGACGCGAAAATGCGATCCGCTGCGCGAGGACCAGAAGTCGTCCGATCGAACACGCCAGCAGTATCCAGGGCCTGGCATCGAGTTTCTATTATTGTTGCCTATCGTAAGGCTGATGGTGCTCGGGATTGTTCCGGTGCGACCGACGGTCAGTGGCATTGCGATGAAAGACATTGGCGTTCAAAAGCGCAAAGACATCGCCGGTTGCAACGAACCGGAGTTGACGCTTGCAATGCAGAGCGACAACGCGCCCGACCCTCGTCTCGTCGAGTTCGTGCGTCTGCTGGCTCGCCATGCAGCGCGGCGCTGGTACGAACAAGCCGACAAGGAGCATGGGTCGGAGCGCTCCTGACTCTACCGGAGACCATTTCATGAAGGTCGCGCTTTACGCCCGTTACTCCAGTGACAACCAGCGCGACGCGTCGATCGCGGACCAATTTCGCGTCTGCCGTGCCTATGCTGAGAAGCAGGGTTGGCGAGTCGTTGAGGAATATTCCGACCATGCGATCTCCGGAGCGTCGCTTCTGCGTGCCGGCATCCAAGCGCTTATTACCGACGCCATGCGCGGGCGGTTTCAAGTGGTGCTGGCGGAGGCGATGGATCGCCTCTCACGTGATCAGGAAGACATCGCCGGCGTGTTCAAGCGCATGGCCTATGCCAACGTAAAGATCGTCACTTTATCCGAAGGCGAGGTTACCCACCTGCATGTCGGCCTCAAAGGCACGATGAATGCCCTCTTCCTAAAGGATCTCGCCGACAAAACGCGCCGAGGCCAGCGCGGACGCGTCGCGCTTGGCAAATCTGGCGGTGGCAACTCTTACGGCTATGATGTTGTGAAGCAATTCAATGAAAGCGGTGAGCCGATACGTGGCGATCGCAGGATTAATTTTAAGGAAGCAGAGGTGGTACGCGCATCTTTCGCGACTATGTCGTTGGCAAGTCGGCGAAGCGGATCGCTGTTGAGCTAAATAGGGATGGCATCTCGGCGCCCGGCGGCGGCGATTGGGGCTTCAGTACAATCAATGGCAACACCAAGCGTGGCAACGGCATCTTGAACAACGAGATGTATATCGGCCGTATCGTTTGGAATCGACAGCGGTTCATCAAAGACCCCGAAACTGGCAAACGTCAGGCGCGTCCAAACCCAGCCGCCGAATGGATCATTCAAGAAGTAACAGAGTTGCGCATCGTGGATGACGGGCTCTGGAAGGCCGCAAAAGCGCGACAAGCTGCCATAAAGACAAAGCGCGAGGATGATGGCACCGAGGTGCAAAATAGCTTCCGCGACCGCCGCCGTCCAAAATACCTATTCTCGGGATTGATAAAATGCTCATGCTGCGGTGGCGGTTACGCCATGATCTCGGCCGACCTCATGGGCTGTTCGACGGCAAGAAATAAGGGAACCTGCGATAATCGGAGGAGTGTCCAGCGGGAGCAACTTGAGGCACGCGTCCTGAACGCGCTACGATGCCACCTAATGGACCCGGCTCTCTTCAAGGAATTCTGCGAGGAATTCACACGCGAGATGAACCGTCTTCGGATGGAAGGCTCGGCGTCGATCGAGGCGGCTCGCTCCGAGATCAAGCGGATAGAGCGCGAACTCGATACTCTGCTGAACCTGATCCTCAAAGGTGGCGCTGCAGATAAGATCAACACAAAGATGGTTCAGCTTGAGAGCCGCAGGGCCGAACTCGAGCAAGCATTGGTTGACGCGGAAGAACCACCACCCCTGCTGCACCCCGAGATGGCAAGTTTCTACCGAGAACAGGTCGGCGCTCTGCATGAGGCGCTGAAGGCTGATACTGAGGCAACCCGGCTGAAAGCTGGAGAGGTTCTGCGTTCTCTCGTGAAGGAGATCATCCTCACTCCCGGCGACGGGGAACTGAAGATCGATGTCCGAGGTGACCTAGCCGGAATCCTGGCGGTCGCTCTCAATCGGGATAGGGGGGAGCCTCGCGGCTCCGCCCCTCCCACACCACCGTACGTACGGGTCCGTATACGGCGGTTCGATAGATTATGCGGGCTTTGGAGCCGCGACGGAAGCCAAGCCGAGTGAACCGAGTAGACGAGTTGACAGAGCGATGTTGAGCGCAGGACTCGCTGCCAGCCGCCAAGGGCCATGTGGGCTGCCGGCGGTTTGAGCCGCCAGGTCCCGGCCGACGCCACGGCGTCGCAGGCTGGCAAAGCGAGTGGGTCCATGCTTCCACTGCTTCCAGGCGATGGCGCGCAACCGCCGCCTGATCCACTGATCGAGTGCGCGCAACACCGACGGAGTCTGGCAGAAGCCGAAGTAGCCGCGCCAGCCGACAAGGTAAGTGGACAGTTCCTTGGCGGTTTGCACGAGGCTTCGTCCGCACGTGCGCCGCGTCAGCTCCCGGACTCTCGCCTTGAAGCGGGCGATCGCCTGCGGCGCGATGCGCCGACGCGGCTCTTTCCCACCTGTGAAGCTGAAGCCCAGGAACTTGCGGACGCTCGGTTTGGCAACCGCGCTTTTGGCTTTGTTGACCTTCAGCTTGAGGCGCTTTTCGAGGAACGTCTCGATGCCCGCCATCACTCGCTCGCCGGCCTTCTGACTGCGCACATAGATGTTGCAGTCGTCGGCGTAGCGCACGAAGCGATGGCCGCGCTTCTCCAGTTCCTTGTCCAGCACGTCCAGCATCAGGTTCGACAACAGCGGCGAGAGCGGGCCGCCTTGCGGCGTACCTTCCGTCGTCGCGCTGACCAGTCCTCCTTCCATCACGCCCGCGGTCAAAAAGCCGCGGATCAGCTTCAGAAGGCACTTGTCAGCAACCCGCTTGGCAACCAGCCCCATCAGGATGTCGTGGTTGACCCGGTCGAAGAACTTCTCCAGGTCGATGTCCACGACGACGTTGTGTCCCGACGCAATGTAGACTTGCGCCTGCTCCACGGCCTGATGCGCCGAGCGCCCCGGCCGGAAGCCGAAGCTGGTCTCGGAGAACGTTCCGTCCCAGTCCGCCTGCAGCACCTGCATCACCGTCTGCTGGATGAAGCGGTCGAGCACCGTCGGGATGCCGAGCGGCCTAACGCCGCCCGACGCCTTCGGTATCTCGACGCGCCGCACCGGCTGCGGCTTGTAGGTGCCTTCCAGCAGCTGAGCCCGGATCGTCGGCCAATGCTCCTTCAGGCAGGCCGGCAGATCGTCAACGGACATGCCGTCAATGCCTGCCGCTCCTTTGTTGCGCTTCACTCGCGCCAACGCATTCTTCAGGTTCTCACGCTCGACAACTGCCTCCATCGACGGTCCCGCGACCGCCGGGCGTTCGAGACTGGTTCTCGCCGCGCAGGCTTCAGCCGCTTGGGAGGCGGCGCTTCGGGCTTCACCCGTCGCGTCGCGGCCCAAGTCCAGTGTTGGCTGTGTCTTCTGCTGCATGGTCCTGCGCGAGATTGCCGCTCTACTAACCACTTCCACCGTTCAGGCCTTCAGCGGCGCGCTGCCGCCTACTACGCCCTCGGCTGACTTCTACGTTGCAATCAGGTCGCCTTGCGACGACCCCAGTCCCGTTACCGGGACACAACGCAGACCTCCCGAGGTAAGACCGACCGCCTTCACCGCACGCTCGCCGGATTTACCACCCCGACCCTTGATGACCGTGGACTTTGCGATCGTTTGCCCGCTCGTCCGGCCGGGTAGGCCTCGTTATCCGGTATTTGTCCATCGAGCCGCGGCTTTGCTCCGCGCTTTCTTCAGACCCCACCTCGCGATGACGCCCTTGCGCTTCGCTAATCCTTCGCCGTCATCAGGCTGGATAGAGGACTTCCACCTCCAAGCTGTCGTTCATACTCGGCACACAAACGAAAACCCCAGCCACCGGGGCTGGGGTCTCGCAATTTGAGATGGTTGCGGGGACACGAAACACCAATACCGACATCCGTTGCAGGTCGGCTTGTAAACGCTCAGTTTTCCTTAGGCATGAGTGCCGCCCCACTCCGTCTTGCCTTGGCGAATCCTCGATCGGGGGCGATGAAACGCTCCAGCATGGGCACGATCAGCCGAACCGGATCGGCCGAACGCTGGTCGGCCTCACGGCCGAGGACTTCAGCGCACCGAAACCTCGACGGGTTTGTCGTCGGCTGCCGGGCCGAGTTTCTGCTTCGCCATTTGCGACGTGGCCGGAGAAGTGACAAAAGTCGGATTCGTCATTGTCGGTGTTATTGCTGGATCCAAGCGTTCCAGGCGTCAAGCATTCTGGCTTGGTTGGCTGCGATCCAGGCGGAATCGTGTTTGACGATGGCCTGGAAGGCTTCTTGCGAACTCGGGATGTTGGCGCGTGCGGCCTCGCTCATCATTGCCACGGCGTCGAGGCTCGGCGGTGTGACGTTAAGACGCTCTGCGAGTTTCGCCTGCACCGTCGGATTATCGAGGTAGAACTTCAGCAGAGCCTCCGCTCCGGCGGGGCTCGGGCCGTTGCGGAGGATCTGCATCGTGTCGGCGAGCATGAAGGCGCCATCGTAGGAAATCTGAACAGGTTGGCCTTCCGCCTTCAAGGCCGAGACGCGCGTACCCCAGATCATGCCGATGACGTATTCGCCGTTGCGAAAGCCTTGTTGACTCTGGTCGCCGGTGCGCCACCAGAGCTGGATTTGCGGTTTGATCTGGTCGAGCTTCTTGAGGGCTCGATCGATGTCGAGGGGGAAGAGGTTGTCAGCGGGCACGCCGTCAGCCAGCAGCGCGGCCGCGAACACGCGCCAGGGATCGTTGAAGCTCGGCAACGCACGCGGGCCAGGGAAACGGGCGATATCCCAGAAATCAGCCCAGCTCCGGGGCTTGGCGCCCGTGAAACGCGCCGCGTCGAAGGCGAGAAGTGTGGCGTTAAACGTGATCCGCACCCCAGCAGGATTGCAGGTCTTATCGATCAAATCTTTGCGCTCCCTGAACTGCTCGCATAAGACCGAGAGGTCGCGGGTGAAAGATCGATTCTGCGGTGACTCGGCGATGATGTCGACGTTGTTGATGATGTCCCACGTGACCTGACCTGCGTTCGCCATGGCCTGGGCGCGTGTCCGCTGCTCGGAATCGGTGGCGGTAACGGTGCTGACCTTGATCCCGGTCGCCTTGGTGAAGGGCTCGAACCAAACTTCCTTCAGTGTCCTGTCGTAAACGCCGCCCGTGGTTGCAACGACTACCTCGCCTGACTGTGCTACCGCCGCAGTTGAGAGCAGAAGGCTGAGCCAGATCTGCCGGATGAGCGTCGCTGCGATGTGTGCGCCGATGCGTCGACGAGAGCCGCGTGTGCTTGGTTTGGTCATGTAGGAAATCCCCTTGATGTCCGTTAACGGAAGCAACTGCGGATGGTGGTCAGCCGCCGCGAGCTGCTGGTGCCCTTGCGAATATCTTGGCAGGGAAATGCCGGAGCTGCCGTCAGAGACGACAGCGACGCTGCGCGGGCGTTCCATCAGACGACCACCGGTTCGGGGGCGACCGCTGGGTCGAGCGTGCCATCATAGAGAGAAATCGCCGGATGCGCGTCCGGATCGGTGGTGATCTCGATCAGTGTCGGCCGCTCTCCCTGCAACGCGTCGCGCAGCGCCGGCAGGATTTCCGCCGGCGTCTCGACGCGCACGGCGACGCAGCCGCAGGCGCGGGCGATCGCGGTGTGATCGACCGGGGCAAAGTGGCAGGCCGTGGTGTAGGCTCCGAACTTTACGGTCTCGGCATCCTTCTGATAGCCGAGAACGCCGTTGTTCAGCACGATGACCGTGAGCGTGATGCCCATCCGAACCATGGTCTCGAGCTCTGCCCAGGAATGGGCGAATCCGCCGTCGCCGACGAGCGCGACCACCCGGGCAGCCGGCTTCGCAACCTTCGCGCCAATAGCGAGCGGCACCCCCCAGCCGAGACCGGCGAGGCCGCGCGGCGTCAAAAAGCGCATGCCCGGCGCCAGTCCGCGCAACTGGCCGACGATCCACATTGAGGAGTAGCTCGCATCGGCGACGACGATCGTGTCGGGTGTCAGCAGCGTCTGCAATTCGGCCATCACGCGTTCGGGCCGGATTGGGCTCGCATTGTGTCGCGTGAGCGGCGCGCGGGCGGCTTCGAACCGGTGCCATGCCTCGGCGATGCGGGACTCCAGAGCGGGCCGTGCCAGGGCGCGCGAGGACAAGTCCATCGCGCGCAGCGCTTCCGTTAACGCGCCGATCGTCTCCGCGGCATCGCCGACGAGGCGAACTGCTTCGTAGTTGCGGCCGATTTCTTGCGGGTCGATGTCGATCTGGACGAGGCGCGCGGTCGGAGGCACGAGCCGCCAGCTATCGGTGCCGTTCTGGTTGTTGCGCGTGCCGATCTGCAGGATCAGATCTGCTTCGGCGAGCAGCGCGCGACTGTGTCGCCCGAGCGAGGCGGGCCCTACCAAGGCGCCGAGCACGCCGCAGGACAAGGGATGGCTCTCGTCGACCGCCCCCTTTCCCATATTCGTGGTGAAGACGGGCAACGCTGCGAGGTCTTGGAGTCGTGCCAGCGCGGCCGGGGCATCCTGCGAGAAGGCGCCGCCGCCAGCCATGACGACGGGATGCCGGGCCTCAGCGATCAGGCGGGCGACGGCCTCGATGTTGACCTGGGCCGGGCGGCTGCGGTCGAGGGGGAATTTGCCATAGCTCGCTTTGCGGCTGGCCGCGAACGGTGTAGCGGTCTCGCGCAGGAGATCCGCCGGCAAGAGCAGCACCGCCGGGCCGGGTCGGCCGCTTGCGGCAGCAATGAATGCGGCGTCGACATAGTCGTCGACGCGATCGGCGCCCGAGAGCCGCCGCGTCCACTTCGCGCAGGATGCGAACAGCGCGACGTGGTCCAGCTCTTGGAAGGCGTTCTTGTCGACCTGATGCCGTTCGACATCTTGGACGAGCGCGACGATCGGAATGCTCGCCTTCAGCGCTTCCGCCAGGGGCGGCACGAGGAGAGTGGCGGCGGGGCCGTTCTGCGCGGCGACGACGGAGACACGCCCCGACACGCGAGCGTAGCCGTCAGCCATGGCGCCGCCCATGTTCTCCTGCCGGTAAGCAATCTGCCGGATGCCTATGGCCTCGGCAGCGAGGATGACGGCCGAGGGCAGGCTCTGTCCGAAGATCACCTCGACGCCGTGGCGCTTCAGGGCATAGGCGATAATTCGTGCGACGGTGGGAGCGGTCTTGGTCATACTGCGAGGCTTTCGATCAGGTCGCTGCGCGTAGCGAGAAAGTCGTCGAAGACTGAGGCGACGCGATCGGTGTCCTCGGTCGTCATCGGGGTGGAGAGGCAAGCTGCCGCGCCACTGGGAAGAACGATGCCGCTCTCTGCGAATGTGCGGCCGAGCTCTTTCATGACATGCGCTTGCGCGGCGGTCGGCGTCGCCTCCCGGAAATCGCGCGGCAGGATCACTTTCGGATGGATCCGGAAGAGCGAGGCGGCGCCGGAAACCGAGAGAGGCACGTGGTGCCGCGCGATAGCGGCCGTGAGCTGTTGGCGCAGTCGGTCGCCCAACCTTTCGAGATGATCGAAGGCGGCACGATCCAGAGCGGTCATCGACGCGAAGCCAGCGACCATCGACAGCGGATTGGCGGAGAAGGTGCCGCCCTGGGGAAGCGCCGGGTTGCCTGCGGAGGCATCGAAGACACTCATGACCTCGCGGGTACCGGCGATCGCGCCGATCGGGAGGCCGCCACCGATGATCTTGCCGAAGGCAAAGAGGTCTGGCGTCAGGCCGTAACGTGCCGAGGCGCCCTCATAACCTTGCCGAAAGCTCAATACCTCGTCGGCAATGACGAGGACGCCGTGCTGTTTCGCAGTTCGCTGGATCGCAGATACGAATTCCGCTGTCGGAGCGATCAGGCCGGCCCGGCTCGGCATCGGGTCGAGCACGATCGCTGCCAGATGGGACGCGCGGGTCGCTATCTGCCGTTCCGCGAGTTCGACGTCGTTGAAACGGAGCGGCACTACCTCGCTCAGAACCGACGCTGGCATGCCACGGTAGTACGGAACAGCCGCCGGCGCAGCCGCCTGCCCCCAATTGTTTGGCGTGCTCGCCTGACTCACTTCAACCCAATCATAGGAACCGTGATAGGCGCCCTCGATTTTGGCGATCGCGGAGCGCCCGGTGAGGGCGCGTGCGGCCTTGATCGCGAACATCACAGCTTCGGAGCCGGTGTTGACGAAACGGATTGTCTCGACGCCGGGAACACGCTCGCAGATCAACTCCGCGAGGCCGATCTCGGCCAACGTCGGGTTCGCGAAGCAGGTGCCGGACTGCAGCTGGCGCGTCACCGCCTCGATCACGGGCGCGAAACGATGGCCATGGATGAGGGTAGTGAAATTGCCGTTCAGGTCTAGGAAGCGGCGTCCATCGAGATCGACGAGATAAGCGCCGTCGCCCCGCTCCATGTACCGCGGAATCGGATTCCGCTCGATCGTCACCCGTGTGGTTCCGTCGATAAAGACGTGCCGTGCGCGCTCGAACGCTTCCTTCGAGGCCCGTCCTACGAAGTTGTGACCTTCGGTCTTCGCTGCTGTCATTGTTCCATCCAGGAGCCGCGCGAAGGGCGGCGGTGGTCGGAACCAATAGACCAAGTATGATATTTGATGCAACAAAAATGTTCGATGCCAAGAAACCCGGCTTCTCTGCCGCCCAGCTTAGCGACGGGCCTCGATCATAAGCTTGAGCTGCACGTAACCATCACGGATGTCTTGTTCCATGGCGGACTTGACCGTGGCACCATCCTTGGCACGCAGGCCCTGCATAGCGGCCATATGATTGGCAACGCCTCGCCGATTCATGGCGAAGCCGGGGTAAAGCTCGTTTAGCGAAGGACCGACACGCAGCCAAAGGGATTCGATCATCGCGACCAGTCGCGGCCAGCCTGACAACCGGTAGATCAGGAAATGGAACTCGCGGTTGACCTTAAGGACCTGGCGATAGTCGGCAGAATCCAACCCGGCATTGATCGCCACCTGCATCCGTTCGAGCCCCTCAATGTCGGCAGGAGCCACTGCCAAAACAGAGCGGTCGGCGGCCAAACCTTCCAGGGCGAGCCGCGTGGCGGTGATCTCGTCGAGCGCTTCTAGTGTCAGAGATGGCAGGACGACCGTCTTGGGGCCTTCATTGATGAGAGCTCCCTCCGATAAGAGCCGGTTGATGGCGTCCCGTGCTGGAGTGGTGCTGACCCCCAGCGCGGCCGCGACTGACCGCACCGTCAGCTTCTCGTCAGGCGGGAAGGCGCCGGAGACGATGATCGCCTTCAGGCGATCATAGGTGAGCTCTCCGAGATTGGATTGCCGGGCGATAGGAGTGACGACACCGGCGAGCAGATACTCCGACATGGAAAGCCTCTTGTTGCGTGATGCATCAAATAGCCTTGGCTCCCCTCGACCGCCAGTGCCTTGACAAAGCCGCAAGAATGATACACCAAATATCAAAATCTGGATATCGGGCGACCGTTCCCGGCCGGCGAAGTGCCTCTCAGGGATTCAAAGAGTGATTATGATCGCCATGTCCAACAGCGATGCCTCAAACAGGCACCAGAGCCTGAATTCACTCAAAGGCGAGGCTATCGCCATCCAAGGCGTTTCGAAACGGTTCGGACCGATCGTCGGTGTCGATTGTGTCGATCTCCACGTTGAGGCCGGGGAATTCCTTTCTCTGCTCGGCCCCTCCGGCTCGGGCAAAACGACTCTGTTGATGATGCTTGCGGGATTCGAGATGCCGAGTTCGGGGTCGATCACCTTGGGCGGCCGGGATCTGACCCATGTTTCACCCAATAAGCGCGGAATCGGAAGGGTCTTCCAGCGCTACGCCCTGTTTCCGCATATGAGCGTGGCACAGAACGTCGCGTTTCCGCTCAAAATGCGGGGCGTGAGGAAGGACGAAATCGCTCGCTTGGTCGAGCAGGCGCTCTCGCGTGTCCGGCTTCAGAATTACTGTGGCCGCATGCCCGCCCAGCTTTCGGGTGGCCAGCAGCAGCGTGTGGCGGTGGCGCGCGCCTTGGTCTTCCAGCCGCCGGTCCTTCTCATGGATGAACCGCTCGGTGCTCTCGACAAGAAACTACGCGAAGAACTTCAGATCGAAATCAAGACGCTGCACGCCAGCCTGGGCGTCACGATCATCTACGTGACACATGATCAGGAAGAGGCGCTGACAATGTCCGACCGGATTGCGGTCATGGACAAGGGGCGCATCCAGCAACTCGGCAGCCCTGTCTCGCTCTATCACGAGCCCAGCAGCAGCTTCGTCGCCGACTTCATTGGCAAGATGAATTTCCTCAACGGGGTCGTAACTGGGCTCGACGATTGCCGCATCGAGATCGCGATCTCGGGACAGACATTCGATGTCGCACGGTCTCAAATCGGTGGGCGCGAGGAAGTCGCCGTTGGACGCTCCGTGCGGATCGCGGCCAGGCCAGAAAGTCTGAGCCCAACGGACGAAGGCGAACGAGCCATAGCGGGCGAGATCGAAACCTCGATCTTCCTCGGTCCGCATCGAACGCTGATTGTTCGGACGGAAGACGGAACGCAGCTCCAGATCCAGGTTCCATCCTCCCATCGGGACAGCGGCGTCACGCCACGCGGGCGGACTTTCGTACGGCTGGACCCGGCCGCCGTTCGTGTCTTCGCGCGCGAGGCCTAAGCCATGGCGAACACGACAATCGCCGACGCAGAACGCTTGGTGGCCGGCCAGCTCTCCCGCCCCGCCTCGCTCGTTCTCGCGCTGCCGCTCGTCCTGCTGCTGGGGTTCGCTTTTCTCCTGCCGGTCGCGAAACTGCTGCTGGGCAGCATCTTCACGCCGACGCCGACGGCGGAGCAGTATCTGCGCATCGCCCAGGAGCCGATCTTCCTGCGAATATTCCTGCGCACCGTCCAGACGGCCGCGATCGTTACGCTTCTGGCCTTTCTGCTGGGCTATCCCGTGGCACTGGTGATGTCGCGGCTCGGCACGCGCGCCGCGATGCTGGTCGCGGCCTGCGTCCTGATTCCGCTTTGGACCAGCGTGCTCGTCCGCTCCTACGCTTGGATCGTGCTGCTGCAGAGGACGGGGATCGTCAACAACGCGCTGCTGAGTTGGGGGCTGATCAATCAGCCACTGAAGCTGATCTACACCGAGGGGGCGGTCATCGTCGCGATGACGCATGTGCTCATGCCCTACATGATCCTACCGATCTTCTCCTCTCTGCGCTCGACTCCACCTGAGCTCGATCGCGCGGCGAGGAATCTCGGCGCCGGACCCTGGACCAGTTTCTTGGCCGTCACGCTGCCGCTTAGCCTGCCCGGCGTCTATGCAGGGGCGACCATGGTCTTCATCCTGTCGCTTGGCTTCTACGTCACGCCGGCCTTGGTGGGCGGCCCGCAGAACCTGACCATCGCAACCTTGATCGGTCAGCAGACCACGGAATTGCTCAACTGGCCTTTCGCCGGGGCTTTGGCCGGTGTTCTACTCGTGGTGACGCTCGGCCTCGTCGGCGCATTCAAGCGGTTCCTCCGCTTTGGAAAAGGTGCCTGATGTCGACCTTGTTTGAAACGACCCCCGCAGGGGCGCTGGCACCCGTCCTATCATCTAATCCAGCATTGTCGCCCGCGATCGGTCGATCGCTCCTGAACGGGTTCGCCGGCCTCGTATTGATCTTCCTGCTCTTGCCGACCCTCATCGTCATTCCGATGTCGCTGGGCGAAGCCTCCTATATCCAATTTCCACCACAAGGCCTTACGCTAAAATGGTACCGGGCCTATTTCGCCAATGCGGAGTGGATGAGCGCAACTTGGTTCAGCCTGCGGATCGCGCTGGCGACGACCGCGTCGGCGACGGTGATCGGCACGCTGGCCTCCTTCGCAGTCGTGCGTGGCAATCTTCCGGGTGCCCGTGCCCTGCAGGCGCTTACCTTGGCGCCGTTGATCGTTCCCCACATTGTGCTGGCCGTCGCGCTCTACCTCGTCTTCGCGCCGCTCGGTCTAACGGGCAACTTTGTCGGCTTCGCAATCGCGCACACAATGCTCTCGGTCCCCTATGTCATGATGACGGTGTCCGCCGCGCTGCAGCGGATCGATCCTGCCCTCGAACTCGCCGCATTGAATTGCGGTGCGTCCCGCGCCCAGGCATTCTGGCATGTGGTGCTGCCCAACATCGCTCCTGGGGTCGCGGCCGGCGCGGTTTTCGCCTTTCTGGCTTCCTTCGATGAGGCGACGGTCGCCTTGTTCATTTCCGGCGTCGAGGGCAAGACGATTACGCGAAAGCTCTTCGAAGATATCGACTACAATCTGACGCCTATCGTTGCCGCAGCCGCGACGGTGATGGTCGTTCTGTCCCTCGTCCTGATGGGAGGGGTCGAGTGGATTCGGTCGCGTAGCGCGAATAGCGAGAGCTAGACCATCAGACGCATGTACGCGAGCGTGCCAGGAGCGCCCCTCCCGCGGCATCGAGGAATTCGCCGAGTTCAAGTACATGCTCATGGGTAGGATCGGGGGTGCAATCCTCTTCTAAACGAAGTCGATTTTTCTTGGAGAGCTAAGAGCGCAACACGCACCGACCCAAGCAGAATGCGTCGGGATTATTCAGAGAATGTCGGAGATGGGCAAAACGGACAGCCTACGAAATGCGTCAAGGACCTCGGCGATCGAATTGCAACATCTTCGGTTTGCCGTGGCCGCCAATAACTGTGGAAGTCTTCGGCGTGCCGCGGACATGCTCTCGGTTCGACATTCAGTCTTGAGCCGCTCGATCAGTCAGCTTGAGCATCTAATTGGAGCCACATTGTTCGAGCGTTCTGCCGGAGGAGTAAGGCCCACGTTTGCTGGCCGAGGCGTTCTGAAGATCGCAAACTTGGTCCTGGAGGAGATTGACGCGCTCGTAGAGACAGCAAGATCTAACAGGCAGGGGAAAGCCGGGCGTGTGTCGATAGGCTTCTGCACCTCGATCTCCGCAGGAAACCTGCGCGCCACTCTGATCGAATTCAAGGAGCGCTTTCCCAAGATCGAGCTAGCGACAGTTGAACGCTCGCGAATTCGCTTGATGAATGCGCTTCGAGACGGAACAGTTGATATCGTCATCTGCCCGGGACGCCAGCCCTGCTCAAACGATAATATCCTGTCACTCTGGAGTGAACAGATTCTGATTTCATTGCCTGAGGATCATGCCTTATCCACACGCGAGTTTGTCCTATGGACAGATCTGCGACACGAAACCATTCTCCTCAGTCAGCAGGACCCGGGACGCGAGCTCGAGGATTTCCTGATTTCGAAGCTCGTAGCTCCGGCAGACAGACCCAAGATCGAACGACACGATGTCGGCCGCGGCATCATCAAGAGTCTGACCAGCATGGGACTCGGTGTCAGTCTCGTCACGGAATCAGACACCGGCGCGCGTTTCGCCGGATTGACCTATCGCGAATTGCGCGACGGATCCGGCGCGAGCCGCCTGGACTTTTTCGCAGAATGGCGCGCCGACAACGGAAACCCCGCCCTGAAGCAGCTTCTCAAGCTGCTGGGCGAGTGCTATTCCTCCCCTTCCGTCGGAGAGTGACCGGTGCGCCGTAGCTTTGCAAATCCCCGGTCTGTTGCCATGAACCGCGCCAGCATCGGCGCGACCAGCTTACTCGGGTCGGCGACGGATTGGCCGGATTCGCCTGCAAGGGCTTTCGCATAGGCGACGAGATCTCGATGCACGGCAGCCGGCAATTCAACGGTGACCTTGACAGGCTTGTCATTTGGAAGCGCCCCAATCTTGAGTTTGGCCATCTTCATTCCTCACCCTCTGTAAGGCTCTAATACGAGGTCGCGATTGACGATCACGCGAACCGGGAAACCCGGCCTGATGGTTAGCGTTGGCTGGATGTTGAGATTGCGTTGAACAATCTTTTGGCCAGTCTGATTTAGGCTATCGCTCGATCCGCGGCGAAGGGCTTGGATGATGTCACCGTTGTTGCCGGTGTCGGAGCCGGCTCCCACTTCGCTGCCGACTGCCAGTAACGTAGACAGGAGTGCCGCCTTGAAGAGAGCGTCCCAATGATTGTCGACTTCGTCTTCCAGGCCAGCATAGCCGCCTGAATCCGCGCCTGGTTGGCGTTCGAGCACGATCGAACGGCCGTTCGGCATGATCAAGCGTGTCCAGACCAGCAGTACGCGTGACTGACCGAATGCGATCTGGCTGTCATAGGTTCCGATCAAACGGGCTCCCTGCGGGATCAGCAGCAAGCGACCGGAGGGTGTGTCAAAAACATTCTCGGTCACTTGCGCCGTGATCTGCCCGGGCAGATCTGAGCGAATGCCGGTAATGAGAGCTCCCGGAATAACCGTCCCTGCCTGAACCACATACGGCGAAGCTGGTTTCGTGACGCGATCCGGGCTTGTGGTACGGCGATCGACCGACGCATTGACGAAGGCAAGTTTGCGATCCTGGCCGTTCTGCGCAAAGCCGTCGTCAGTTCCCGGCTTGGACGATGGAGCGGCTCGGTCCACGCTCGAAGCCTGGGCCGCAGCGGGCATCGTCTCGCGAATATTGGTGGAGGCGAACAAACGGCTCACGCGCGCAGCTTCGATCTCCTGGTCGCGGCGCTGCTGCTCCTGATCGAAGCCAGTCGTGGTTGTGGTTGGCGGCTGTCCCTGAGCGGCAAGGATTGGCCGGCCGAGATCACCAGGAAGCGGTGGGCCCAGCGAGGGCACCTGACGCGGAACGGCAGCATAGTCCCGCGGCAATCCGGCGAGGCCATCAGCGACGTTATGATGATCGGTGCTGTAGAGTTCGTCCGGCGCGGTCCCGCGGGAGCGGTTGTTTTGGAGAGCCCAAAGCACGGCACCGCCAACAAGAACCAATGCAACGGCGGTTCCTCCCGCAAGGACCTTACGGGACAGCCGCGTGACGCGGGGGTGATCTGCCCTCAACCGGAACCCGTGCGCCAATTCTTCCGACCTGTTCGGCTCGCCGGGCTGCTCGTTAGTGTCATCGCTCTGAAGGGTGCTCATGACGACGACCTCCCATTGGTCCGGACAATCCGGACTTTCTGCTGGTGCTCGCCACCGAGCCGCAACTCCGCGGCCGCAAAGAGCCGATCGACGATCAGGACGTTGCCGTAGGCGCGGTAATTCACGATCTCGGTCTTGCCGTCATGGCCAATGACGAAGAGAGGCGGCATCTCGCCTTGAACGATGCCCTGCGGAAACTCGATATAGACCTTGCGGCCGTCGTCATAGGCGGTCAGCGGCCGCCAGGGCGGACCGTCGCCCTCAATGGCATAGCGGAAACGACGCTGCGTCGGATCGGGCAACACTGGCGTCAAAGCCACGGGCCGCACCCTGCCCGGCCGGTCCTCCGGATAATACCAGGCGACTGAAGGCATATAAGGTTTCTCGCGGGAGCGTAGCTCGATCAGGTAGGTGCGCCGATCGGTGTTGACGACGAGATTGGTTTCGATCGAAGCGCGCGTGGGCTTCACCAGAATATGGACGCGGCGGGTATCTGTGCTGCCGCTTTCGGTATCGCCGACCACCCAACGAACGGTATCGCCTGCCGCGACCGGACCGGACCCCGTGAGTTGTTCGCCCTCCTCAAGCGCGATGTCGGTGATCTGTCCGGGCGCGGCGTAAACCTGGTACAGCGCACCCGGACTGTAGGCGTAGACCTGCGCTGCGTTAAAATATCCCTTCTTGCGGGGCTCGACCCGAGCCGCACTGTTCGCCGCCTCGACCCGGTTCACCGGCTCGGTCTCCTCCTTACTACCGGACTTACCGCCAAGGGCCGGTTTCCAGAGTGGCGGGACATGAAGCGGCTGCGGCTTGTCGTCGGCAGGCACCGGCGGCGGAGGCAATGGCGGAACATCACTGTCGTAGCTGATCTCGGGCGGCTCGAATGTGGAGCAACCACACAAAGCCGAAGCGCAAAGCAGCAGTGCCGGAAGTATCGCCTTTCGGAACGCCAGACCTTCCGATCTGAATGTGACGGAGCGAGCGCATGAAGCACGGCGCGGAGAAGCCATATTGCGAAATATCGTATTCACTGCCCAAGCTCCTTCGACCAGTTGATGGCGTGGACGTAGACGCCGAGGGGATTCTTGCGCAGCCGATCGGCATCGCGCGGCGTCTCGATCACGACGCTGAGAATGGCAGTCCAGCGCTCGGTTGAACTGAGAGATCCGTTGTCGTAGGCGCGTTGAACCCACGCCACCCGAAAACTCTCCATCGACGCGCGAATAACGCTCGATACCTCGACCGAGACCTGCACTTTGCCGAGCCTGGCAAAGGGATCGTTGGTGCGGGCATAGTCATTGAGAGCGGTGGCCCCACGATCGGTCGTGAAGTCGTAGGCCCGCAGCCAATTCTGACGCAGCACGATGGCGTCAGCCGGCAGGCCCCGGACATCCTCGATGAATCGCGCCAGGTGGTAGGCGATCTGCGGGTCTGTCGGCTGGTAGTCTGTATTGGCCGGTGCCACTCGCTGTGCCTGGCCAAGACGATCGACCTCGACCACCCAGGGCGTAATCGTGCCTTGAGTCGATTGCCAGACAAGGCTGCCGGCGAGACCCGTCGACAGCGCGAGGCATCCGAATGCCATCAATCGCCAGTTTTTTGCCTGCACGCGGGCTGACCCGATACGGTCGTCCCAGACTTGCGCTGCCTTTTGATAGGGCGTGACCGGCTCAGGTGTGCGGCCGTAGTGAACGGATGGACGTTTAAACATCAGTGGTTTCCTTCAGAGAGATCAATCGATGCGCCGCCTCCGCCATGGTCGCCCGAGCGAACGGCATGGGTGACGGCTGATGTGCCATGGCTGACGGTCTGGGCACGCTTCATGCGCCGCGCCCAATCGGGCGGACTATCCGGCGCGGTGTTCCCGGTCTCGGCGCCCCCTGCGGTTGGCGCCTGCCCAGCCGATTGAGCGCTGTTACTGAGAGTTGCCGCGGCCCGACGCAGCGGGCTTGCCACTGCCGAGAGCCCGGCATCGGCGACACCGCTCAGGCCGCCACTGCGATAAGCTGCGGACGCACCGCTTGTAAGCGCGGCGCCACCTCGCGCGGTTCCTGCTATCGCTCCTCCGGCAAGCCCGGCTCCGCCCGCAGCCAAGCCAGCGCCCGCGACAACAATGCCGCCCGCTGCAAGTCCGGTCCCGACCGCGGCACCCGCGCCGAGTTGAGGTCCGCCGGACACCAGGCCGTTAGCGATCCCAGGACCGAAAATGCCGAGACCGAGCAGCGATAGCGCCGCCAGCACCAGCGCCATAGCGTCTTCGATGGTCGGCTGTCCGCCGTTGAACCCAGACGTGAATTGAGAGAACAGCGTCGAGCCGATGCCAACAATGACGGCAAGAACCAGGACTTTGATGCCTGACGAGACGACGTTACCGAGCACACGCTCCGCCGCAAATGCGGTCTTGCCGAACAGACCGAAGGGAATCAGCACGAAGCCGGCGAGTGTCGTCAGCTTGAACTCGATAAGTGTCACGAAGAGCTGGATCGCCAGAATGAAAAAGGCGAGGAGCACTACGACCCAGGCGAACAGCAGGACGACGATCTGGACGAAGTTTTCGAAAAAGCTGATGTAACCCATCAGACCAGAGATCGAGTCGAGGATCGGCCGGCCGGCATCGAGGCCAACCTGGGCGATCCGCCCTGGCCGCAGGAAGTCCGCGGATGACAGGCCTGTACCGGAGGCTTTCAGCCCGAGACCGGCAAAACTCTCGAACACGATACGGGCAAGATTATTCCAGTTGCCGATCAGGTAAGCGAAGACCCCGACAAACAGAGTCTTTTTGACGAGCCGTGCGATTAGATCGTCATCAGTCCCCCAGCTCCAGAACAAAGCCGCGAGTGTAATGTCGATGGCGGCCAGTGTCGTCGCAAGAAATCCAACTTCGCTGCCCAGAAGGCCGAAGCCAGAATCGATATAGCGGGTGTAGGTATCGAGGAACTGATCGATCACGCCGGTGCCGGTCATGGCTTACTCGCTCTCCGAAAGAGGTGCGGACGGATAGCCCTGCGGAATCCGGCTCTGATCCTTTGGCGGCATTTCTAACGATTGATCGGGAGCGGCTGTGCTCTTCGCCTGACCGAAAAACCGGCGTCGGTTCTCAGCCCAGATCCGACGACAGTCGTCGTAGGTTGCCGTCTGTTCCGACGTGACCGTTCGGCACCGCGCCAGGCTGGAGGCGAGCGTGCTCGTGGTCTGTGGACCCGCCGAATTTGACGCCGTTTCGTCGCCATCACCGCGGAGCTGGATGGCGCATGCCGCCATCACCAGCATCAAGGATGCGGCTGCCGCGACAATCGGCAGTCGTTTGAACCTGTTGAACGCACTCATCAATGAAACATCTGCACGTTTGAAGATTGATAGCCTTGGCCCGGCGTCAGAAACCGTCGCAGCTGCTCGCGGCCCTGATCCTGCGCCGCTGCGCGTTGAGCCGCTTCAAGGCTCTGCGCCCTACCTTGGGCGGCGACGGTCGCCGTGAGATCGCCGAGCTGCTGAGCCTGAAGTGCGAGGATCTGGTTGCCGGCCTGTGTCGCCTGTAGCGCGCCACTTGCGCCCTGGCTCGACGTCACCAACGCCGACGTCTGGGTCCGGTTAGTGTCGAGGTTGCCGACAACGCCCGCCTGCATACGCAAGGCGTCCTGCAGCGCTGCGACCGAGTTCTGCCAACGCGATTGGGCGTTGGTGATGAGTGCCAGATTGGATTGGCTGCTGGTGGCCGGCGCATAATTGGTCGAGAACGCGCGGTCGATCTGCTGTACATCATAGGCAATGCGCTGGGCCTGAGCGAGTAACTGCTGCGTGCGCTGAATTGACGATTGAAGCTGCTGTAGCGACGAATATGGCAGGCTCGCCAGATTCTTCGCCTGATTGATAAGTGACTGCGCCTGATTTTGCAGCGATGTGATCTGATTGTCGATCTGCTGCAGCTCGCGCGCCGCTGTCAGGACATTCTGGACATAGTTGTTCGGATCGAAGACGATCCACTGCGCAGATACCGGCGACACCGCAGCAAACGACAACGCGACAGCACTCGCCGCCGCAAGAACGCAAAGACGTCTCATAATGATTGATCCAGATTGCTCAGATTCGGGATCAGATCCGTGGCCCACGAAGCGTCGCGATGTCGCAGCCAGGCGTGCACGAAGCCGTCGCGGCCGTGTTCTGCGAGCAGGCGTTCGATCGCCGCCTGATCGGTCTTGGAAGACGCCGCAGTAAAAGCGAGCGCGACTTCGCCCAGACCCAGCTCGAACATCCGGTTGCCACGGCGGGACTGGCAGTAGTAGTCCCGCTTCGGTGTTGCCCGGCTCAACAGCTCGATCTGCCGGTCGTTGAGACCAAAACGACGATAGATCGCCGTGATCTGCGGCTCGATGGCCCGCTCGTTCGGCAGCAATATACGGGTCGGACAGCTCTCAATGATGGCGGGCGCAATGCCTGATACGTCGATGTCCGAGAGTGACTGCGTCGCGAAGATGACGGACGCGTTCTTTTTGCGCAACGTCTTCAGCCATTCGCGCAATTGCGCGGCAAAGTCCTCGTCATCAAGTGCAAGCCAGCCTTCATCGACGATCAACAAGGTAGGTTGACCGTCGAGACGGTCTCCAATGCGATGGAAGAGATAGGCAAGCACCGCAGGTGCGGCGCCGGTGCCGATCAATCCTTCGGTTTCAAAAGCCTGAACCGAGGCTTCGCCGAGACGCTCGAGTTCGGCATCCAGCAGCCGGCCGTAGGGTCCTCCCAGGCAATAGGGTTGCAAGGCCCGCTTCAGCGCGCTCGACTGGAGCAGCACCGACAAGCCTGTCAGGGTGCGCTCCTGGATCGGAGCCGAGGCCAGTGACGTCAGGGCGGACCACAGATGGTCCTTGGCCTCCGGCGTAATCTCGATCTTTTCCCGCGTCAGGATCGCGGCGATCCAGTCGGTCGCCCAGCCCCGCTCGGAGGGGTCGTCGATCCAGGCCAGCGGCTGCAGCGCAACAGGTTCAGACGCATCGTCCGACAGCGCTCCACCCAAGTCATGCCAGTCGCCACCCATGGCGATGGCAGCCGCCCGGATCGATCCACCGAAATCGAAGGCAAAGATCTGCGACCCCGGATAGCGGCGGAACTGCAACGCCATCAGCGCCAGCAGCACCGATTTACCGGCGCCGGTCGGGCCAACCACCAGCGTATGCCCAACGTCCCCGACGTGGAGAGAAAATCGGAACGGGGTCGACCCCTCGGCCTTTCCGAACAGCAGAGGCGGGCCTGCGAAGTGATGGTCTCTCACCTCGCCGGCCCAAACCGCCGATAGCGGAATCATATGGGCCAGGTTGAGGGTCGAGACCGGCGGTTGCCGAACATTGGCATAGGCGTGTCCCGGCAAACTGCCGAGCCAGGCTTCGACGGCGTTCACCGTCTCAGTCATCGAGGTGAAGTCGCGCCCCTGGATCGTCTTTTCGACCAGACGCAGCTTCTCATCAGCCGCGCGTGGGTTGTCATCCCATACGGTGACAGTCGCCGTGACATAGGCTTCACCGATTTGGTCAGAGCCAAGTTCCTGGAGCGCGGCATCGGCGTCCATCGCCTTGTTGTGAGCGTCCGTATCGAGCAGCGTCGATGGCTCGTTCGTCATCACCTCTTTGAGGACGGCGGCGATCGACTTCCTCTTGGCGAACCATTGCCGACGGATCTTCGTCAGTAATTTCGTAGCATCCGTCTTGTCGAGCATGATCGCGCGCGTCGACCAGCGATACGGAAATGCCAAACGATTGAGTTCGTCGAGTATTCCGGGCGTCGTCGCGGTTGGAAACCCGACGACTGTGAGAACGCGCAGATGCGACGCACCCACTATCGGCTCGAGGCCGCCGGTCAGCGGCTGATCCGCCAGTAGCGCATCGAGATACATCGGGATCTCGGGCACCCGAACGCGGTGGCGCTTCGTCGACACACAGGAGTGCAGATACGTCAGCGTCTCAGGGTCATCCAGCCAGGCGCATTCGGGCATAAAACCCTCGACCAGCTGGAGCACCCGATCGGTGCGGTCGACGAATCCGCGCAACACTTCGCGGGCGTCGGCGTTCTCGGTCCGATCGCGGCCCTCGTAGAGAAACCGTTCGGCCCGCGCGGCGTCCTCAGCCGGCGGCAGATAAAGAAAGGTGAGAAAATAGCTCGATTCATAATGAGCTCCCGCCTCCTCGAACTGGGCTTTTCGCTCGGCATCGACCAGGGCGGACGCCACATCCGGAAACGTGCTTGCCGGATACCGGAATGCAGCATGGCGTTGAGCTTCAACAAAAACGGCCCAGCCCGAACCGAGACGGCGCAAGGCGCTGTTGAGGCGGCCAGCGACGGCGACGAGTTCGGCGGGCACTGCGCTGTCGAGATCCGGTCCGCGGAACCTTGCGGTGCGCTGGAACGAACCGTCCTTGTTGAGGACGACGCCCTCCCCGACCAATGCAGCCCACGGCAGGAAATCCGCAAGGCGGGTGTTTGAGCGGCGGTATTCGGCAAGATTCATCATGATTGAGAACTCAAATGCTGAGATGACCGGGAATGCGCAGATGGCGGCGCACCACGTCGACGAAGGCGGGATCACGCTTGGCAGCCCACACCGCGGCCGCATGACCGATCGCCCAGAGCAAGAGACCTGCGATCCAGAGCCGCAGACCGAGACCAAGGGCGGCTGCGAGCGTGCCGTTGACGATGGCGACCGCCCGGGGCGCGCCACCCATCAGGATCGGTTCGGTCAGCGCGCGATGCACGGGCGCCACGAAGCCAGCGACGGGCTCGTCCATCAGATCAAGACCCCACCGCCGAACGAAAAGAATGACAAAAAGAAGCTCGATGCGGCGAAGGCGATCGAGAGGCCGAACACGATCTGGATCAACCGGCGAAAACCACCGGAGGAATCGCCGAATGCGAGCGTGAGGCCCGTGACGATGATGATGATCACCGCGATGATCTTGGCGACGGGCCCCTCGACCGATTGCAGGATCTGATTGAGTGGCTGTTCCCACGGCATGTTGGAGCCGGCAGCCCAAGCCGGAGCGGCAACGAATAGAACCATGCCTGATGCGGTGAGCGAGATGGCGCGTAGAGAAAGAAGAGATGATCGAGATCTCATGTTTGGTCTCCTGCTGGTGAAAGACTGTAGTCGCCGGCTGGTCCGAGCCCGGTGACGCGGGCGAGTTCGGTGAGACGACGATCCGCGCCGCGGCCGGCTAGCACGGCGACAATGCTGATGGTTTCGGCGATCAGGGCGCGCGGAACGGTGATGACCGCTTCCTGAATAAGTTGCTCGAGCCGGCGCAGTGCGCCCAGCGCCGTCCCGGCATGGATGGTGCCGACGCCGCCGGGATGGCCGGTGCCCCAGGCCTTGAGGAGATCAAGCGCTTCGGCACCGCGCACCTCGCCG
Organism: Bradyrhizobium sp. LA6.1; assembly: GCF_040547805.1. Classification (NCBI taxonomy): domain Bacteria; kingdom Pseudomonadati; phylum Pseudomonadota; class Alphaproteobacteria; order Hyphomicrobiales; family Nitrobacteraceae; genus Bradyrhizobium; species Bradyrhizobium sp. LA6.1. The sequence continues at coordinate 23,869 of NZ_JBEPQK010000030.1, read as the reverse complement.
ATGGGGATACGGTCCGGTCGCAAACGAAGCGACGACCGCACGAGATCTGACAGTGAGGCCACGCCGTCCTTGGTGCGTAAGGCCACGAGGTTCGGCGCCTTGCACTGCAGTTCGCGTGTATCCTCGATCAGCACGACGCGGTCGGAGGTTTTGGCTACTTCCGCAAGAAGGGCGTTGGTCAACGTGGTCTTGCCGGTGGAGGTACCGCCAGCGACCAGAATGTTTCGGCGTGCGGCGACGGCGCCCCGCAAGGCCTCAGCCTGATCCGAGGTCATGATGCCGGCAGCGACGTAGTCGTCGAGCGTGAACACGGCGACCGCTGGCTTGCGGATAGCAAAGGCTGGAGCCGCGACCACCGGCGGCAGCAGACCTTCGAAGCGCTCGCCGGTCTCGGGCAATTCAGCGGAAACGCGCGGCGCACCAGCATGCACTTCCGCGCCGACGTGATGTGCCACCAGCCGAACGATGCGTTCTCCGTCAGCGGCCGAGAGGGTCTCTCCCGTGTCCATCAAGCCGCTCGACAGCCGGTCGATCCACAACCGGCCATCGGGGTTGAGCATCACCTCGACGATCGAGGCGTCCTCCAGGTATCGCGCAATAGCTGGGCCAAGTGCGCTGCGGAGCATCCGCGCGCCGCGCGAGATCGCCTCTGCTTGAGTCGAATGAATTGCCACCGCCGCCCCCACCAAAGAGGCCGCTTAAGAAGCGCCCTCAGATGGGGATGAGTAGAAAAGGCAGGAACTGGCCCGGCGCAACAATGCTCCCAGGGCGATCGTAGATTGGCGTAGGAAGAGAAAGACTAGGCGGGATGAGTGATACCTAAGGCTTTGCTATCGACGTCTTGGCCACGAAGATGCTGGCTTCTGAGAAGTCCATCAGCCCCGGTCATCCGGTTTTTGGTTCGCGATGTCGTCCGGGATCTCGCGTAGGAAATTCTGGCCCTTCTGTAAGCGGCGGCCAAGGGTCTCGATAAAACCTTCAAACCGCTCGCGGCCCTTGATCTGGGCGGCAGCCTGCGCATCGTTCGGCAAGGGCGGCGTGATCGTCAGCCAGAAACGGACAAACAACGCCAGTGTTTCGGCGGTAAGGCCAACATCCCGCTCCAGCCTCTGCATTTGTCGCGACAGCCGATCGAGACGGCGTGTGAACGCCGCCTCGCGCCGATCCTCCCCATCCGGAGACAGAAACGAGGCGACCGCGGCTTCCACGATCGCCGATCGAGACAGCTTCTTGCGGTCGGCAAGATCGGCGATCTGCTTCAGAAGCTCCGGCGGGAAATACACATTCATCCGGTCCCGCATGGTCTCACAACTCCATGCCATCATTCGGGTCGAGCGAGACCTGGCGGGCGACACCGCGCATCTGGCGCAGAATGCGGGCTTGACTGGCGGCATCGTCCGACTCGTCGTCGAGCACAACGGCGAACTCTTCCGCAGGCCTCGGATCAGTCGTCTCCTTGACGATGGCGACGTGATCGGGGAGCTCGGGTTCGCGGCGCAAGCCGCTGTTGGCGGCATCCTGTTCCGCCTTCTGGATTTCACCAAGCAGTACGGCGTCCGGTGTCTGCGGTGTTAGAGCTGACCAACCATCCGTCCGTGACGACCGGCCGGACTTCGCCGGATCAGGCGGCGCCAGCACCCGTTCGGTGAAACGATGATCCTCGTAATAGCGAGCTTTCTTCGCCCGGATCGGCGGCGTACCGGCAACCATGACGATCTCGTCAGTGGGCGGGAGCTGCATCACCTCGCCCGGCGTCAGCAGCGACCTCGCCGTCTCCTGCCGCGAGACCATGAGGTGACCCAGCCACGGATTCAGCCTGTGACCAGCATAGTTCTTCATGGCGCGCATCTCGGTCGCTGTACCGAGCGCGTCGGAGACACGCTTCGCCGTGCGCTCGTCGTTGGTGGCAAAGCTGACGCGGACATGGCAGTTGTCGAGGATCGAGTTGTTGGCGCCATAGGCTTTCTCGATCTGGTTCAGCGATTGCGCGATCAGAAAACTTTTGATGCCGTAACCTGCCATGAAGGCCAGCGCGGATTCGAAGAAATCGAGTCGGCCAAGTGCTGGGAACTCGTCGAGCATCATCAGGATGCGGTGACGGCGATCCTTCGCATGCAGATCCTCGGTGAGCCTGCGGCCGATCTGGTTCAGCACCAGGCGGATCAGCGGCTTGGTCCGCGAGATATCGGATGGCGGCACCACGAGGTAGAGCGTCGCGGGCCGCGGATCGGCGATCAGGTCGGCAATCCGCCAATCACAGCGGGACGTGACCTCGGCGACGACGGGATCACGGTAGAGGCCGAGAAACGACATGGCGGTGGAAAGCACGCCCGATCGTTCATTGTCAGACTTGTTCAGCAGCTCGCGCGCGGTCGAGGCAACGACGGGATGCGGACCTTGCTCGCCGAGGTGCGGCGTGGTCATCATCGCTTGAAGCGTCGACTCGATCGGCCGCTTTGGATCCGAGAGGAATGCGGCGACGCCGGCCAGTGTCTTGTCCACCTCGGCATAGAGGACATGCAGGATCGCGCCGACGAGCAGTGAATGGCTGGTCTTCTCCCAATGGTTCCGCTTATCGAGCGATCCCTCCGGGTCGACCAGCACGTCGGCGACGTTCTGGACGTCACGCACCTCCCATTCGCCGCGGCGGACTTCCAGCAGCGGATTGTACGCCGACGACTTGGCGTTGGTCGGATCGAACAGCAGCACCCGGCCGTGCCTGGCGCGGTAGCCCGCGGTGAGCTGCCAGTTCTCGCCCTTGATGTCGTGGACGATCGCCGAGCCTGGCCAGGTCAAGAGAGACGGCACCACCAGGCCGACGCCTTTGCCGGAACGGGTCGGCGCGAAGCACAGCACATGCTCCGGGCCGTCGTGACGGAGATAGTCATGGTCGAGCTGGCCGAGCACGACGCCATCTGCGCCAACAAGCCCGGCTGCCTTCACCTCGCGCAGTTCGGCCCAGCGCGCCGAACCGTAGGTCTCGACGTTCTTCGCCTCCCGCGCCCGCCAGACCGACATGCCGATCGCCGCCGCGATCGAGATGAAGCTGCCGGATGCGGCTATGTAGGCGCCCTCGACGAAGACCTGTGGCGCATAGGCGTCGTAGATGTACCACCACCAGAAGAAGACCGGCGGATAGTAGACCGGCATCCCGACGAGTTTGAACCAGGGCTGGCCGAGTTCAGGCTGGAAGCCAAGCCGCCACGCCGTCCATTCGGTGGCGCCCCAGATCGTGAGCAACACGATCAGGAAGACGACGATGATCTGACCCCAGAGGATTTTGGTCGCGGACATGGGAGGCGTCCTTCTTGTGGTTAAGCGTTGTGGAAACGATGGAGCTACAAGCCAAGGTCTCGTTTGCGACCGAGGGCCCACTCGATGCCGCCACCGCCCTTGGTGTCGCCGGCGACGTGCTGGCCGAGCTTCTTCTCGATCTCGCGCGACCAGGGCACGAGCTGGAAGCCCAGGCCGTTGTCGATCATGGCGATGCGGCCGGAGGCGAGCGTCAGGCGTTGACGATAGGTGCCGCTCACATGCTCGCCGGTCGCGGTCTTCAGGTGCGGCAATCCCGTCTTGGCTGAGAGTTTTGCACCCACTGCGTCCAGTTCGCGTCGACGCAAGGTGTCGAGGAGATCGCGCTGCATGATGACGCGCTGACCCTGCCGCCGGGCGAGCCCTTGGCCTGCGAGATGTTCGGCGCGAGCCTGCATGGCGTCGTGCGCTTCACGACCGAACCCGCCCATGGAGAGCGGCATGGGATCGCGCTCGACAAGGCGATGGTCGATCCAGGTCGCCCCAGGTGCGGTGATCTGCTGGTTGAGGTCGAAATCGCTGCGGTTAGCGAGCACCAACATCGGGCGCAGGTCGTCCGGGCCTCCGAAGCGGCGCACCTCGACGATGCCGCCGATCGGCGGCGCCTGCTCGAAGGCCTCAACGCCCCCGAAGCGGACATGGTGGGCGCGTCCGTCCGTACCGTCGATCACGGCATAGGCCTCGCCGGTCAGTTCGTTATGAAGTCCCTTGTCGACCAGCCGGCCGATGATCGGCGATCCCGGCTTCTCACTATCGATCATATAGTCGGCGACGCCGCGGGCCTCCCCGCGCTCCGTGAAGGCGCGGTGCATGGTCTTGATGATGTCGCCGCGCGTGCCGAGGTCGCGGAGATTGCGCTCGGCCTCCAGTCCGACCATCCATTCGGCGGGGCCGGCAGGCGCGGCAAGACCCATCTTCTCCAGATGCTGGAGCCGTCCAATCATCAGGCGACGGATTTCCGGGTCGGCCGCGCCGGGATTTTCGGGGCGCAGGTCGATGGCGCCGGTTTCATCGGCGGCCATTCGGATCTCGACGTCGAGCCGCGTCCAGCGTTCGGCCGTGATCTCCTTTTCCAGGGCGTTACGAATCTCATGCTCGGGCTTGGGACCAAGCTCGATAGATGCCAACTCCTCGGCGCGCGAGCGCAGGCCCCGGCTAATGTAATCTCGTGAGATCACGAGGTCGGCGCCGGTCTGATCGACGCCGCGCACGAGCAGATGAACGTGCGGGTTGTCCGTGTTCCAGTGATCGACGGCGACCCAATCGAGCTGAGTGCCGAGATCGACTTCCATTTGCCGGGCGAGATCGCGCGTGAATGCTATGAGATCGGTCATCTCGCCGGCGTCCTCGGGCGAGACGATGAAGCGGAAATGATGCCGGTCGTCCTTGCAGCGAGCCGCGAAGGCCGCGTCGTCAGCGCCATCACTGCCGGCATCGAACATCACCGCTTTCTCACTGTTACGCGTGACGCCGTCGCGCTTCAGATAGGAAAGATGGGCGGTCAGCGGCGCGGAACGGAAGGATCGTCCCTGGTGACGAACGACGCGCGCCTTCACCACCACGCGGCGCGCCGGGCTAAACAGGCGGTTGCGGCTAAAGCTGATCCGGCCACGCCCGAAGGTCGAGCGCCCGTAGCGCAGGGAGAGCTTACCCGCCGCCGCATGCGAAGGGCTGTGACCAGCCTTCTTCGCCGCGCGCAGCACCTGGTTGATGAAGCTCTTAGGCTTTGGCGCTCGCGTGCCGCGGATGCGGCCAGGCCGGATGCGTAAATCGCTGTCGCCCGCGCTCATGGCAAAGGCTCCACGAACGCGGAACGCCGGACAGTGCCGAAAACACTGTTGAATTCATTGGCGAAAGCATCAGGCGCGGCACGCGCCCCGACCGACCGGCACGGCCGAACCCAAGCCATTCCAATGGCTTGTGGTTCGACCGGCGAGCCGCTTTTATCTCGCCGTCCCGCTGTCGTGCTTCCCCGCTGCCCTCGCCTTTCCGCCCATTCTTCTCCACGGCACGCCAATGCATGCGAGCTTGCGCATTTGGTCATTGCGGACCTCCCGCATCAGATCTCGCGACGAACAGTCCGGTTGCTTGAGGCACAATGGCCGAGATGTCGTGAACGGACGCGACCGTCGGAGTCCGATTCGGAGGGCGCCCAGGCTGCAGGCGGGCGGCGGTCCTTGAGCTTTCAGACCGCACAACGAATAGCGTCGCTGCTGATGGCTGTAGAATCGCGACTGCGCTGGACGCTGCAATTTCGCTGCCGATGATTGACACAAGCTTCTGCAAATAGGCTTGGGTCTCTGCTGGCAATGGACGGCCGGCAAGATGCTCTTCGTAACGAGCAGGTCCCGCATTATAGGCTGCAAGCAAGCCCGGCGCACCGTAGCGGTCGCGCAGTTCGCGCAGGTACGCGGTCCCGGCAAGAATGTTGTCATAGGAATCGTAGGGATCGTTGCCGAGATCGTGCCGCAGACGGAGCTCTGCCCACGTCTCTGGCATGATCTGCATCGGGCCTATGGCACCTTTCCGTGACTTGGCGCGCACGTCTCCGGCGCTCTCGACCACTATGACTGCGCGTATCCAGTGCGCCGGGACGCCGAAGCGACGCGAGGCCCCCTCGACAAAAGCCGCAAATCGATCGCTAGTTCGATAACTGGCGGTAGGTTGCGTAGGGCGCGACTCGGCAACAGCCGCAGCGTTACTCACGGTCAGCGCAACGAACAATGATACGACAGTGCGCAGGCTCCTCTCGAACAGACGCAATCGTGCCGCCGTGCTCGCGCCCATCCAGGGTAAAGCCGCTTCGCGCCGGCGTTTCGGCCGCCCTGGACCGCCGCTGTGCGCGACCCCCACGCAATCGTTGGTCGGGACGGAGGAATGGTGCAGCACTCGGCCAAACAGAGGAATGGCAGATCGGATTCCCAAGATGCGCACGATCAATCCTCCCGGGTCCACACAGGAAGCGCACGGCCAATGACTGACGATGCCGGCAAGAATCCGAAATAGCGGCCATCCAGCGAGTTGGCCGTCTGCCAGTTCATGACGAAGAGTTCGTTCTCGCCGACGACGCGGCAGCCCTGCCATTTCGGAAGCGGTCTGCCGTGTCCATCGCGATCTCTGGCCTCGCCCATTTCGATCGCGTCGACGGAAACGGTGAGCCCGCTTCTGCAGACAGTTTGTCCCGGGAGCGCCAGCACGCGTTTGAGCATCGGCAACCCGGCTGGCAGGTAGCCATTTAGATCGAGGAAGGTCGCGAGCGGCTCCGGTGGCTGTACGGCGAGGAGTTCCGTAACGAATAGTTTGTCCGCCGGCTGCACACGGTAGAGCCCGATCGGTATGCTCTCGGACGCATTCCAGATGTAGGCCGGCGGAATCTCCAGAACGATTGGCGCGACCAGAGCGGCGGCACCGCCGAGCATTGCGGTCAGCGTCTTGAACCGGCTGGTCATCGCATGACCCTCTGCCGGTGAAGCCACGCTTGGTGGCGCGCTTTCGTGTAAGGACGCGGGTTTTCGTTGACGGACAGCCGGTTGTGAACGTGATGCCAATAATCGGGTGCCGCGTCCGCTGGATTGATGTCGAGTGCCTCAACGACGTCGATCAACTTGAGCGCTCGTTCGACCTTGGGCCAGCCCGACAGGCGCAGGAGGATCTCACCACCAGGCTTCACGTAGGGCACGGTCGAGCAGCGCTGTCCAGACGCGACCGCGCGCAGGATATCGATCCGCGAGATCGCCGTTCCGAAGTCGTTCGACGTCCAGCGAACGAACGCAAAGATGCTGCCTGGCGCAAATGATAGCAGCCGTCGACGACGATCGAGGATCTTTTCCGCGACGGAACGCCCGAAGCGAATGCGGTTCTCGATGCGCTTCTCAAGCCACAGGAGCTCGACTTCGGTGAGTTCGCTCATGAGACGCTCCAAGCTTGAGAGATGCTCCGACTGCCTGGCTGAAGCCCGATTGCGACAGCGCATCGTCGCCGTCCTTGACTGCGAGGCGAGGCAGAACTTGCGGATGGTTGTTGGTGGTTCTCCCCAGCTACGCGAATAGCGCGGTCCGTTAGAAGAAATCCGAAGGATTTCTGGTTAGAAGAGTTACGGTGGCTGGAAAGTGCTGCGACATAAGGACTTAGGGTCGATTCTGGTCCCCGATAGCACGAGGATCCGGTCCCTGATGGCACGAAGGTTGCGGTCCCCAATAGCACGAGCTGATTCACAGGCTGTCTCCCGACTTTCGAATGAGACCACGCCTGCGGAGCCTCTGAGCGAATGGATCGACGAGCGTGGGTGCGAAATTCAAGCGCTCGGCGCCATTTGCGTCATGCGTGAGCACCAGCTGGTAGCCAGGCAATGTCTGTCGCTGGACGATCTGGCGCACGTCGTATGCAAAATGCTTGAGCGGCGACAGGCTGCCGGACTTGGCATGGAGGTGCACAAGATCAAAACTCCAGCCGCCCTGCTGACGGCCGCCATGCTTTCGCACGAGACGGTAAAGCCAGCGCTCAAGTCCACCCGTCAGATCGAAATACGCGCGATCAATGGTGAGCACGAGCGCATCATCGATCACGCCGGCATAGAACCAATCGGGCAGTATCAGCTCGAGCCCGAGCGGACGCCCGTTTGTATCAGCCGTCTCCTTCCACTCGTTGATCCAGGAGAACCGATGGCGCCGTCGTTCTGCAGGCTGACGGATCGACGTCAGCACGGTCGTTGACTGCAACCTGTCGAGACCCGCTTTAAGGCGATCGTAATCGCGTGCGCTGGTGCCGCGGCCGACGAACGTCAGAATCTCGTACGGAGTTGCAGCCATGAGGCGCGAGGTCTTCAGGCCCGCGTCTCGCGCTTCGACGATCTGCGACGCGGCCCAGATCAGGACATCTGCATCCCAGATGGTCGCCAGCCCGTGTTCCGGCACGGCCTCGACACGAATGGATATCACGCCCGCACGGAAATCAATCGGCACCACACGTCTGGTCTTTGCGAGCGAAAAGAATGGATATGCCATTAAGTCCTGCGCGTCGCGCGGCGCCAGATCGCCGGGCAACGCCCGAAACAGCTCCAGTTGATCGCGTTCGGATAGGTGTCTGCGCCGCATCGCCGCTGCCCTTCCTGCGTGATCAACGGCGTTCCTGGCCCGCATACGGGCGCAGGGTCGGATGCTTCTTGGCAGGCAAGACCGTCCCCTTGCCGGGATCGGATGTCGACGTCTTGGCGCCGAGATCGGCCCAAGCTTTCAGATCGTCCAGCGCATAGACGACACGGCCACCGATCTTCCGGTAGGTTGGCCCAGTGCCGTAGGTGCGGTGCTTTTCCAGCGTCCGGCCGGAAAGGCCGAGAAATCGCGCGGCCTCGGGCGTGCGCAAGTACCGCGGCGGCAAGCTGGTGTTTGGATCGGACATTTGAGAGGCTCCGTGACTATCTGGAGCGCCGGCGCGAGCGGCGGCGCGTCGACGGTCACGATGGCGGAGAGGGCCCGCGAAGGGGATGCCGATGATCGTGGGGTATGTTTTCGATACCCCCCGGCTGCAGGTTTTATTTGTTCTTGCGCCTTGGACGCAGCAAATCGCGATAGCCGCCGCGCATCAATGCGAGGCCGCTTTGCACGAGACGGATGGTCCGATTGCGGAGATCGTGCGTTTTCCAGGCGCGATCCGGGATGCGTGTCTTGCCGAACATCGTTTCGGCGATCGCACGGTAAGTGCTACCGGCGTCGCGAGCATCGAGCGCGCGAATAGCGACGCTTAGCCGCTCCCGCCGCTGCCTAGATAGCTCATGAAAGGCGGCCCCTGGTGTGCGCCCATTCAGTGCGCGCCACAGCCGCCGGGCAGCGTAGGCATGTGCATCGAAGTCGCCGTCAAACGGCAATTCCGCAGCATAGTTTGCACCGAGTGTGGGTGGTTCTCTCAGCCAGACACGATGTTCCACCGCGCCAACACGAAGGATGACATGCCATCCATCGGAGGCGCGTCGCATCTGACCTGCTGCGAGATCCAGCAATGGGCGAACCGCCTCAAGGCTATGTACAGGCGACGAGGTCGCTGCGACTGGCACGACGGCCGGCAGCACCTCAGGCGCCCAAAAGATGGCCTGCTCGCCAAAAGGCCCCTGCGGGTCATGAGCGAAAGCAGATACCCCACCTCCTCCTGAATTCCGCGGTTACTTGTCCGTCTGGACTCTTGGCGATCGTCGCTTGGTAGTCGCGTTGGTAGTCGGCATTGCGACGCAGACATTCCCAGGCAATGTCGGTGATATCAGCTTCTTGTAGGCTCTTGTAAGACTCCGGCGATCGCCAATCGAATGCAGGCATTGCTTCCGCGCCCTTTCGCACAACTAACGAGGATTGCGGCGCAATAATTCTGATCGATTTGGTTGTGGGAAGCCCCTAGTTTAGCACCGCGTGGTGCCCTGGGATGACCACCAATCAATCGAAGAAATTTGTTCTGACTGCGGATATGGAATCGGTAGATTTCTTCTAATTCGAGCCAGCACCGCGCAGGAGACGGCCCTGCTGGCTGACCCATTTCGCGCGCGCCAGATGGCTCAGATATGCATTGCGCGCTCGGTCCGGCTCGCGCTCGGGCTCAATGTGCAAGACTATTCGTGCGACTTCTTTCCAGTCGGCACCTTCGTTCTCAGCCTCTAGAAGGCGAATGTAAGTCACGACATGCTGCTCGTCATAGACCGTTAGAATTGGGTCAGTGGGTGCAGCGTCGGCTACCTCGGGGTCGAGCGGCGGCTTCCTCATGAAACTCCACGCCTTAGATTAGACAATTTCTAACACGCCGCCCGGAAGAGGCAGAAGCGTTAAATTTTCGTCACAGGGCTTCGGCTAAACGCGTTTTGTCGAGAATACTCCGTGGTGAAATACTCTTCAAGGACATGCCCTCTCGCGTATGGACATACGCGAGGTACTTGCAATCAATTTGCGAAAGCTGCGACAAGCCCGCGGCTTGTCGCAGGAGGAATTAGCTCACCGAGCGGAAATTGACCGAACCTATATCAGCGCGCTCGAACGGAGCGTCTATGCGGCTGGCATCGACGTGGTCGATCGATTGGCGCGCAGCTTGGGAGTCGAAGCAGCCGACCTTTTAACGCGCCCGCCCGCAACTAGCGGCAAACGAAAGACTCGCGGGCAGGTAGAATAGCAGGTCCGAGGGCCGAGCGGCCCGATTTGGCGGCTATGCGTCACTGCCAGTGCGCGCTGCGATATTGAGAAGCCCCGCCCGGTGAACCGGACGGGGCTTTGTGGTAAGCGCCCCTCAGTCGCCGTTGGGCTTGCGGCTGCGGGACCAGATCAGGGTGTAAGTCTCGGCGTCTTCGTCGTCGAAGAGGTTGGCGTAGATCCGAGCTTCAACGCTTCGATCTACGCTAAGGGAGAGAGACGACAAACGCGCGACGTCAGCCGACCGTGGTCGTCCCCCCATTCGGTTGCTGAATAAGGCTGAGTGCAGCGCCCGGTCTGAGAGCGGGGGCGGTCTGCATCGACACATTCGCCCAAGCGATACCCCCGACAGCGATGGCGCCAAGCACGGCGAACGACTCCCGCCACCATTCCGAGGGAATACCGAAATGTGCAAGGGCAAGGGTCACACTACAGCCGGCGTGTGCCGCCGGACCCGCGAACAGTAGCCCAATGACCAGGCGGACGATCGGAGAGCGCGCGACGGAGAAGGCGTACCGCCCGATCACGAATGTGAAGCCGGCCGTAGCGAAGCCAACAACGATGGCACCGAACGGACCTACTCCGGCTTGAAATGAATAGAACCCCACGGTCATGCCGACGAAGAACGGCAATGCGTGGGTTGCGAGCGCGAATAGCGCCCAGCAGAAGATGCCGAGCCCGACGATATTGAGAAGAACGCCTATGATGAGTATGGTGATGGTCCCCGTGACAAAGGTTGCAAGGGTCGCGCCTTCCACCACCACGGCGCGTTCCAAGGAATAACCGATCCCGCCCGTGTTTGGAATCCCTTACGGTCAAGTTTCAGGCATGAACAAGCAATGCAGGAGAGCGTCCCGGTCGCTGTTGCAATAGAGACCGACATTGAACGGTGGCGCTGACGTGTCGCCCTGCCGGCCTTCGAGATCGCAATCAGGAAGGCCGGCTATTCGCTTGTCGCTAGCTAAGCGGCAAGTTTGATCAGCCCGAGCTGTTGTAGCGCCGTGACGCCGTCGTCGAGCCCGATTTCCTCGATGATCTTGCCGTCTTTCAACTTGAGGACGGTCGTACCGGTAAATCGCATTTTTCGACCGGTGTTCGCGGGCAAGGAGCCGGCCAGGAAATCGCCGAACGCAGGGCCAGTGTGCGTCCCGCCACCTTCCCAGCGGCCGACGACATAGTCGCCCTCCGCAATGAGGTCGGCGGCGCCCCAGAAATTGAGATCGGGGAAGGCCTTACGGAAATCCGTCATGAAAGCCTTGATGTCCTCCTTTCCCCGACGTGGCTCGTGGAGTGAGTACTGAAGGAGCATATCCGGCGCGGAGAGTTCGTCGACGATTCCGAGATCGCACGTCTCACCCCAGAACTTGGTGAACCAGCGGCCGACGATGGCTTTGTTTTCATCTTCTTTCGACATGTTATTTCCTCTTGCTTCGTCGTCTCATCTGACGATCGGATCGATCGATGCGATGGATTTTGGAGCAGAGACGTTCGGTCTGCCACCCGATTTCCGACCTCTACGCAAGACGGCCGAGGCGGCAGTCCGTCACGACCGGAGAAGTGAACCGCTACAGCTGCGCAAACGAGATTAGGCGTACATTGCTTCTACGACGTAGCGAGGCGGCCCTTACGCGCCGCCATTGCCGAATTTCCAGACGGGGATGCCGAGCTTTCGTGCCTTGTCGGCCAGGTTCTCCTGAATGCCCGTGCCGGGGAAGACGATGACACCGATCGGCAGCACGTCGAGCATCTGATCGTTGCGCTTGAACGGTGCTGCCTTGGCGTGTTTGGTCCAATCGGGTTTGAAGGCGATTTGCGGAACTCTGCGGTGGTCGGCCCAGCGGGCGGCGATACGCTCGGCGCCCTTCGGCGAACCGCCGTGCAGTAGGACCATGTCTGGATGCTTGGCGTGGACCTGATCGAGCTTGTCCCAGATCAGGCGATGATCGTTGCAATCCAAGCCACCGGTGAAGGCGATCTTCGGCCCGGCGGGCAACAGCACCTCGGTTTCGGCCCGGTGTTTGGCGGCGAGGAAGTCGCGACTATCGATGACAGCCGAGGTCAGGGCGCGGTGGTTCACCATCGAGCCGCTGCGCGGATGCCAGTGCGATCCGGTGTGGCGGGCGAAATGGTCGCCGGCCTGGTCGCGGAAGTACTCCATGCTGTTGCGCCGCTCGATCAGTGTCATGCCCTCGGCAGTGAGGCGTTCGAGTTCGACCGAGCGGATTTCGGAGCCGTCCTGGTCGCGTTGGCTGCGCTTCTGAGCCTGCTCGTTGTCGTCGAGTTCGCGCTCGATGCGCTCGTTGGCGCGGTGGAAGAGATTGACGGTGGACCACAAGAGGTCCTCGAGGTCGGGTTCGAGGCGGGTTTCGCTCAAGCTCGCGATGAGTGCGTCGAAGATATCGGCGACGGCGGCAGCGACGATGCGGCCCTCGGGTAGCGGTCTCGGGTCGGGTTCGTCCTGGAAGGCGCGGTAGCCGTGAAGCTGGAGTTCGGTAAGGACGTGATCAGTCGGGGATGTGGTGTGCGGCCGCTCGAAGTCGGTCTCGGTGCGCTCGATCGTCATGGCGGCTTTCCTTGGTCGGATTGGTCGCGCTCATCGCGGCCTTCATGGCGACGAAACGCGGCGGGCGGACCGGACCTGCACCGCCGAGCGCAGCGACAGCGGCCGTAGCGCAGCGAAGGATGGCAGGAGCCGGCTATTTTGCCTCGCGATGTAAAGCGCCCTCTTCAGGGCGCGACGGAAAATAGTCGGCGGACGCCATTGCGTGGCCGGACCGCTTGCCGCAGGGTCGCCCTCTCAAGAAGGCCGTGAGCGCGGCCCTCTCCGACAACAGGAGACGCCTGACGATCGACGGACAGCGCATCGTCAGAGAGGAGCAAGAGCTTCGTCCCCCATTCCGGTCGAAGCCCTCGTACTCAAGAACCGGGCTATGTCTTCAGGGGCAATCTGGACGCGTAACGCTGCACACAGTACGTTGATGTCGGAGTTCCGCAGATCCTCGTTGAAATCGCTACACTGCGGCGACAACACCATCGCCTCGATTCCGGCCGACTGCGCCCGGTCGAACAGTCCTGCCACCGCGCCATCGCCTGCCGGATCGTCGTCACGGACGATATAGAGGCGGCGCAGCGGTGCTGGAAACAGAATGGCTGCGAGATGCGCGGCCGAGAGCGCTGCGACCATCGGCATATCGGGCATAACGCAGCGGAGCGACAGCATGGTCTCGATGCCCTCGCCCGCCGCCATCACGTCGCCAGCCGGCCCGAAGCGGACCGCGTGCCCGAGAAGATAACCCATCGCCCGGCGTGGGGTATCGACCGGTGCCTTGTCGCGCCCCGACGGATCGATCCAGGTGCGATGCGCGCCGGTGATGTGGCCCTGAAGATCGGTGACAGCTGCAATCATAGCCGGCCAGATTTCCGTCGGGGCGTCTGCTTCGGGACGGTAATAGCAGCGCGGATGGAATCGCAGGCTGTCGATGCCATGCAGGTTAGTAATGCTGCGCCCCCGCAGGTAAGTCTCCACAACCGTGCCGGCAATCGGCTGTGACATGCCGAGGAGACGCCGTGCCGATTCCGGTGAGCCGTTCGGTACCGGTGGCAGGCGCGATCGACTGTCGGATTTCGGCTCGAATCGCGGCAAGCTCAGAAAGCGTCGGGCTTCATTGGCTACGTCGTGAAAATCGACCAGGCTACAACTCTCGCGGATTACGTCGAGCAGGTCGCCGTGCTCGCCGGTCGCCGCGTCGGTCCATTTGCCGGCCGGGCGGCCGCCCGTGCCTTTCGGTTTCAGGCGGACAAACATCGATCGGCCGCACGTGTTCCTGACGTCGCCGACCAGCCAGTAATTGCCGACACGACGCCCGTTGGAGAGATAATGACGGCACACCGCCTCGGCCTCGCGCGCGAGGCGATGTGCCAGTTCTGCCGCACTTCGCGGCATGTCACGCCGCCGTGCGATCGGCGATGCGGGCAATCGGATAGCACTCCAAAACCTTGGCCAGGATCGCGGGGCCAGTCGCATCGACTGGGACAAAGAAACGCAACTTCCACGAAATGATCTCGCCGAACAGGCCGTAGGCGCGCAGCCGATCCCGCATCATGTCAGTGAAGCCCGTCAATTCGATCCGGTTCACACCCGCTACGCGGACGCGCCTGACCTGAAGGCCCTCGGCGAGATCGAGCATGGTCTTGCCATCGATCAGCGCGGTAAAGGCGGCGTCTGGCGAAAGACTCGACGTTCCGACTTCCAGTGAACTTGCGACCCACGCGGGTGAGACCTTGCGGCCGATAATTCGCTCGCCGGTGTCGGTCTGCAGCCGATACACCCGCGTCGACTCGTTCGGCAGGCGCTTCCAGATCGGCAACAGTAAACCAGCGACGATGTAGATCTCACTGTCGGTGAACTCCGGAACCTCGGCGACTTCAGCCTCCCAGACACGGGCGAAGGTGTCGCGGTCGGTCTCCCGCCAATGGGTCTGCGGCATCATAGCCAACGGTATGGTAGGATGTTCCATCGGGCGGATCAGGCGGACCCGTCGTTCGACCTCGCCGTCGTCGAGCATCAAACTACGGACCGGAACCTGTACGGCCGCGCGGCCCGACTGGCTGTTGACCAGAAGAACCGCGCGGGGGTCGGAGAGGCGGCTCAGCGCCTCATCGAGCGTGACCGGCCGGTTACGTTCGCGCTGGGTGATGGTCAGCAGGCGCGTCTCCGCAGAGGTGCCGGGATGGGTGTAAATCGTCTGCCGGCCTGCGACGACGAAGCTCTCGGCCGTCAACGTCTCCAGTCCGACATCATAGGTGCCGGACGCGATTGCGCCCTCGATCCGAGCGGTCAGCAACTGCTCGAACGCCGTAAACAGGATGTTCTGGAGATCGATGGTCAGCGCCAACAGCCTGTTGAGGAAGGTAGTAATCGGCGGCAACTCGTCTTTGATGCCGTTGCTATCGGTGAGCTTCAACCCGGTCGCGTCCTCGAATGCCTGAAGCGAACAATCCCTGACCTTTCCGGTGACCAGCAGGAGATAGAGCTGGCGCAGCGCGTCGCGCGCGTAGTGACTTTCGAGATTGTCTTCGGGGCGGAACAGGCCTTGCCCGCCGGTCTGGCGCTGTCCCTTGGTGATGGCGCCCAACGTGTCGAGACGCCGTGCGATGGTCGAGAGGAAGCGTTTTTCGGCCTTCACATTGGTGGCGATGGGTCTGAACAGCGGCGGTTGCGCCTGGTTGGTACGGTTGGTCCGGCCCAATCCCTGAATAGCGGCATCGGCCTTCCATCCGGCCTCCAACAGATAATGTGTGCGCAAGCGCCGGTTCTTTGCAGAAATCTCCGCGTGATAGGAACGCCCGGTACCGCCGGCATCGGAGAAGACGAGGATGCGCTTGACGTCATCCATGAATGCTTGGGTCTCGCCGAGGTTGGCGGAACCGGCGCGGTTCTCGACCACGAGGCGGTCGACGCCATCAGCCCCTCGCTTGCGAATGATACGCTGCGAGCGCCCTGTGACTTCCGCCACCGTGTCCGTGCGGAAGCGCTGCACGATTTGGTCAAGCGCACCATGAACCGGCGTCAATGATGCCAACTTCTCGATCAAAAGGTCACGACGCGCGACGGCGTCCCGGCATTGCACCGGCTGGCCATCTCGGAAGGCCGGTCGCGACGACAGGTTACCCTCGCTATCGGTAAAGGGCTCGTAGAGTTGGGTCGGGAAGCTGTGCGCCAGATAATCCAGCACATATTCGCGCGGGGTAATGTCGACCTGGACGTCGCCCCATTCCTCGGTCGGGATTTCGGCAAGGCGGCGTTCCATCAACGCCTCGCCGGTCGAGACGATCTGGATCACAGCGGCATGGCCGTCCCTCAGATCGCGCTCGACTGACGCGATCAGCGACGGCGTCTTCATCGCCGTGATGAGATGATTGAAGAAGCGCTGTTTCGCCGATTCGAACGCTGATCTGGCGGCGGACTTGGCCTGCGCGTTCAGCGTGCGGGTCGCGCCGGTGATGTTCGCGGCCCGCATGGCCGCGGCGAGATTGTTATGAATGATCGCGAAGGCGCCGGCATAGCTGTCATAGATGCGGATTTGCTCATCAGTGAGCTGATGCTCGATCAGCTCATACTCGATGCCTTCGTAGGACAGCGACCGCGCCGTGTAGAGCCCGAGCGCCTTGAGGTCGCGCGCCAGCACCTCCATCGCCGCGACGCCGCCCGCCTCGATTGCCTCGACAAACTCGCTGCGCGTCGCGAACGGAAAGTCCTCGCCGCCCCACAGCCCGAGACGCTGGGCGTAGGCGAGGTTATGAACAGTGGTGGCGCCGGTCGCCGAGACATAGACGATGCGCGCGTTCGGCAGCGCATCCTGAAGGCGAAGCCCCGCGCGGCCCTGCTGCGACGCGGCCTGATCGCCGCGTTCGCCCTTGCCGCCTGCGGCATTTTGCATCGCGTGAGACTCGTCGAAGATGATGACACCGTCGAAGTCGGTGCCCAACCATTCCACGATCTGCTTGACCCGCGAAACCTTGTCGTCGCGCGCGTCGGACCGCAGCGTGGCGTAGGTGGTGAAAAGGACGCCCTGCTCCAGACAGATCGGCGTACCCTGGCGGAAGCGCGACAACGGCGTGACCAGCAGCCGTTCCATGCCGAGCGCCGACCAGTCGCGCTGGGCGTCCTCGATCAGCTTGTCGGACTTGCTGATCCATAGCGCGCGGCGGCGGCCCTTCAGCCAGTTGTCGAGCAGAATGCCGGCGACCTGACGGCCCTTCCCAGCGCCGGTGCCGTCTCCCAAAAACCAACCACGCCGGAATTGCACGGCATTATTCGCATCGTCACGCGCCGCGCAGACCAGGTCATAGGTCTCTTCAACGGTCCATGATCCCGCAAGGAGCTGGGAATGCGCCTCGCCCGCATAAATGACGGACTCGAGCTGCGCATCGGACAGCAGACCGTTGGCGATGATGTGAGCCGGAAGGTGCGTCCGATAGGACGGGACCGGCGGCGCCACCGACGCCATGGCGGCTGATTGGACCAGCTTGGTGGGATGTGGCTGAGAACCGGGAATACGAATCGATTGAAGTGCGTACTCTTCGTAAAGCGCCTCGGTGATCCGACCGCCCTCGGCCGGTGTCCAAGCAACGGTCTCGTAGGCAAGTTCAGCCCCGGCCGGATCCGCTGTGAGAGCGGCGATGCCGGACGGTCGCATCGCATGGGCGCGGACGGTTCGCGGAATGCCCGGACGAGCGTTGAGCGAAGCAGCGACTGGTATCGCGATCGGCAGTCGGGCCGGAACGTACTCCGTGACCCATCCCAGCAGCGTGGCAACGTCCGGCGCCACGCCTGAAGACGTCGGGAATGTCGTCGCATCGTCCGCAGGCAACCGGTCGATCACGGTCAGCCGCGTCTCAATGGTGGTGCCGTGCTTGGCGAAGACCCCACCAGAAATGGCTGCGGTGAAGACGACGCGCCCGCGTTCCTGCAACCGGATGAAGGCATCGCGCCAGACCGGATTGTCCGGGGAACAACTCGCCCCGGTGATTGCGACCAGCCGACCGCCTTCGGGGAGCCGCGCCAATGCCGACACTATATGTCGCAAGGCAGCGTCGGCCATGCGGCGATCGACGTTGGCGAGAGCCGAGAATGGTGGATTCATCAGCACGACGCTTGGCGTGATGCCGGTGTCGAGATGGTCGTCGATATGCGCGGCGTCGAAGCGCGTGACGGCGATGCCGGGAAAGAGAAGTGAAAGAAGTCCAGCGCGGGTTTCGGCGAACTCGTTCAGAACGAGCGATGCACCAGACAGCTCGGCCAGGACGGCGAGTAAGCCCGTGCCAGCCGAAGGCTCCAGCACAACATCCGCAGGCGTGATCGCCGCCGCGGTGCTCGCCGCGAAACCAAGTGCGATGGGTGTGCTAAACTGCTGAAGCGCCTCGCTCTCTTCCGAACGGCGGGTGTGGGTGGGAAGAAGGCCGGCGATTTTCGCCAGCATCGGCAGCATCGCGGCGGGCAAATCGGCACGCGCGCGCATGGCCGGACCGAACTTGCGAAGGAACAGGACGGTGGCTGCTTCACAGGCGTCGTAGGCCGTCTTCCAGTCCCATCCCCCATCGGCGTCGGAGTTGCCAAAGGCGTTTTCCATCGCAGTGCGCAACATCGGCGCATCGACGCGCTGACCGCGCTCTAGATGGAGAAGGAGTTGTTGCGCGGCGCTGGCGATCGCGCGGGTCTTGTTCAGAGAAGCGGGCGCAACGGGAAGCGGCGCAGCCGCAACAGCGGCCACGGATGCGGGAATGATCGTCATGGAGGGAGCCTCGGAGAGCGGGGAAGGATCGAACCGCGGGGCGCTCTCTCGACCACGCCGGCTCAAACCCGTCCCGGCCCCCTCTCCCTCTTACGGAGACGCTGACTGACGGCCAAGAAGACGCAGGCCGAGTTGCTCCGCACCGAGGAAGTGACGGAAACAGCCCTTTCGTCTCATGACTCTGCGCGCTATCTTTCTGCCCACCGGGAATCGCAACGAAGTGACCAGATGAACGACCAAAAGCTCAAACGACGGATCACGCCAGCCGAACGAGAGGCGCTGAAAGTATTCGGGCAGGTCAAGACCGAAAAAGCCGTAAGCGAGCAAGAAAAGGCACAAAAGGCGTTTCACGAGAATCGCGAACGCTTGAAATCATTGCGATTGGCGCGGGAAGCCGCCGAAAAGGCAAAGGGAACATGACGCCCACGTTTTTTGCTTCGGTCTTTACGATCGAGATCGGCGGCAAGCCAACGGTGACGTTCGAAGCAAAAAGCCTCCGTGAAGCAAGCGAGATATGCAATGCGCCGTGGCTAGGTGAAGATTTCGCGTCAGCACATTCCAATGGCGCGCCGTTGTGGGATGGCAAGGCCCAACTGAGAGCGCGCATGGGCTACGAGGACGAGATCGCAACATTCGGTGATGCTTTCAAGGATGCTCAACCATCTGATGGAATGTTGCTGGTCTATCTCGTCGAATTGGATGACAACGAGACCGCAGAGAATTCCGAGCCCAGTTCAGCTACGCAACTGCGCTGAGAAGCGATGGCAAGAGATTCCTGCGAGCTGAATTAGGGACGATCTCGGACGTCCTCGAAAGAAAAAGCCCGGCACGGAATGCCGGGCTTGGGAAGGACCAAGGATAAGTAGGTGTGGGTCGGCCGGAGCCCCCAACACCTGGGAGATTATTCTGCCGCAATGATGTGCGGCCGTTCGTCGTCGGCCTCGGTGTCAGCTTCGTCCTCGCCTGCGGCGAGGAACTCCGGTAACGCCTCGGGATCTGCAGCGGGCTCTCCGACCGTACCCACCTCATCGAGACGAAGGGGTTCCGGCAACCATCCGGTCCCCTCGAGCAGTCTCTCGGCCTCCCGCGCCATGTCGACTTTCTTGAGGTGGTCGATGAGCTGCACCGATTGCTCGCCCTTTACCTCACGCACCGCTTCAAGAATGCGAGGTTTGGTGACCCGGCCGAGATAGTTGTCGACGGTCGGCTTCCAGCCCACTGCTGCCATGTCGAGACCGACGGCGCGGGCAAGAACGTTGGCGTGATCAAGCCTTCGGCGTATGCCGTTCGCGGAGACGCGGCCCTCATTGTAGCGGTTGGCGGGCTCGTAGAGCGCATTGACGGCGGATGACGCGCAATGCGCGAACAACGCGGCCTGCTCTTTCCCGTCGAACGCTGTGAGCACGTTCCACAGATCGGCTTCGTCCTTGGGCAGGCGGGCTTTCCAGCCGTCATGTCGCCCATCGATAGCTTCCGCTGATGTACTCTCCTTCAAGCCAGGCGCCTGAGCGGGGAACGTCGGCGTCCGGATCGCAATTTCCAGGCAGCCGCTCGATGACGAGAAGCGGTAGAAGGTCGCCAACACGAAATTGTGCAATACCGCCTGGAAGGCGACGGCCGGATCGTTGGCGAGCGCGTTACGCAACGCCAGAGTGCGGTGTGCGGTCAGCTCGATGATGAGCCGATCCGGCAGCGGCTTGACCGTGTCGTCGTCCTCCTCTTCGACGGGTTCGGTTGGCGCACCGCCGACAGTGATGACCGCGCGTTGGACTACATCATTGGTGGTTGGTTCGTCGCCGTTGTTCTCTCCGTCGCCTTGTACTTCGCTCTCAGGCTCGGCGACGCAGGGTGCCTCATCCTCTGGCCGCACGTAGCCACGAGCGATTGACAGCGAACCTTCGGCATCGATGCTGACGAAGACGCCTGCACTGGCGATCTGGCCCGGATCGTAGATAAGCGATCGAGATTCCAGGACGGACCGCGCCGCCTCGATTTCTCCAAGGCGCTGATCAATCTCGTCCGGCAGTTCGTCGGCGTCCTGGTAATCCTCCTCGATTCTGGCGTGCTCGGCATTGAGCGCGTCAAGCGTCGCCCGCTCCTCCTCCGTCAGATCAACCGGTTCGCCCTCAATCTCGCGCAACCCGTTGGTGTGGCCGTAGGGGAAATCGACCGCCACTGCGATCCACTTCCAGCCTTCGGCCGCGATCGTCTCGGCCTCGGCCTTCAGCTTCTCGGTGGCGAGACGATCGAGCAGCGGCACATCCTGCAACCAGCCACCATCGTCGTGTTCGAACAGATCCCGCATGATGGTGCCGCCGGCCTGCTCGTAGGCATCCAGTCCGACGAATTGGGCGCGGCGATCGGAAGCGCGCACGGTGTTCTCCGTCAGCATCCGGCGGATCTGGTACGGCTCATCGTAATTGGAGCGGCTCACATTTTCCCAGACCTGCTCCTGGCGCGGCTGATCGGCGGTGACCGAGAAGGCCATCAATTGTTCGAGCGTCATGCCATCGTCGGCATAGACGTCGTGCAACTTCGGCGACACTGACGCCAGACGCAGGCGCTGCTTGACGATCGCCGGCGAGACGAAGTGCCGCGCCGCGATATCCTCTTCGCTCATGCTACCGTCATGCAGCAGCTTGAACGCGCGGAACTGGTCCAGCGGATGCAGACCAACGCGCTCGTCATTCTCGGCGAGGGAATCGTCCTCGGCGATGCCGCCATCACGGACGACGCAGGGGACAGGTTGCGTCTTCGCCATACGCTTCTGCTTGACCAGCAGTCCGAGCGCGCGGTAGCGGCGTCCACCGGCGGGCACCTCGAACATGCCGGTCTCCTGGCCGTCGGCATCGACGACCGCGCGAACGCTCAGGCTTTGTAACAGCGTGCGCTGAGCTATGCTCTCCGCCAGTTGCTCGATCGAGACGCCGGCCTTCACGCGGCGGACGTTGGACTGGCTGAGCACCAGTTTGTTGAAGGGAATATCGCGGGAGGGACTGAGTTTGATTTTCTGAACGCTTGCCATGTCGGATTCTCCACGACGGGCGGCCGAAAGACTCTCTCTCGACCTCCTACCCGTCACAGGCAAACCGGCGCTCCTCTCACTCTCTGACGCGCAGCACCAACTGAAAGCGGACGCTGAAACGACGTGCGGATGGATCACGCGGCCTCCTCGTTACCCTCAACGACGGAATCGATTGCGGGCGGCAGAAAGGCGAGCAGGAAATCGGCGGCCTTCGATGCCGCGCTCGCGGCGCGCACGACGGCGCGATTATCCTCGCGCAGAACCTCGAGCCAGGAACCGATGTAGTCGGCGTGGCGCACGGTCGGCACGATACCGAGCGACGCGCAAACGAAGGCACCCGCCATTTCGGCGACCAGCTCTTCGCGCGCGTACGATTTTGAGCCGAACGAACCCGAGTGGTCGCGGTTGAGGCGGGACGCCTGGCCGGTCCAATGACCGAGTTCATGAAAAGCGGTTCGGTGCCAATTGATCGGCTCGAAATAGGCAGCCGGCGGCGGGACCTGCACGAAATCGCCCGTCGTGTTGTAGTAGGCGCGCGCACCGCCGATGCGGAAATCCGCGCCAGCGGCGGCAATCAACGCCTCAGCTCGGGGCTCAATCTGGCATGGTGGCGGCGGGACGACCGAGGCAGCGAACCCCTCGGGCAAGTCAGCGCACTGGTCCGTGTTGAAGACGGTAAAACGCTTGAGAAACGGGACGACGCCCGGCTCTTCACCGGCCTCCGCGGCGCGCCGACGTTCGTCGTCCGGGGTAAAGCGATCGGCATAGACGACGGTCGTTCCCCGTTCGCCCTTCCTGACATGGCCGCCAACCCCGAGCGCCTGGCGAAAAGTGAGCCAGCTCTGTCCCGAAAAACCGTGCTCGATGACGGAACCCCATAGGATCAGTACATTAATCCCGGAATATCCGCGCTGCGTCGACGCGTTGCGCGGCATCGCGAGCGGCGCCTTGATCGCCGCCGTGCCCCATGGCTGCACCCACGGGATACGGCCAGCCTCCAGCTCGGCGATAATCTTGTCGGTGATCTCGGCGTAAAGGCTCACGCGGTCGTTGCCGGCACGAACTCGGGCGGTATGTCCAGACATCGCGGTTCTCCGCGACGGGCACCGGAAGCCTCTCCTCCGATCTTCAACCCGTCGCGGCAAACCCGACCCGCACTCTCACTCTCAACGGCGGTGACGGGAAAACGGACCGCGCATTCGCGCGGCTGTCTTTTTGACAGGACGGACACCCTAAAGGGTGATGACCCGCGACGCGGGGCTGCAGCGCAGCCGACAAAGCGGTCTCGCGGGGAAGCGCCGAAATGCGCTGGGGCGAAGCGCAGTGAAAGAGGCAGCTGCAGGAGCGGTCTCTAATCGCGGGCGTGGTCAATTGTTCTTTACGTCTGGTGCGCCGCCAAGAAATGCTCGCTGCGTATGCGCGCTGCATTTGGCGGCGCGACTCATCTTGGCCACTCTCTTAGGTACTGCGCGCTCGACTGGAGGGGCTTCGATAGATTTTGGGTCAGGACCGGATTGCAACATACCATCATGTCTCACGAACAACTCGGAATTGGGATCAACCGCCAGCCGGTCAAACAATTCCCGTAGCTCTGGCCTAAGGCCATCACCGCACAGGGCCGCTATAGAATGAAATTTGCGCATGTCGTGCTCCCGTTTCCCGAGCACGATAGAAGTTCGGGCGCACCGCCTTCCACCCGATTTCCGATGAAAAGCGGCCTCGCAGAGAGGTAGCGAAAAGCGCCGGAGCGAAGCGCAGGCAAGAGAAAGAGGCACCCGCAGGAGAGTCAGCATAGCGCCGACGCGATAGCGGCGGGACCCGGGACCGAGTGCAGTCGCGAGACCGGTTAAGAAGGCACCCGAACGAAGGGCAGTGATAGCGACGCCGGAATGAAATGACGGCGGGACCGAGGGCGAGTGCCTCCGGCGAGCGACTCATGATCGCGCGAGGGATCGAAGCCGAATGGCCGAGACGCCTTGCGGCTCGGTTCATATGTGGACGGCCCCCGACTTACAAGGATTGGCTCGGGCAGCATGCTCGGATCGCTCGCGCTCATATGTCCGGCCTATTTTCGGGTC
>NZ_JBEPQK010000029.1:0-77133 GCF_040547805.1 Bradyrhizobium sp. LA6.1 | reverse complement strand
CGTTCAAGCTGAGTACTGCGCTTATGGCTGTCCATAAGGACTGTTACGCACCAATTGGACTAATCCAACAAGGCGGCCCTCGCCGGAGGGAGACGCCGATAACGATCGGTCCAATTTGAAACGGCCTCCAAATGCAAAGGGGTTAGAGGACTTAGTGGATGCACTTTCAGAAAAAAAGTATCCCTCCGGCGGCGGCCGCCTTGTGTAGTTTGAGAGGCGGGCCGAGGATTTGACCTTAAGTCTAGCTTTAAGGTCACGTGGCGAATGCAGGTCAATGTGCTGGGCGCCGAGCGTCGGCGGCGATGGAGTTACGACGAGAAAGTTCGCCTAGTCGAAGAGACCTTGCAGGCTGGCGAGACGGTCTGCGGCGTCGCGCGCCGGCACGGGGTGGCTCATAGCCTGCTGTTTACGTGGCGTCGACAGGCGCGCCAGGGTCGACTGGGCGGAGATGCCGCGCCTGCTCTTGTTCCCGTCGAGATCACACCTGTGGCGGCTCCGATCTCGAACGGAGTGCCACAACAACCGTCTTCACCGCCTGCGCAGCGTGCAAGGGCTGGAATCATCGAGATCGAGCTCGGCGGCTGTCGCGTTCGCGTTGACCGCGACGTGGACGTTGAGGCGCTGCAGCGAGTTCTTGAACTCCTGCGGCGACGATGATCCCGATTCCGAGCGGCGTCAGGGTTTGGATCGCCACTGGCCACACCGATATGCGTCGTGGCATGCGAAGCCTTGCTCTAACAGTTCAGGAGAGCCTGAAGCGCGATCCCCACGCTGGCGATCTCTACATCTTCCGTGGCCGCCGCGGTGATCTGGTCAAGATTCTCTGGCATGACGGGTTGGGCCTGTCGCTCTACGCCAAGCGCCTGGACCGCGGAAAGTTCATCTGGCCCTCGGCATCGGCCGGCGCGATATCGATCTCAGCGGCACAAATGGCTTACATGCTTGAGGGCATCGACTGGAGGAATCCCCAATTAAGCTGGCGACCGCAGAGCGCAGGCTGAGCAGATTAATCTGCAGCTTTTTTTGCATTTTGGGGAGTCACATCGGGTCCAATCTGTGATTCACTGCGTCGGATGAACGCCAATCGTGACGCTGTTCCGAATGACATTGCCGCCCTGAAGGAGGCGCTGACTGTCGAGCGCGCGAAGGGTTTGGAGATCGCCGCTGAACTCGCGGTCGCCCGCGCGAAAGCGTCGGAAGACGAGGCGCTGATTGCCCAGCAGAAGCTGCAGATCGCCAAGCTAAAGCATCAGATCTACGGACAGCGGTCGGAGCGTTCCTCGCGCCTGATCGAGCAGCTGGCGCTGACATTCGAAGAGCTGGAGGCCGATGCCACCGAGGACGAGCTTGCGGCAGAACGAGCCGTGGCCAAGACGACGACGGTGCGCGGATTTGCGCGCAAGCGCCCCGAGCGTCAGACGTTCCCCGAGCATCTGCCACGCGAGCGGGTGGTGATTGATCCGCCGACAGCTTGTGAATGCTGCGGCGGCAACCGTCTGCGCAAGCTCGGCGAGGACGTGACGCGGACGCTGGAAGTAGTGCCGCGCCAGTGGAAGGTGATCGAGACGGTGCGGGAGAAGTTCAGCTGCCGTGACTGCGAGAAGATCAGCCAGCCACCGGCGCCGTTCCACGCCATCGCCAGGGGATGGGCCGGCCCAAGCCTCTTGGCCATGATCGTGTTCGAGAAGTTCGGTCAGCATCAGCCCTTGAACCGTCAGGCCGAGCGCTACGCTCTGGAAGGCGTGCCAATCGCACTGTCGACCATGGCAGACGCCGTAGGGGCGTGCTGCACGGTGTTGGAGCCGCTGTCGCGGCTCTTGGAAGCCCACGTCATGGCAGCCGAACGCCTCCATGGCGACGACACCACCGTGCCCGTGCTGGCCTTGGGCAAGTGCGACGTCGCTCGATGCTGGGTCTATGTGAAGGACGATCGCCCCTTCGGCGGATCAGATCCGCCGGCGGCGATGTTTTATTACTCGCGCGATCGAAGTGGTGAGCATCCGCAGGCGCATCTGGCCAACTACACCGGGATTCTCCAGGCCGACGCCTTCGGCGGATACATCAAGCTCTACGAGCCAGCGCGAAGTCCTGGACTGATCAGGGAAGCGGCCTGTTGGGTCCATGCGCGGCGCCCGTTCTTCGCCATGGCGGATCTTGAGGAGAACGCGCGGCGAAAAGCGGCCGGAAAGAAGGAGATCGTCATCTCGCCCGTCGCCATGGAGATCGTGCGCCGCATCGACGCTCTGTTCGAGATCGAGCGCTCTATCAATGGCCAAAACGCCGACCAACGAAAGGCTGTTCGCCAGACGCAGAGCGCGCCGCTCGTCGCCGATCTGGAAGCCTATATGCGCGAGCAGTGCGCCAAGCTCTCCCGCGGTCACGATCTGGCCAAGGCCATGAACTATATGTTCAAGCGCTGGGCCTCCTTCACGCGCTTCCTTGACGATGGCCGCGTCTGCCTCTCGAACAATGCCGCCGAAAGAGCGCTGCGCGGCATCGCATTGGGCAGAAAGTCGTGGTTATTCTGTGGGTCCGACCGCGGAGGGCGCCGAGCTGCCGCCATGTATAGTCTCATCGTCTCTGCCAAGATGAACGACGTCGACCCCCAGGCCTGGCTCGCCGATGTACTCGCTTGCATCGCCACCCACCCCGCCCACAGGCTCGATGAGCTGCTGCCCTGGAACTGGAAGACTGCGCAACAGCAAGGCCTTGCGGCGCAGGCGGCTTGATGGGGCATGTCAACAAAGTCAGCCACGTGTTCACTCTCAGCCATGTCGCCGAGATGCTCGGTGAAGACGAGGATGGCTGTTCGATGTCGCTGAAGAAATGGACACCGAGGATGGCCAGCTATGGGTCGTCGGCGTCGGTGAAGACGGGGTGATGGCGTTCACCGATGAGGGGATCGAGAACCTCAAAGAGCTGATCGCAATCCACAAGGACACACCCAGCATCATCGAAAAACGCCGCCAAGCGCTCGTTGCGATGATGAAGCCGAAGACCGACGAGTCCGACGAGATCTAACCGCTAACCGGATAGATCAGCGCGCTTGCGGCCTACAGCGCATGGTTACGAAAAAAACTACCTCACTGAGATCGATCATTCCGTCAAGGTGACCGCAGACGGGGTAACGGCGAGAACCAAAATAAAAACTACGCCCAGCGAGGGTGTGCTTTCAAAGCTCATGAATCGTATCAAGCTAGAAGCTAAGATTAATGTCAGGGCTTCTACAAAAGATTTTGGTAACGGCTCTTGAACGCGCGTTCACCGGTACATGCACATTACCGAGTCAGACGGCAAGGAGTTCGTCGTGGTCTCTAAGCTGGAAGCATTACGAAAACTTAGCTACGCAAAGACCGGTCAGCACCATCAGGAAGAATTCGAGAAGCAGCTTGAGCCCGGTACGAGCGACAGAGGAGCCTGCCTGCTCATGGTCGCCCACCTTGAACGAGAGCTAACGGCCGCATTAGAGTCTAAACTCCCGAATCTCGACAACAGTCAACGCGCTGCGATGTTCGAGCAGGACGGTCCGCTAGCGACATTCTCCCGCAAAATCACCATGGCGCACGCGCTTGGCATCATCGGACCCAAGGCGTTTGCCAATTTCAAGATCATCCGCTTTACCCGGAATGCCTTCGCTCATGCCACTGTCCCGATAACCTTTGACACCACCGAGATCGAGCAGGCTTGCGGAGAGCTTCATTTGATTGACCCGCTGGCCCCTTACGGAGACCACGTCATCAATACATACGAGAGCACACGGGCATTGTTTGCAGGCGTCTGTGCTTCGATGATGGTGATGCTCTACTCTTATGCGGGTAACACGTTCAACATCGACAAACACGAGTCCAAGGACGGCGTCGTGCCCCAATCGCCTCTGCCGTAAAACGCGGAGTCGCAGAATTTGCCGCTTTCACCCCGGCTAGGCCTCTGGCGGATCTTTAATTTGGTTCACCCTTCCAAGTGAAATTTGGATGACCTTACTCATCAAATCAAACGCTTGCTTCGTCTTCGCCTGCAATTCGCCGGGTTTCAGAAAATAATCTTGGGCGCTGAATGTCTGCCGGGAAACGTGTCGCGTTCCACCATCCAAAAGCCAAGTCCCATGCGCAACCCTGACCCGGTCCTCGTTCAGAGTTTTGCATGCATTGAAGACTGACTTCACCTCTTTCGTATACTCGCCGTCGCTCTCATAGAGATTGCAGAGAAACCCACTCGTTACGTCGCAGAGAGCCCTGAAGTCGTACGCGGAGGTTATAAGGTCACCATTCTTGTTCGTCTTCAGACCAAGAGCGGACGCAAGCGAATTGCGAATTACTGCCTCTAGCTGAGAAAACTGAAACATGAAATGGCCGATAGCTTTGAATAGCTCAGGCGCAGTGTTTTCGTCCGTGAAATAGACAGTTCTGGTCTTCTCGTAGTCATCAGCCACAGCACACCCCTCAATTTGGGAGTTCACTTCTTGCAGGGAAACGCCGCCGTCAAAGACTCGTGCAGCAACACGTCGGCGCTGTTTTGGCGAACCTCTGGCTTCTAACGTATTTGCAGAAGACGTCGCCCACCTGCGAAAGAACAACGTTCTCGGGCAGGCAGTATTTCAATATCTGGTCTTGCAGCTTGCCAATGCCGGTCACGAAGCTCTCGTGATCCTTCATCTCTTTGAATAAACGGATGTAGGTTGCCCCGGTGAAGTCGGCGTCAGCCATTGCCTTGTCCACGACGCCCGCGACATACCCATAGACGTGTGAGATATTCCCGTTGCAGTAAGGGAGTATGGTGTCGCCAGTGTAGAATCCAGCCTCGCTTGAGGCATTGGTCAAGCAAACCAACATGCCAACTGCCGTAATCAACCTTCTTGCCATCGTGCCCAGACCTCAGAAAAATGCGGGAACACCATATTTCAAGACCAAGCCGCCCGCCACAGTCCCGGCCGCAATCAGCCCGCTCCACCAAAAGGATCGAGGCTTGGCAGCCTTCATCGACAGCCAGTACAGAAGCGCCCCGAGGATCGGGCCGTAGTGTTTGCTGAAGTCGCCGTTGCGCTTCAGCACCTCGATCAGATTTTCATTCCGCAGTTCTTGGTCAGACACAGCCGACCTCCTGTTCCGAAGCAGCGACGAATCCGAAATACGCCCCTAAATGCCACGAGTGCCGGGGTTTACTGTTCGCTAGCCCGACTTATCACCGCATCTAGCATTCTGTGGATATTCGTTCTCATTACGTTCCGGCGCACTAGACTACTGTTTTGCCCGACGGCGCAAGTGAACATTTCGGTAAACACGAAGCTTACTGTTGGAACAGATGCCTCCCGATAGCAATTACAGTTGCGATCGGGATGCTTGCGCGGGCCAAGATGCCGAAGACCATTAGGACAAAGCCAAGCCGCGGACCGAATGCTTTCGCGACGCTTTCCGACCTATCCAAAATGGGCGGCAACCCAAATTTTGGCCAAGTAAAAGCGCGCCCAGAGCTAGGCAGTTTACGAGTCCCCACTGTTTACACCTCCATGACCAGGGCGAACGAAACGTATCGCGGGAAACGAATTTCCCGGTCAGAAAGCAGCGACGAGGCTGCATGCAACTGAAACGAAAGCAGCGGATGGACCGTTCCTTAGTGCCATTTCCGAATCAGCGTGAGCACATGGCGATCATTCGACACCCGCACCCAACGCACCGACCTAACTGGTGAACGGTTGAGCACACGAATCCCTATCGCGCGGCGCCGTCGCGCGCCAACGCACGGTCCAGATTCTCTCAGTTTTGCAGTGATTTAGTTGTCGTTACTGGAGGGTATAACATCGAATGTAAGACTCGCTGCTGACAAACGACAAGGGGCGGAACTAACGTCCCGCCACTCTTTCAACTCTATGATTTAGTGTCTGGTTTTGCCGGCTTGTCGAGTTTGCGAGCACTTCCACCAGCGACTTCGCCCGCTCGGCGAGCGAGGATTTGCTGCCGCCGACCGGTCCGAGCAGATAGAGGATCTGCTTACGCCTACCCCACCGTCCCTATCAGCGTCCCGCTTTCGTCGTAGATGTCGTTGTCTGGGAGCTTCTGCACTTGGCTTGCAGTCGAATAACTCTCAGCTCAGCACTGTAGATGACATCCTGGATATCCCACGAGCCAGCCGAGATACCCGCTTCTCGCTTGACTTGCTTCCAACCGTCGCGCTGCTTCATCCGCTTCACCCACTTCATGCAAACATCGAGGATACGGGCAACGTCGCGCAGTCCGATATCGGACTGCGACAAGCTCAATGCCCGGAGCTTACGCACCGCAGCCTCCGCATCTGCCACGGGGTCTAGCCGAATCTTCGGCTGTGGAGTGGCGAGCTTCTCAGCGATTGCGGCAACAACCTCCGCCCCCGATGGCGGCTCGATATCTTCAAAGATGCCGTCGCGGATACGGCGCGACATCCGATAAGCGAACTCAGCCTCGGCCGCCCCAGGTGGAAGCGGATCACGAAGACCAGCCTTCACCCGTTTCGATACGACCACCGGCATCAGCGCTGCTCCATCCGCAGCCGCGCATCCAACGTCTGCTTCAGGTCACGCCTGCTCACGCGTCGGAACGAGATTGCTGGCCTTCTTGTAGGCTTCCCTCGTCTTCTTCCATTCACCACGGTCGTAGACGTGGAAGGAGTGGAACGCGAGCGCCTTGGTTGTACGACGCATCACCCGATGGTGGATGCCACGCTTATCGTTATCGAACTTGCCGACGAAATAGCGGACGGCAGGGTTTGGTTTCGTCATGGGAGGTTCTCCCTCTTTGTTTACGTTTCTTGGGTGTTGCGCTAGCGAGGCGCCAACCTGTTAGCCCGCGTCTTCTTCAAACTGCGGGTCGTTGACGTTGAGTTGAACAAGGTCAATACCCGTCTCATCGACCGTATCCACATTGCTGATGGACGACGATAGGAGCCCAGGACCTTGCAATTCCACTTCTGCCCCTGCGGGCTGCTTCGACAGGATTGCAATCAATTCAAAAACTTTCACTCCTCAGTCTTTCTTTTCGTTGAAATAAACAGCGTCGCGTGTTGCGGATGCTGCTCCATGAACTTCAGCGCCAGGTAGGTCGTTGCCATGTTCGATATCTTGCCGATGTCCCGGCGATTCCAGCGCATGATCTCAATGATGGCCTTGGCGCTGTACCGCCCTCGCCCTTCCCGGATTGCCTGAAAGCAATACTCAGCGAAGACGAGGTAGACTTGGTGGTGATTTTCCACCCAGCGCGGGCACCGCCCGCGGTATGACGGTGGGTGTGGAGCGCTCGACCATCACCGACATCGCCGGCATCCGTAAGGCCGAGGCCAAGGTTGAAATGCTGAAGGCCAACAACTAATCTGAGGTATACCCACAGATGAGTCGATCATGGCCAAGGAGCCAAAGCTCCCCAGTCTTTTACCTGAACCAATGGGCCAACGATAAGAGCCGGCTGCTGGAGTTTAGCCGTCCATATGGCGACGTCGTCAAAGCGCGCCCAAGCTCACCAGTTGGGACTGGCTATGTTGAAGGCCTGTACCGACTGCCGGGTGTTTCAGACGAGCTCGCCGAGGAAATCGAGAACAAGTTCTTCAAGCACATCGACGACTTCGCTTCTTACGCGCACAAGAAGTTGCTGCGTAAGTACATGATAAACTGGTCGCCGCGGATGCGTATGGCGTGGGCGCATTTCATCATGGGAGTATTAATTAGATCGCCTAAAGCCGTCGCTGATACTAAACTAACTCTCGCTGGCGGCATGCCTGAGCTTTGGGAGGAAGCGAGAACCAAATTCAAGGACTTAGGTGAGTACAATCAAGAGCTAATTGACCGGATAGCCCTTCGGTCTCTCCAGCGCTTTATCAATCAACCCGCACTGCTGGAATTCATCGCGGGGATGCGCTGGTCCGTCTGCGATTTGTCAAAAACGAAGTTTCGCTTTCTCACATCAGACCGTCCAATCGTGATGACCGACGGCCTTGGCTACCCGGAGAGCCATCTTGCTGTGCCGGTAAGTCCAACCATCCTTTTTCTTGCGACGAACACGGAAGAGACCGAGCGCTCAATCCAGTCCATGCACCCGAAGGAATTGGTAGGCAACTGCAACAAGCAAGTAGTGCGACACGCGATCAAATACGTTTGGGCGCCCGATCACGCTCAATTCTCGCTCATCAAGGCCCAGATGTCGTCTGAGGCTCACCTCGATCGCAAATGGTTCAAGGATTACACTGGCCCGCCACGCGAGCTAATTCCCGCCGCTAAAAAGGTTGTTGTCTAACGCATAGGCACCAGCCCACGCAGCATCTGCTTCGTCCTCATACAAGTCTTTGCCCCAGCGCGCATTCGCTGCCGCCTGCATCTCAAACCGGGAAGCTTCAAACTGAACTTGCTACGCAGTTTGCGGAGACCTTGCGCGTGATTTCGCAGCCCTTTCCGCCACCTCCGCAGATACCAGAGGGAAGGCCGATATACCCTTTAGCAGCGCTATGGCTTTCTACGCTTTCCGCTACGCCGTGGGCCGCATGACCTATGCGGTGAGGGATGTGGTGAACTGGCTGCTGGATACGTGGCACCTGATTGACGAGAAACATCGCAATCTCATCGTGAAGGAAATAAACGAGGCGAAAGAGCGCAAAGGCCCCGACAATCTCACCGGCTTGGGAATGCCCATTGATGCTGCGCAGTGGCAACGTCTTCTGGCTCATGCCGCCATCATGGGCTCTCTCGAATGCACGGCGGGTAAGGCCCAAGGGGATTCTGCGAACGATAACGGCAAGGAAAGCGCGGCAGCGTGAGCAATGTGAGCGCCGAAGCCGACCGGATAATTGCTCAACTGTGGGAAGAACTGCAGGACAAAGCTTTTGAAGACGGTATGCGAGCAATGCGGCGTGCCGCCTTGGAAGCTGCTGTCTAAAAGAATCCCCGCTTGAGGGGAAAGCCCGAAACGTACGACGAGGGTATAGCTGACTTTCGGTTCACCGTTCTAAATCTGCCGATCATGTTGCGGAAACAGAGCGCGGCAGCCTAAGCCGCCGCCCCCCGTTCTCACTTGGCGGCCTTCTTCGCCCGTCCCTTTGAGCTGTCCTTCGGCCCACCCGGATAATCCCCATCCAGACAAGCTTGGTAACGCTTGTAAATGGCAGCGACTTCCGGTGACGAGGCCCGACCGGTATAGCCAGGGCCGCCACCCGCAACGCCCTGACAGAAGGCGACGCTTTGGGCGGATGCCGGTGACGAAGCTAAGGCAAGCGCAACAACGAAAAGCATTCTCATGGAAGTCTCCCTGTTAAACGGAGACCCCCTACGAGTTCGGCTGATGTGACACTAGGTAGCTGTGCGTGAACAGATTGGTTTATTTGACGCCCCGCCTTCGGCGCTATGCCCACCCCCCGCCCGAGGCGGCAAGAGGGCTTGCCACAGACACGGGCGATGCTGCTGATACTGAGGATGGGCGCCTACACCATCCCCAAAAAGCCAAGGAAAAGGTTATTCTCCATTTCGCGATGGGTGGCTCGCAACTGGCTCGGACCCCATGCCCCGGAGCGCCCTTTAGTGCTTTCTGGCGCCTCCGGCGAAACGACTAAGTCGTTGAAAGGACTCAGGTGCAGCCGCTGAGCAGCGGTTTTGTAAACCGAAGGTCGGGGGTTCAATCCCCTCAGCCGGCACCAGTGTTTGCAATCACTTAGCGTCAAAATGTAGCCCGACTTTTTCCGCGCATCCGGAACTAAGAGGCCTTGGGGATACAAGGGGCTACATTAGAAATCTACGAAGGTAACCAATTGTCCTCATCAAGACTGGGGCCGCTTTCCCAGCCTTATTACTCCGCCCCGGCTGACGCCACCGTCCAATGAACTAGCTCCTTCGCGATCTGCGAAAACGCAGCTTCGAATGCCTCAACTGAGGCGGCAGGTTCGACCTTGTCGAATTTCTCGCTCGTCTCGATGATGCGTGATGCGATCACCCCACCGTTCTTGTTCACGATCCGAGCCGACAGGGCGATCTCCGCTCGCGGCTCGTCATCCGTCGCGATGCGGAAGCGTCTGATATCGATCAGGAGTTGGTAGTCGGCCTGCCCCAGATCAGTGCGCAACGGAGCGTGGGCAATGTCGTAGTTCTCGAAACTGTCGATCAGACGCGCCTGCACCAGTTTTGGAATGCTGTCGGACCACAGGAACTCGGCAAAGCCCGGGGTGTCCCGAACCGGCGAGAACAGCATGCGTTGCGTCTGGAGCATCGCGACCGCGGTCGGCTCGGGAATTGCCAACGAGGCGGAAAGCGTCTTGCCGACCGGCCCGATATCCTGCGGTGCGCGCAGGTCATAGGTTATCTTCGGCGCCGATGCTCCACCACCCGTCATCTTCTCAATGCCTGCAACGATGCCGTCGAGCTTGCCGGTGTTACGCGCAAGCCCGTCCGAGAAGGTCTTGAAATTCGCGATTGTATCTTTCAGCGGACCGGCGTTGTCCTCCAGCACGGAATCGACCCGCCGCAGCGCATCGCGCGCCGCCTGGGTCATGCTCTGCCCCGCCCCGGCGTCGGCGATCAAGGTCACAACCTCGCCCGATTTGGCGACGCTCGTGCCGCCTTCCAGCGCCACCGCCGGCACGCCGGTCAGCCCCTGGAAATCGAGGCCAACTCTCGTGTCGGCCCGCACGGGGGTCGCAGACGCGACCGAAATCGTCGCATTGACGAAACGCGGATTGTCCTGCGCGAGACCAAGTTCTGTTACCTCGCCGACGCGGATGCCGTTGAACAAAACGCCGGCGCCGACCAGGAGGCCGGGCACCGGTCCCTGGAATTGCACGTGATAGGTCGTGCGCGGCCCAATGCCGCCCGTATTGTTCAGCCAATAGACGAAGCCGAAGACCGCAAGGATCGCAGCCAGCACGAAGGCGCCGATCAGCACATAGGGAGCGCGGGTTTCCATGTCTCATCTCATGTGGTGTTGCAGCATCTGGGAGCGCTTGCCGTGGAAATAGGCTCGCACCCAGGGATGCTCGGATTGAAGAAGTTCGCGCATCGGACCGATCGCCACGATCTTGCCGTCGGCCAGCGCCGCGACGCGGTCGCAGACTGTGGTCAAGCTTGCGAGATCATGGGTCACCATGAGCACAGTGAGCCCCAGGGTCTTCTGCAAGGTCTTAATCAAGGCATCGAAGTCACCGGCCGCAATCGGATCGAGACCGGAGGTCGGCTCGTCCAGGAACAGGATTGGCGGATCGAGCGCCAGGGCGCGTGCCAGCGCAACCCGTTTGGTCATGCCGCCGGACAGCTCGGAAGGATATTTGTCGGCGTCCTCCGCCCGTAGTCCAACCATCTCAAGCTTAGCGATCGCGATTTCGTCCATCAGATCCTGAGACAGGACGAGGTTTTCGCGTAGCGGAAACTGGACATTCTGCCGGACCGTTAGCGAGGAGAACAGCGCGCCCTGCTGGAACAGGATGCCCCATGTGGCGGCCGCTCCATGTGCGCTGCGGTCGTGTGCACTTCCGATCGGCTGTCCCATGACTTCGATGGTGCCCCCTCGCCGCGGAACGAGCCCGATGATGGTGCGCATCAGGACCGACTTGCCGCCGCCGGAAGCTCCGACCAGGCCCAGGATTTCCCCGCGGCGAACGTCAAGCGACAGATCGTCCAGCACGGTCTGCCGACCGAAGCCGACCACGAGGTCACGGACGCGGATCGCAGGCTCCTGCACTGAATCCAACATCGTTACATTCCGATTGAGGCAAAAAAGATCGCGAACAGGCCATCGAGCACGATCACCAGAAAAATCGACTTCACCACCGAGGTCGTCGTCTGCCTGCCAAGCGATTCGGCGCTGCCTTTGACGCGCAATCCCTCACTGCAGGCGACGATCCCGATCACCAGTGCCATGAACGGCGCTTTCAGGATGCCGACCTCGAAATGGGTGACGGAAATGGCCTCATGCAGGCGCGCAATGTAAATTGCCGGGCCCATGTCGCCGTAAAATTGCGCGACCAGGCCGCCGCCATAGAGCGCCGCGATCGAGCCGATGAAGGCGAGGATTGGCAGCGCGATGACCAGGGCGGCCACTCGGGGCAGGATCAGGACGTCGACCGGATCGAGCCCCATGGTCGAGAGCGCATCGATCTCCTCACGCATCTTCATCGAGCCCAGCTCAGCGGTATAGGCGCTGCCCGAGCGCCCGGCGACCATGATGGCGACAATCAGGACGCCGAGTTCGCGCAGCACCAGGATGCCGACCATGTCGACCGTGTACGACTCGGCACCGAACCTGCGGAAATGAAAAAAGCCCTGCTGCGCGATGATCGCGCCGATCAGGAAGGTGATGAGCATGACGATCGGGATCGCCTGCCAGCCGATGCGGTAGAGCTGGTAGACCAGTGACGTCAGCCGCAACGACCGCGGCCGGCGCAAGACCCCCGCCAGAGACATGAACAGTGCGCCGAGCATCTGAAGGAAGATCCTGATGTCTTCCCGCGCATCGACCGTCGACTTGCCGAGATCGTGCAGCCCGTGCAAAACCGGGTTGGGCATAGGTGTCGGCGGTGGGTTGTGCCGATTAACCTGACGCACTTCGTCCAACAGGCCGGCGAAATTGTCGGCTATTCCGACCACCTCGACCGATCGGCTGGAGGATGCTGCCATACGCGACAGTTTCTCCAGAAGCCAGGCACCGAGCGTGTCGAGCTCGCTGACACCGGCCATATTAAGCGTCACTGCCTTCGATCGATCGACAGCCGCTCTTGCCGCGAGAGAGAGCGCTTCGAGCCTCGACACGTTGGCGGCGATCCATGGCCCCTCAGGCCGCAGTTCGAGCCCGTCGCCAGACGGCGTCGCCAGCAGCACTGGTTCCGAGTTCACGCTTGTATCCTCATGGGATCGCTCCTGATCCGCCTAGGTTTCTAGGTCACCGCCACGCACCTGGATTGACCTGCGTCAAAATCGGAACACGCCGTTGACGCAAATCAATCGCTAACGAGCCAGCTCGCATAGGCTTCTTCCATTCGATGGAGGCCGCCAATGTTCGACACCGGCAGCATGAACGACGAACTGAACGCGATGAAGATCGATGTTACGCGTCTGGTGAACAAGGCCGGCGAGCAGAAGCTCGATGCGCCGGAAGACCGTGCCGAGGCCTTGGCCGACCAGATCAAGGCCGCGCTGACCGAACTCGGCGAGACCGTGAGTGAGGAGCAAGCGCAGCTCCATAGCCTCCTCGCAGAGCGTCCAATGGCGTCGCTCGCTTCGGCCTTCGCGCTTGGCGTGGTCGTTGGATTCATGCTGAGGAGACACTAGGTGACTACGGAAAATATCATCAAACACCTGCGCGTGCTCTGGCGTACCGACAGGATCATCGCCGACATCAGACTGCGGCACCTCCTGATCGCGCTGAGCCTGCGTGCCTTCGCAGCGCTGATCGCCACCTTCGGTCTGCTAATGCTCGAATTGTCGGCCTATTTCGCCCTGGTCCAGATCTGGAGCGCAATCGTCGCGGCGGCTATTCTCGGCGCGATCAATTTCGTCATCGCGGCGATGCTGTTCGTCGTCGCAGGGCGGCCGGCGTCAGGACGCGAGATCGAGCTCGCCAATGAAATCCATGGTGCAACTATCGAAGCCATTCAACTCGAGGCGCGCACGCTCCACGCTCAAGTGACGGGGA
The DNA here is from genome assembly GCF_040547805.1 of Bradyrhizobium sp. LA6.1. Classification (NCBI taxonomy): domain Bacteria; kingdom Pseudomonadati; phylum Pseudomonadota; class Alphaproteobacteria; order Hyphomicrobiales; family Nitrobacteraceae; genus Bradyrhizobium; species Bradyrhizobium sp. LA6.1. The sequence goes on along the minus strand of NZ_JBEPQK010000029.1, from coordinate 63,511 downwards.
CGATCCAGCATCCGCTGAGCGGCCTGCTTCCGCTTCTCGCGCCGCTAGTTGCGATCGCAGTCAAGAGCCTGCGGAAGCCGCCTGTCGCGCCGCCCTGAGCGGACGGGGCGCAGCGGAAGACGAATTGGCGGGCATCGGCAACATCAGGAGTTGAACCGCCGCGCATCATGCATGCGGTCGCCATCAAAAGCACGTTTCGGCGATGCCGTTTCAAGGCCTCCACGACCGTGAGATTCATCGGCAACGCGGGCAACGGCATCCCTCCACGCTACGCGTACGCTGCGCAAATCGAGCCAAGCACCAATTGACTTGGTCGGGAACGACAAGCTGCGAACGCTCGGCCTGCATCGCCAGTCCTTGGGGCTCACGAGTGCGCGTCGTTGGGTCGATCGAGTACCAGGCTCGACCGTCATGATAGCGTATGTCTAGCTCAAACCGCCCCGCGCGGCGGGAAATCCGTCAATGAAATCAGACGTTCGAGCTTGCCTCCGCCGCTGCCTTGGGCGAAAATTGCCCCACGTTCGCGGCATCGGACCGGCCGCACGGGGGAGACTCACGGTGAGCGCATGGTGGCCGAGAGCAATGCGCCTGGCGGTGCGATGTTCCGCCTCATCTTGCCGGCGGCCGACGAGGCCTGATCCATGACAACCAAGGGGATTGTCTACGTTATCGACGATGACGAGGCGATGCGGGACTCGCTGAACTTCCTGCTGGATTCCTCAGGCTACAAGGTGGCCCTGTTCGACACCGCGCAAGGCTTCCTCGATGCGCTACCTGGCCTCGTATTCGGCTGCGTCGTTTCCGACGTGCGCATGCCGGGCCTTGACGGGATCGAGCTCCTGAAACGCGTGAAGACCCAGCACAGCCCGTTTCCGATGCTGATCATGACCGGTCACGGCGACGTGCCGCTTGCTGTCGAGGCGATGAAGCTCGGCGCAGTCGACTTTCTCGAGAAGCCGTTCGAGGACGACCGCCTTACCGCCATGATCGAATTGGCGCTCCGCCTTGCCGAGCCGGGGGCCAAGAACGAGACCATCGCGCAAGACATCGCGGCGCGTGTTGCCTCCCTGAGCCCGCGCGAGCGCCAGGTCATGCAAGGCCTGGTCGCGGGCCTCTCCAACAAGCTAATCGCCCGTGAACACGACATCAGCCCACGCACTATCGAAGTATATCGCGCCAATGTAATGACCAAGATGCAGGCGAACAGCCTGTCGGAGCTGGTGCGACCGGCGATGCGCGCGGGCATGCTCAACGATTGAGCCATGTCAAGGCCCTTCTCACACAATGTGCTAGTTACGGACCTTCAGAAATGCAACGACGCTGCTTAATGCGCGCAGTGCGCCCGGTGCGGACTGTTACGTGATCGACTACAAGATGCCCGACATCAATGGCATCGAACTCGTCGTCCGGTTGCGCAAGTCTGATCGCGACACGCCCGTGATCCTGATCACCGGCTACCAGACGAGAACATCACGGCTCGAGCCGCCACGGCAGGCGTCAATGACGTGGTTTTGAAGCCGCTTCTCGACGAAACCCTGGCTAAGCGTATCTACAGAGCCATCCAGGACAGGCGCGAACGCTGACCTGCGGGACTCTACGTAAGTGGGCCCACTTAAGATATCGTCCGAAATTTTCCGGCGCCTCGTTCCCGCGTAAGCATTGGTCATCGCAACGGAGATGGCTCAGATGCTGACCCAGTCACTTAACACCAAGGCGATCAACACTCCGATCAGCGACAGCAAGGTTGCCGTTTCCCTCCATCCCGTGGCCGATCGGCTCGGCGCGATCACCGGCCACGTCGGTCTTGTCGCTACCGAATTCTCGTACCGGAAGGATGAGGAGATTTACGGCGAGGAGGAGCCGGCCGAATATGTCTACCAGGTCGTCACCGGCGCGGTGCGCAGCTACAAGCTTCTTTCCGACGGCCGCCGCCAGATCGGCGCATTTCACCTTCCCGGCGACGTATTCGGTCTGGAATCCGGCGCCAGCCATCGGCTCGCCGCCGAGGCCATCATCGACACCACGGTGCGCCTGGTGAAGCGCGCGAGCCTTGAGAAGGCCTCCGGCACCGACGTCCATGTTGCCCGCAAGCTCTGGACCATGACCGCCTCGGAGCTGCGCCACGCCGAAAACCACATGCTGCTGCTTGGACGTAAGACCGCGATGGAGCGCGTCGCGACCTTTCTGCTCGAAATGGACCGCCGCCTCGCTGTCGCGGGCATGATGGCGCTGCCGATGTGCCGTCGCGACATCGGCGATTATCTCGGCCTCACGCTCGAGACAGTGTCGCGCGCCCTGTCTCAGCTTCACGCCCAGGGCATTCTCGGTTTCTCTGGCGCTCGCCAGATTGTGCTGCGCAACCGCCAGCGCCTGCACAATCTCGACGCCTGATTTGTCCTCCTAGTATCTGGCCACCTTCGAGAACCTGGGGAATGTCGCGTGTTGCGCCCGCGTAACGAACGGCGCACACTGACTTCAGATCCAGAGAGACAAGACCCGGACGACGCACTACGAGCCGCGGGAATGCGACATGTACGCGATGGTTCTCTCCGCGCGCGGCGCGCCCCTGACGTTCCAGCAGCGACCCGACCCGGTCCCTGGTCCCAGCGAGGTTCGCATCAAGGTCAGCGCGTGTGGCGTGTGCCGGACCGACCTGCACGTGGTGGATGGCGAGCTACCCGACATTTCCTATCCGATTATTCCGGGGCATGAAGTCGTGGGCCGCATCGATGCTCTTAGCGCGGGCATCACTGAGTTGGAGTTGGGCATGCGCGTAGGTGTTCCGTGGCTCGGCTTCACTTGTGGTGAGTGCATCTATTGCCGCACCGACAAGGAAAATCTGTGCGATCGTCCTGAATTCACCGGCTACACGCGCGACGGCGGCTTTGCCAACCACCTCGTCGCCGATGCCCGATATTGCTTTCCACTCGGCGAGAACGGCGAGGACGCAGCTCTTTCACCTCTGCTCTGCGCCGGGCTGATCGGCTGGCGATCCCTTGTGATGGCCGGCGACGGCAAAACGCTCGGCATTTATGGCTTTGGCGCGGCCGGCCATATCGTCGCGCAGGTCGCCCGCTCACAGGGACGGAAAGTTTACGCCTTCACCCGTGGCGACGACCAGGAAGCGCAGCAACTTGCGCTTTCGCTCGGCGCCGACTGGGCCGGCGCTTCAGAGGACATTCCGCCGACCGAACTCGATGCCGCCATCATCTACGCGCCGGTCGGAGCGTTGGTGCCGCTTGCCCTGCGCGCGGTGCGCAAGGGCGGTCGCGTTGTGTGCGCCGGCATTCACATGACCGACATCCCATCGTTCCCCTATCGTATTCTTTGGGGCGAACGGCAGATCCTATCGGTTGCAAACCTCACGCGAAAGGACGGCATCGATTTTCTCGCCGCCGTCGCAAAGATCAATATCCAGACACGCACGACGGTATTCCCGCTCGTCGAGGCCAATGAAGCGCTCGCCTGTCTGAGGGAAGGCAAGCTGACTGGCGCAGCGGTTTTGCGGCCGTGACCGCCGCGTCTACTGCTCGAGCACGTAAGAGCCCGGCGCCTCATCCGAGGGCGCGCTCTTTTGCTCCGAATCTGCCGGCAACCAGCTCGGAACAGGCTGACTGGAATGCGCGGCGAGAAATCGGGTCCACTCCGTCCACCATGATCCCTCGTGGGACGGTGCGCGCTTGATCCATTCGTCCGGGCCGAGATAGGGATCATGAGCCTTCTTTGTACGCACCTGATAGCTGTGCCCCTCTTGGCCGGGAGGCGCGACAATGCCGGCATTGTGTCCGCCACTCGTCAGAACGTAGGTGATGTCCGCATCGGCAAGGAAGTTGATCTTGTACGTCGACTTCCACGGCGCGACGTGGTCGCGCAACGTGCCGACGACAAACATCGGTATGTGCAGATCCGCGAGCGAGACCGGCCTGCCATTGACCTGATAGCGCCCCTCGGCGAGATCATTGTTGAGGAACAGGCGCCGCAAATAGTCCGAATGCATTTGGTAGGGCATACGCGTGGCATCGGCGTTCCACGACATCAGTTCGTTTGGCGCGGCTCTCTCTCCGATCAGATAGTCCCGCACGACGCGCGACCAAAGCAGGTCATTGGTTCGCAACATCTGAAAGGCCCCGGCCATCTGTGCCGTTGCGAGCAGCCCCTGCCGCCACATCATATCCTCCAGGAACGCGACCTGGCTTTCATTGATGAACAAGGTGAGCTCGCCGGCTTCCGTGAAATCGGTTTGCGCCGCGAGCAGCGTCACCGTTCGCAGGCAGTCGGGCCGCTCGCAAGCCAGCCTGGCCGCCGCGATCGACAACAGTGTGCCGCCAAGGCAATAGCCGGCGGCGTGGATAGCCTGCCCAGGCCGTAGCGAGTTGATGGTAGTGATCGCGGCATCCACTCCGAGTTCGCGGTAATCTTCGAGACTGAAATTGCGATACTCGGCTGTTGGATTCTTCCATGAAATCATGAAGACAGTGAAGCCGCTTTCGACCAGGTAACGGACGAGGGAATTACGCGGCGTCAGGTCGAGAATGTAATACTTCATGATCCAGGCAGGCACGATCAGAACGGGCTCGGCACGCACGGTCGGCGTCGTCGGGGAATACTGGATGAGCTCGATCAGCTCGTTGCGATAGACGACCCTGCCGGGTGTGATGGCAACGTCCTTACCCACCACATAAGTCTGATCGCTCCTGAGCCTTGCGCCAGCGAGCAGGGCCTGTCAATCCTCGACAAAGTTGTGCAGGCCATAGACGAAGTTGCCGCCGCCAGTCTCCATGATCTTGCGCAACACTTCAGGATTGCTCAGGGCAAAATTCGTCGGGGCCACCGTGTCCAGGCATTGGCGAAGCGCGAAGTCGGCGATCGCCGCGTTCGAATGGGCCAGTCCGTGAATGCCGGTCGTCGTCGAATGCCACCATTGTTGGTTCAGGAGGAAAGCCTGGGCCAGGAGATTGAAGGTTGGCAGCTCCCAATCGGAGCCTGTGAAACGTCGATCGTTCTCCAGCGGCCGGATCACGGACCAAGGCTGGAATACCGCATGCCTAGGTACCATGGCATTGACAAGATCAAACGCATTCTGGATCGCCCGGCCGGCAAGACTGGCCTGCTTACCGGGTGAGGCCAGAAGGTGCAGTTGCCAGTCGGCAAAAGCTAGGGCCAGCGTTGCCGGCGAGACGCCGCCGGTCAACCGCGCCAGCGCCGCGTGGAAGGATCGATCGATGTCATCGACGACTGCATCGGAGCCAGACGGCTGCGCTGGCACGATCGCCTCAACAACCGGGGGCTCGACGGGGACCTCGTCAGAATTCGAAGCTATGGGAAGGCGGCTGACGGATGCAGGAGGCGACATGGTGAACTCCTTTTGGCCTCTGCAACCTAACTGTGTTGTCTGAGACCGAATTGAGCTGCATCAACCCAAAGATTGGGTTGCCTCTTACCCTGCTGGTCAAGCGACCAACAAGCCGGTGAGCCCTTCGATGATCGAGCAGCCTAGCGCGGCCAAGACTTTGGCCGCTGCTGACTTCTGGCAAACACCAAAAGACGCCCTCTACCGCGCGCTAGGCTCTGGCCCCAACGGGCTTTCACAGGTCGAAGCGGACCGGCGCCTCGCGATCTTCGGGGCAAACCACGCTGATGCCTCTCAAAGCCGATCGGTCCTGCGCAAGCTTGGGCAACGCGTTTGGAACCCCTTGATTGCGATGCTCCTGGCGGCCGCGCTCGTATCCGGATTAAGCGGCGACGTTGGCAGTTTCGTGATTATCGCAACCGTGCTGTTTCTGTCCATCACGCTGGACATCGTTCAGGAACATCGCGCCGAGCTGACGGCTGAAGCGTTGCGGGACTCGGTGGCCATTCAGGCCGACGTTGTCCGGGACGGCAAGGACATTACGGTACCGGTGACGGCGCTCGTTCCCGGAGACATCGTGAAGCTCCGTGTCGGCGACCTCATACCCGCCGATGGCATCGTCCTTGATGCCCAGGAATTGCAGGTCAATGAGGCTTTGATGACGGGGGAGCCGTTTCCTGCTTTCAAGACCGACGATCCCTGCTCCGCGGCATCGTCGGCGGAGGCGACGAATGCCCTGTTCGCCGGAACCAGTACCGTCGGCGGAAGCGGCAGGATGTTGGTGGTGAAAACCGGAGGCCGGACCCGATTTGGCGCGATCGCTGCGGCACTGGCGGCCAATGCTCCGCCAACGGCTCTCGAACAGGGTGTGCACAAGCTTGGACTCCTGATCCTTCGGCTTACGCTCTTTCTGACCCTCTTTGTGTTGTTGGCTCATCTCGTCGCACAACGCGCCGCACTGGAGTCCTTCCTGTTCGCGGTCGCCCTCGCCGTCGGCCTGACGCCTGAGCTGCTGCCCATGGTGATGACAGTGACGCTGGCCCGCGGCGCGTTGCGCATGGCGGACCGAAAAGTTATCGTCAAGCGACTGTCCGCAATCCATGATCTGGGGGCCATGGACACGCTTTGCGTGGACAAGACCGGCACGCTGACGGAAGCCAAAATCACGCTCGAAGCACATATCGATCCGAAGGGGCGACCTAGCGATCGCGTCTTGAGCCTAGCGTACCTCAACAGCACCTTCCAGGCCGGCGTCAGAAGTCCCCTCGACGATGCGATACTCTCCGCGCGGAACGGCGCCATAGATGGCTGGATCAGACTCTCGGAAGTGCCGTTCGACTTTGAGCGAAGGTGCCTGTCGGTACTGGTGGCACAGAACGACGAACACATCTTGATCGCAAAAGGCGCCCCGGAATCCATCCTGGCCCGCTGCGTCGCCGTGGACATCGATGGTCTAGCCCATCCGCTCGACGCCGCCTGGCAGCAAAAAATGAGGAACACTCAGGATCAGTATGCCCGCGACGGTCTTCGGCTTCTTGCCGTCGCCGTCAGGTCTGTTCCGCATGAGCAGCAGACGATTGCGGTGAGCGACGAGGCGGATCTGACCATGACCGGGTTCTGTGTCTTTGCTGATCCACCGAAGCAGGATGCAGCCTCAGCCATTGAAGCCCTTACCTCGCTAGGCATAACAGTAAAGATCCTCTCGGGTGACCACGGCGCCGTGGTCTCGCATGTCGCGCGATCGGTGGGTCTCCAGTCTGATCGTATCATGACCGGCGGCGAAATCTCGGAGTTCAGCGACGCTGCGCTCGCGGCCCGTGTCGATGACATCGATCTGTTTGCCCGCATCGATCCTGATCAGAAACGACGGATCATTGCTGCACTCCGGCATCGCAATCACGTGGTCGGCTTCATGGGGGACGGCGTCAACGATGCCCCCGCCATCCATACGGCCCACGTCGGCATATCAGTCACGGGCGCAACCGAAGTCGCCCGCGCGGCGGCCGACATGATCCTGCTCGCTCCCGATCTCTCAGTCCTTGCGGCTGGCGTGCGCGAAGGCCGCAGAACTTTTGCTAACATCCTGAAGTATGTCCGAATGGGAACAAGCTCGAACTTCGGCAACATGCTCTCGATGGCCCTGGCCTCGATCGTCCTTCCGTTCCTGCCGTTGCTTCCGCTGCAGATCCTGCTGAACAACCTGATCTACGACCTCTCAGAAATCGGCATCCCTTTCGATGAAGTCGACCGCGAGGACCTTGCCCAACCCGAAGCATGGAACATGGCAAGCATCCTTCGTTTCACGGTCATTATGGGAATTGTTTCTTCCGTGTTTGACGTGATTACCTTCGCCGTGTTTCTGAAGCTATTTGAAGCGAATGCGGCCCAGTTCCAGACCGGGTGGTTCGTGGAATCAATATCGACGCAGATCCTGGTGATTTTCGTAATCAGGTCTCGCCGGATGCCGTGGCGCGCAAACCGTCCCCACGCCATCTTGATCGCGACGTCCTTCGGCGCCCTCATCGTGGGCGTAGGACTTGCGCTCGGGCCATGGGGACAACTGTTCGGCTTTACCACTCCTTCTACGGCACTCCTGGCGACGATATTCGCTATCGCGGTCGCTTATCTCGTCTCCGCGCAGATTGCCAAGCGCCTTGCAGTTTCAATTCTGTAAGGCCCAGAAGTGAACGTCTGGGCGACTTTGAAGCGATAGCAGTCGGTTAAAGCTCAAGTCATGTACTGGCCGCCATTGATCGAAAGTGTCGATCCAGTGATGAAGTCCGCCTCTTCTGCCGCCAAAAACACCACGGCGCGCGCAATCTCTTCGGGGCGACCAAGACGGCCGACCGGAATTTGCGGCAAAATGCTCTTCTCCAGAACATCTCGCGGCACGGCATCCAGCATCTCGGTATGGATATAGCCCGGGCAGATGGCGTTGACGGTGATTCCGAGACGGCCGTTTCCAGCGCCAACGCCTTGGCGAATCCGAGCTCACCGGCTTTCGCCGCAGAATAGTTGGTCTGACCGAACTGGCCCTTTTGTCCGTTGATCGAAGGGATGTTTATGATTCGACCGTATCGTCGCGTGCGCATACCGTCGATGACCTGACGGCACATGTTGAACGCACCGTCGAGATTAGTGCGGATCACAGCCTCCCATTGGGTCCGGCTCATGTGAAGCGTAGCGTCACGAACGATCCCGGCATTGTTGACAAGAACGTCGATCGGTCCGAGCGAGGCCTCAACGGACTTTGCTCCGATGGCGCAAGCATCGAAATCACCGATGTCCCATTGATAGGACGAGATGCCAGTTCGGCTCATGAAGGCTTTGGCCGCCTCGGCGTTTCCGGCGTAGGTGGCAGCTACCCGGTAACCTGCCGCCTGAAGCGCTTGAGATACGGCGGCACCAATACCTCTGGTACCGCCCGTCACCAATGCCACCCGTGCCATTTCTAGCCCTCCCGCTTGTGCGGTCAGGACGATATCCGGCGCTCCTACCGCCGCTTTGAGGTGCGTCAAGACTCTCAATGACGACATGTGCTGCTCTTCGACGGCAAGATCGGAACGGGAGGCACGCATGTTCGAAGATTTACTGGTGCATATTCCAACAGAGCGCTCGCCGCGCCCCGCCATTGATGCATCCATTTCCCTGGCGATGAGTGCTGCCGCGCGTTTGGATGCACTTGCGACAGGATATGCCTCCACGAACGTGCCGTTTGTTGCGGAGGGCGGCGCAGCCATCGCTGCGTCTCTGCAACTCGAATATGAACGTGCGATGGAACGCGCCCAAGCAGCACTGCGCATTTTCGAGATCGAGGCGAAGAACGCCCGAATCAACTACGGCAAATACGCACTGAGCGAGACTACTGCCGAGACCGTTTCGAAAGCTGGGGCAGTGGCTCGCCTCTATGATCTGACCATCGTGTCACAAGGCGATCCGGATTGCGATACGTTCGACAACCAGCTTCCGAAGGAGCTCCTCTTGCAGTCGGGTGGGCCCTTGCTGTTCATTCCTTATACTTTCCGGGGCACGTTCAAGGCGGCACGCATCGGCATCTGCTGGGACGGCAGTCGCCTTGCCGCCCGCGCCTTACGGGACGCGATGCCATTCATCACCGAGGCAGACGCCCTGACAACCATCACCCTCAATGCATCCGAGGTACCATCCGACGCATCGCCCGAACGCCTGATGACGCACCTCGCGCGGAAGGGCTTGCCGGCAAAGACCGTTTCGCTTCAATCCGACCGCAGTAGTCTGCAAGCGAGCATCCTGTCGATCGCTGCGGATGAAAGCCTCGACCTGCTGGTCATGGGCGGTTACGGCCATTCTCGATTCCAGGAAGCGGTGTTCGGCGGTGTCACGCAGGAGACATTCCGCAGTATGACCGTTCCTGTCATGATGTCGCATTGATGGAGCGCGATGTGAGGAGAACTGTACGTGCCATCGCAGGCGCCACACTTGCTGCAAATTTGCTTCTCCCCTTGAGCCCAGCTACGGCTTCAAGCGTCGAACAAGGCCGGCGTCTTGCGCTGCTATATTGTGCGAAGTGCCACTCGGCCGACAAAGTCAGCCCCAGCCCCCTCAAGATCGCTCCCCCATTCAGGACGTTACACGAACGATATCCAATCGAGATGCTGCAAGAGGCCCTGGCCGAGGGTATCGTCACGGGGCATCCGACAATGCCGGAATTTCGTTTCGAGGCCGATCAGGTCGGCGATTTCATGGCGTTTTTGAAGACGTTGGAGCAATGAGGGCTCGTGGTGCGGCTCGACCCACAAGCCCTGATCGGAATCGGCCCGGCATCTCCGACCCTACTTGATGGGGGCTTCGGCGAGCACCACACCAACCGCCTCAGGAAAACGACATTTCTGGAGACCAACAAAATGACTCTACGGAATTCGTGCTTGGCTCTTGCGATCTTGGCAAGCGCTGGCACGTCCGCAACTGCCCAATCGGGCTTCGAACCTTCCACAACCGTCAAACAATACGCGCCTCGCCTGGTCGAGGTTATGAACGCGGCCCAGCTTCAGCACCTGAAACTTTGGTTCGCGGGCAAGTCGAAGAACTGGGAATTGGCCGCGTACGAATTGCGCCAGTTGACAGATAGTCTGGCCCAAGCCGCCGTATTCTACCCCGGCATTCCCGTAACCAACGCAGCCACGATGAAGGATCCGCTGCTCTCAATCGCAGATGCGATCGACGCTGGGGATGGTCGCAGGTTCACCGCCTCCATGCGCGCACTGACCGACGGCTGCAACGCCTGCCACACCTCGCTGGAACGCAGCTTTATCGCGATAGGCCTGCCTACCGACCAGCTGCCGCCCGCCAATCAGATATTCGCGCCAGTCGGAAAGGGCCCGAAGAAATGACGAGTTAGCGCAAACTGGGGACCACAAACATCGGTCTCTTGGGCTGGATTTCGCCTGCTGAGATATTGTTCGCTGCAGCGGCGTCCGAAAGAAGGCAATCTCGCTGACAACACCGGCGTGAACACGAAATTGATCAAGCTTCTTTTGGATAGATTCGCTCACGATGAACTTCCCGACCGCTCTCGTCGAGAACGACGATACGAAGCTCCGGGTGGCCTTTCGGATTCTCTCTGCGCATCTTGTCCGCAAGGCTCTTGCTGTACGCTATGGCAGCGCCATCACTCACAAACTCCAGGCCCGATTTGTCCCGGATGGGCACTCGGTCCTTTATGTCGAAATAGTAGGTGCGCATCGGCTCATTCCCGCGCGGTCCGTCCATTCGGGTCGATTAAGCTCATTGGCCCGGAAGAAAGGGAGCCGCCGAGTCCCGGGGGATGGATCTCGGCGGCGACTTGGGGACGTAACCCTGGGTCGAGTTACGCAAGATGAAAACTAGCAGCCTCGTTCAGCACGGACTTGATCCGGATCAAGCGCTGCCCTGCCAACCTACCTTCTTTCGCGGCTGGGATCGCGTGCGAGCTCGCCCGTCGTCATGTTGACGAGGTGAATCCTCGCGCTGGCCGGGCATTGCACGACCACAACCTCATTGGCACTCGCCGGCGGCTTTTGCACTCGGCGCATTCAAACATCCAGAGCGCTGTTGAAAGGCGCCTCGTTTGGCGTCACCGTTTCCCTCTGATTGATCGGCATCAACATCGTTTCCAGGCGACCTCCTATACTGTGAGAAACAAGAGGCATCGCCATGATCGGAATTACGTTGACCGCAGATCAGATTTGCAATGCACCCATTGAGGTGCGACGGTGGATTGAACATGAGCTCATTGCCGGCCTCCGCCTGGCGCCGCGAGCTCCCGCCTCGTCGCCTCAACACTCCGCCCGTCCAGCCATCTGCAATGAGGACGAAATCGCCGCGATGTTCGGCCAATTGCGGGGAATGCCTGTCGCGATCAGCGTCCTATTCGAGTTCAGGCAGCCCGGCATCGCCTTCGGAAGCCCACCCCTCAAGAGCTACCGGCTGATGGACATCCTGCACAACACCAAGCTGGAGAGCATCGAGCAGGTGATGACCGGCCTCGACGCCATCAACGCCGCCCTTGCTCAACTGCGTGGCGATCCACGCGCTCGCTTCTGTGACTTCGATAACGAAGGTCACTGTTTCCTGACGATCGAAACGCAAGCGAGCATCGCAAAGCTGTGGCACGACATCGTCGTTCGGCAGGAGCCGCCAGCCACCCCCCGCCGGGAGCCGCTGCTGCGCTCCACGGGCTGAACTCAAGCTACTCCGAACCCGGCTCTGGGGCCGATCCACGCAGCAATCATGCGGCGACCGGCTCCCTTTCCTTGCTGTACGTGCCGCGCAGCGGAGCAAACTGATCCGACGTTACCGTTTCATTTGCGATGAGCAGTTCAACACCGGCTTCGAGCTCGGTGCGTCGTCGTAGCAGGATTTCCCGGGCGCAACGATCGCCCTCCTCGATCAGGTTACGCACAGCGAGATCGATCTCGCGGCCCGTCTCTTCCGCAGCGGCAACGACCGCATCCTGGGCCGCCGCGAGGAACGCTTGCGGCTTGGGGGCATAGGTGCGCTGCCCCACTGTCTCATCCCTGCCGTACTTAGTTACCATCTCGATCGCGACTTCGGTCGCACGTTGAAGATCATCGGCCGCGCCGGTCGAAATGGCTCCGTCGAAGATCATGCGCTCCGACGCGCGTCCTCCCATCAGCACGGCAATGCGGTTCTTCAGCTCCTCAACCGTAAGCAAGAACCTGTCCTCGGTCGGGCGCTGGATGGTGTACCCCAGTGCGCCGATCCCCCGTGGAATGATCGATACCTTCTGGACAGGGTCGACGCCGGGCAGGCTGGCCGCAACGAGGGCATGGCCCATCTCGTGATAGGCAACCCTCCGCCGTTCGTCCTTGCTGAGCACCCTGCTCTTCTTCTCAATCCCGGCCACGATCCGTTCGATCGCCGTAACAAAATCGGTGAACGTGACCTCGGTGCCGCTCCGCCTCGTCGCGGCGATCGCGGCCTCGTTGATGAGATTTGCAAGGTCAGCACCCGTGAACCCGGTCGTAAGGGCCGCCACCTTGTCCAGGTCGACATCCTTGCCCATACGGATCTTGCGGACGTGCACCTTGAGAATGGCAACGCGCCTGATCTTGTCGGGACGGTCAACGAGAACCTGTCGATCGAACCTCCCCGCCCGGAGCAGCGCGGGATCCAGAATCTCGGGGCGGTTGGTCGCAGCCAGCAATATGACGCCGGCGCTCGGATCGAAGCCATCGAGTTCCGATAGGAGCTGATTGAGGGTCTGCTCCTTCTCGTCGTGGCTTCCGAACGACATCGGTCCGCGGCTGCGTCCCAGCGCGTCGAGTTCGTCGACGAAAATGATGCAAGGTGCCGTTTTACGGGCCTGCTCAAACAAGTCCCGAACGCGCGCAGCACCAACCCCAACGAACATCTCGACGAACTCGGATCCCGCGACCGAGAAGAATGGCACTCCGGCCTCGCCCGCCACGGCGCGGGCAAGCAGGGTCTTCCCCGTCCCTGGCGGCCCCACCAGCAAGATTCCCTTCGGCACATGTGCGCCCAACCGGCCATAACTACCGGGGTCTCTAAGGAACGAAACCACTTCCTGGAGCTCGAACTTCGCCTCCTCCACGCCGGCCACGTCGGCGAAGGTGACCCCGAGATCCTTCTCGACGTAGACCTTAGCACGGGACTTACCGATCGCCATGAGCCCTCCAAAGCCCTGTCGACCGGTCATGCCGCGACCAAGCCAGAACCAGATCACGAAGAAGACGACGATCGGAAAGATCCAGGATAGCAATGTTTGCAAAAGGCCATTTCCGGGAACGCCAGTAACACTTACTCCCTTTGCTCCAATCCGTTCAGCCAAGGCCATATCGACCCGCGCGGTAGCGAACGCAGATTTTCCGCTGGGGAGAGGCTCCTTCAATTTTCCATTTATGGCATCTGGCCCAACGGAAACCTCGGCGATCTTTTCCTGGGCGAGCAGCTGCTCAAATTGACTATAGGGAATTGTCTCGATTGAATTGTACGTCGACAAGACAAACTGCAGAACCGCGAGCAGCATACCGCCCGCGAAAATAATGCCCATCGCTATAGCCTGCTTTCGCGATACTTGATCGGGCCCCAATTGCTCCTCCCATCGACGTCGGCTGTAATGTGAATGGTAGTCTTGGACGGCGCGCTTCGCTTGATTCAGGTCAACACCGACAGCCGCGAACGATCGCTTAATGACCTTAGCGCAATCGCAAAAACTGGTACCCAGCCTGCATTGGTAAGCCTTCAACGCCTCCTTTATCTCGCATATCTCGGGGACCTCCCGCAGGAAGTGATCGCACACCGAACGGCTTGGGCCGCTGTGAAGCGCTCCTACGTGAAACTTGGCGGTCAACGGGTGCCAAGGGAAGCGGATGCATAGCCGGCTATGTGCGCCCGACGGTCAAGAAGCGTCTGTCTCAGCCTCATTTGGTCGGATGAACGCGGATTAACGAGCTCGCACCGCGTCGAACAGGCACAACTCGCCCCCCTTTTCCATCGCCTCCAAGATCAGAAAAGTTTTTGAGGCGTCGTTTTCGAGTTGAGCGAAATCAAATCCGGCTCGATGGCCGAGACTATTCTTCCCGGCGACCGAGATGGTCACACCTCGAAGGAGACATGATCATGGCAACCGAGACAAAATTGCCTGTCACAAAATCGTCCACCACGCCCGCAACCGCTGGTGAGACGTGGCGGCCGTTTCAAGCGTTGAGAAACGAAATCGACCAGATCTTCGACGATTTCGGCAACGGCTTCTGGAATCGACCGTTCCGATCACTCGCGCGGCTCGAACGCGACCTCTCCAAGTCGATTTCAGCGCCTGCCGTCGACGTCGCCGAAAGCGACAAGGCCTACGAGATCACCGCTGAGCTTCCTGGCCTCGACGAAAAGAACATCAACATCACCCTCGCGAATGGCGGCCTCACCATTAAAGGCGAGAAGCGGGAGGAGACGGAGGAGAAGAAGAAGGACTACTACGTCTCCGAACGCCGTTACGGCACCTTCGAGCGCTATTTCACCCTGCCGGACGGCGTCAACGCCGACAAGATCGAGGCGACCTTCAAGAACGGCGTACTCAAGCTCACGCTTCCGAAGACGGAGGAAGCCCAAAAGCCGGCCAAGACGATCAACGTGAAAGCCGCCTGATAAGGTCGCCGGTGCGAGGCTGCGTTAGTCGCAGCCTTGCGCCGATGCCGGACCCAACCCCACCATCTTCTTTCGGAGGGCACACAATGCACGCAATTCATGTCATGACGAGAGACGTCGTCGCCGTAACGCCGCACACCACAATTGAAGAAGCCGCGAAAATCATGCTTCGGATGCATATCAGCGGGCTGCCCGTCATCGACGACGCTGGCAATCTCGTCGGCGTCGTCTCGGAGAGCGATTTTATCCGCCGCAGCGAGATCGGCACTGGACGCCGCCATGCGGCCTGGTTGAGATTTTTCATGGGGCCAGGGCGGGCGGCTGCGGAGTTCATTCACGAGCGCGGCCGAAAAGTCGAAGATGTCATGACGCGGAAGGTCATCACTGTCCAGGAGGAGACTTCCTTGGCGGAGATCGTTGCTCTGATGGAGAAGCACGACATCAAGCGAGTTCCCGTGATGCGCGGCAAGAGTACGATCGGGATCGTGACGAGAAGCAATCTCCTGCAAGCCATGGCAAGTCTGGTGCACGAAATCCCGGACCCGACTGCTGACGATGAGCACATTTGTCAGCGCGTTACGCGTGCTGTGGACGCCACCGACTGGCGTCCCATCGGTTTCAGGGTGACTTGCCGCCGAGGGGTTGTCCAACTGCACGGCCTGATCACGACCGATGAGGCGCGCCGCGCGACGATCGTCGCCGCCGAGAACACCAATGGCGTCAAGGAAGTTCACGATCATCTCTGCTTCGTTGATACCTACTCCGGCTATTATGTGGAGTCCCCGGAAGATATGAAGGCGGCCGGCTGAGCATCCGCAGATCAGAGCAATCATGCTCGGATGGATCGTCCGCATTCTATTTGTCCTAGCAGCGCCGGTCACGGCGCTGTTCATTGCGCGCGACGCGCTGAACAGCGACCGAAGCGAACTGCTTGGACTGAGTGCCGAGATGGATGCTGAGACGCACTCTCTTTCTATTGGGCAGCCACAAAAAGCCTCGTGATCGCCTCGACCGAAGCCGCAAAAGCAAATCCGTCTCTTCGCGCAACGATCACGCCGATGAGCTTGCCATGTAGATCACGAGCGCACCTCCCGAGCTTCCCTGACCCACAAGTACGTCCGATTGGATCAGATTGCGATTGGCGATGCCCGGACAGGCACGATGCAGCGCCGAAACGATTCCGAAGGTCACGCTCTGTCCCCAATCGTGGGGATCATCGATGGCCAGAACTGGCTCTCCCACGTCAAGCGCGCCGGGCTTCTCCAGATCCAGCGCATGAAGGTTGACGGCGTCGATCCGGAGGAGCGCAACGTCGTCTCGATCGGATCGGACAAGCACGACGGCGTCCAGTACTCGTCCATCCTGGACCAACGCCTCTACAGTCGTTGCGTTTGCAATCAGGTGATTTGCGGTCACGATCAGGCCTGCCATGGCATCCACGATGACGCCCGCTCCTTGCCACTCTCGAGGCGTGGGAGGATCTGGGAAGCCAGCTTCCGGGTCGAATATTCGCGGCTCTGACGGCACGCCCCAGCCTCGTATCCGCACCACAGCCGGCGAGACGCGCTTCACCAGGAGAGCAAGGCTCGTCGTCGGGTAAGTCTCGGCTTGTTCTCTATAAAGCTCGTTGCCCCAACAGGCACCGGACCCGAGGACGAGCGCCAGACTCCAGGCCGAGACGCCCATCCATCTTAGACATCGGCAGGAGATGCTGCGTGGCATAGGACACCCGTCCGGCGGTCAGAGCTACATTGGCTAAAGAGCTTAATGCTCTGGATCGGGTGCTATTTGAGGATTCTCAAATATATCGCCATCCTCGCTCTCCCGGTGAATGCTGGATGACCGCAAGCCACGCGATCTCTCTTCTTGCCCTACGGATACTTCCTTAGGTGAAGCCCCCGCATTTCGGCTGTTCGGCCGATGCTCTAGAACGATTTCACCAGCACGCATCTGGCTCGTTTACAAAGGGGCCTGCAATGAACCACTCGATTTACTCGGCTGACAGGGCAACGCACCTGAAGGTGGTCATCTCTGTGCTGCTCACCGGCATCGCCATCGTGGCGATCACACTGACCGCCCGCCTGACCCATCCGGAAATAGACGCGCAGAAGGCGACGGCCCAGACTGTCTACGAAGCCCGGTCAAACCAAGCTCTTACAGAGATCGTACAACGTGACAGGCATCCGATTTAGATCGCCTGGAGGATCGTGAGATGACTAGCGAAGCAATGAAGGCGCTGATGATATTGGCGCTGTATGGCGTGCTCGAAATCACGCTCTTCTATTCGTCGATTGGACGGCTTGCCAAGCGCTCCGCCCGCGCTCGTCGAGCGGAAACCCGCGAGTTTTTCAGTCGACCACCGGAAGACTAGCGCGTGCGCTCGAAAAGGCGCGGCGCGCCGAAACGCAAAGCCCGCCGCCGCGGAGCTGGCTGTCTGCGAGGTATGAATGAATCGTAGATCTCTGCTTTTCGGAACGGTTGCCATGTACGCAGCTCGCATGCCAATGGCCCGCGCCTCTCAGCCGTCGACCTACGAGGAGGCGGTGCACCTTGTGTGGCGTCCGCTCGACCCCGCGCGCGGAGTTCGCGAGCTCGTGCGTGCAGCGACGCTGGCTGCGAACAGCCACAACACGCAGCCTTGGCGGTTCGTCCTCTCCGACAACGTAATCACCATCCGCCCGGACCTCGTCCGTCGTTGCCCCGTGGTCGATCCCGACGATCATCATCTTTTTGCTTCACTTGGTTGCGCAGCTGAGAACGTCGTGCAGGCTGCCCGGATGCTCGGTTTGAATGCCAATGTTGCAGTCGATGCCGCCAATCTGGGCTCGGTCTCAATCGCTCTCGACCGCACTGCACCGTCGCGCCACGCGCTCGCAGATGCGATCGTGCAGCGCCAATGCACGCGCGCCAAGTATGATGGCCGTGCCGTGAGCTCGGAGGACCTGCGCACGCTCGAGACTGCCGGCGCGCTAGGTGGCGTCGAGTGTTTCATTGTGACCGAGCGATCGCGAATGGATGCAATTCTCGAGTACATCATTCAGGGTAACACGATCCAGATGCGCGATCCCGCGTTCATGGCAGAGCTCATCTCCTGGATCCGCTTCAATGATTCCATGGCGATCGAGCGATTGGACGGGCTTGCCGCCCGGAGTTCCGGCAATCCGGCGCTGCCGGCTTGGCTTGCGCGTCGCCTCCTTAAATTCGCTCTCACCGAGAAGGGAGAGAATGACAAGTATGCCGAGCATGTTCGCTCGTCAGCGGGCATTGCCGTCTTCATCAGTCCGCGTAACGACAAGGCAGGCTGGGTTGCAGCCGGACGCGCCTACCAGCGCTTCGCGCTGCAAGCGACGATGCTCGGAATTCGGAATGCTCTTCTCAATCAGCCGGTCGAAGTCTCTCCTCTGCGTCCGCAGATTGCAGATTATCTGGGGCTTGGCGTCCGGCGCCCGGATCTGATTGTGCGATTTGGCCGCGGCGAATCACTGCCACCCTCACTACGTCGGCCGGTGACCGCTGTGATTGATGCCTCCTGAAGCCCGAGCGAAACTTTACTGGGGTTTATACTAGCTCGTGGGCGGCGCGTAAAAAACACCTGCGCCATAGTCGTCCTCAAGGTGACCTTCGACCGCTTGTTTCGAAGTCTCCAATCACGTGAAACCGAGATTGCGGACCAGCATATAGATCGCCACCGCGAATATCAGGGCCGCGAATACGGTGTTCAATGCACCTTTGCGCGCGGCGAGCGAGCTTGCCGAGCCGGCGCCGAGCATCCCGCCAACAACTCCGCCGGAGATAAACAGCGCAGCGAGATACCAATCCACCAAACCAGACAGGGCGTAGTTGGCGGCCGTCGTCATCCCGAAGGCGGACACCGCCACAAGAGAGGAGCCGACCGCATAGAGGATCGGCATGCCGGTGGCGGCGATGAGCGCCGGCACGATCAGGAAACCGCCGCCGATCCCGAAGAAGCCAGACAAAGCTCCCGTAGCGAGCCCCAAGGCGAGAAGTTTCGGCAGATTTCCCCGGTTGAGCCGGACGGATGGCTCGCCCTCGCCGGAGCGGCCCTTCAGCATCAATGCGCCCACCACCATCATAACGATCGCGAACAATGCCAGCAGCTTCTGGCCATCGACGATCTTGCCGAGGGTGGAGCCGAGGAAGGCGCCGGCCACCCCTGCGAGTGCGAATACGGAAGCGCAACGCCACTTCACGTTGCCGGCACGGGCGTGGTTGACGAGGTTCGCGGCAGCGTTCGCCGCGACGGCGATCGCGCTGGTGCCGATCGCCACGTGCGGATCCGACACCCCGACTAGATAGACGAGGAGCGGCACGGCCAAAATCGAGCCGCCACCTCCGACCAACCCCAGCGAAAATCCGACCAACGAGCCGGAGGCGAGACCGAGCGCACCTTGGGTCAGCGCCAGCATAGTGGACGACTCCTGATTTCAAGCCCCGTCACGCGGCTCGCGCGGGCGAGCCGTACACGCTACGGTTCCAGGGCGCGCGCATGAGAATACGGGCCATGCCGCAAAAGCCGGTGACACCGGCTGTGATCAGCCCGGCGCCGACGAAGGCCGGCACCGCGAAGAACCACGGCGACACGAAGAGGCCGAGGAGCGTACCCGTGACAGCAAGACTGCCGGCGCCGATCTGCACCTGGCGCTGAAGCTCCAGCGGCTGGCGCCGGTCGGTCACGACCGGCAGGCCAGCCTTGCGCCAGGCGTCGAGCCCGCCTTCGACGATGAAGGCTTCACAGGCGTCGCCGAGCTTCCGGGCGAGCCGCGGCGCGTTGGCCTGAGTGCGAGCGCCGCTTTTACAGTGGAAGATGACCGGCTTGCCCTGATGCACGGCGAGGTCGATCTCGTCGAGCTTCGACAGGGGGAGATGCCGCGCGCCTGGGATCTTCTCGCGGGCGTGCTCATCGACTTCGCGGATGTCGATCAGGAGGGCGCCGCTGTCGAGAAGGCGGCGCGCGTCGGCTGGCTTGATTGCGGGTAGTGACATGATTAGCTCCTCTACTTTCCCAAGTTAGTTCTTCGCCTTGGTGGGCTTGCAAAACAGCCTGTGCAGCGTGGCAAAGAGTTGCTCGATGCGCGGATCGGCGATGCGGTACCAGAGTGTCTGGCTTTCGCGCCGAAAGGTGACGAGGCCCTCCTCGCGCATCCTTGCGAGATGCTGCGACAGTGCCGATTGCGACACACCCACGGCTTCCGCGAGCGCATTCACGTTGCTCTCGCCGCATTCGACGAGTTGGCACAGGATCATCAGCCGACGCTCGTTGGCGAGCGCGCGCAGAATGCCGGCGACTTCAACCGCTTGCTTTTCGAAAGTCTCCAGATCGAATGCTGGGGAGGCCATCGGCCAACTCCATATATTAGATCTTGCTTATTTAGTTCTTACTAATATATATGTCAAGTTCAAAGAGCCGGTGACTTCAGGAGGTTCGAGCCATGTCAGGACAAGCCATCATCCGAGCGTTTTTCGACGAGCCGACCAACACGGTGAGCTATCTGGTCGCCGATCCGGCGACCAAGAAGGCCGCTATCATCGATCCCGTATTTGACTACGACCACAACTCGGGCGAGGTGGACACGGGATCGGTTGCGTCCATGCTGAAGACCGCCGAAGAGGCGGGCTACACGATCGAATGGGTCCTCGAGACGCATGCCCATGCCGACCACCTCTCGGGCGCCCCTTTCATCAAGGCGAAGACCGGCACCAAAATCGGCATCGGCGAGCACATCAAGGACGTGCAGCGCATTTTTCGACCCATATTCAACGCCACGGACCTGAAGACCGACGGCAGCGACTTCGACCGTCTCTTCCGGGACGGCGAGCGCTTCAAGATCGGCGAACTCGACGTGGAGGTGATCTACACGCCGGGGCACACGCCTGCCGACGTCTCTTACAAGATCGCGGATGCCGTGTTCGTCGGCGACACCCTGTTCATGCCGGACTACGGCACGGCTCGCGCCGATTTCCCCGGCGGCAACGCGCACAAGCTCTACCGGTCAATCAAGCGGATCCTGGCGCTGCCGCCCGAGACGCGGCTGTTCATGTGTCATGACTACAAGGCTCCGGGCCGCGACACCTACGCTTGGGAGACAACGGTGCGCGAAGAACGCGAGAAGAACGTTCAAGTCAAGGAAGGCGTCACCGAGGATGAGTTTGTGGCCATTCGCCAGGCACGCGATGCCAAGCTCTCGGCGCCGAGATTGCTGCTGCCCTCAATCCAGGTCAACATTCGCGCCGGCAAATTTCCGCCAGCCGAAGCCAACGGCGTCCGCTATCTCAGCATTCCCGTGACGCTGAAGGGAGGAGCGGAACGGTGCGTTTAAGCGCAAGCCTCTCCGTCTGCGACTCTCATCATTGCGATGAGCTTTCGCTCGCTCTAGTTTTCGGCGGGCGCCCAAGAAAGAAGGATATCGTCTTCGCGATCCAAGGAGACGGGCCGTGAAGCAAGATTGCAAAATACTTGCGCTCACCGTGACGAGGCTGACACCAGCCTCTGGTCGCGGCCAGCGAGCAAAGCGACTGTCACGATCCACTCGCGAGCAACAGCCAGTCTTGCGGCACTCCGAGCAGGATTGCCGCGCTGCCGCCGATGAGCGACCAGAGGATAGGAATAATCAGCAGCGGGCGGGGAAACGGCCGGATTGTAAGCAGCAGGATGCCCAACGTGAAGATCGTAACGGGGCATGGCGTCACACCGAATGCAGGCAGTTCCGCAGGCTCGTGGCCGGCCGCGACTCCAAGAAGCGGGTAAATGACAGCAGCATAGAGAACCAATGCAATGCCGATCCATGCTTCTGGACAATTGCTCCTGCCGAAAGTCATCCGACGCTGTATGACACCAACATATCCAAACGCCTCCACCTGAATTGCGAACAGGGCAGCGAAGGCATAGGCCATTTTGTTGATAGGAGCGAAAAACATCAGGTGATAGATCAGCCCCGTCCACGCCCGCATCGCAGCAAGAACACCCGCGATGATCTCATCAGACCGCTTTCTCCTGCCGAATACTAGTGCGAACGCCAGGCCTCCTATCATGACGGCAACAATCTGCGCCGGCCAGATTGCTCTATTATAGCTTGCGAAGACCCCAAAGAATTAGTCGGCAGAAAACGGCAACATAATCGCTGCTCCGCTTGCGATCTATGTTAGCTGCTTCCCGTGCTTTTCATTTGACGCGGATCAAGTCGGAGGAGGCAGCCGCATCGTCAGAGCCCGCGACAGCGCCGTATGGAGGACAGGCGGCGGGTTGATCTGTCGCAAATCGGTCTCCTCGGCGAGCCTTATCCTCGCTTCACCGCGACAAAAAAGTCTTCCTTGATGAACGCGATTCCGCCCGGCCGCGCCCAGCTCAAATCCTGTCGTGTCAATCTCGACACCGGCCGGGAGAACGTCGTTGTGATCTCCCGTCGTTCAACGGCGCTGCGGCCGGACCTGTTTCGCGGCTTTTCCAGGGTCGAGCTGCGCAGCGGCTCGCAGACACAACTGGCGACGGTGCTTCTCACCGATGATGACGGCCTGGTCGGGCCCGACCAGCTTGGTATGGCGGAGCCGGCGTTTCGGCGCTTTGGACAGCCGGCAGGCACCTACGTGGCAGTCACCCCTGCTCCCTCCCCGCCGAGCCTGGACGCGGTTCGCGCCAAGATTCAGGGCAAGACACTCGAGGCTCCCGAGATCGGCGCAATTATCGACGATCTCGTGCACTATCGTTATTCGGACATGGAAATCGCTGCATTCCTCGTCAGCTCTGCAAATTTCATGACATCCGGAGAGCTGATCGCGCTGACGGAGGCCATGGCGGGAGCCGGGACGCAGCTCAGATGGAATACGAAGACGGTCGTCGACAAGCATTGCATTGGTGGCATTCCCGGCAATCGCACGTCGATGATCGTGGTACCGATTGTAGCCGCGCATGGGCTGACAATCCCGAAGACGTCGTCACGCGCGATCACGTCGCCAGCCGGAACGGCCGATACCATGGAGGTGCTGGCCCGGGTCGACCTCAGCGTCGAAGCCATGAAAGAGGTCGTCGCGTCGTGCAACGGCTGCCTTGCATGGGGCGGGCACGTCAATCTGTCTCCGGCAGACGACATCCTGATCAGCGTCGAGCGACCGCTCGCACTCGATACGTACGAGCAGATGGTTGCCTCCATCATGTCGAAGAAGCTGGCCGCCGGATCGACCCATCTTCTGATCGACCTTCCCGTCGGTCCCAACGCCAAGCTTACGACAGCGTCGCAGGCTATGCGACTTCGCAAACTGTTTCAGTTCGTCGGCGATCGGTTTGGCCTCGAGGTGGAGGTCGTGACCACCGATGGACGGCAGCCAATCGGCGGCGGTATCGGCCCGGCACTTGAGGCACAGGACGTGATGGCAGTCCTCTCTAATGAGCCCCAAGCCCCGCGCGATCTTCGTGAGAAGTCGCTACGCCTTGCCGCGCACCTTTTGGAACATGACCCTGATTTACGCGGAGGCACAGGCTATGCGCGCGCAAGCGAGCTCCTGGAGAGCGGGGCTGCGCTTCGACAGATGGTGAAGATCATTGAGGCCCAGGGCCCCGCGCCTTCCGCGACCAAGATCGGCAGCCTCACCATCGATGTTCGCGCCGAACGAGATGGTGTCGTCGCAGCGATCGATTGCTTGCATCTCAACCGGCTGGCGCGGACGGCCGGCGCGCCGCTCGACAAAGGCGCAGGCATCAAGTTGTTCAAGAAGATTGGCAATCGGGTCGAGCAAGGAGAGCCGCTCTACCGCATTCACGCCTTCGAGCCCTCGGGATTTGACCTTGCTGTCGGCATGGCCAAGCTGGACTCTGCTTACCGGATCGAAGCGCAAGCCGGGACCGCACCATGATCCCAACTGCAGTTCAATGGTTGCCCACTTCAGCTCATTTTGGGCCTCAGCTTGCCGAGACCCTCAGTATCCCAGGCCATGCGATCAACTTGCACCGATTTCCGGATGGAGAGCTGCGGGCAACTGTAGGCCCGGCGGCAACCACCACAATAGTCTGTTGCTCGCTCGATCACCCCAATGACAAGCTGATTGCGCTGCTGTTCGCGGCGGAAGCTTTACGGCGCAACGGCGCGAGGCGACTGGTGCTCGTTGCGCCCTATCTCGGATATATGCGCCAGGATGCGGCGTTCCAGCCGGGTGAGGCGATAAGCCAGCGCGCAGTCGGTGCTCTTCTCGCGAGTACCTTCGATCGCGTTATAACTGTTGATGCACATCTCCATCGCACGCCCAGCCTCGCCGGCGTTTTCCCTGGAATAGATGCGGACAATCTGTCGACCGCTCCTGCGATCGAGGCCAAGCTCCGTGCCGAGACAGTCGCGCCCACGACCGTCGTGGTCGGTCCCGATGAAGAATCGCGATCTTGGGTGGCCGGCATTGCTGGCCGTCTCGGGCTTGCCTGCAGCGTGGCGCGAAAAGTACGCCAGAGCGATCAATCGGTGCAGATCGCATTCCCGGACGCGACGCTGTTCGCTGGCCGTCCGGTGCTTTTCATCGACGACATCGTGTCGTCCGGTGGGACGCTTACCGCCTGCGCGGAAGCTCTTGCCGCGTCAGGAGCCTCTTCTATCGAGGCCATCATCCTCCACGCACTATTTCCGCCGGAGCTTATGACCGCGTTCGGTCGCGCCGGCATTCGCTCGGTCCGATCCACCAACAGCGTGCCACATCCAACCAACGCCATCCGCCTCGACGATCTTCTCGCTCCCGCATTGCGGCGAGAGGTGATTGGCACACCGGAAAGTGGGAGCCCCCCTTGAGCATTACCGTCCAATTCTGCGGCGCGGCCCGCACCGTTACCGGCTCCTGCTACCTCTTCGAAACGCCCACAGGACGATTCCTGGTGGACTGCGGCCTGTTCCAGGGACAAAAGACGCTGAAAGCGCTGAACTACGGTGCATTCCCGTTCCGCCCGGCGGATGTCGATGCCGTTTTGCTGACGCATGCTCACATCGACCACAGCGGCCTCCTGCCGAAGCTCCAGCGCGAAGGCTTTTCAGGCCCGATCCTGGCGACGCGCGGCACCATCGACCTCTGCTCCTACATGCTTCCCGACGCAGGCAACATCCAGGAAACGGAGGTTGCCGCCCTGAACCGCCGAAACGCCGCCCGAGGGCGGGGCGCTGTAACGGCCATCTACACGCAAGCCGCTGCGATTGCGACCCTGGATGCCTTTCGGCCCGTCGAATACCAGGCGTGGTACACGGTGATACCCGGCGTCCGCGCTCGCTATTGGAATGCCGGACATTTGCTCGGCTCGGCTTCGATCGAGCTGGAATTCGTCGAGCAAGGCAGAAACGGAGGGCCGCTGCGTGTCCTGATGTCGGGTGACATCGGCCCAGATGCCAAACTGCTGGAGCCTGATCCGGAGGGCCCAACCAATGTCGATTACGTGTTTTGCGAGTCGACCTACGGCGATAGCGACCGCCCGCCGACAACGCACGTCCTGCGTCGCGCACATCTGGCCCAGGAAGTGCGCGATGCCGCCAGCGCACGCGGGGCGCTGGTGATCCCCGCCTTCGCGGTCGAACGGACCCAGGAGTTGATCGTCGACCTCGCCGACTTGATGAACCGCGGCGCGATTCCGACTGCGCCGATCTTTCTCGATTCACCCTTGGCGATCCGTGCGACCGAGGTCTTCCGGAACAATGCGGTCAGCCTCGATCCGGCCGTCGATCTTGACCGGCTGCTTAGTTCCAGTCAGTTGCGCTTCACAGAGACCGTTGACGAAAGCAAATCGATCGCCAGGCTCTCCGGCTTCCACATCATCATTGCCGCAAGCGGCATGTGCGACGCAGGTCGCATCCGCCATCATCTGAAGCGATGGTTGTGGCGCAGGGAGTGCACGGTCCTGCTGACGGGATTCCAGGCCCAAGGCACCCTGGGCCGATTCTTGCGCGATGGCGCGAAGGCGGTAAGGATCCAGGGCGAGGAGATCAAGGTTGCCGCGAGAATTCGGTATATCGACGAATACTCGGGGCACGCCGACGGCCCCGAACTCGCGCGCTGGATAGCCTCGCGGCGTCCCATTCATTGTGGCCTCTTCATCGTGCATGGGGAAGAGCACGCGCTCGGAGGCCTTCTGCACCGGGTTGCCGAGCGAACCGTTCCTAGCGCTCAGATCTTTACGCCAATGCTGGACGACGTCTACGAATTATCGACAGCCGCACCGACACCGATCGACGCTGCTCGCCGCCGCAGGCTCGCTCCGGACGCAGTCGTCAACCTCGATTGGCATAACGATATGTCCAAACTGCTTCTCGATATCAATGACCAGATCGAAGCGGCCGCAGACGATCGATCACGCGGCGTCATCATCCGGAAACTGCGCAGAGCGCTTGAAGGGATGTGAACGGTCCGAAATGTCGAAGATGTACTTGATCAAAGTAGCCTTATTCGAGGCGCGGCAAGGCCAGCGAACCCGGTCAGCAAGGTGGCAAAGACGGTAAGAAGAGCGATGCCTGTGCCGCTGACGATGACTTGAGCGAGCACGCCGTCAGATACGGCTCTCAGAACGAGATATGCCGCAAGGGACAACAAGACCCCCACACAATAGATCTCAAGCGAATTCTCTCCGCAACGAACAGCCCCCAAGAGCATGCGTGACCTCGTGACGCTCCAATGCGCCGGCGCGAGGTTGGCGACGCAGACCGCAAGCGCAAGGAAATGCAGAAGCCGCAGCGGATCAAGATCCGATTTGTCTATCGGATAGACCAAGGCTTTCAGGAATTGAGGAACTACGAGCTCAAGAGCCGGATTGATCCAACTCATTGTAACAGCCAGTGACCAAATCAGGTATGCGGCCGAAAGCATGATCGCCGGACGCGACATCACGAATGGCGCCAACCGCCCATGCCCCACCACCGCCCACCATCCACCGATCGTGACGAGGAACTGCCAGGCGAGCGGGTTGAAATACCAGTCGTTCGCTGGCCATCCCCGAAGGTTCCAGCCGAAAATCTGGACCAATCCGTACAGCAGAGCCGAAACGGCCAAGGCCGCATTTGGCCATCTGAGCAGCAGCAAGAGGCACGGCGCAAACAGCAAATGGAAGAGCACAAAAGTCGGCAGCACGTCCGTGTTGACGGGCCGGTATTCCAGGATCGCCGCGCGCAGCAGCGCTTCTCCCGGCTTCTGCAGGACGATCGCCACATTTGCCTCGTCTGCGAGGTCGGCATCCATCCAATGAACGGTCACGACCAAAAATAGCGTCAACAGCAGGAATGCCGCATAAATCTCCCAGCTCCGCCGAACCGTATGACAGATCATCGCCCAAGTCCCGGCGCTTCTGAACACGTGTCCATATGCCATCGTGCACGTCAGCCCCGAGACAAACATGAAGACTTCAGTGGTGTCGCTGAATCCATAATGGCTCAACGTAAGCCA
The DNA here is from genome assembly GCF_040547805.1 of Bradyrhizobium sp. LA6.1. Classification (NCBI taxonomy): domain Bacteria; kingdom Pseudomonadati; phylum Pseudomonadota; class Alphaproteobacteria; order Hyphomicrobiales; family Nitrobacteraceae; genus Bradyrhizobium; species Bradyrhizobium sp. LA6.1. Next base: position 36,111 of record NZ_JBEPQK010000029.1, on the reverse strand, counting down.
GCTACAGATATTACCCGGGATGTGGTTGATGAAGACGAACCAGAGTGCAATGCCTCTGCAGGCATCGAGCCGAATGTCTCGGTCTGGTATCTTGTCGACTGGACCCATCGCAGATGCTCGAAATACCCCGCTCGGCAGATCCTATTACCTTGTGCCTTGTCCAGGATTTCTGAGACAGCTCTCCAAAGCTGTGAGCATCTGTACCCGGCCGACGATACCCACGACCTGCCCGTTGCGAAGCGCCAGAACCTGCGAGATCTGGTGCATATCCATTTCCTTGACGACCGCATCGATCGTGGCGTTCTCATCGACGCAAACGGGACGGTGGCTCATGACTTCTTCGACCTTCAGTCCCCTCGTTCGCTCGCGGGCGACCTCACCTTCCTGCCTCCCCAGAAGCCATTCGAGCCAAAACCCCTCGGGATAATCGACGCCCAACTCCCGACGGTGGAGGAAGTCCCCTTCGGCAATGATGCCGACCAAAACCCCTCCATGATCGAGAACAGGAAGCCCACGTTGATTGGTCTCAAGCAGGAGGTGGAGGGCCTCCAGCAGCGGTGCTTCCGGCCTCACAGTTGCGAACGAGGTCCGCATGATATCTGACGCCCGCATTGCTTCTCTCCAATCGGAATCGCATCGCCGGTAGTCGGAGCTGCTAATCACGCAGGCTGCTCCAACGCGGCCTGCCTACTCGTCCAGCAAGTGCCTTTCGATGTCGCCGACCGGGTGCCTAGTGAGATCCTTCGCAAGCTCCGCCACGAGCCGGCGCTTCACATCAGGATGGAAGTCCGACCGAAGCGCCGCCAGAGTGCGCGGCGGTGCGACGACGATCAGCGCCGTCGATGGCTCGCCGCGTACAAAACGTTCCGCGGCAACCGCCACCTGCTTCACAAAGCGACGCTCCTCGAGCTCATGCCAGTCGCTCGTCCCCACGGCGCTTCTCTGCCCGCTATGCGCGGCTTTGCTCACCCGGCCCGGCCGGTCGCTTCCCTGGTCATTGGTCGCCGGATTCTGATCCTCGAAGGCGGCTTCCATCTTCAAGTTCGGAAACTTTTCGTCACCTTCGTTGCGGAAGAACAGAGCCTTTCGCCCATCGCCGACGAACACCACGGCGCGATGCGGTATCTTGGTCATTGGGATCTCCTCCTTGCACGGCTTCTATTCTGACCGCTCGCCGCTCCTGTTGCTTGATCCCGATCAATTTCGGCCGCTCTCATCCCGACAAGATGTCGATACCGCGCTGATGCGTCGAGCAAGCATGAGCTGCGCGCATCGACTGTTGCAACGGGGGAAACCATTACGTGTCATGCCTGCATGATACCTTTTCCGTTTAAGCACTAACCGGATTGGCGACGGGCTGCGGCGATCGATACAAGTGACGTGCCGACCAAACCATGCAGCGCCGCAACGATCTGCTCGCTGCTCGTCACCAATCCTATATTCGCGGCTCTAGCTTCTCATCAACCGGGGCGACACGCTTGCGAAACAGTATGGCAGTGTCCGCAAAACTCGCGACGCATTGATGACCGCGGCAGAAATTTCGCAGCCGACCGATCGCCGCATCGTTCAATCCGAACAGGCGCTCGTAGTCATGGCGACTAATCTGAACAAGCGCTCCATCTTGCAGCCTCTTCTCCAAATCGGGCAACGTAAAATTAGAACGCATGGAGGCACCATTTGAAGGGGCGCAGGATTCCAAGGGTCCTGCGCCGTTCCGCTATGCGAGAGCGCCTACTGCCGCCAGCGTGCAGCATTTCAAACCACTTATGAGCTTAAGCCGAAAGCCAGCCTTGATGTTCGTCAAACTGTCGGGATGCGAAACCGCTAATAGTTTACATCTTCCCAACCAGCATCGGAGTGCGACATGGTAAGCTTTGGTCGAAAATGTTTGGTAATGGCCGGTCTGACCGCTGCTTTCGCCGCCGCAGCCCAGGCTGAAGACCTCGACATGGGTAGGTCAGAGTTTCAATCTTCGTGCGCCAGCTGTCATGGTGCGGATGCGAGGGGCAAAGGACCGGTTAGCAACCAACTTAAGATACCGCCTCCCGATTTGACGATGTTAGCCAAGAACAACAACGGCGTATTTCCCACGAACGCTGTTTATGAGACCGTAGAGGGATTGAAGACAATTCCAGCTCACGGCACTCGCGAAATGCCAGTTTGGGGAGAGCGATTCAACCCCGTCGTCAACTTGCCTCACTATGTTGATCCGTATTATTGGAAGATGGCTGGACCGGAGCAAAGCCCGGAAGTCGTCGTGCGAAAACGCATCCTCGCTGTTATCGATTATCTGAGCCGCATTCAGCAAGAGTAGCAAGCGACAGCGCCGCTCATTAGTGGTCTTGGGACGCTTGCTGCGCCGCCTGCCAACCGTGATGTCCGAAGCGGGTAACGCGCGGAAGATCAAATCGTCGCGGCGGTCGCGAGCATCACTCTCAGGCGGGCCTGGGGAGCGTTACCTCGATGCGCACCCGATCCGGAGGAATTGCAGCAAAAAAGCCATCGAGGCCATTGCGATCAGGTCAAACGAGTTTTGCGGAGTGGCTTGATACTAAGCTGCATGAGCCCCCAACCAATACCGCTCGGGTAGGTAAGAAGCATGCGTAGTCACAAGAAAGAACGGCCATACATGGCCTATGGGAGCATGCGGCCCCAGCGGTATCTACATTTTCACGCTGATCTAAAGCGTAGCGTCCAAAGATCAGAAAAGCCTTATCGATTGGGGGCATCGATCACGCCAAATTCTGCGACGGGCATGATCCAGTAGACGATCCTGGATCCGGCGAAGGTCGCCTTCAGCCGTTCGAGCAACTGCGCCGCCTCTTGCACTCCAAGAACGGTCCGCACCATCAACTCGTCGGCATGCCCTTTGACCCGCTCGGTCGACGTCTGCAATCGGACGTCGGGACCATGCCCTGCGGCGTCCGAGGCCGTAAAGCCGGAAACGAGATCGCGCTGCTCGCTGAGGAAGTCGAACAATTCGTCGCGAAGCGCTCGGCCGGCGATCAGCGTGAGACAGACGAATTCGGCACTCATTTGGTCTCCTTCATGATGCCGCCAAATCGGCGATAAAGGATCGGCAAAAGGATCAGCGTCAGGGCTGTCGAGGAGAGCAAGCCGCCGATGACCACGATAGCGAGCGGGCGCTGGATCTCCGATCCCGGACCGGTCGCAAACAGGAGCGGGATCAGGCCCAAGGCCGTGATACTCGCCGTCATTAGAACCGGTCTGAGCCTGCGCATGGCCCCATCGACGACGATGCGACCCTCCGGTACGCCATGGGCACGCAGTTGGTTGAAATAGGAGACCAGAACGACGCCGTTCAGCACCGCAATTCCCAAAAGCGCGATGAACCCAACAGACGCCGGAACCGAAAGGTATTCGCCGGTAAGCACCAGGGCAAACACGCCGCCAATCACGGCGAACGGGATATTGACGAGGACCAATAGCGCTTGTCGGATCGAACCGAAGGTCGTGAAGAGCAACACAAAGATCAGCCCGATCGCCACTGGCACCACGATCGAGAGGCGCGCCGCCGCGCGTTGCTGATTTTCGAACTGACCGCCCCAGGTTAGCCTGTACCCCCCTGGCAAGGGCAATTCCGTGGCGACTTTCTGCCGGGCCGCCTCGACGAAGCCGACCATATCGCGGCCACGCACATTGGCTCGCACAACGCTCATCCTATTCCCATTCTCGCGATTGACCACAACGGGACCGTCGACCCGCTGAATGCGGGCTACTTGCGAGAGCGCCACGTGCTGACCGGAGGCAAGTGTTAGCGGCAGGCTGGCCAGCAGTGTCGGGGCCTCGCGCGTCGTTTCGCTGCCGCGAACGAGGATGGGGGTCCGGCGCCCCTCTTCCAGCACCGTGCCGATCGTGCGTCCCTCGATCTGAGTGCGCAACGAATTGGAGATGGCGTCCACTGTCAGGCCGAGGCGTCCTGCCTCCATCCGATTCACGGCGACCGTGTAATACTGGGCACCCTCGTTGAGTGTGGTGTAGACATCCTCAGCGCCCTCGATGCTGGACAAAATGGCGGATAGCTTGCTCGCGATCTCATTGAGCTTGGCGATATCAGGTCCAAAGATCTTCACTGCGACATCGCCGCGCACGCCGCTGATCATCTCCTGCACGCGCATGTCGATCGGCTGTGTAAAGCTGAGCGATAGTCCCGGAAAGTTGCCGAGCACCTGCCGCAGCTCTTCAATCAGGGCAGATTTGTCGACCGTCTTTCGCTCTGCGGCGGGCTTCAGAACCAGGAATGTGTCGGTCTGGTTAGGTCCCATTGGGTCAAGCCCAAGCTCGTCGGACCCGGTCCGAGCCACGATATTCTTGACGTCAGGGACTTTCGCGAGGATGGCTGACTGAAGTCTGGCATTGATCGCGATCATTTCATCCAGATTGATCGATGGCAGAGCTTCTACGCTGACGATGGTATCGCCTTCGTCCATCGTCGGCATAAACGTCTTGCCGAGTTGGGTGTAGGCATAGCCGGCAGCGACAAGGGCCGCGACTGCCGCGATAACTACCTTGCGCTCGTTTTTCAGCGCCCAAGCAAGAGCAGGAGCATAGAGCCGAGACGCAAGTCGGATTAACCATGGTTCTTGATGCGACGTCGTCTTGAGGAGAAACGACGTTGCTACGGGAATGACCGTGAGCGCCAAGAGCAGCGAGCCGCCGAGCGCAAAGATAATCGCGAGCGCCACAGGGATGAATAACTTCCCTTCAAGCCCCTCCAGCGTCAGCAGCGGCACGAATACGATCATGATAATCAGCACGCCCGAGGCGACCGGCTCGAGCACCTCGGAGACAGAGCGGTAGATGATATGGACTAGCGGCGCAGCATTTCCCTGCGGTTCCTTACTCAGATTTCCGACGACGTTCTCGACAACCACCACCAGCGCGTCGATCAGCATGCCGATGGCGATGGCAAGGCCGCCCAGGCTCATCAAGTTTGCCGACATGCCGACTATGCGCATGACAATAAGGGCGATCACGATCGCGAGCGGCAAGCTTAGGGCGATCACCAGGGAGGCTCGCCAGTTGCCAAGAAATAGCAGGAGAAGGACGACGACAAGGACGGTTGCTTCGCCAAGTGCGCGGATAACGGTGCCAACCGCGCGGTCAACCAGCCGGCCACGGTCGTAAAAGACCTGGATACTGACACTCTGGGGGAGTGATTGCTTAATCTCGTCGAGGCGTGCCTGTACGTCGGCCACGAGTTGACGCGCATTGGCGCCTCGCAGACCAAGCACGAGGCCCTCGACCGTTTCGCCATGACCATCTGCGGTGACAGCGCCGTACCGTGTCAGCGCCCCTAACTGGACGCGGGCAATATCTTTGACCCGGATCGGAACCCCATCTTTGGTATCGACGACGATTTGCCTGATGTCATCGATGGTCCGAATACTGCCTTCGATACGCACAAGAGCGCTGTCTTCGCCCTGATTGACACGGCCCGCGCCGTCATTGCGGCTGTTCGTCTCGATCGCGCGTCGAAACATCTCGTAGGAAATGCCGCGGGCTGCAAGCGCATCGCTTAGCGGCACGATCTCGAAAGCCCGGACATAACCCCCGAGCGCATTGACGTCGGCCACTCCTGGCACCGTCCGTAGCGCCGGACGGATCACCCAATCGAGTAGACTCCGCCGCTCGGCCAGCGAAAGCTCCGCACTTTCGATGGTGAACATGAACATTTCGCCGAGCGGGCTGGTGATCGGGGCAAGTCCACCGGTCACCCCTTCTGGGAAGTCACGGGTGATGTTGGCCAAGCGTTCGGACACTTGGTTGCGCGCCCAGTAGATGTCGGTGCCATCCTCAAAATCGACCGTGACATCGGCGAGGGCGTATTTGGTGGTAGAACGTAGGATCTTCTTGTTCGGCAACCCAAGCAGTTCGAGCTCGATCGGCACCGTGACCCGCTGTTCCACCTCCTCCGGGGTGAGACCCGGCGCCTTCATGATGACCTTGACCTGGACGGGCGAGACATCCGGAAAGGCGTCGATCGGCAGGCTGGGCAACATGACCAGTCCGGCGCCAATCAATAAGAGCACACCAAGAGCAACGAACAGCCGCTGGGAAAGCGCAAATGCGACGAGGCGCTCGAGCATGACTAGCCTGCTCCCAGCTTCAGCAGGATGCCGCGGAGCGCAGAGATGCCGCTGACTGCTACTTCGTCATTGTTCGTGATGGAACCGGAGATCACGACATGATCCTGGTCCTCCTCAAGCAGCGTAACCGGCACTAGGCGGAAGCCGCCTTGCATTGCCACGAATACAGAAGCTTGCTCGCCGCGGCGGAATAGCGCGCTGTAAGGGAGTTCCCAAGCGCTCTCCCGCTTGGAGGCAAAGGAGATTCGAGCAGCAGCAGTTTGACCCGGCCTCAAATCGCCCGAGTTATGGACCTCTGCACGGACCAACACCGTTTGTGTAGCCGGATCGGTCGTTTCAGACACCAGCACGACCTGCCCCGGAGTTTCGTAACCATCGACCTCCACCTTGGCCCCTTGTCGAATGGCTTTGATGTTCAATGCAGGGACCGCGATCTCGACCCATAGTGGAGAAAGCTGCGCGAGTTTGATCAGCGGGGCCGATTGCTCCACGCGTTGACCAGGAGAAACGGCAATATCGACGACAGTCGCCGGCCGCGGCGCGTCAACCGTAAGCGTCGCGCTGATCGCTGCCTCGCTGGTCAGTTTTGAGATTGTCTCATCTGAGAGGCCACTGAGACGAAGCATCTGACGACGCTCCGCGACCGCAATGCTCGCTTGCCGTGCCTCAGCCTGGCTCGCCTCAAGAACGCGCTGCGCTACCGCATTCCCTTGAAACAGCTGGGTGTTGCGGTTGAGTTGCTGAGCTGCCAGGACGTCCTGCGCAACGGCATGGAGGTAGTCGCGCTGCTGCGACACGAAGCCTGGGCTCTCCATGAAAGCGAGCGGCTGCCCGGCGGCGACACGGTCACCTCGCGCCACCGAGAGGTTGATTACCATGCCGGCCACAGGAGCGCTAACAACCCACATTTGCGGCGTAGGGACTACGATCTGTGCCGGATAAGGGAGTGTCTTGTCGGTTGGACTGGCAACGGGATGAACGACGCGAACTCCTAGGCTTATTGCCTGCTCAGGGCTGAGTTTCACTCCATCCTCGGCCATCGATATAGACGGAAAATTCAGGACCGCCGCTGCAATCAGGATGCGAGCCCCGTTCCTCCACGAGAGCGTCGGTGAACTCAGGTGCATTGCTAAAATCCCATCGTGGCGACCGAGACTGGAGAATTGGCCTTTTCTGACCAACTGTCCTCCGATCTGCATGTCAGCGGGTTGATATTCATCAAGCGCGTCAATCGCTGTTTGAACAATAAGACACTCTCGCTGACCGGACGCTGTTGAGCCACGTCAGCGAATTGTAAGGTCCGATCGGCGATAAGGTTGGCTATGAAGCCGAAGTGGTACATCTCCTTCGAACCAGCCGACCGCAAAAAAGACCGCCTTTACCGGCGCGAGACCAAGACCTTTGTCATGGAGGCTGAGGCCAAGGCATTTGCACGAACGATCCTCGAACGCGCCCTACGCATTTCCGCCGGAACAATAAATCCCGTTCAGCCAAAGCGAGTGATTGGATCTCAACGCGAACTTTCGGAGTGGCTTTCAAGGACTTGATCAAAATGCTGGTGCCCGTACCCGCCGCGTCAGGCCTTCCGCGGTGAAGGCGACGACGCGTTTGATCCTTTCGAAGAAGTCGGTAACCTGGAGGCCGCAGATTTCGGAGCGATTGTCGCCTTCAACCCACCGAGCTCCGACTTCGAGAGTTCCAGTCCCCACTCGTACGCGTCCAGAACGTCCTGGACGATGGCAAGACCCAGTCCCGCGGCTCCTCCGCGCTCGTCGAGGCGAGTGCCGCGCTCGATCACGTGTGACAGGTGGGCCGGTTCAATGCCTTCGCCGTCGTCCTCGACAGCAAGGGACGGCCGATTGTCATCGGTGGTAATGCGGACGCATCCTGCAGAATGGCGGGCAGCGTTCTCGATCAGATTACCGAGGATTTCCGCAAGGTCGGTTCTGTCCAGCGGGAGACTAAGATCGTTGGCGACAAGGTTCTCGAATCTCGCTCGCGCGCCCTCGGGCGTGCGGGTCACAGTCGCGATGATAGACCCCACGAGCGGTTTCACGGCAACGGATGTCGCTACGGCGCCTCTGGCGCGCCCACGAACCCTGGCGCGGGCAAGTTCGCGGTCGACGTGGCGCCCCATGGCTTCGCCGACGGCCTCGATGTCCTCGGCGATGTCGTGCTCGCCCCGCTCCCGTAGGCGCGAAGAATCGGCCGCGAGGGCAGCGAGCGGCGTCTTCAGCCCGTGTGCTAAGTCTGCGGCGCGACCGCGGGACCGTTCGATTTCGTGTTCCTGCGCATCGATGAGAGCGTTGACTTCCTCGACCAGGGGATGGACTTCGGACGGGACGGTGGACGGCAGATGGCGAATCCGCCCCGCTCTGATATCGGCCACTCCGCGGCGGAGCGCGATCAGCGGACGCAACCCAACCCCGACCTGGACCCACGTCGCTAGGGCCAGCACACAGCCGAGAACGACGAGCGCAATCGAGAGATCCTTAGCGAACGCCGAGCTCGCGTCCGAAACCCTCGCCAGATCCTCCGCGACGGCAAGGCGGACGGTCACGAGCTTCCCAGCCGCGGAAAACGTGATGGCGCGCTCGGCAACCAGCACTCGCTGACCACCAGGTCCTGCCGCTTCGTGCTGGTGCGTTTCGCCAGGACTCGGCCGATCGGCCGGAAGCTCCATAGCCGAATCCCACAGCGAGCGCGAGCGAAGCAACTGCCCGTGATCATCGCCGACCTGCCAGTAAAGTCCGGAAAGAGGATCCGCGAACCTCGGATCGACGGGGGTCTGTGTCAATATCAGCTTGCCTTGGGGGTCGAGGTCGATATTCGCGAGAAGCTGCTTCAGGTGGACGTCGAGATCCTGGGCCAGAGTGCGCGAGACATGGCGCTCGAAAAGGACGAAGAGCGCGCCGCCGGCGATACCAAGCGCAATGAGGATCGCGACGATACCGCCGGCGACCAGCCGCAGCCTGAGCGAATGCCGGTTCATGCGGGCGTCTCTGGCATCAGATAGCCGAATCCGCGCCGCGTCTCGATCGAGTCCGCGCCCAGCTTCTTGCGCACGCGGCCGATCAGTACCTCAAGCGTGTTCGAATCGTGCTCTTCCCCGTGACCGTAGACGTTCTCGTCGATCTCCTGCTGCGAGACGACTCGTCCTCGATTGCGGAGGAGATGGGCGACTAGCCTGTACTCGAGCGGCGAGAGCGTGACCGGCACGCCGCGGCGCGTCACCTTCATCTGCCGCTCGTCGAGCGTGATCTCCCCCGCCGTGATGACCGACGAGCCGTGCCCCGCCGCACGCCGCACGATGGAGCGGAGCCGAGCCAGCAGCTCCTCCATCCGGAACGGCTTCGGCAGGTAGTCGTCGGCGCCGGCATCGATGCCGTCGACGCGCTCGGCCCAGCTTCCCCGAGCGGTCAGGATGAGGACGGGCATGTGGCGTCCGTTCGCCCGCCAGCGCTTCAGGACGGCAAGGCCGTCCATCCGGGGCAGCCCGAGATCGAGGATGACGGCTCCAAAGTCCTCGGTGTCGCCGAGAAACCAGGCGTCCTCGCCGTTCGCCACCGTCTCGACCACGTAGCCGGAGGCTTCGAGCGTGCGCGCGACGTCAGACGCGATCCGCGGGTCGTCCTCGACAACAAGCACGCGCATCACTTCTCCTTGGTCCGTTCGACTTCGCCGCTCTTGGCGTCGACGTGGACCTCGAAGAGCCGGCCCTTGTCGTCGAGCACGCGGAGTTCGTACATCCAGGCGCCGGCTTCGCGTTCAAGCTTGACGCCGACGACCTCACCCGGAAGCTTCCCTTTCACCACACTGAGAATGTCAGCGTACGGACGGATCTCGCCGGCCTCAACGGCTCGTCTCGCGTCATCATGATCCCGAGCGAACGCCGGCATCCCTCCGCCCGCGGTCACGAGGGCGGCCGCAAGGATCAGGATACGAATTCGGCGCAGTCCTGGACACATGAAGAAGCTCGTCATCCGAAAGATATGGATGACATATATCACCTGACAAATAGCTGACCTGGCTCAACAGGCGTCGGTCAGCCCGCTTCTGGCAGGTTGCGCGCATCGCCGGCGCATGGTGCGGCCGGCCACCGTCAGGAGATACCTATGCGCAAGATCGCCATTCTCGCCATCGTCGCCGTGGCCCTCAGCGCGGCCTCGGCCCAGGCCGGCAGCCTCGGCAAACCGTGCACGTCCGCCCCCGAGGCCCAGTGGCTGCCGATGGCTCAGTTGCAGGCCAAGGTCGAGGCCCAGGGTTACAAGGTCCAGAAGGCCAAGCTCAAGCATGCTTGCGGCGAGCTCTACACGCTCGACAAGAACGGCAACCGGGTCGAGTTGTTCGTGGACCCGACCAACGGCCAGATCGTCGGCCAGATGTGATGGGTCGCAAATGAGAACCGATAGCAACGCGATCGGAGCCAGCGGCGCGATGCCGCCGGCCACGGTCAAGGTTTGGGATCCCTTCGTCCGGATCTTCCACTGGTCGCTGGTGAGCTTGTTCGTTCTAGCCTACGCCACCGGCGACGAGATCGAGCGGGTGCACGTCGCGGCCGGCTACGCCATCGCCGGCCTCCTCGCGTTCCGCATCGTCTGGGGCTTCGTCGGCCCGCGACACGCGAGGTTTTCGAGCTTCGTTCGTCCGCCACGCGAGGTGCTCGCCTATCTCCGCGATGCCGCTCTGCTTAGGGCTCCCCGCTGCATCGGACATAACCCTGCTGGTGGTGCCATGATCATCGCACTCATTGTCGCGCTGGCCGGCACGTGTGCGACGGGCTACATGATGACCACGGATGCCTACTGGGGCTCCAAGCTGATCGAACACGTTCACGAATTCCTGGCCAACCTGACCGTCGGCCTGGTCGTGGCGCATGTCATTGGCGTGTGGATCGCAAGCTTCGAGCATCGCGAGAACCTGGTCGCGTCCATGATCTCCGGCCGCAAGAGAGCTGCTGATTAGGCAGCTCTCTTCCAAATCCAACCGCAACCAGGAGCGTCCCTGTGCCAGCCACTCCTCACGTAGAAAAGCACTTCACCGCCTCCGAAAGCGTCCGTGACGTCGTGATCGGGATGGCCGACGGACTGACGGTCCCGTTCGCGCTGGCGGCTGGTCTTTCCGCGGCCGTCACCAACACGGACGTGATCGTCACTGCCGGATTGGCCGAGGTCGTCGCCGGCGCCATTGCGATGGGCCTCGGCGGGTATCTCGCCGCACGCACCGACGCAGAGCATTACGCCGCGGAAGAACAGCGCGAACACCATGAGATCGATCAGCTTCGCGAGCGGGAGATCGAGGAGGTGGAGCAGATCTTCCGGGATTACGGCCTTGAAGGAGATGCGCTCAAATCGGTCGTCGGCGCGGTGTCGGCGAATCGTCAGCGATGGGTCGACTTCATGATGCGCTTCGAACTGGGATTGGAGCGTCCAGATCCGAAGCGCGCGCCCATCAGTGCCGCGACGATCGGAGGCTCATATGTGGTCGGCGGCCTGATTCCGCTCGTGCCCTACATGTTTACCCAGAACATCGGAACGGCTCTGCAGATCTCGGTCGCCGCGACTGGCGTTGCCCTGCTTTGCTTCGGAGCCGTCAAAGGACACTTCACCGGCGTCAACAAGATCAAGTCGGCGCTGCAAACGCTGCTCGTGGGCGGATTGGCCGCCGGAGCGGCGTATTGGCTCGCGCATCTGTTCGGATAGCTTAGCAGCGTCTTCATCCCAACCTCCCGGCCGCCCCTGTTTTGCGAGTTAGCCGCGGCTGCGCTGTAGTGGGCGCGGTTTCGGCGAGCAATTATACGCTTCCGTGCAGCCGAAGCAGTCGACAACGCGAAGGACAATAGCTTCCCTCGTCGTCACCGCACTCGCGCAAGCCATCCCCCGACGGCTCCGCTGGCTGTCTGCGTGGCGATCAGCGGCCCCACACTAAAGATAATCACGATCGACCACATCTCAGCGGTGGGGGCCGCAAGCTGCAATAGATGCGCAGCCGACGGTAGGTATGGTGGCACAGCGAGCAGCGTTGCACATAGCAAAAGCGCGCCCCACAACCAGCCGTTCCGCGTCACCTCGTTGACGAAGAGCGGCGAGCGCTGATCACGCATGTTGAACGTGTGCCAGAGCTGGGCGAAGGCGAGCGTGAGGAACGTGGTGGTGACCGTTGATCGGGCATCAAGAGCGAGCCAGGACGACGCAGCCAGCGCCCCGAAAGTGCCGGCCGTCAGCGCCGCCCCGTGCAGGACGATCGTGATCCATTGCCGGCGGCCCAGGATGGGCTCTTTTGGATCGCGAGGCGGCCGCTTGAGGATGCCCTCCTCGCCCTCACCCATGGCAAGCGCGAAAGCGGGGAATACGTCTGTCACCAGATTGAGATACAGAATTTGCAGCGGCAGGAGCGGCAAAGGAAGCGCCAGCGACACGGCGAGGCCGACCGCCAACACCTCACTGAGGTTGCAGGACAGGAGGTAGGCGGCGAAACGACGAATATTGGCGAAGATCACGCGCCCCTCGCCGATCGCCCTGATGATGGTTGGAAACGCATCGTCGAGCAGGATCATGGCGGCCGCTTCGCGAGCGACATCGGTGCCGCGCAATCCCATTGCCACGCCGATATCGGCCTGCCGCAGAGCAGGCGCGTCATTGACCCCGTCCCCCGTCATCGCGACGATCTCGCCCGCTGCCTGATACGTCCGGACGAGGGCGAGTTTTTCATCTGGAGTTACTCTCGCGAAAATTCCGATGTCCCGGAGCGCAGGCTGCCCGGTTTCAATCATCTGCCTGATATTCTTGCCCTCCACGACATTCGCAACGTTCTCCCCAAGACCGACGGCTCGGCCGATACTTTTCGCCGTTACCACGTGATCGCCAGTGACCATGACGACGCGAATCCCCGATTGCCGGCAGTCCTGGATGGCCGGTGGCACGTCGGCCCGCGCGGGGTCTTCCAGGCCAACAAGACCAGCAAGCACCAGCCTGTCATAGGGCGCGGCATCGGCCATCCGGTCGGTTCTCGTCGCGCAGGCGAGCACCCGCAGGCCCTGATGGCCGAGCCGATCGGCTCGGCTGAGCCACTCCGCTCGCATGGCGTCATCAAGCGCGACCTCGCTATTACCGACGGCTACGCGCGTCGTAGCCGCCAGGACCGCCTCGGGCGCCCCCTTCACGGCGATCAGCACACCCTCCCCATGCTCATGAACGGTCGCCATCATCTTGGCGACGGGATCAAAAGCATGATTGCGTACGACGCCGCGCCCTTCCAGCAAGGCTGTCCGCCTGAGGCCAGCGCGTAGCCCGGCGCGCAGAAGCGCGATCTCCGTGGGATCGCCGCTGCCGCGCTCCTCGGAACCATCGAGATGCGCGTCGTTGCATAGGATCGCGATCCGCAGCAATTCGGCCGCCTGCGGATCGTCGGCGACCTGCGGACCCTCGCCTCCCTCTGGAGCGCCGGTCCCGAGCTCGATCTCGCCTGAGGATGTGCAGAGCCGTCGCACCGTCATCCGGTTTTCGGTCAAAGTACCGGTCTTGTCGGTGAGAATGACCGTGGTCGCCCCGAGCGTCTCGACCGCCGAGAGACGTTCGATTAGTGCATTTTGCTGCGCCATGCGCCACATGCCACGAGCGAGCGCAAGCGTCGCGACGATGGGGAGGCCTTCTGGAATGGCGGCTACGGCGAGCGCGATAGCCGCCTCGATCATCAGGAGAGGGTCTTTGCCACTCAATAGACCAATAGCACCGATGACGGCGGCAACAGCAATAGTCGCCCAGACGAGCTGCACCGACAGGCCCTCGAGCTTGCGCTCAAGGGGCGAATGGCCCGGATCGGCTTCGAGAACTAGCCGCGTCACCCGGCCGAGTTCTGTAAGGAAGCCGGTCGCGACTACGACACCAGCGCCGGTGCCGCGCGTAATCGCGGTGCCCTTGAACGCCATCGACGCGCGATCGCCAAGACGGGTATCTGTGCTGACGCGCTCGATCTGCTTGTCGACGGCGACTGATTCTCCGGTCAGCGATGACTCGTCCGCTGAAAGACGGGATGTCTCAATGAGGCGCAGGTCTGCCGAAACGGCATCACCAGCCTCCAAGACCACGACATCGCCCGGAACCAGTTCCTCGGCCGGGATCACATGAACCCGCCCCTCGCGTCGGACTCGGGCGGTCCGCGTTCCAAGCGCGCGCAAAGCCTCGATCGATCGGACCGCCTTCAACTCGGTCACGAAGCCGATCAGCGTGTTGATGGCAAGCACCGCAAAGATGGCGCTGCCCTCCTCGAGTTCGCCGAAATAGAACGCCAGACCGGCCGCGCCGCTGAGGAGATAGACGACTGGACTCCTGAACTGGTGCAGCAGCAGGCGCATCACGCCGGCTGGGCGTCGCGAGGCGATGGTGTTCGCGCCGAAATGCTTTAGCCGTGCGCTGACCTCAGCTTCGGACAACCCTTCGGCGCCTGACACGCGCAACTGTCCCAGTAGCTCCGCGACGGGCAGCGCGTGCGGAAACTCGGGAAATTTCAGCGGGTCAACAACTTCCTGCTTCGCGATAGCTTTACGTCCTTTACACCGGAATGGAGAGATCGTGTCGTTAGGCCGGGGCATGAGCCGACACGGCTTCGTAGATGTCCTCTTCCTGGGCGGTGTGCATGCGCACCAGCGTCTCGATCGCCTCGATCACGCGTTGTGCGTCCCGCACGATATAGCGGTCGATTTTCTCCGACGGCATGTCCTCGACGATCCGGCTGAGCAGCCGGGCAAGATGCAGGATCTCGCGATGGGCGCGGCTCATGGCAGAGAGGCCATGGCGCTCGCGCAGTACCTCCGCAAGCTTAGGATAGACGCTGTCTTCGTCGTCACGCTCGTGTTTCACGATGCTGCCCTGAACCAGCCGCTGGGCCTCTTCGATCAATGTCCCGGCGGCTTCGGGCGTCACGTCGTCCAGGGCATCGACGATCTTGCGCAGCCGGTCCAGGTCCCTGAACAAGGTCTGATGATCGTGACGCAATGTCAGCCCCTGCTCCGGGGTGATGCGACGGCCACCAGCGCCGAGGGCCGGAGTGAGCGCGCGCAGCGCGTTCAGGATAACGGCGACATCGATCACCTCCTGCGCGATCGCCGCCGGCACCGGGGCGAGCCAACCCAGAGTGGCAGCGACCATCGCGACGAGCGAGAGCCCCATGCCGACGACAATACTTTGCAGGGCAATCCGCCGCGCCCGCTGCGCAATTATGATCGCTTCGCCCACACGGTCGAGGCGGTCGGCCAGGATCACCACATCAGCGGCTTCAGACGAAGCGCTGGCGCCCCGCGCCCCGAGCGCGACCCCGACGTCGGCTACGGCCAGCGCCGGGGCGTCGTTGATACCATCGCCGACCATGATGGTCGGATGCAGTCGTTGCTCGCCTCGCACAGCCTCGACTTTGTCCGAAGGGACGCGGTCGGCCAGCACGGCATCGAGGTCGAGTGCCGCACCGATGGCCTGCGCCGCCGCGGCGCGGTCGCCGGTGACCATCACCATGCGCGCGACGCCCGCATCGCGCAGCAGCCGAATCGCCCGCGGCGTATCGGCCCGCAGCTCGTCCGCCAGAAGCAACGCGCCGATCGTACGCCGATCCACGGCGACAAAGACAATCAGCGCCGAGCGCCACGAAGCCCGCCGAATTGCCCGTAGCTCCCATGGCGACAGCTCGGTATTCGAGGGAAGCATCTGCCGTGAACCGGCGGTGACGTGCCGTCCATCGACAAGGCCGCTCAGACCCGAGCCCATCGCCTCCTTAACCCGTTCCGGTGCTTTCAGCTGGAGGCCGCGCTCGACGGCCGCCGCCACCACGGTTTTGGCAAGCACGTGATGTGAGGCCTGCTCCAGCGATGCCCCGAGCCTGAGAACCTCATCCGGGTCCTCTCCCGGTGCAACCTCGATCGAAAGCAGCCGCGCCCCTCCGACGGTCAGGGTGCCTGTTTTGTCAAACAACACTGTGTGCGCGCGCGCCAGCGCCTCGAGCGCCCCACTGCCCTTGGCCAGGATGCCCCGGCGCGCCGCTTGCGCGACGCCGGCAATGAAAGCGACCGGTGCAGCCAGAATCAGCGGGCAAGGCGTCGCCGCCACCAGCACGGCGAGACTGCGGGTCAGATCACCTGAGATCCGCCACGCCACGAAGGCGATCGCAATCGTCACCGGCAGAAGGATCAGAGCATAACGATCGGCCATTCGCACAAAGGGAGCCTTTGCCGTCTGCGCCGCCGTCACCATCCGCACGATGCCAGCGTAGGTGCTCTCGCCGGCCGGCGCAGTCACGGTCAACTCGAAAGTCTCACCCGCGTTCAGCGAACCTGACAGAACGGCACTCCCACGCGCTTTTTCGACCGGGATTGGTTCGCCAGTAACGGCGGACTCGTCGATGGTGGCCAAGGCCGAGCCAACGATCCCGTCGACCGGAATGATCTCACCGGCCCGGACCAGGAGTCCTTCGCCGACCGAGATTGCATCAACCGGAACATCTTCAATCCGTTCGCCGCTCTTGCGATGGGCCTGGCGCGGAGCACGATCCACCAGCGACCGCAGGTCGCGCTCCGCGCGAGCGACCGCGATGTCTTCCAGCGCGTTGCCACCGGAATACATCAACGCGACCACGGCCCCTGCAAGCGGTTGGCCAAGCGCCAACGCCGCGCTCATGGATAGCAGCGCAATCGCGTCCACACCGAGCCGGCCGCTGAGAAAATCCCTGACGATCGAGACCGCCAGCCCTCCGATTACGGGCGCCGTGCCGAGCTCCCATGCGAGATCGGCCCAGTCAGGCCGGTCAATGGCTCGTGCGAGAATACCCGCGGTCAATCCCGCGATTGCGATCGCAACCAAGGCCCATCGCAGAACCCGCTCAAACGACATGGTCTCATTCCGCAGCTACTTGCGTACCGATTTAGGTGGTTCCTGAATTGATTTCATGTAGTTCAGGGCTGCTACCGCATCATCCCTGTTGAAGCGGAAGGTCGGCATCGAGGGATGAATGCTGCTGTAGCCCTCCTGTAGTCGCTCCAGGAAGTCGCTATCGTAGAGCTTGGTTTCGCTAAAGCTGCGAAAGGGCGGCGCTCGCCTGTTAGGACTTGCGCCGGTCCTGCCAACAGAGTGACAGCGTGCGCACATTCTTTGTAACAACTCTTTGCCATGTTGCTGTTCCTCGTCGAGCGCGCGGGCGCCGGTGCTCGACCATAGACCTATTGTCGCAAGTATCAGCAAGCATCGCATCATCGCAGTCGTTCCCGCGAAACAGTTCACCAGCGTGAGGCTGCCTTGCCGTAGACATAGAGAGCAACCAACCCGACGGTCACTGCCGTCGAGAGGATCAAGATGTTTCGATCCCAATCGACTCGCTCCTTCTCGGCTCTTCTGAAAGCCAGAGCCGAGAATAGAGCTTTCATGGCAAATCGGCGCATCGAAGCAGCCCTCCTACCCACATGATGTCGCTGCCTTTGAAAGCCAGCTTGATACAGCTCAAAGGGTGAGCCCGGTTGGTGATCGGGCTCGCTATAGGGACAAGCCAAATGGCACCGCGCCTGCCGAAAGCGATTGGCGCGATTGCCCCGGGCGTATGGGCACGCCGACTGCGCCCAGGCTTCGCGGCCGTTCCTCCACACTTGACCTGCCTCAAAACGTGCCCGCTACGACGGGGCTAAACTGACTGAAATCGGAGGCAGCCAATGGACGAAATGTTCAGGCGGAAAATCCTTCGGCTTCTGGATCAGCACCGGACCACCAGGATCGCTACCGTACGACCTGACGGCTGGCCCCAGGTGACGACCGTCGGCTACGCCAACGATGGACTCGTCATCTATTTTCTTTGCGGAGCGGACAGCCAGAAGGCCGCCAACCTTGCGAGGGACGATCGGGTCTCGCTAACGGTGGACGACGATCCCGCCCAGGTGATGGACATCGCGGGTCTATCGATGGCGGCACGTGCGAAGCTTGTAACGGATCCTGCCGAATTCGAAAAAGCCTTGCGGCTCTTGATCTCGCGATATCCGAACCAGAAAAGCCTCGATCTCCCCATGCCGAAAACTTCGGAGGTCTGCGTCTTTCGCCTGACACCCACGATCGTCTCGCTGCTCGACTACTCAAGGGGATTTGGACATACCGACCTTATCGCGTGCTAAAGAGCTGCGCTTCCATTAGCGCGCGCGGTTGCTCTCTCATTCTGCTTTCCGTCGCCGGAACTGCTGATCGGCCTGCGGTTTTGGCGATGAAGATGCCCGCATGCGCTTGCGCGGTGTTCCCGTGAGTGCCCGACCGCGAGTTGGGACGGAAACATGTTACGCAGCATCCGAGTTGATGTCAGTCTTGCGATTCTGATCGCGTTAGCAGCATTGCCTCTCACAGTCCTCGACCACATGAGGTCGATTCAGGAAGAATCTAAGCCGAAGCAATCGATCTCGGCTTCGTGCGGCCCCCTGATGGCGTGCGGCTGGTCGCCGAGCCTGCCCGGGCGAAGCTCATTTCAGCGCGTGGCTGCATGCTAAATCTGACCAGATTTGATCTGTCGCAAAGCAGAGACAGGCCAGAGGATCATTCTTCAAAACGGTTCACTCAGTGGAGTGTTGCCATGATCATTGAACGCCTATCCCAAGAGCATCGCAATATCGAGACACTGCTCGCCATCCTCGAGCGGGAACTTGAGGTGTTCGACCGCGGAGACCGTCCCGACTACGAAGTCATTCGCGCCGTACTCAGCTATTTCGAAGTCTACCCGGAGGTATATCACCATCCCCAGGAAGATTGCGTCTTTGCCAAGCTAAAAGCTCGTGATCCAGCTGCGGCTGCGAAGATCGGCGATCTAGCTCGCGAGCATCAAAAAGGGGCCGAACGCTTGCGTCGCGTCGCTCACGCGATTGACAGCGTGCTCGCGGATCGTGAGGTGCTCCGCCAAAATGTGGATACCATCGTTCGCGATTTCATCGAGCAGGAGCGCCGTCATATGATGATGGAAGATCGCGATTTCTTTCCCGCTGCGCTTAAGGCGCTCAAACCACAGGATTGGACCGAGATCGCCTCGACGGTAACCGGTCTTAAGGATCCGTTGTTCAGCGATGTTGCCGAAGAGCGGTTCGATGCGCTACGCGCACATATTTTGCGACTGGAGCAGGAGGCTGCAGCCGAGCGGAAGTAACGGGAGGCGGAGCGAAAGGCCATGGCGAGATTCCCGGTTATCAACGGACCCCACACTGTTCTCTGCATGTAGATCGCCACAAGGTGGGTCCGACTTTCCATCGTAGTCGTCGTGCCGTCTACTATCCTCGAGCCAAAGCGCTTAGAGACCTACCATGTCAAAAGCACTCAAATGCTCCTTCTTCGCATTTCTTTTGTTCGCGATTCTGGCGCAATCCGCGGTGGCCGATCCCCAACACGGCAAGGACATCGCAAAACGCTGGTGCTCGAACTGTCATGTCGTCGAGTCCGGCCAGACGAATGCCATCGACCATGCGCCACCATTCAGCCAAATCGCGCGAACGCCCGAGTTCGATCAGAACCAGCTCGCGTTCCTGCTGCTCAAGCCGCACCCCAATATGCCAAGCCTGTCCCTCCAGCGATCAGAAATATCGGATTTGGCCGAATACATCCGCTCACTCAAGTAAGAAAAGCCGAAACGCATCGGCGTGCTTGAGGTATGCTGCGCATTGAGTTGATCAGGGACCTCGCGACCGAGCTCCAAAAGAGGGAGCTATTTGCAAGGCGTTCCCTCTTTCGACTTGGCAGCACAGTTCGTGTTTCTGTCCGCCGGCAACGCAAGGACGATCTTGTTTGCGTGGTCCTGCCGTCTTCATCGTGGCTTGAGGCAGGTCAAAGCTAACCGCCTGCTCGAGCCTATACTTAGATTGCACCGAATGGCATTCGCGCGCGCCGGTGCCGTTACGGTTGCGGAGCCTCGGACTCCTTGGGTCCTCGACCGCGACCATGGGTCGGCTCCTAGAGCAGCTCCGCCGGCCCGTTCGGTAGCACTACGGTCGGCCCTGCCGGTTGGACCGCCGAAGCCCTGAACTGAACGGAAAGTGGAAACCGGCCTCGGCGCTCCTTCTGGAAGCCGGGGCTGATTTGCGTCCGGCCCATTCAAGCCGGGGCAGCGGGCTGTCGGAGGCTAGGCCCGTCTGCCGACCGAGAAAGGCGCGTTCGGGGGCACTCGAGCAGGAGAGCCATATGATGTCCGCCAACCTTCACACAGAAGACCTCGCCGCGGTCGTGCGTTATGCACTCGATACCACCCGGGCCACGATGGTCTGCCCTTTCCACGAGGAGGTGGTCATCCGCGTGGGTGACGATGCCGCCGAGAGCCATGCCTTTGAACGCGCCAAACGAATCGTTAGGAGCGACGGCGAGGGCTGGCCATCGGACGCTCTCAGGGAAGAGTTCGGCCGTCAGCTCGGCACCGCCGAGGACGGTCGATGCCCGGAATGCGATCGGCACGATCCGCACGACTAGCTGCATGCGGAGCAGGCGCTGTCGCGGAGCCACCGCTCGTTTCAGGTCGCCGAGAGCGAGCGCAGCCAGGCCAGTCTCAAGATCGCCCTCTCGGCGAATGGCTGCAGGATTCGACGCGCTCGGCATAGTGCGACCAGTGACGGCCACCGGACCGGATGCGGCGTTCTGCGTGCACGATGGCGCCGAGCAACGTCCCCATTCGATAGGTCTTCGAAAGTGCCCTGGCGTGAAACACCGGGGATCCGGTGCTATCCGTCTTGGGCGGATGGACGTCCATGAGCATAGCCCGCTTACGGCCACTCTTCAGTAATTTGGCCGGTTACTGATCGGTTCAGTGCGACAGCAGCACGGGAATTGGCGGCCTCGTCAGAATGCTGCGGGTCGCACCTCCCAATATGAACTCTTGCAAGCGGGAATGACCATACGCCCCCATGACGAGCAGATCCGCCCTGCGGGAAGCTAACTGAGCCGCGAGAACATCGCCGATACCCCGTCCTGCAGCGTCGACCTCCTCGACGACCACATCGATACCATGACGCGAGAGATTCTTCGCAAGTTCGGACGACGAGCGCCGGCTCGAAATCGCCTTCTCATTGGTCACTGTGAGAATAAACACCTCTCGCGCCTTCTCCAGGATCGGGATCGCATCAGAGACGGCACGCGCCGCAGCGCGGCTAAAATCCCACGCAACGATCACCCTGTTGAGTTCGGCTTCCTTCGAGGCGGTGGCCTCCGGCAACACCAGCGTCGGTCTGCCCGAACCGAAGATGATCGCTTCAGCATACCATTGGTCATAGGATTGCGGCACCGGCACGATTGTGAGATCACACAGCCGAGCATAGTCTACCAGGAGGTCCGGGACCTCGGACGTCAGGCAACGCTCGAGAATGATCTCGTTCAGCAGCCCCGATTTCGTGGCGGCCGCTTCAAAAGTCGCCAGCAGGTCCTGCGCATTTTTCCTGCTCTTGTGGGCCTCGCTGGCCACGATTGATCCGACCTTGCCGACCCCGCACAGGAAAGTCCCGGGTATCTGCACATGGACTTCACAAGAGATCGCCGCGATGTGCGCGGCAAATGGTGAGATCAGCGCTACGGCGCGGTCGATGACCGAAACCGGCGTCGGTTCGGATAGCTGGTCAAGGTGAGCAGAACGTCCCTGACGGCCATCGCGTGTCTCCGAAATTGCAATTTTGAGACGATACCAGCGCCGGGTCCGGGCCGATTGATCTAGGTCAGAAGGTCTCCGGCCCGAGCCCTGCCGTCAAATTTCCGATCGCCGGCCCACGCCACGACCAGGGCTCCGCCGAGTTGACCCAAATCAAGGGTCCGTACCTAGGATTGCCCGATATAGACTCCAGTCGTCAGTCCCTCCTCGCAAAATGGCTAAAAGTGGAATCCGTGCCGGAATATCTGATCGCACCTCCGGCACGCCTGCTGCGGCGTATCGGACTGCCCCTCCTCGTTCTTTACGGCACCGGAGTGACCATAGGAGCCGGGATCTACGTTCTGACCGGCGCGGTCGCTGATAACGCGCAGACGTACTCGTCTTGGGCGTTCGCATTGGCGGCCGTGGTCATGGCTCTCACGGCCGCCTCCTATGCCGAACTCGCCACCCGCTATGCCGGAGAGGATGCTCGTGTCCACGCCTCGCCGCATGCATCCTGATGATCGCTTACGCGCTCGTCTTGCGATAGCGCGTTCAATGGAAAATTGAGGCAAGACCCAATCAATGCTTCCAGGCCCCAAATCTCCCGATCGAGCACCGGCTTCGGTCCCTCTCGCGGTCGCCATCGTGCTAGGAGTTGTCATCTCTGCCGTCATGGCGGCGCCATTCCTGGGAGCGCTCGTCTGGTCGACGACGATCGCGGTCCTGTTCACACCATTCGACCGCGCTGTGAGCAGCCGCGTCAAGTCTCGCAACCTTTCGGCATTGATCACGGTCATAGTAACCGCCTTTATCGTGGTCGTTCCTGCCATCCTGGTGGCAGGCACCTTGCTCAACGAGGCCGTCCGCAGCGGAGCGATTGTCGTGCCGATGTTCGACGTCGATGACTGGACGCGTCTCATGGACGAGCATCGCTGGCTTGCCCCAGCGCTGCAGTGGGTCCATGACAAGGTGGATTTTCCGGATCTGATGCAAACGGCGACTTCCGCGCTCGCGACGTGGAGCGGCTCCGTGCTCCGCGCGTCCTTTTCCGGAATGGCCAACTTTCTGCTCACCTTCTATTTTCTGTTTTATCTCTTGCGCGACCGGGAGGCGATTGCGGAGGCGGCGCGGCTCCATCTGCCGCTTTCGGAGCCGGAATTCGCGCTGATCGTCGGGCGCTTTACCGATACCATCTTCGCGACCGTCTTCGGTACCGTCGCCGTCGCGGCGCTGCAGGGCGGGCTGGGAGGCCTAATGTTCTGGTGGCTGGGCCTGCCCGCTCCGGTGTTCTGGGGCGTATTGATGGGCCTTCTGGCTATCGTTCCGTTTCTCGGCGCCTTCGTCATCTGGGCACCGGCCGCCGTCTATCTCTCGTTGAGCGGCGCCTACACATCAGCAATCATTCTAGCGGTGTGGGGGACCTTCGTCGTCGGTCTCGTCGACAACATCGTGTACCCGATCCTGGTCGGCAGCAGGCTTCGGATGAACACGATGCTGTCTTTCATCGCCGTCGTTGGCGGGCTGGTGTTCATGGGGACACCGGGCGTGGTGCTCGGTCCATTGCTGCTTGCCCTCACCTTGACCCTGCTGCAAATTCGGTGCGACCGGGCGGCAACTGCGATGGGCGTTACACCATAGCGGCGGGATACGCCCGATCAGGATCTCTGTTGATGTATCTCAATGAGATGACGGGCATACCCAGTTAAGCTTTCAAGTATATCGACGTTTACGACTCTGAGATTGACGGCGATGGAGGACAACGCCATGCGCAAACTCAATCAACTCGTCGCGGTCGCCTCAGTAGCGATCGCGACCGCAACGCTTGCCGCGACCGCCACCGCGCAACCCTTCGGACCTGGAGGTGCGGGATCGGGACGCGACATGATGGGACCCGGCATGATGATGGGGCCGGGATTCATGGGCCGAGGAGGCTTCGCGGGCACCTGCAGCCCCGCGGCTGCCGGCTTTCTCGGATGGCGCAT
Organism: Bradyrhizobium sp. LA6.1; assembly: GCF_040547805.1. Lineage (NCBI taxonomy): Bacteria > Pseudomonadati > Pseudomonadota > Alphaproteobacteria > Hyphomicrobiales > Nitrobacteraceae > Bradyrhizobium > Bradyrhizobium sp. LA6.1. Next base: position 12,419 of record NZ_JBEPQK010000029.1, on the reverse strand, counting down.
CGATCGGATCGAGCAGGTCATCAAGCCGACAGAAGCTCAGCGCGCCAAATTTGATGACTTGAAGGCAGCATCGGACAAAGCCTCTGAAGCTCTCCGTGTGGCTTGTCCAACCGAGGTACCAACCACCGCGATCGGCCGAATGGAATTCATGGAGAAGCGCATGGAAGCCATGCTGCAGTCCGTCAAGACCATGCGCCCCGCGTTCGAGGCCTTCTACGCGACGCTCAGCGACGAGCAGAAGGCTCGACTGGATTCGCCCTCCGAACGCGGCCGCTTCTGGCGAGACCTTTGGTGAGGCGCCAATCGGGCTGAGACGATGCGCGTGCCGATTCGCCCAGGCAGCGATCCGATTCATGCTGGTGACGAGGAGGAATTGCAAGATGGCCTACTATTTCAGCAAGACCCTTCTGGTTGGCTTCGACGAAGCCTCTCGGCGCGCTACGGAAGCGCTCAAGCAGGGCGGCTTCGGCATCATCACGGAAATCGACGTCAAGCGAACGTTCAAGGAAAAGCTTGGAACCGATTTTCGAAACTATTGTATCCTCGGAGCATGTAATCCGAAGCTCGCTTACGAGGTCCTGAAACTTGAGGACAAGGTCGGCACGATGCTGCCGTGTAATGTCGTGGTGCAGGAGATCGCTCAAGATCGCACCGAGATCGCGGCCATTGATCCCGTCGCATCGATGCAAGCAATCGATAATCCCGAACTCAAAGCATCAGCCCAGCACGTCCAGACGCTGCTACGGAAGGTCATCGAGAGTTTGTAGGAAGCCCTCCCAAGCCGTTGGAAGGCTTGACCTGCTTCAAGCGTAAAAAGCCGTCACCTGATCTGCTCCTTCCATGTATATAGATCGTTCCTTGAAATCGGCTTGGGCGACGTCGGCCTGGTCGACGGCAAGACTGCTTCGCTGGGCGAACTTTACTCCGCCCTCACCTCACAAGGGATTTCGGTCCCCGTATTGTCCAGGCGGCAGCAGCCTTCGTTATGGTCCAGGGCGCCTGCAGCTGGTTTACGGACAACTATCCGGGACTGGCGGAATGGGCCGCTCCGGCCAACCTCGTCGCTTCTTCTTGCGCTGGATAAGCTCGTTCGATGCGGAGAGGACGACGAACCGGCGCGTATTCGCGGTTGATTGCCACGAACCGAAAGGCGTAGCAGGTGGAAGACGAACTGCTTTCGAAACTGGAGCAACGTTTGGGGCGGATAGTCGCCCGGCAGCGGCTCGGCATCGAAAACGATCATGAAGCGCAGATCTTCGGCCAGGGCCTCAACTTCTTTCATATCGAGAACTGGTATTCCGTTCATTCATTGATACGAAATGTTCTGAAGCTGTCGGGGCTTTACTGGCGCGGGCGCCGAAACGCCGAGCGCGTTACCGTGAAGTACAACAGTATCAAATGCATAAATTTGCCGAACCTGTTCGACGGCTTCACGATTCTTCACATCAGCGATACCCACGTCGATATGAGCCAGCGTGCCATGCGGCGTCTGGTGAAGCTAGTCTCAAGCCTGGACTATGATTTGTGCGTCCTAACCGGCGACTATCGTGGCAAGACCTTCGGACCGTTCGACGCCGCGCTGGAAGGCATGGCACGGGTAATAGCCCACCTGAAGCAACCCGTTCTCGGCGTGCTCGGCAATCACGACACCATCAGGATGCTCCCCGGTCTGGAGGCGATGGGCATACGCATGCTCCAGAACGAATGCGCGACGATCACGCGCGGCGATCAGGAGATATTCGTCGCAGGCGTCGATGACGCGCACTATTTCAGGGTCGACAACATCGAGAAGGTCGGGTCAGATGTCCCCGACGGCGCCTTCTCGATCCTGCTGTCTCACACACCGGAAATCTACCGACAAGCGGCGCATGCCGGCTTTGATGTGCTACTGAGCGGACATACGCACGGAGGACAGATCTGCCTTCCCGGTTCGATCCCCATTACGCTCGACTCCGTGCTGCCACGTCGGTTGGGAGCCGGCGCCTGGCGCTATCACGATATGGCCGGCTATACGTCCGTGGGTGCGGGATCGAGCGTTGTGGCCGTCCGCTTCAACTGCCCGCCGGAAATTACGCTGCATCGATTGTGCCGGCCCGCCGACCGTTTCAATATGGCTGATCCCTAACACGCAACGTGTACAGCACCCGCGAGATCGCGAGCTCGCCTAAAAAGAACATCAAAACAACCACGAAGATGTCGGCGAAGCTCAGCCCAAGGCTCTCCCGGCAAACCAAGAGTGGAAACAGCGATTCCGGAACCTGGTCCAAACCCAGCGCCTGGCTATTTGGCGGCATGTTCATACGCCGCTTCAAGAAGCTGGAAAACAAGTCTCCCGCCATCGCTACGATGGCCATGAGAGCTCCCAATTCGTAACCCAGTCCAACAAAGATGCCGCCAACCGTGGTCACGACGATCGAGGCAACGATGCCGCGGACGGTCTTCGAGCCGCCGAATATCGGTCGGCCATCGAAGAGCAGAAACCCTCCATCCACAGAGAACGCGAAGCTAGAGCCGAACAGCTTCTTGGCCACAACCGGCGACCCGTTTGCGAGTGTCAAAAGAAAAAGCGAATATAAGATTGGCATCGCGGCCATCAAGCATCTCGAAGTATAAGCAAGCAGACAGGTCGGCAGGTCGCAAGCCGCGTCAATCCTTGGAGCGAGGTAGCATCCGAGTGAGAGTGCGGTCCTGGAATACCCAATGATGAATGAGCGCGGCTATAGCGTGGAAGCCTGCGATGACCACCAGCGCATGCGCAAGAACTTCGTGCATTTCTTTCACATTATGGGCAAAGGCCGCATCCTTGAGCCACGGTGACGGAATGGCGGCAAGACCGAACAAGGGTAATGCATCCCCTCGCGCGAACTGAAGCACAATGCCGGCGACGGGCACTGCGACGAGCAACGCGTAAAGAGTATAGTGCGCGATCGCGGCGGCAGGATCGCCCCACTTCCCGAGCCATGTCCCGAATTCGGTCGCTTCCGATCCAGGAGGTGGATTGATCGACCGCCAGATCAGGCGAGCCACAAGCAGGACGAGAATTGCGATTCCGGCGGCAACATGGACGGCAAGGCCGATCTGACGGAATTCGCCCTTCGGCAGATCATCGCCAAAAATGCCCAGCATCCAAGCAACAATGACAAGAACAACGGTCGCCCAGTGCAGGGTCTGCGCAATAGCGCCGTAGTCCTTGTCTGAATTGAGTAGCTGCATATCAAAGCCTCCCAATCACAATAAACTAAACGCGGGCCAATTCGTTGACGTGAATCAAGCAGGTCGAGCGCAGGCCTCACCGATCGGCACACCCTTAAAAAACGCCGCCTGCTTATCGTCGCAGGCGGCTGCATTTTGAAGGCGAGATCAGCTCTTTGGCCGCCGCCCGGCCCTAAGCGGACGCGGCGGCAGATCTCCCTTCCCAGGAACAACAAAGAGATCAGGAATAGACGCCTTCAGCGCGATCGCCAGCTTCTCAAGAACTGCCACCGATGGGTTTTCGAGCCCGCGCTCAAGGCGGCTGACATAAGTTCTGTCTATCCCCGCGTCGACCGCAAGGGCCTCCTGCGAAAGTCCCTGGCCGACGCGCAATCGCCGGATATTTCTCGCAACCAAGGCTTGCGCTTTCATGCGCGCAAGCGACCATTCGTAGGTCTATCAAACCACGGACAATAGTGCTACTAATTATCCATCCTTTCCTAAGCGGAAGGACCAACAAGTGATGCGACCCGGATCCGAGCGGCTCCCGGGTAAGGCGAAGCATCTACACGACCGTGCAGCGGGCGAACGTATCTGACGGCAGCGAGGAAGCTCAAAAGAAACCTGCCTGGCTCCTTTACGGACAGCAGGAAAGACCGCAGCGGCGCGGACCGGCATTTCGAGAGAGATTCAAGTGTCGAAACAGAATGCCAAACCTTTTGCTCTTATCGACAAACCATCGTCCCTGATGCCGGCTGATCTCGAAGCTTTCGTTGAATTCCCTGGGCACCAGAGCTTTGAGTGCGCGAGCGACGCGCTCCGCTTCGGATACCGATCCAAGCAAACCGGCGAAGTCTTCGCTGTGCTTCAATTCCCGGTTTCAACGGTCACCCGGCTCGTTCCATGGCGGACTTTAGTTCGAATGACGATCGACGGAAAGGTCGTCGTTGAGACTGAGATGTCAAACGATCATAGCGCGCTCGGCTGCAGTTCTGAGGGAGTTCACTTGGTCCAGTTAATTGAAGAAACCTTGCACATTGACAACCTGCGCATGGAGGAGGCTAGCCCGCGCGAACTGAACAGCTTGCTCCAACAACTCGAGACTTCCATGCAGCGGGTAAAGGCCGCCCTCGCTGCCATGCGCGTTCAAGGGCTCACGACGTAGACCTCGGGATCGGAGGAAGACGATCCCGGCTCACAAGTTTCCCAGCACCCGGTAGCGGCGGAGTGGCGATATGCCCGTCCGTGAACTGCGCATCACCGCTTTGCGCTGCACAGCTCATTGAGGTGCAAATTGCTCCGGCTGCGATCCTCTGCGCTTGCGAGCGGCCTTGATCCCGCGTCTAAGTCCGGACCGCGAGATGGAAGGTCTGTGCCCAACCGTGTCCGCATACCGCCGGCGATGTAGTCACGGGCAAGCACGCGGTCATGCCCGCATCGTCCCTGCGGTGGAGCATAGCTTGGCTGTGCGGTCTCGACCGGTGTTGAAGTGATCAGCTACTGGCTAGCCGAGCCTGTTGGCGAGGTCCTGCTCCGCTTGCCTCATCCGGTCGCGGAGAAGGGCTTCGGGTCGGAGAACTTTCCGCGCCATCCTCAGGCACCACCATAATCCAGAAATGGTGGTCGCCTTTCGCGACGTTCGGTGAAGAGCTTGCCTCTGGCACGGTCCCGGCCTCACAGAGTTCGTCTGGCTCTCGTGACACCGTCGCACTGCATAGCTCAGACGCGCGCGGATGGAACCGGCGCCACCCGCCTTGATGCGCACAAGGCGCGCTTAGTTCACAACCCGGCGCTCACCTCTGGTACTCCCCCCGCCCGGCAAGCACCGCAGTTTGTGCATATCCGCGGCCAATCCAGTCGCCTGGGACGGCGCCCGATAAGCCGTTGCGGCAGCCTTCACCGCGGCGTGCCGAATTCGCCGAAGATATCCAGTCGCCTTCCAGGCTCTGCGGTCCCGATCCAACCGAGCTTCGCTTCGAACTAGTCGTCGTCGACGCCGTGCACGTGGGCTTCTCGACTGAGAAGACCGCGAATATGTAAAGCCAATGAACTATTGCCCAGTCGCTGACGTAATCGGCGAACAAGAGCATTTCCTTAGGTCCCCACTGGCGCCATCTAGATCCCGGTTGGTGACATCGCGGCCTGCGCTATCTCCAAATCTTGGATGTGCAGACAACCACTTAGCCGCTCTTCGGCGCCATTGCTTTTATCTTGCCATCGCTCGCCCTCCTCGTAAGCGTCCGGTCGTCGCACGTCTTTCGAGTATGCCTCGTCGTTCCATATTGGATTTTCCTGCAGCATGGAGAATCTCGTGGGGCGGAAACAATATGAGAACAGAGCGCGCCGAACCTGGTGGTCGGTGCACATCGAGGCGTGGCAAAAGAGTGGTCTCAGCAGGCGCAGTTACTGCCGTCAGCATCGCCTTGACCAGGGCAGTTTTGCGCGCTGGCTGAACGTCCTGTCCGACGCGGAAGCCATTAGAGTACAAGCCGAATTGAAGCGTGAGGAGCGCCGTTTGCGGCCTCTCAAGCTGTCCAGCGACGCGCGCAGCCGTGCCGTCCAAGCGTTCTGGGCGATGCATGTTGAGGCGATGACATGGTCCGGAATGAGCGTGCGGGCGTACGCCAAGGCCCATGGAATATCGCGTTTTGGCCTGCAGCGGTGGCGCGATCTGATCGATGCCAACGAGGTCAAAATCGACTGGCGAGCGCAGCTTCACCCCAGTGCCCGCGCGCAAATAAGCACTAGTGCTAGCAGCGCTGCTAAGGAGTTCACCATCGAAAGCAGCTTGACAGAGGCGTCCGGCGTCGATCCATCGGAAGACGGACGCGCCAACCGACGTCGCTTCAGCGACGAGGAGAAACTTGCGATCCTACGCGAAGCCGAGACTCCAGGTGCCAGGGCCGCCGAGGTCTGCCGGCGCCACGGGATCGTCACCAGCATGCTGTTCCGGTGGCGCGTTCAGTTCGGATTTGGCCGACGCGCGCGGGGGGAATTGGCCCGGGTCGAGGTCGCAAACACAGGGGTGGACGCTCCTTCGCCCCTCGTTCTGCATGATCTGTTGCAGCCACCGGATGGCATGGTGACGGTCGAACTGCCCGACGGACGGCGCGTCTTCGCACCCGCTGATGCTGATCCGGACGTCGTCCGGCGACACGTCGCCGACCGGGAGATCGCATCATGATGATCGTTCCCGCGGGCGTGAAGGTGCACCTGGCTCTGGGCTACACCGACATGAGAAAGGGGCTCGACGGGCTCGCAATCATCGTCCAGGAAACATTGAAGAGGGACCCGTTCTCCGGCCACCTATTTGCCTTCCGAGGCAAGCGGGCCAGCATGCTGAAGATCCTGTTCTGGGACGGCAACGGGCTTTGTCTGTTCACCAAAAAGCTCGATCAGGGCGGCTTCATCTGGCCCAGAATGAGCGATCCAGGCGGCACGGTCACGTTGTCGCCGGCGCAACTGGCAATGCTGATCGAAGGCATCGACTGGCGCACACCGGAGCGTCGTTGGCGACCGGCAATCGCGGGCTGAGAGCGCCAAAACCCCTTATAATATAGCGAATCCGCTTCATCGAATCGGCGTATCCGAGTAGAATCGGATATGCAGCTTGACCTCAACAATCTGCCGTCTGACCCAGCGCTTTTGCACCGCCTGGTGCGCGACATCGCCTCGTTGATCGAGCATCGAAACAGTGAGATCGAGCGCCTTCGTCTGATCATCAAGCAGCTTCAGCGCGCGCAATATGGGCGTCGTTCCGAGCGTCTCGACACCGACCAGTTCGCGCTGGGACTTGAAGATCTCGACACCGATGTTGCGGTTGCCGAGACCAATCCAGACGCGTTTGAAGCAGCTGCGCCGTCTCCAACCGCGCCGCCGAAACGCAAATCATTACCCGATCATCTGCCACGCGAAGAGGTCGTTCTCGGCACCGGTAGCGAGGCTTGCGCGTGCTGTGGCGGCGCCCTGCATGCCATCGGCGAGAGCGTCAGCGAGATGCTGGATTGGGTGCCGGCCGAGATGCGCGTGGTTCGTATCCGCCGCCCGAAATTTGCCTGCCGAGCGTGTGGAACCATCACTCAAGCCCCTGCTCCCGAGCGACCCATCGCGGGCGGATTGGCCACGCCGGCCCTACTCGCTCAGGTGCTGGTGAGCAAGTATTGTGACCACACGCCGCTATATCGCCAGGCGCAGATTTTTGCGCGTCACGGTGTCGACCTGGAGCGCTCGACACTCGCTGGCTGGGTCGGCGGCGCCTGCTGGTGGTTCGAGGCTTTGCACGAACGGCTATGCAAAAACGTGTTCGCTTCCGACCATCTCTTTGCTGATGACACGCCTATCCCGGTGCTGGATCCAGGCCGAGGACGGACGAAAACAGGGCGCTTGTGGGTCTATGCCCGCGATCCGCGCGGCTGGGGTGGACCGGCGCCGCCGGCAGCAGTTTACCTGTTCGAGCCGGATCGAAAAGCCGAGCGACCCGCCTCGCATCTCGAGCATTTTAGGGGCGTCCTGCACGTCGATGGCTATGCCGGCTTCGAGCGGCTGACCGCTAACGGTGACATCATTCTTGCCGCCTGTTGGGCCCATACAAGGCGCAAGTTTTACGAAATTGCAGAGGCCGACGGTGCGCCGTTGGCGCTGGAAGCCCTGCGTCGGATCGGCGAAATCTACGCCGTCGAGAGCAGAATCCGCGGTCAATCGCCAGCGCATCGACTGGCCGCACGGCGCTCATTATCGAGGTCGCTCGTCGATAACTTCCGGCTCTGGATCGAGACGCAGCTGCCCCTGTTACCCGGTCGCGCCAAGCTCGCCGAGGCGATGCGTTACGCGCTCTCTCGCGATGGGATGGGCTGACGCGCTTCCTGCATGACGGCCGCGTCGAGCTCGACACAAATCCGGTCGAACGCGCGATCCGTCCCGTAGCGCTGGGGCGTAAAAACCACCTCTTTGCCGGCAGCGACGGCGGCGGAAAGCGCTGGGCGGTGCTCTGTTCGCTGATCGAATCCTGCAAATTGAACGGCGTCGAGCCCTACACTTATCTTCGCGATGTGCTCACGCGGATGGTCGATGGACACCCCGTCAACCGCCTCGACGAGTTGCTACCGTGGGCCTGGAAAGTCGAAAATCCTGTCAAGGGATGAGCGCAGGTGCAAGCTCCGGACGCTTACCCCTCCTCTTTGTTGCTCGCTAGCCCTTCTTCATCTTGCCGCAGTCGCATCTGCCGATCTAAGCGACACGCAAAAAAATCGACCGCTCGGCACGTGTCATGGCCATCAATTGTAGCCTCTCGGCGGCCTATAGAGCGGCCCAAACTCTAGTGGCAATGGAGCGATCTTCGGCATCGGAATGAAGAGAAAAGCCGTCGAGCGACCTTCAACTCCGGGCAAAATTCTACTCCGCGCAAGAGCCGCTGCGGCTTCACAGTTGACGAGCGAACCCCACTGCTTGCGCGCTTGCGATAGCGATCGTGACCCGAAGGGCCGAGACACCCCTGGGGTGGCTCGGTGAGGAGCGAAGCGACGAGTAGAGCGCGGGCCGAAGGCATCGCCCATATGCCAACAGCACGCGATTATAACACTCCTCCGCGAACTCTTGCCCGCGTGAGCGAGGGTCCTTTCAACACAGAACTAAGTCCCTTTTGTCTGCAAAAGAGAGCGATCTCTGGTGCAGAAAATACCAGCTGTGGCACGCCGAACGCACCAGCTTAAGCAAGGGATCTGAGGCAGAACGCTAAAAGCTCGGCCGCTCGGCACACGTCCAAGCCATCAATTCCAATCTTTCGGCTGTCCAAAGATTGGCATAAATTCCAATCGCGCCGGAGCGATTTTCTGCATCGAAACGAACAGAAAAAGCCATCGAACGACTTCAGCTCGAGGCAGAATTCCGCTCCGTGCGAGTGCATTTCTTGGATCATGATGAGATGTTTCGCAGGCAGTTCGGTCGCCGCTCGCTCTTCGACGTGCCCCAGTTGGAAGCGCTCTTACACTGGTCTGCGATCCTCAAAACCTTGTAGCCGCGACATAAGAATGGGCTCCCGCGCGATGCGCGGGAGCCCAGCTTTTCGACCTAATCGACAGGATTCCAGATCAGGAAAAAGCTGCCGTCACCGTAAAGGCCAGCCGTTCGACCAAGGTTGGCACAGAGCTTACGGCCTCCGAGGCCAGGTGCTGCAAATGACAAGCTGAGGTAGTCCGCTCCGCGGCCCTCGCAGGTCAAAATCCGGCCGGATCCGACCTCAAGCCCGTGGGTGAAGATGCGGAAGTCCGGTGATGTATCGCCGGACTTGTCGCGGTTGACCGGACTGACGGAGATGAACGTGGCAGCCAGAGCCCGCCACGGCATCGGAAAGCGGCGGGATCGATCAAGTAAAGCGACGTCCAGACATCAAATTCAAAGACGATGTGCCGGACAAATCAAAGCGTACTGGCGGCATTTTCGCATGAGGAAGCGACGGCGCCGGCCAGGATTGTGCGCACGATTGCGCGTCGGATACGCGAGGTCCAGACACGATCAGAACCCCGATTTGATAGCTCGCCGCGGCCAAAAGGAAGGCTGGCGCAGCCTCACTGGCCGCTACGAATGGCGCAGATCGGAGGGATCGTGGCCCCCGTTTGGAGACGGGCTAACGGGCGTTATCGCCGCTTCACCTCAACTGAACCGGCCGCGCACCGACACGAGCGCGGCCGGAATTTGATGAGCGCCGGCGCCGCTCCTGCGACGCCGGCTCACTTCTACTCAGCCGCTTGCGAGCAGAAATCAGCTCCCTGCGCTCCGTCTGGCGCACGAGCCTGCACCTCCGTCTTGGCCGTGCGGAGCACGGCGGGCAACCAGTCGGTTGGCGCCAACAGCTGCTCGGCAGCAGCGGCCATCTCGACCTTTTTCATGCTCGACAAGCGTTCGGCGGCCTCACCGCTGACGGCTTCGCGGACGGCTTCAAGGATGACCGCCTTGGTGACGCGGCCGAGATAGCTTTGCACTGTCGACCTCCAATATCCGGTCATGTCGAGGGCCACAGCTCCAGCCAAACAGTTGGCCGCCACCAACGCGCGCGGCCGGAGGTCAAAGGGCAATTTGACGGCATTGACTGTCAATGCCGTGCAATGCGCGAACAACGCCATGCGGCTGTCGTGATCGAGTTCGGCCACGAAGTCCCACAGCGCAGCGACGTCACGAGGCATCTGCCTCGCCCAATTGGCATGGCGATCCGACCACGCTTTGCCGGCCGGGATGTCCTCGATTCCGGCCGCATGCGCGGCCAAATCCGTCTTCACCGGTTGAATGCCGACCACATGGGAATTGGCCCCGACATAGAAGATTTGCGCGGCGAGCGCGTGGGTGGCGGCCACGATGGCGACGTCTGGCTGTTCACTCAGATTGAGACGCAGCCCCAAAGTGCGATGCGCGGTGAGGTCACGAACGAGCGTGTCGGACAACCGTTGCTCCTCGTCTTCCTCTTCATTCTCTTCGTCCTCTCCTTCGTCATCGCGCGTGGCTTGATCGCCCTTTTCGGCCTCCTCATCCGGCGCCTTGCCGTCGCCGTCCGTCCCGGTTTCGGTATCGGATTTGTCGTCCTCGGGGCGGATAAAACCGCGCTCGACCCCTGATGGTGCCGTCGTAATTGAGGATGACGAAAGCACCGCCCCGAGCGATGTCATTGGGATCGTAGGCCTGCCTTTTGCTTCCAGCTGCTCGATTTTGGTCTCCAGTTCACCGAACCGGGCATCGACCTCATCAGACAGTTCTTCGACCGTTTGATGCTGTTCGGTCAGTTGGTCGAACTCGCCTTGAGCCACATCAAGAGCGGCCTGATCTTCAACCGAAAGCTCGACAGGGTGCGGGTAGGCGCGGCGCATGCCGTGGGCATGGGGGAAGTCCAAACGAGGTTCAGTCCACCTCCACCCCTCGGCCGCCCGTAAGGCATCCGCCTCGCGGCCAAGCCGGGCCGTCACCAGCAAATCGAGTAGTACCACGTCTTCGAGATAGCCGCCGCGATCCTCAGTGAAGAGGTCGCGCAGGATCGTACCGCCCGCATCGATATAGGCCTCGAGCCCGACAAAGCGGGCGCGGCGATCGGTTGCAGCGACATGGGTTTCGGTCAGGAGGCGGAGGATAGTGCTTGCATCGCGGTCGTAGGACAGGCGCTCATAGACGCTCTCTTGCCGGGCCTGATCGTCGGTGATGGCAAAGGCCATCAATTGCTCAAGGGTCAGACCGCCATCGCGATACAGCTGGATCAATTTGGGGGAAACTGCCCCCAACCGGAGGCGTTGCCGCACCACATGCGGCGTCACCCCGAAGCGCGCGGCGATCTCCTCCGCACCAAAGCCACGCTCGTCCGCAAGCTTCCGGAACGCCTCGAACTGGTCGGCGGGATGCATGTTTTCCCGGGTGACGTTCTCGTCCAGGCTGATTTCGTGGGGGTCATTCGCGGTGTCGATGATGCAGCGGATCGGCTCGGTCTTCTTGATCTCCTTCCGCTTCACTCGCAGCAGTTGGGCAAGCCGCCTGCCCTCCCCGATGGTCACTAGATAGAAACCGGTAGCGGCTCCCTTTCCATCCAACTCCGGCTCGACCACCAGATTTTGGAGGATGCCCTTGGCGGCAATACTCGCCGCATACCCCTCGATCGCCGCCTCGCTATGCGGCGTCTTGCGCGCATTGTTCGGAGACTTCTTCAGCTTGTTGAGCGGAATAAAGGTCTCCGTCCCGCTCGCAGAAACGATTTCAACTTGCGTTGCCGACATGATCATTCTTCCTTTTGCTTCCATGGGTGCAAGGCGCACCACGCGCCTGCACCCCTGCCCGTCGGCGAGACCGGGGGTAGCAAGCGCCGGGGCGACCCGAGCGGAGGGGTATCTCCCGCCCGATAGGGGCCGCTCGAAGAGCGGGTCTGCACAAGCGTGTGTGCATGCAGTCCAAAGTCGACAGGAGGAGCAAAGCGCGGAAGACCGGGGAGACCGCTTGGGTCGGCGCCGGCGCAGCCGGCGCTTCACCCTGGCGCGCGCGAGGGGCGGAGCCCCATAGATCTCGAACGTTGGAATGTTGGACAAGTCAGCGCAGGTGAGAACACAAGCAAGAGTGAGAAAATCAAAAGAGGCACCCGCAGGAGGGTCAGCATAGCGCCGACGCGGAACGCGGCGGGACCCGGGACCGAGTGCAGTCGCGAGACCGGTTAACAAGGCACCCGCGCGACGGGCAGTGATAGCGGTGCCGCGAAGCGGCAGCCC